>DNND01000105.1:7846-19339 GCA_003488005.1 Blastocatellia bacterium | reverse complement strand
GCATGATGTTCATGATAACGATGCCGCCAACTACCAGCGATATGGAAGTGATGCCAATTGCTGCCACCTGGATAGTGCCAAAGATCTTGTCGCGCAGTTCATTAATCGCGCTGGGAGTAATAATTCCGAAGTTGTCCTTTTCGCTGGCCGCCAGTTTGCGGCGTGTTCGCATCACGACGCGCGCTTCTTCAACGGCGTCATCATAAGTTTCCTGACTGGTCGAAGTAACGCTTAGGTTAATCGAGCGACGGGAACCGTAGAACGCGAGAAAGGTAGACAGCGGCATCGAGACATACATGTCCTGCGGCTGCCCAAAGACTGACCCTTTGGCTTTTCCTACGCCAATGATCTCGAACGAACGGCCGTCGATACGAATGGTTTGGCCCAACGGGTTCGCGGTCGGAAACAACTTATCGGCTACGTCAGCGCCGACAAAAGTAACGCTGCGCCGTTCGTCCTCATCAACCTTGTTGAAGTAGCGGCCCTCGCGCGTTTCGATACGTTCGATGTCGGCGATGTTGGGTGTAGTGGCGCTGATGTGAACGCGAAAAAGATTTATTGGTCCAAACTTCACATCACCGGCGCTGTCTTCCTGCGCGCCAACGTCCTGGATCGATCCGGAGCGCGCAGCCAGGGCCGCAGCGTCATCGAGCGTCACATCTTTGTTGCGCCGGCGCGCAGCATTGAGCGCAGCCACGCTTGAGAAATCTTCGATTGAATATTTCTGCACGGCGAATGCATTCGTGCCGATGTTTGCAATTTTCTCGTCGACGTACGCGTTAAAGCCTTCGATCAGCGAAACCACGACGATCACGGTTGCAACACCAAAAATCACGCCCAGCAACGTGAGAAACGAACGGAGCTTGTGGGCGAGTATCGCCGAGACCGCAAGTTTGATGGCTTCGAAAAAAGGCATGGGAACTAATCTCGCCGCAGATTAACGCGGATGCACACGGATCTGAAAAAGTCTTCACTCAAATCCTTTACCGCATGTGCTGATCCGAAGCTGCTCATGTCCATCTGTCCGCTGGTTGTTGTGGGCCAATTTCTGATTGTTATCTACGCACAATCTTGCGGTAGGTTTCAATGAAGCCTTTTCCATCGGTACGCACAAGCAGTTCAGAGTACAAGCTTTTCCATAGGTGACTAGCAATCAGCTTTTCCATAGCTACACAGCGAGACGATTGGGGAATAAAGGGCGAGGTCTAGCGGCGCGGGCGTTTCTTGCTGGTGGCAGCAGCCTTCACCGTTTCGAGTTGCCGCTTAGTATTTCCCGGCAGTTTCTCGTACACAAGTCCATAAGCAGTGCGCAGCAGCTCCTTCAATTCGCTGGCAGGCAAAGCATCGAACCGCTTCAACGCGACCCAGTGATAACGGGCGACGTAGGGAGCAGGGTAAATGCCGTCTTGTTCTACCAGCTCGGCGAACTTCTCAAGCGTGCATTTGAATGACATGCAGTGGTCCAAGCTTGGCTCAAGCGAGACGACTGCAAACATTTTTTCGCCAATGCGAAACAGCAGATCGTTGCCCCACTGCACTTTTTCATCCACGTGCGGTAAGGAGAGACAGAAGCTGCGAACTGATTCGATGTCCATTTTTGGTCGTAAATCGTGAATCGTGAATCGTGAATCGTTGAAGACAGAAGTCAAGACGGCCAGAAGCCAAATTGAAAACAACCGGCTTCGTCAACTTACGATTTGTGAATACCCAATTTAGGGGATTCGCCCTGTCTCCTATCTCCTATCTCCTATCTCCTATCTCCTGTCTCCTGTTTTCTACGCTTTGTTTTCTTTCTTATCTATTTACGATTTACGATTCACGATTTACGTGTTTCTCATTTCTTCATAAGATCCAAAACAACCGACGTCATTGCCTTCACGCCGGTGCGCAGCGTCGGTTCCGGCAGCGGCGCAAATAATGCGGAATGCAGCGAAGGTAGCGGTATTCCTGTTGCCTTACTTTGCTTCACTTTTTCCGGTTCAACGGCGCCCAAAGAAAAATCAACGGAAGGAATTGTTTTGTCCATACTAAAGTAACCAAAATCTTCACTCGCCATTAGCGGCGGCAGCTTGACTACATTCTCCGCTCCCAGCGCGCGCGTGAAAACTCCCGCCAATCGTTCAGTCAATGCCGGATCGTTGTACGTGGCGGCGGTAAACATAGTGTTGCTGACCGTGACAATTGGAGCGCGATCGGCGGGAATACCCGCAGCCAGGGCGATCCCTTTTGCGATCCGCTCGATCGAGGCCAACATTCTTTTTCTCACTTCTTCCCGATACGCGCGCACCGTGAGCTGTAGATTAACTTCATCAGGAATGATGTTGTGTTTGCTGCCTCCGTGAATCGAGCCAACGGTGATAACGGCCGGATCCAACGGCGAATTTTCCCTGCTCACGATTGTTTGCAGCGCCAAAACTATTTCCGCGGCGACTACGATTGGATCCTTTGTCGTTTCCGGAGCAGCGCCATGTCCGCCCACGCCGCGAATTTTTATGTCCACAGAGTCGCCGCTGGCGAGTGAATACCCAGGCGTGTAACCGACCTTTCCTGCTTCCAGGTCAGAATGGTCATGAAGCGCCACCACGAAATCAGGCTTGGGAAACTTTTGATAGAGACCATCGCGCATCATGGCACGCGCTCCATCCACAGTTTCTTCGGCGGGCTGGCCCAGGATAATCAATGTGCCGTGCCATTGATCCTTCAGTTCGGCAAGCATCTTGGCGGTGCCGAGCATGCTGGTGATATGAACATCGTGCCCACAAGCATGCATAACACTCACTTCATCGCCCGCCTCATTTTTTGTTTTGACTGTGCTGGCATACGGCAGTCCGGTCTTTTCATTCACCGGCAAGCCGTCGAGTTCGGTGCGAATCAACACCACCGGTCCGGGCCCATTCTTCATCAGTGCAACCACACCGTAGCTGGTAAATGCCGGGTTTTCGTACTTGCCAATGCGCTCAGTTACTTCATAGCCCATTCCGCGCAACTGCGCCGCAAAGAACGTCGAAGTTTTTTCTTCATGATGCGACAACTCGGGTGCGGCATGCAGCGTTTTGTACGTTGCTACGAGCGACGCGAGGTTGCGATCGATCATGGCGTCCAGTGATTGTTGCGCTTGAATGGCGCTTGCGGACAGAACGACGAAGATTAAAGTAAGACAGTTTCTATTTCGCATTGATTGCTCCACTAAGAAGAGTTTGGAAAGTCTTTATTATACGAAGGCGTCAGAAAGTGTTTTGAAGCGCGCTAATCCTACAACTTTCCTTGTTGTCACAACAAGAGTTTCCTGGGATTGCGCCGAAAGAAGAATGGTGATATTAGCAGCCCGCAAGATCCGGATAGTGGCATAGACTTCACTCTGAGCTGATGCCAACCCGGTGACATGAGGTCAGTACCGCCTGCGGTAGCGGGTGGGTTTTGTGATTTTCCGCTTTACGATTCCCTACTCGATTCGCCGGCAGTCGGCATTCTGCAATTCACAATGGGCAATCAAGAAACCCACCCGCTACCGCAGGCGGTACTGACCACTAAAGAATATGCCGCTATGAAAGACTGGGCCCGAGACTCACTGTTTAAAGGAAACTAACACTATGCCAAGTAACCTAAAACACTTTGCGGTTCATGCCGACGATGTTGAGCGCGCGCGCAACTTTTATGAAGAGGCATTCGGCTGGCAATTTACCGCCTGGGGACCGCCGGGGTTTTTTCTCATCAAGACGGGGACTGATGACAACCCGGGCGTTGGTGGCGCGCTGCAAGGGCGTCGCGAAGTCGTCGCCGGCAAACCAATGTTTGGATTCGAATGCACGCTGGGCGTGGATTCAATCGATGAAACAATCAAAGCCGTCGAGGCCAACGGCGGAAAGATCGTGATGCCCAAGTTTCATATTCCTTCTGTGGGCACGCTCATCTTTTTCGAAGACACCGAAGGCAACGTCGTCGGCGCGATGCAGTATGATGAAGGCCACCAAGCATAAGCTTTAGCCGCAGATGCGCGCGGATCGACGCCGATCTGAAAATACCAATCACTCAGAAGACTTTAATCACATCCGTGTTATTCGCGTAAATCCGCGGCTAATTCCGTTTCTGTCCTGAGGTCCATTCGAACCTTTTGCGAGCCGAGGTTATAATGAGGCTAACAGCATTTGCTTTTGCCGAGGAGTATTAATGAGTTCCGATAAGGTTTCGCAGTTATCTGAAAAGGTCAGTTTCAACGGGCGCATTCTTTTCCTAACCGAAGACACTTCGCTTATTCGTCAACAACTCGAGGCACAGGGCGACGAGCGCGGGGAAATTGAAGCTCAACTTGCCGCACGCCTGGCGAACGATGATCTGCCGTTGATGAGCAACATCTCGACGGATGAGATCACGCCCGGCTGGGTCTGCTTTTACTACGATGAAACGCTTGGTCAATATGTTTACGTCGGCATGCGCGAAGGCGCGGTGAAGAAAGACGAAGTGAAGCAGGGCGGTTTTGCCGTTGTCGTTTCCGGTTTGTCCAAAGGCTGTGGCTCATCTCGCGAAACTGCGCCTTACGCCGAAAAGTGGGCGGGAATTCAATTGGTGATCGCTAAGAGCATCGAAAAAATTTACGGTCAGAACTCGCAAAACATCGGACTGCTGACTTCGAATGATTTTGGCCTGGTCCAGCGCATTCGCAAAGGCGAAGAGATTCCGCTAAGCGAATTTACTGACGGCCTGGATCCAATCGCGCAAGCTATTGTCGAGCATGGTGGCTTGTTTAACTACAACAAGGCCCGGCTCGCCGGCAAAGTTTCACCGCCGCCTCTGGAAACAAAAGCGCGGCCGATGACTATCGTCGAAAAGATAATCGCGCGTCATGCGTTTGTGACTGCCGGCAAGATCGGTGTTGAGGCAGTGAAGCCAGGTGATGCTTTGTTTGCCGCCGCCGATGTGCGCTTTTCGCATGAGTACGTCACGCCGATGGCTGAGTCTTTACTGAAACAAGCGCTTGGCCCAGACGCGCGGGTAACGGAACCAGAATCCGTTTTTGCCTTTCGTGATCATCTGACTTTTCTTGGCCGCGTCATGTCGCAAAAGCACCGCGACATGGGCCTGTTGGAAAAGGCCGAAGGTCTGGCCACCACGCAGGAAGATTTCACTACGAAGCAGGGCATACGGCTCTACGGCGAAAATCCTGAAGGCGGCTCGGAGGCAATCTGCCACAACGCCGTCGTCGAAGACCTCGCCTTGCCGGGTCAGATTGTGATCGGCACCGATTCGCACACTTGCATGGCAGGCGTGCTTGGCTGTTTCGCGTTCGGTGTCGGCTCGACTGACATGGCTAATGCCTGGTATGCGAAAGACATTCGCATTCGCGTGCCGGAAACTGTGCGCTACGTTTTGAAAGGACGAAAGCGCGCGGACGTTGCCGCAAAAGATGTAATGCTTTACATCCTGGCCAGTGACTACATGAAGACGAGCAAAGGCATCGCTAAGGTTCTTGAGTTTGCCGGCGAGGACTTAAAGAACTGGCCCATGGATGAGCGGGCGACCTTGACTAACATGTCGGTTGAAGCGGGGGGCACGACCGGCATCATTGAGCCCGATGAGGTCACGCTCGAGTACATTGTGAAGATGCGCGGGCTCGCTGCGGATGAAGTGCGCAAAGGTTTTACTTTCAGCGACCCTGACGCCGAATACGCCGCGGTGTTTGAGATCAATCTTAATGAGATTCGGCCGATGGTGGCGACGCCGGGCGATCCGCGCAACGGCATTCCCATCGATCAGCTCCCCGAAGAAGTGCGCATTGATGCGGCGTATGGCGGCAGTTGCACCGGCGGCAAGATGGCGGACATGGACATGTACGCCGAGGTCTTGCAGAACGCGCTTGATCAAGGCAAGCGCGTCGCGCCGGGAGTTCATCTCTATCTTCAGTTCGGATCACAAAAGATCAAACAATACGCGCGCGACCGTGGCTATATTGAAATTTTTGAGCGGGCGGGCGCTGAGTTGATTGATCCCAGTTGCGGCGCCTGCATCAACGCCGGACCCGGAGCGTCTCCGTCTGCCGAGACGGTCACCGTCAGCGCGCAAAATAGAAACTTCCCCGGCCGCAGTGGTCCAGGCAAGCTTTATCTCGCTTCACCTTACGTCGTCGCCGCTTCCGCCATCGCCGGCAAGATCGTCGAACCCGCTAGTTTCCTAAGCGAGCCAGAGCAAGAACGGTTGGCATCCGCTTAGCGGGTCTTCCCATGATCGCCATACAACTCTCAGCATTCTTTTAAGAGGCATTCAAGACCGGGTTCTTATTTCAAAAAACGACCTTAACTTATAATAACGTTGGGTCAATTATGGTTTGCTTCATTAATGGGATTGGTCAGATTCCACCGAGATTAGCGCCCACATGTGCCACAATGCGGCCTGACTGTAAGGGGGAGCGCGTTTAAGTTCCTTCGGTCACTAATCTTATAGAACTCAATTTTCGCTTATGGCGACAAGACCGATCGTTGACTATCCCGCCGCCGTGCTTTTGGAAGCGGGCGAGCCGGTAGTCAACTTTGATTCCGAACTCGAACAGTTGACGCGCGATATGTTCGAGACGATGTATGAAGCCCGCGGCGTCGGTCTGGCGGCGCAACAGATCGGCTTGCCGCTGCGTTTGTTTGTGATGGATTGCGATGGAATAAAACTGGTTGCTGCCAATCCGGAAATCATTTCCGCGGAAGGCGAACAGGATGGTGAAGAAGGCTGCTTATCTGTTGGGGCGATTCACGCTGAGCTTAAACGAGCCGCCAAAGTGAAACTACGAGCGCAGGACGTTAATGGAAAGTTTTTTGAAAAAGAGGTTACCGGCCTCGCGGCGCGTTGCTTCCTGCACGAAACCGATCATAACGATGGCATCCTCTTCATTCGCCATCTCAGTCCGCTGCGGCGAGACTTGCTCGTTCGGAAGTTTCGCAAACTAAAGAAAGACTAGTGATAATAACTATCCACCATATGCCAAGCGCCTACTCGTTACGTCAAATTGATCGGAGCCCATGCAAAGTTCGCATTCCATCTTTCAATCTTGAATGGTGAAGCGCCCGTGTAAAGCTGGTTAAAACTTCCGGCTCATAGAGGCGAACCTGTAGTAGAATCTCCTGAAATTTCATGGAAGCAAAGCAACCCTTACAGAGCGAATCGAAAGAGCATTACTCTGCGATAGTCGATCAACCCAAATACCAGGCGATTAGGGTTGGCAATAAAACCTTGTTCTCAAGAGCAGTCGGCCAATTTTTCACTCCTCCTACAATCGCTACTCACCTAGTAAACGCATTGGTTAACCTTCTGCCCTTAAAGCCTATTAGTGTGGTTGACCCTTTCGCTGGTGATGGCCGCTTGATCGTAGCCCTCCTTCAAGGATTGTCAAACATTGGGTGGGAGAAACTCCTGCGGATATCCCTATGGGAGCGCGACTCGCAAGTATTAAAACTTGCCCGCCGAAATGTTCGTCTTTTTGCTTCCTCTTGCGGGATCCCCATCATTTTACGGACGAGAGTCTGTGATACATTTCGTGTGGCTTCAACCTTCGCCGAAGAATTCGACTTAGTAGTTACTAATCCGCCATGGGAGATTTTGAAGCCCGACCGCCGTGAACTTAAGCACCTAACAGGAAGCGATCGCGATCTCTACCTCTCCAAGCTAAAGAGTGAGGACGAGTTTATCAGTCACCAATATCCTCTCTCTCAGCCAAGTCGAAAGTTTTCTGGGTGGGGCACAAATCTTTCTCGAGTTGGCACGGAAGCGGCGATGCTCTTAGTCAGAAAAGAGGGCATCTGTGCAGTGGTTTCCCCGCTATCTCTCTTCGCCGATCAAGTGTCCGAGAATTTGAGGAGGACAATCGTAAGCAATTATGAGCTTACGGATTTGGCGTACTTCCCAGCGGAAGGCAGATTCTTCAAAAAGGTAGATCAACCATCTGTCACTTTTGTAGCAAAGAAGCGCCCCCCTCAAAGGCTCTGTCCTGTTATTTCCGTTTACAATTCCTCAGGTGAGCTAGCCGATGCAAGAAGAGTCAGGCTTACGCGGAAAATGGTTAAGAGCACTGGTTATTGTTTGCCGCTCCAGCTTGGAGCCGGCGGATTCGAAATCCTTTCAGCCTTTAGCAACCTACCTCGTCTTGCTGAATTAGAATCAAATCCCGATTCCTTATGGGCGGGACGCGAACTCGACGAAACAGACCGTCACGCGTTCTTAACTACAAGAGGAAGGCATCCCTTCCTTAAAGGACAGATGATACAGCGATTCACAATAGCTGAGCAGCCAAAACTGTTCATTCGGGCTAACGGCCCGAGAATTCCACCGAGTGCTTCGCATAGCCGATTAGTATGGCGGGATGTGGCACGACCGAACCAAGCGAGACGTATGCATGCAACAATGATTCCTGCGAGTTGGGTCACCGGTAATTCTTTAAACGTCGCGTTCTTTCGTGATGACGATACCACCAAGCTGAAAGCATTGTTGGCGATCATGAACTCCATAGCCTTTGAGGTTCAAGTTCGCGCGCTACTGGCGACTGCTCATGTTTCACTCGGAGCTGTTAGACGAGTACATATCCCCGAACTCACCAACCGGAACATAGTGCTATCTCTATCTACCTGGGTGGATAAGTGTCTCAGTGGCGACTTAAGGGCGGGTGTTCATTTTGAAGTCGCCGTTGCAAAAGCCTATGGGCTTGCAAAACCAAGATTTCGAGAATTGCTGACTTTCTTCCCGTTACTACCTGAACCTCATACCAGGCATCTATTGGACTCACACTTATGGAATGCTAAGCATTAGTGCGAGGCTAACTAGATGAGCATCTCAAACCACTTCACACCATCCTTGAGTACCCTGGACTTGGAAATGATCCGCCATGTCCCTCCGGGAGGGAGCTGGAAAAACATACCATCAACAGTTTCGTCTGAACGCTTGAAACAGATACGCCGTAGCTTCGAGGCAGGCGAGGGCAGTCGCTCCACTTATTATGGTCGACTCAACCCGCACAAACCTTCATATACGATAAACACTTATTTTAATCGGCCCGGGAACGGCTGCTTCGTACATTACGGTGAAGACAGGATGATCTCACAACGAGAGGCCGCTCGACTTCAGAGTTTCCCTGACCATTTCCTGTTTGTGGGAAGCCGTGGTGCAGTGAACAAACAAATTGGAAACGCTGTGCCGCCGATACTTGCATACCATGTTGCTGAATGCTTGGCTAATAAAGGGGTCTTCATCGACTTATTTTGCGGCGCCGGAGGATTAGCGCTCGGGTTCGAATGGAGTGGTTGGCGCGGAATCCTCGCGAATGATAAAGATGCCGATGCTCTCAAAACTTATGAACAGAATTTAACGGCGGAGACGATTTCAGGTGATATTCAGCAGGATCTCGTCTTTCGTGCAGTCGTCGAAAAGGGACGCGAAGGTTTTCATGCCGCCGGAGGCGCGCCGACTTTCATTTTGGGAGGCCCACCATGCCAAGGGTTTTCAACTGCGGGTAAGCGCAGATCAATGGACGACGATCGCAATAATCTATTCATACCCTATGCTGCTCTTTTGAAAGAGCTCAGGCCGGATGGTTTTGTTTTCGAGAACGTTCCCGGGCTGCTCAATATGGGGGGTGGAGAAGTATACAAGTTGATAAGAGAGGTTCTAGGGGTTAGCGGTTATTCTGTTAGTACGTGGATCCTTCAATCAGAGCTATTTGGAATCCCCCAACGCCGTAAGCGTGTGTTTATGGTCGGTCTGAGGGAAGAGCAACAAGTACCGCCACCGGTTCCGACAACATCTTTTGAGGAGAAGTCTGGCCTTTTCGAAAAGCTCCCACCAACGGTAACTTCAAAGGAGGCTTTGGATGATCTTCCTTCCTTAAGGCCGGGCCAGGATGGGAGTAATCTGGAATATGAGAAGGAACCCACTAATCCCTATCAACAATTAGTAAGAGGACAGCTAACAGCGAGGGAATATATCTCTTCTTTATGCATTCGTAGGTCGGCCGCGTTATGATTGATGTTACTAACCGTCGCCTTTACTCCGCCTCATTAGAGTGCTTAAGGCGCTTTAAGACCGGTGCCGGTGCAGGTTACAAAGGACGATTTGTACAACTTTTTCTTGGACTAAAGTTTTATCAGAATGAGATTCCAAGCATGTTCTCAAACTCTTTTGTTTCGACAGAAGTGCTTCAGACAATGCTTGATGACCTCTATGCCAAAGCTAATAGGCCTAGCAATGACTGTGTCCTAGTACTCTTCGAGGACCGTTACCTTGCCAGGACCGGATTAATTGGACTAAACAATACGACACCGCAGAATACTTGGCGGAACAACTTCAATCTTCAAAAAGGGATCGGTTGCTATGCCCCGCCGCATGACCTTGCCAGTCAAACGTTCCTCGACCAGGATAGGATAGATTGTCGCCATCTTTCACCCGCAGGGGTGGGAGGTTTAGCCGGTTCTACTTGTAGTCTGTGCCCAACCAGCGCGAGGTACCGAAACGAGAGTCATAGGAAATGGTTGCGTATTGATCCAAGCGGCGCTGGTTATGCAGCGGTTGACGTTTTCAACGTTTCCAATTTTGCTGCTTACGTAACACCCGGCGGTAATCGACTACCCGCACTGCCTACCGCCGTTGCCCTTTACCATGAAGCCGATCCAAGTTTGCGGCTAGGAGGACGAAAAGAGATCGATCTAGACGACCTCATGAATGATTTCAATTTTGGGACGAATGAGTTTCACAGTTACTTCGATGATTCGCCAACACACCCGCTTAACGCCGATCTGCTTCGTCGATTCCGAAGTCTTGGGTACAGACGCGTTGCTCTCTCTACTGTTGCTAGGCGTGGAGGAAGGCCTTCTGCAGCAACTCGACTGAGGTCGTCAATTGTTCGGGCTCCTGTTCTAACGGGAACGCCAGCCCCACCTCCAAACGTGAACACAGGTTGGGACGCCGAGCGGTTTGTATTTTCCTTGCTGCAGCAGAATGGATGGACCGTTTATGACGTATCTCGTCAACAACTTGGGTACGACCTGTTAGCCCAAAGAGGTAGAAGAACCATCTACGTCGAGGTTAAGAGTTCAGCAGGGTTTTGCACACCCGCCTTTACCTCGCGAGAGTGGCAACAGGCAGAGCGCTACGGAACAAGTTATATCCTAGGCGTTCTTGAAAAATTCGACCCCTTGTCAATGAACACGGTTTACTGGATTTCCGACCCTGCCCACGCTTGCCTCCAGAGAGAGTCTCTTAACGTTACACACTCCATTCCACGAAATGCGTGGATTACCGCTACAGTTCCTATAACGTCGATATAGCTGCTTCCTGCACGAAACTGATCATAACGATGGCATCCTCTTCATTCGCCATCTCAGTCCTCTGAAGCGAGATTTACTCATCAGAAAGTTTCGCAAGACGAAGAAGAACGCTGAATAAGTTCCACAGACATTCTGGACAGCTTTGCTTCAAATGAGTGGGCCATGTCAGGTTCGGCTTCGCCGCCTGATGTGCGGCGGTGGC
>DNND01000105.1:7390-7545 GCA_003488005.1 Blastocatellia bacterium | reverse complement strand
TGCGGCGGTGGCTATGCCCCGCCCACAGCAGCCACATTGTTTTCGGGCTATGCCCCTAAGCTTTTGACTTATTGGGCCGAAGGCCGCACCCAAGGGCACAGCCCAAATGAAAAGTACCTTTACGGCGGGGCGTAGCCACCGCCGCACATCAGGCG
>DNND01000105.1:0-7077 GCA_003488005.1 Blastocatellia bacterium | reverse complement strand
CATCAGGCGGCAAAGCCGAAGCCGCGCCAAGGCGTGCTTCTAGGGCAAAGCTTTCATGGGACGAAGCAATCGGGCTGCGATAAACCTGGTCCATCGCAGCCCGAATGTTAACAACGAGTTGTTGTTTTCTCTATTTACAATTCACGATTTACGATTCACTTCACCTTACGGTGTCACCGCTGGCGAAGGTCTGACCACTGGCGTACGGGTCATCGCGGGCGATGGTTTCACTGCCGGCGACGGTTTTACCGTTGGCGACATGGCCGGTGACGCCGTCATCGTAGGCGATGCAGCAGCCGTTGGCGCCATTATCGGTACGCTTGCCGCGGCGACAATTTTCCATTCGCCATTGCGCCGCGCGTAAGTGTCCAGGAACCGTGTTTGGCTCGGAATGTTGACGGTTTTACCATTGGCCATTTTGTACTTGCCGTTGGTCACAATGTTTCGACCGATGGTAAACGCGGAATCGGCGTCGATCACCGTCACTTGCAGATCGGCAACCTGCCACGAATCGGCTATTAGTGCTCCATCGGCAACGTCCTTTAAGTCTTGGGCCTTGTTGCCTAAAGATCCATCCGGGTAAATAAAGACTGCATCGTCGGCTTCGATGCGCTCGACGGCGGCTGTGTCTTTTTCTTTAATTATGCGCGGCCAGTCATTTTCAATGCGCAGTAGTTCTGTTTGAATTGAAGCTGTATCAACCCTCTCTGGTGAAGGGCTGGCAACAACTACCGGTTGATTGGTATTAGCTGCAGGCTGGCAACCGCTCAGCAGCAACACCGACAACCCCAGGGAGCAGGCGCCCAAAAAGACAGTTCGTTTCATTGATTAACTCCTTGGCGTGGTCGCACGCCGACGAAAGCAAATTGTTGGGAAAAGCATGTTGCTTCTATGCCAAATCGGGCGCGGAGTCAATAGTTTGAGTAACACTTTTTCGTGCTTTCTCAGTCGAACGCCAGGCCTTCGGACGCCAGGCGGCAGCGCCGCGAAAGGTACCAGCAAATCATTGACATCCAGAATTGTTGGCGATATCGTGCGCAGCAGTTGAATTAACTGGCGGCCAGCGCCAACGCCCACATCCAATACCAAGCGCATCTTGCGAATCCTTTGGGCGCTGTCTGACCGCACTTCCACCCCACGCGGGCTGCACGCGCGGGGACCCCAATAATTTCTTCTAGGGGAGAAATCCTGATGACTAAGCTAATGATTGTTCCTCCCGCGTGCGTGCGCGTTTTCACTATGGTGGTTCTGGGCGCGGCGCTGGCTTCGGTGTTGACCGTGCCAATCGCGCAGTCTCAGCGCAAAGCCGAAGACGATAGCTCTGTGATTCATGACTATCGCGGCATTCAACTTGGGATGCTCGCCGACGAAGTACGCAAGAAACTTGGCGACCCGAAAGATAAGAGCGACGAGCAGGACTTTTATCTTTTTGGCGAATCCGAGACTGCGCAGATTGTTTATGACAAAACGCGCAAGGTAGTCACAATCTCCGCCGACTTTTTGACTGCGGGCACCAGCGTTCCGACTAGCAAACAGGTCTTAGGCGCAGAGGTTGAAGCCAAGGCTGACGGCTCTGTTTACAAGATGTTGCGTTTTCCTAAAGCAGGCTATTGGCTATCTTACAATCGGACCGGCGGTAACTCGCCGCTGACGACGGTGACGCTGCAAAAGATTCAATAAGGAAAAGGCCTGGCGCATCATTGCCCCAGGCCGGATCGACGCCAACCGTTTCCCGGTAGACGCACGCACATCCACAAACGTATGCTACGGATGAAATGTCCGGGATTGCATTCGTTCATCCATCAGACAAAATTCCAACGTCGGAAGCGGGGTCCCCGGTGGGGCAGTCCCGCTGGGCTAGTCCGCGCGAGCTTGCGCGTTTAATAAAGGAGCGCGCGGCCGCCGCAGGCTTTGAAAAAGTAGGCATCGTGCCGGCACACGCTCTCGATCGCGAATTCGATCAATTAGGCGAGTGGCTGCGCCGTGGCTATCAAGGCGAAATGAAATGGATGGCGCGTGATCCGGAAATGCGCACCGATCCGCGCAAACTCTTTCCCGCCGCACGCTCGGTAATTGTTGTTGCCAAAAACTACTACACACCTGCGCTGCACGAAAGCGATGACGAGACCGGCAAGGTGTCACGTTACGCGTGGGGCGACGACTACCACGATGTCGTCGGCACTCGCTTGCGCTCGCTGCTTTCCTGGATCAAGGAAATTATTCCGGGCGCGGAAGGAAAAGTTTGCGTAGACATTCAGCCGATGATGGATAAGGCCTGGGCGGTGCGCGCCGGGCTCGGCTGGCTGGGAAAACATACGAACGTCATCACTACCGAATATGGATCGTGGGTCTTCATTGGCGAGTTGCTGCTGAATTTCGAACTCGAGTACGACACGCAACCGATCGAGGATCACTGTGGCAGTTGCACGCTTTGTATCGACGCCTGCCCAACCGGCGCAATCGTCGAACCTTACGTCCTTGATTCAAACAAATGCATTTCATACGCGACGATCGAGCTGCGCGCTGATGAAATCCCGGCGGAAGTAAAAGAAAATCTCGACGGTTGGCTTTACGGTTGCGACATCTGCCAGGACGTTTGTCCCTGGAACCGCTTTGCGCAGGTGACGGATGAGACCCGGTTTCAGCCGCGAGCGGGAAATGCTAATGCCGAACTTTCCGAGGTGCTCGAACTGACGCCTGAAACTTATGCCGAACGCTTCCGTAGTAGTGCGATGAAGCGAGCAAAGCTGGCGGGACTACAGCGCAACGCCCGCGCGCTGCTTGAGGTGGCACAGACCAAAGCTAACTCCGGTCGTGTCTGAATGTGATTTGTACCGCGAAGCGGTTAGGTAACTTAGCCCAGGGTTGTCGCGCCTCGCGGCTACCCTGGGGAACGGATCTAACAATAGCAATGGCACCCCAACGGGGTTGTGTCGGTAATTCTGAGCGGCAGACGCAACCCCTTCGGGGTAGGAACCTCTTCCGCAATTCGACGCAGGGTAGCCGCGCGACGCGGCAACCCTGGGCTAAGCTACAGAACCGCTTCGCGGTATACACACACAAGTTTAGACTTGTTGAGATCTATAGAGTCGTTCCAGAACATTGAATCAGCACCGACTAAAAAGTCTGTGCCACTTTTGAGGCCTAACCCAAATGAAAACTTTTGTCTTCTTGATACTTGGCTTAGCACTTCTGTCATTTCCGCATTCACTTTGCGCCCAGCAGCCCAGGACGCCGGCCGACCTGCGTAAGCTGGCTGACGATTACTACAACTGGCGCAATCAGCAGTTTCCGGTTTTCTCAAGTGACGCCGGACTCCACACCTGGGACAGCAAACTCACCGACTATTCATTGTCGGCAGTGCTGGCGCGAAAGCTTTACATCAAGGAAGTGCTGGCAAAAGTACGCGCGATGCCGACCGCCAATTGGAGCAAAGACGATCGCATCGACTGGCTGCTGTTTCGTGCTCAGCTTGACGGCTCGGATTTCTTCAGTCGTGTAATCAATTTTGAAGAGAGCGATCCGCAGACGTACGTCAACGAATGCAGTAACGCCGTCTTCTCGCTGTTGAAAAAAGAATACGACACGCCGCGCAACCGCGCGCTGGCGGCAACGGCCCGTATGAAGCAGATGCCGTTCGTAATCGAACAAGGCAAGAGCAACCTGACGAAACCGGTGCAGCTCTATGCGCAACTCGCCATCGATTCCGCGCGCTCCATCGACAGTCTTTTTACCGACAGCCTCATGACACTTACGAAAGACATGTCGCCGGCGGAAAAAAACGACCTCGTCAAGTCGCGCGATGCGGCACTGGTTTCAATTCATGGGTTTGCGGATTGGCTGGAAAAGCGCTTGCCGGGAATGCCCGCGTGGAAACCGATGGGCGAAGAGAACTACAACTACCTCTTGAAAAATATTTATTACCTGCCAATCGATGCCAAGCAAGTTGAGATGCTGGGCCAGGCCGAGTTGGCGCGTTATCGCGCTCTCGAATCGATGCTGCCTGATCCTTCGCTAGCCGATCCGAATCCGGCACGCAGCGCGAATGTGCCGAAAGATCAGGCCGCTTTCTTGAAAGCTTACGAAAGCCGTGAAGCCGAGATGATCGACTTCCTGAAAACCAATCGCCTGGTCACCTTGCCTCCCTATCTCGGACGATTTGAAATTCGCCAACTGCCCGAGGCATTCAAGCCGACCAGTCCCGGCGGCTTTATGAATCCGCCCGGCGTTTACGATAAAGATGACAGCGGCTTTTATTTCATTCCCACTTACAATCCGCAGTCGAAAAACTTTTACATTCGCGCGGCCATTGAAGACCCGCGTCCGATCCTGGGCCACGAAGGAATACCCGGCCACTTTCTGCAACTCTCAATTGCGAATCATTTGAAGGATGAGATTCGGCGGCAGCACGGCGACGGAGTTTTCGTTGAAGGCTGGGCGCTGTACGGCGAAGAGATGCTGATGCGCACCGGTTTGTATCCGGTCAACTCGGCATCGCAGGGACAGGTGCTGCGGCTGGCGCGTTATCGCGCTGCACGCATCGGCGTCGATGTAAATCTGCAAACCGGCAAGTGGACTTTCGATCAGGCAGTCAATTATTTCATGGAAGCGGGCGGGCTGGATCGTGAAGCAGCGACAGGTGAAGCGGCCGGCGCGGCCGCAAGTCCAACGCAAAAGATTTACTACATGGTCGGCAAGTGGCAGATCAATCGGTTACTCGGCAAGTATCGCGACAAGCAGGGCGCAAACTTTCGTCTCGGCCAGTTTCACGATGACTTGATCAAGAACGGCAGCCTGCCGCTGTCGATTGTTGAATGGATTCTGTTGGATGATTCATCGTCGCTGGACCAGGCGCTGAAGTGAGGTCAAATATCACAGACGCTCGGATAGAGTCTTCGACGCTTAGCGTCAGTACGAGTTTAGCCCGGCCTTTCAAGGCCGGGAAAGGTCGACAAAGTATTAGCGTCGCGTAGCGACGCCTGAAGGGTACGCATTCAATCGTCGCTACGCGACGAAAACTCGATAACTATTTGACCCCGGCGTTGAAACGCCGGGCTAAATTCCACCGACGCTACGCGTCGAAAAGCTTAGTCAGAGATTCCTTCAGTCTGTTCTCGGACGTCGCCAAAGACTGAAAGCTGTTGTGCCCACTCCGTACGACTTCTTTAACCTTAAGCTAACTCGCACGTGATGCTACTCGGGCCGAGCGGTTCGCTCGCCGGGCTTTACAACTCTGGTTGAGCCGTCGGAAAACTTCACTGTCAAAGTGCCGTCAGCAGCGCGGAAGAATTTCGGCGCCGAAGTTGCCGCGCCAAAGGCGCCTGCTCTCGATTCACCCGACGGCGCTGATAAATTATTTTCCAATTCCGGATTCGGCAGGCGCAGGGTAGGCGCGTCAAGCGAACGCCTGGCTTGTTTAGCATTCGCTGCCTTCTGCCATTTGAGTACCGCCGAACGCGAGTTCATAGGCGCCGTTTCTTTTTTCTTCTCGTTGGCGCGTTCACGATCCTTTGCTTCCCTCTTATTTTCGTTAACAAGTTCGGCCGCACGCTCGCGATCAGACGCGTCCTTTTTCTTTTCGTTAGCGCGCTGGTGGGCTTGCTCGCGATCGCTCACTTCTCTCCTCGAATTGCTCAAAGCCCTGTTGTTAACTCCCGTGCGATCTGCTTTCGCCGATGTGGGCGTGGGCTCACGAGTATCTGGCATCCTCGCGACAGCTTCACTGGAGTCTCCATTAGTCGAACTGCGCTCTTGCGAGTTATAGAAAATTGCGAAAGCGACCACGCCGGCAATAAGCAGCAGAGCGGCGATCGCCACAGGGCCAAAGCGGCGTTGCGACTCGACCATAGCCAGGCGCGGCGCGGCCTTGTCCTTTTGCCTAACTACGGTTTCTTCAAGCTGTGAAACTGTTTTCGCCGGCGCATTCATCTCTACTTTGACTGGTCCAACATTTATGCGGCCCACGCGTCGCAGCGCTTCGCGAAAATCTGTAGCGTTCGCATAGCGCTCCTCGGGGCGCAACGCCATCGCCTTACCCAGAATGGCAGCGACCTGCTGACCAACCGCCGCATAAATCTTGTTGGCTGGCTGTAGCGGATCCGGCGCGGAGTTGATGACTGCCGAGGCGCGCTCCAGCGCGTCGGGTGGTTTGATTCCTGTCAGCAGGTGATAGAGCGTGGCACCCAACGCATAAATGTCGCTGCGCGGATCGGTGCGCCGGTCCTCGATCTGTTCGAGCGGCGCATACTGCCGCGTGTAGCCAAAGAATCCCCGCGACGCTGTGACCGATGTTTCCGCGGACTTTGCCCTGGCGAGACCAAAATCGAGCAGCGCGATCTGGCCGCTGGCCGCGAGTTTTAAATTGTGCGGCTTGATGTCCCGGTGAATAACCTGACGGTCGTGAGAATGCAAATAGATTAGCGCGTCCAGCAACTGATCGGCCCAGGCAATCACCTGATCGCGCGGGAATGGTCCAGGTTGCTGCGCAATGATTCTGGCGAGATCGACGCCGGCGATGAATTGCATCACCAGAAACGCGCGATTGCCTTCGACAAAGTGGTCCGTTACGCGCGGCAACGCGGGATGTTGCAAACTCGCAAGCAGACGAGCCTCGTGCTCAAACTGCCGGCGCATGGAAGGTTCCGCCGAAAGCGTTTCCTTCAGCGCAACCGTTATGCCCAACCGTTGGTCCACCGCTTCGTAAACAGCACCCATACCGCCGCGACCAAGTTTGCGGACAATGCGGTAACGACCCTGCACCAGCGCGTCGATGAGGAGCGGGGCGTCAGGTATTGCTTCGGTGAATTCTATGGATGCGCTCAATTAAGGCGAGCTCCGTAAAAAGAGTTGTGTGATTAAGGATTGCGATCAAGCTGGGGCGAGAACGCGTGTGGGGCAGGACTGGCTAATGTCGGGTGTCGAGCATGGCGACACTGATGGAAGTATACGCTATGCGTTCACAAGGCCACAAGGAGAAGGCTGGAATGCTTGCGACGAGTTTCGCTGCAAACGTTCGATAAACTTCAGGAAGGTCTGATCAAGTCAATGCGGCTAGGCGTTTCCAAAACCCGCGTAGCG
>DNND01000064.1:135182-175288 GCA_003488005.1 Blastocatellia bacterium | reverse complement strand
CGGCGGCGGCGGCGGCGGTGGCGGCGGCAATCGCGAGCCCCGGTGGTAATCACCAAGGCTTAGCGTAAGTTAGTGATGAGCATCGAGGCTGGAGAATATTCAGCCTCATGCTCATCGCTTAAGTTCTTAATCACCATGCCTCGTTGAGGCAAAGGAGAAACTATTTGGCTAAAGATGATTTAATTCCGGCGGAGGGCACGATTATTGACAAACAGCCCAACGCGTTTTTTAAGGTTCAGCTCGAAGGTTCACAGCACGTAGTGCTGGCAGCCATTTCGGGCAAGATGCGCAAGCACCGCATTCGCATCCTGGTTGGCGATCGCGTCAGCGTTGAGATGTCGCCATACGATCTGTCGCGAGGCAGAATCACCTACCGCTACAAGTAGTCCGCTCTTACATTATTCGTTCGATATTTTCTGCGGGTTCCACGGCAATCGCTTTGAAAGTCGACATACGCACCAGGCCCGGCGCGGAGCCTTTGGGCTTTGATAGAAATTTTCGCGGCGTGTAGTGAATGATTACCTTTGAGTCGTTGCCGGCCTGGCTAAACTTTGCCGCCAGTTGTGCGGCTTCAATTACTGTCCGCTGCGGCAGTTCACGACGGTTTGCATTCCTTACAATGACATGCGATCCGGGGTAATCGCCGGCGTGCAACCAAAGGTCGTTTGGGCGCGCCACGCGAAAAGTAAGATTATCGTTATCACGCGCAGTCCTGCCGACAATCACTTCATAACCATCCGAAGATCGATAACGCCGCGTGCCGGGAATGTTTTTTGATTCTTTTGCTTTCGCGCGAGCAGTGGTTTTTTGTTTGCCCTCCGCGATCCTGGTCAAAATACTTTCGTCGCCGCGGGCGATTGCTTCCTCCAGCCCAGTTTGTTTCTTCTTCAGCTCGTCAAGCTCGCGCTCAACCAGCGTCAGCCTTTCCTTAATTTCACCAACGGCGCGCTTCGCTTTGCCGTACCGCGAGAAAGCATCGGCAGCCGCCTCCTGTAGAGATTTGTTCTCGTCAATGGTTAACTCAAGATCAGGTTGTCCTTCAGAGTAATAGTCCGTAAGCGTCACGCGGTCGCCGGCGCGCTTCGCATTCGCGATATTTGCCAGCAGCAGATCGCCCAGACGCTTATGCGTGTCGGCATCGCCATGATCAACGAGATCCTTTTGCAGGTTTGCACGCAGCTTCTCGCGCTTGGATATTTCGCGGCGGACCTGTTCCCTGAGTTTGGCTGCCGCATGTTTGAACTCGTCATCAGTCTCGAGCTGGCGATAGTGTTCCGCCGCGGCTTCGGACATCGTTTGAAAACTACCGAGCGGAATGATTGGCTCACGGGAAACTCTGGCGATTGATTGCGGCGGCGGTTGGTAGATCTCGTTTAGCTGTTGACCTTCGCCCATCGGACGGCGCAACGCATGAACGATCCGTTGGTCGCCATCCAGAAGAAATAAGTTTGCAGAACGGCCGGTTAACTGCGCGACCATGGTCGTGAGTGGCCGTTCAACCACTTCCGAAGGTGCAGCGAAATGAAAGCGAACGATGCGTTCGACTTCGTCTTTCGTAACTGAAACCACAGCGGCGCCGCCCAGCATTGCGTGTAACGCCTGTGCAAACGGCGACGGGGAAATGGCGTTGCGCTCGAGTTCGCGAACGCCGCGCTTCACGAGATAAAGCCGCGGAGCTGCAGGCTCGACGCTGATAAAGAGCAGACCGTCTTGTCTTAAATGGAAGTCAATTACCAAAGAGGTGGGTGAGAGTTGGAATATCCTGCCCAGCGATCGTCCCGCCAGCAAGTCTTCAAGCTCGGCTACAATTGTTTTTAGCGTTTCCTGGTGCATGCCGTTTTTGATCGATCAATCAAAAAGCCCTGCTCTCCGACAAGGGCAGAGCAGGGCTATTCTATCCTTTACGAGTTAATCTAAGCCCGAATTACCGCGGTGCGCGTGCAACGATCATGAAGCGCTTTGTGTTCCGAATCAACAAAAACATAAAGCGATAAGAGCCCCGCGGAAACGAGCGACAACAGATAGATAAGGGAGCGCGCGGCCGATTGACTACCGGTAGGAATCAAACCGTTGCGCGCATCGACGACCCGCAGCGAACACAGGCGCATTCCCAGGGTACGACCCGTGAAAGCGGTGACAATCGTCAGGTAGAGAAAACCTACCAAGGCAACGCTCGCGGCCGAGAATCCGATCACGCGCCAGTTCTGCCACTCCAATTTGGTTAGACTATTGAGCGCCAGCAGAGGCGACGCAAGAATAAACAAAATCACCAGATCGACAAACGCAGCCAGCGCACGTCTCGTCGTCGAAGCCGCGAGGTACTCCCGTCTTTCTACCAGCACAGTCGTCGGAACTGTATCAAGATAGTTAAGCGCGGGATCGTTGTTGTCGCCGATCAGCCTCCTCGGTTTCGCGGTCACTACTGGGACGTCTTCCTGGATTACCGCCGGATTCGGAACGACGGAAAGGTTGTGGACTTTCTCGGGACGAGCTTCGTCGGTCGCTTGAATATTTGATGCAACAGTCGAAGAGTTGATTAATGACGCGTTGGCCGATTCAGCAAATCCTCGTTGCTCTTCGTAGGCTATCGCAGTCGCGAGCGCCGCGTTGCCATGCGAAAAAGATTGCGATTGCAGATGCGCGCGCTCTATTCGCTTTAGCGCGGCCTCGACGATCGGATTCAGCGGCGGCATTTCGTTTTGCGGCAGCAGCTCGAGGATTGCCGGCGCTGCCAGGATGGTGTCGATGTCTGTTGCAGCGTCAGTTGCAACCAAACCCTGGGCCTCGAGCACCGCTTCGCGTGCACGACGTTCCTGCTTTTCTCGCACACGCTCACTTAGTTCCTTGCGCCACTCGGGCAGCGCGTTTCGGTTGATTCCCGGAAACTCGATCAACGAGGGAGTTGGCTTTGCGGTTTTTGCTTGCTTGATTGAAACGGCGGGTGCTGATTCAGCGACCCGCGTTTGCGGAGCTACTGCCAACTCTGTCTTTTTCTTCAGTTGGGCGCCGCATTCTGTGCATTTTGGGGAAATCTTCTTGAGGTTCGCGCCGCACTCGGAGCATTTCATAGCAAGCTCGCCTCCTGGGGAATCTAAGCTCAGCAGCGCGGAAGAATTCGTCCAGGTGGTTCCCGCGCAGTTCGGCGCGAATAGTATCAGGGAATACTTTAACTGGTCAATCAGAAAATATACCAGGCGTTAGAGTTGTACCGATGGTGAGAAACTGATTGTTGGCTGGAAGGGTTGTGGAAAACTTTTTCAGAGCGGCGTCCGGCCGCCGAAGCCAGCATCCATGTCATGCCACCACTCAAGCTCATCGCCTTCGTCCAACTGCCAACAGAGCAGGACGACGCGGCCATCGCGCAAAGAAGGAAAGTCGATCAGGCCGCGTTCAAAATCCTTCAATTGGACACCCATCGCCTCGAGACTGCTCATCTCGCCAGCGAAATTAGTCAGCAAACGCGCGTAGAGCAAGCCGCTCGAGATTCCCCCGCCGCCCTGATCGGCTTGCTCCGCCGCTTGCCTGGCTTCTGCTTTGTATCCGGATAAACGGTGGCGAAAGCGCTGCAGTCGCTTTAGAAGTTGCCGCACTGAAGGCAGTAAAGCATTCGCTTCCTCGACGGTAAATAGCTTCATATCGCTCAAAAGTTGACCTTAATGCTCGTCGGTAACGCGGATGAATTCAACGCCATCGACAAATTCCGAGTCATCCCGCTCAAGAGTTGTTTCTACCAGGACGTGCATGGCCGTCTCAAACCCATCTTCATTCGTTTCCTGAATGTGAATTTGCTCATGCAGATAGTGCGCCGGCTGCTGTTCGAGAATCTCACGCTCGTCGTAGCGCGCGCCGTGAACAACATCCTTGCGTACTCGATCGGCAATTTCTCCCAAATCAATAAAGTAATCGGCGACGTCGATCAGCTTTGGCGCGGTGTTGGAACGAAAGCCCGCAATCTCTACGCGACATCCTTTGTAAGCGACAGCATTGACTGCGTAAACAAAGTCTTCATCTCCCGAAACAAGGACCGCGGTATCGTAACGGCCGGCCAGTGAAAGCATGTCGACCGCGATCTCGACATCGAGGTTTGCCTTGCGGCTGCCGTCATAGAAGGTTTTCAATTCCTTCTGAATGACGCGAAATCCATTGCGGCGCATCCAGAGCAGAAATCCCTGCTGTCTTTCAGCGCCTATATCAACGCCGGTGTAAAAGAACGCCCGCAATAATCGTCCGTCGCCGAGTAACACGCGCAGCAATTTGTTGTAGTCGATGTCGATGTTGTGAAAACGCGCGGCATGGAAAAGATTGTTTCCGTCAATGAAAACAGCCACTCTGCCGCGGTGGCCCAACTTCCATGAGACGTTGTTCGCCGGATCAAAGTTATTCATCTGATAATTACTTTCCAACAAGAATTTAGAATCGTTTCTAGGATGCTTTTTTGTCCCTGATTGGTCAAGCACAGGATGTGCAAACGCAGGCGAGACAGAGGCTCAGGCGTTATCGAGTGCCAACTACTTCTCCGGTGACTGCATCGACGTAAACCAACTGGAACGGAGCACCGCTAATGCTAACTTCCCAGGCGACATAAAACGCCAGCGCATTTGTTTGGCCAGCCGTCGTGATGTAGGTGACAAGTTCATGAGGTTCGAGCTTGTTGTTTGCAGTCGGCCGGAAGGTGAGCGACGTCGCTCCGGTACCGGAATAGGGAATTTCCCTGGTAACCAGTTGCGGTCCAACGTCCTCGGCCTTGAGTTTGATAGTTAACGCAGCGAGTGCTGTTTGTATCTTGTCGGCGTCGGGGATACAGCTACTTGTGATGTTCAGTATCCGGCGTTCCGGGGTGAAGCGAATTTCGAGCTTGCCGTAATTTCCACGAATAGGATAGCGAAACGCGCGTTGCTCATACCTTGCGACCTTTGAGCCATCCGGCTGGTCCACTCTTTCGACCAGCGAAAGTTTTGCCGGGTCTGCGCCAATAGGTCCCTGCCAATCTCTGATGAACCGTCGCAGCGATTCTCGAGTTTCTTCCTCGTTCATGGTTGCGTTAGCGCCCACCTTGGGAAGAAACAACCCGGCGGCGGTAGTCCTGGGCAGACTTTCGATGGTTGCCGTTATGGGTTGTAAAGATAGGGCGGTCGCACTATCAACCGGGGTACTCATCAAGTGATTGATCGCCGCGGTCGCAGCTTCTGTTCGGTGAGTGTCCTCTGCCAGCAGAATCGGATAAGGCGCGGTATTCCCACGTGGGCCGGCCGCATTTGGCGGCACAGTTGGAGCGCAGGCTGGCGCTGCCATAACCAGAAGAAGAAAAAGAACCGTCCTGGATGCTCTTTGCCGGGTCATCGATTGAATGCAGTTCCTATCCCGCATTTCGAACAAGCAATTCGCGTCGTATAATCCAAAGCATTGGAGAAGTTGTTGCCGAAACATAACGAAACCGATAACGAAAACATTCCCATGCTCAACGATGGGCCCTCGGAATTGCCGTTGCGTTCATTTACTCCGGACCAGATGGTCCGTTGTGAATCGTGCTTGCGAGCAAATCCACCCACCCGAGTCAATTGCCTCTACTGCGCCGCCGCCCTGCCGGTGCAGTCAGCGAACATCGTTTTACAAAAGCCGGCACTCCGACCGCTGGAGAAATGGGAGCAGGGATATAACAACATCCTTCTGCCTCCCGCTGCAAATCTTACTGAGAGCTGTCTCGCCGAGGCGGCCGATTTTCTGCGATTGGAAACGGACGAGTTGCAACGGATCGTCGCTTCCAACATGCCTCTGCCTTTGGCGCGCTCGAGCAGCAAAGAGGAAGCAGAACTTATTCAGCGGCATCTGAGAACCGCGGAATTAACAAGCCTGATCGTTGCTGACGCGTCGCTCGGTGTGGACCCGCCAATTAAGTTACGTGCACTCGAATTCCATGACCAAGGCCTGCGCGCCTATCAATCACCTCAGGCGCAGCCACAAGAAATCTCGTGGGATGATTTTGTTCTGATAGTTTCGGGACGCATCACGCGTAAGCGGGTGGAGTTGCAGGAAGAAACAAAACGTAGCGAAAACCGTGTGCTTGCGGCAGATCAATTCTTTGCCGATGAGAGTGTCATAGAGATTTTTGTGAAGAATAGAACCACCCCATATCGAATCGCATCCGGCAGTTTCGACTTTTCTTGTTTGGCGGAAAGGAAACGGCTGGTAGCGGCGGAGAACCTGTCGATTCTCATCGAAGTCTTTCGCGAACGCGTCCCTGGAATTGTCTACGATCAAAGTTACAACGCGGTCCGAAAAACTTTGGAACCGGTTTGGCGATCGGAGCAACAAAACGAATCAACCGGTTGGCGGCGTGACCGGCCGGGAAAATACAGCCTCGGCAGCGCTACGGAAACGAGCAACGAGTCGCAGTTTTCGCGTTACTCGCGGCTTCGTTTTTACTTGCTCACGCAGCAGCAACTAACTGACATCGATGCCTAAGCCGCACAAATCACGTCGCGATGGAAGTGCTTTCCGCTCGCCGGCCTCGCCTGCTGACAACGAGCGTGGCTATATCGCAGCCGCGGAAGTGGACCATGCAATCTATGGCCTCATACCCGTGCTTGAGGCCTTGCGTTCCGGGCATCGTCCGTTACAGCAAATCACAATCGCGGAAGGCGCGCGGCACGAGCGCCTGAAGGAGTTGCTCGAGCTGGCGAAAGCCGGTCGCGTTCCTGTTCACCGCGCGCCGCGCCTGGTGCTTGACCGCTTGTTGCCGGGATTGACGCACCAAGGTGTGATGGCCCGAACGGCTGCGTCCGGTTATCACGACGCCGAGGAACTTCTCGAACGACTTGCGGCGCTGGTGAACACAGAGCATCAGCCGCTGGTCCTCGGCCTGGATGCGATTGAAGATCCACGCAACCTCGGCGCGATTCTGCGAACGGCCGAGTGCGCCGGAGTTGACGGCGTATTCATTCCTGAGCGGCGCGCGGTTGGGTTAACTGCGACGGTTGCGAAAGCTGCGGCCGGCGCGCTCGAACATGTTCCGGTGGCCCGGGTGACCAACCTGGTCCAACTGATCGAGCGACTGAAACAACTCAACATCTGGGTCGTCGGAGCAACCAGTGACGCGTCTGCAAACTACACAGAATGGGATTGGACCGTGCCCACCGCTTTGTTCCTGGGAAACGAGGCTACGGGGTTGCATCGTCTGGTGCAGGAACGTTGCGACACCCTGGTTCGTATTCCGGTGCATGGCAGGATAGAATCGTTGAACGTTTCGGTAGCCGCTGGAGTGATTCTTTATGAAGCATTGCGACAGCGGTCGGAAAAGAAGTGAAGTCTCAGCGCCGGATGGTGGGTGGCACAGACTTTTAGTCTGCGGCCTTGTAGGAAGCAACAGACTAAAGTCCATGCCACCACGTCAATGATCGGAGGCCAGAATGTTTTGTCCTAAATGTGCAACCCAAAACGTGGAAGGCGCCGGCTATTGCCGCTCCTGTGGCGCGAACATCAAGCTTATTCCGCAGGCAATGTCCGGTCAGTTGCCGCAGGCGCAAAACGAGGAATTCGATTTTGGCCGGCGTGGCCGCAAGAGGAGACGAGAGGGGACAATGGATAGCGCGTTCAGAAACGCATTTATGGGTCTCGCTTTTCTGCTCGTCGCAATCGCGCTTTCTTTTTCACCAATGGGCCGAGGCTGGTGGTTCTGGATGATGATCCCCGCGTTTTCCATGATGGGCAGCGGCGTCGCGCAGTACATTCGATTGCGAGAACAAGGGAAACGACAAGTGGGCGGCGCAAATTTTAGCCAGCTTGCAATGCCGTCATCGCGGGTTGAAGTGTTTCCGGCGCGCAGCACTGGTGAGCTAATGGCGCCGCCGCCAAGCGTCACGGAAGGAACGACGCGACACCTCGGCGCCGAGGCTCCAACAAAGCACCTCGATGCCTCGAGCGATGCGTCCAAATAGCATTACTAGTTTTGAACCTGTTTCTCATCTGGGCGATGCCGTCAATTAGGCAAGGTGACGGCGTCGCCTTAAGTTTTGTTTGATGCTTTCAACAACACCGCCTGTTTGTATCTCGGTTTGCGAAAGCGACTGGCCGTCTGTTGAACTTGCGGTGCGGGTCGCCGCTAAGCATGACGGCCTGATCGAGATCCGACTTGATTGCCTCGCACCCGAAACCTCTCAGAATCTCCACGAACTGCCTGAGCTTCTCGCAACTTGTCTGCGACCTACCATTATTACTTTCCGCGCCGCCGAGGAAGGCGGAAGGTCGGCTGCGGATTTTGAAACGCGTTTGCGCTTTTGGCGCGAGAAAGGTTTGGACCTCCCTGCAAACTTCGTGGACCTGGAACTTGATATTGCTGAACAACTATCTCGAGATGCCGCGGCAGTCGATTGGTCGCGCGTGATTTGCTCGTATCACAATCAGGACGAGGTGCCCGTGGACCTCACGGCAATATTTGAGCGGTTGGCTGCGACGCCGGCGCGAGTGCTGAAAATTGCAGTGCGTGTCGATGATGCGGTTGAATGTCTGCCGATATTTGATTTGCTTGAGCGAGCAAGGCGCGATGGGCGCGAACTTATCGCCATCGGCATGGGCGCCGCAGGAGTGGCAACGCGCATCCTTGGACCAGCGCGCGGCGCTTTCCTGACTTATGGTTCACTGAGAAAGGAACGCGCCACGGCTGCGGGCCAGCTTAGCATTGAAGAACTGACTAACGTCTATCGCGTCGAAAAGCTTACTCATGAAACTACGATCACCGGTTTGGTCGGCCGCCCGGTTGCTCATTCCA
Organism: Blastocatellia bacterium; assembly: GCA_003488005.1. GTDB lineage: Bacteria > Acidobacteriota > Blastocatellia > Pyrinomonadales > Pyrinomonadaceae > PSRF01. The sequence goes on along the minus strand of DNND01000064.1, from coordinate 166,524 downwards.
TCTCGCCGCAAATTCATAACGCCGCATTCGCGAGGTCGGGGACGAATGCCGTTTACATTCCTTTTGAGGTTCGCGATCTCAAGGCATTTTTCAGGCAGATGGTCCATCCGCGCACGCGCGAGATGGATTGGCGACTGCGCGGTTTGAGTATTACTGCGCCGCACAAGCGCGACGTGCTCGCTGAACTCGATTGGGTTGAACCAAGCGCGCGTGAAATTGGAGCAGTCAATACTGTAGTTGTCGAGGACGATCGTTTGTGTGGCTACAACACCGACGCGAGCGCATTTATTTCGCGACTTAAAAATCGGTTCGGTTCGCTCCAAAACGCACGCGTTGCGATCATCGGAGCCGGAGGCGCGGCCAGCGCGGCTTTGTACATGCTGAACCAGGAAAATGCGCAGGTTACCGTTTTCGCGCGCAACTCGCGCAAGGCGAAGCAGCTCGCTGACCGCTGGTCCACTCATTACAGCGAACTTCGGGATGCCGCCTTCGCAGAGTTTGATGTGGTCATCAACGCGACGCCGCTGGGCACGAAGGGGTTGGGCGAATTTGAGACGCCGGCTATCGCGCAACAGCTCCGCGGTGCGCGTCTGGCTTACGACTTAGTTTACAATCCTCAAGTGACGCAATTTCTGCGCGAGGCGCAAGCGGCCGATTGTGAAACGCTGGCTGGACTGCCGATGCTGTTGGCCCAGGCCGCGCAGCAGTTTGAACTTTGGACTGGCGAGGCTGCGAACATCGAGGCTATGCAGACCGCCGCGTTAAGGGCGCTGAATAACTCAAGTCATTGAGTGCGGGTTTTGATGAACGAACGTTACAGCAGACAAATCTTGTTTAGTGGCATCGGTGAGGAGGGACAAGCGCGCTTGTTGCGCTCCCGCGTTCTGATTGTCGGCTGCGGTGCACTCGGTTCAGCGCAGGCGGAAAGCCTGGCGCGCGCCGGTGTGGGAAACTTGAGAATAGTCGATCGTGATTTCGTTGAAGCTTCGAATTTGCAACGGCAGACCATGTTTACCGAACGCGACGCGCTGGAACAAACGCCGAAAGCAATCGCGGCTGCCAATCATATTCGTGAGTTTGCTGCCGGCGTCACAGTTGAACCCGAAATCGCGGACGTTAATAAGTTGAACATTGAACGATTGATCAAGAACTGCGATTTAGTGCTTGATGGTACGGATAATTTTGCTACGCGCTATTTAATTAACGACGCCTGCGTCAAGCACGAAGTCGATTGGATTTATGGAGCGGCGGTTGGTTCCTATGGCGTAACAATGACCATTCGGCCGCATCAAACTGCTTGCTTGCGTTGTGTTTTTGAAGAAGCGCCGCCTGCTGCCAGCGCGCCGACTTGTGATACTGCCGGCGTCATCATGCCAATAATCAGCATTGTTGCCGCTGTTCAAGTCGCGGAAGCGTTGAAATTATTAACGGGACAAAACGAAAGTCTCCATCGGTCGTTAATGCAGTTCGACGTCTGGCGAAACGAATGGCGCAAGATAAATCCCGGTCCGCCGGCGCCCGGCTGTATTACTTGTTCGCTCGAACGATTTGAAACGCTTGAAGCTGCGGCCGGTGATTTTGCGGCCGTCTTGTGCGGACGCAATGCGGTTCAGATTTCGCCCGCGCAGGCAACGCTTGTCGATTTTGGGCAGCTTGCCGCGCGGCTTGAGGCGACGGGCGAAGTGAAATTCAATGACTACCTCTTGCGCTTTCGCACCGGCGAATATGAAATGACAGTTTTTCAAGACGCGCGATCGATTATTAGCGGCACCAGCGAAGTGAAAATCGCACGGTCGCTCTACGCAAAATACATCGGGAACTAACACGCATATATATGTTGACAGCAAAACTAAAAAACTCTTCGGCGGCCCTGATGCTAACGCTTATCGTTATCGTATCAGCGCCACCGAGCTACGCCGGTCAGCCTGTGATTTGGCAAACGGGCAGCCGCGCTGATCTTCTCAAGGGCGATGCCCGCGGCATATCGATCAGCGACACCGGCGTCCTGACGCTGGCGCCTAATGTCGCTGAGGTTTTCAACACCCAGCAGGCGTTTGTGTGGTCCACAGCCATCGATGGCCAGGGAAACATCTATCTCGGCACGGGCCATGATGGAAAAATTTTCCGCGTCGGGGCCGATGGACGTGGTGCGTTGTTGTACGACGCGGCGGAACTCGATGTCACTGCTTTAGCGGTCGCCCGCGATGGCTCGCTCTATGCCGGCAGTTCGCCCGACGGCAAGGTCTACCGCATCACTGCCGATGGACACGCAGAAGTTTTTTTCGATCCAGGCGACAAGTACATCTGGTCGCTGGCGGTCTTAAACGACGGCTCGCTCGCCGTCGGCACTGGAGACAGCGGCAAGCTCTATCGAGTTCGCACTGCCGGAGCGAAACCAGAATCGTCGCTGTTGCTGTCGACCAATCAAACTCATGTGATGTCGCTGGCAGTGACGCCGCAGGGAGATTTAATCGCTGGAACTGATCCGGGCGGGCTGGTGCTGCGCATCTCTCCCGAGGGTAAAGCGTTTGCTTTGTTTGACGCCCCTTTGCGCGAGATTCATGCGCTGGCGCCGGCGGCGGATGGTTCGATATACGCGCTGGCACTTAGCGACAGCGCTGCGACCAGCCGTCAACAATCGACGACGGTGGCCATTCCAACCGGTGACGGCGGTGGCACACCTGCGACCTCGGTAACCATCACGGCAATCGACGAAAGCGGTAATCCCATTCAATCAGCAGCAACTGCGGCGCGAAGTCGAACCGACCTTACAAATGCGCGCAGTGTGGTCTTCCGCATTTTATCCGATGGCGCAACCGATGTTGTGTGGAGTTCAACCTCGGTCACCGCCTTTGCCGTCGCGCCCGCGCTGGAGCAGGGAAGTGTTTTGATCGGCACTGCGGACAAAGGTCGAATCTATTCTGTCACCGATGACGGTCGCGACACTCTTCTTTTGCAATCGACTGAAGGCCAAATATCGTCTTTCCTGACGAGGGCCGGCCAAATCTATGTGGCTTCAAGCAATCAGGGGAAACTGTTTCGCTTTGGCAGGGAAACGGTCGCTGAGGGCTCTTATGAATCTGCTGTGCGCGATGCAAAACTAACCGCGACGTGGGGCCGCATTTGGTGGCGTGGCGCGGGCAACGTGGAACTACAAACGCGCAGCGGCAATGGCGAGCGTCCTGACACAACCTGGAGCGAATGGAGTTCTGCGTATCGCAACGCCGACGGTACGCAAGTCGGCAGCCCGCGCGCGCGCTTTATTCAATGGCGCGCAACGCTTCGTGGTGGAGGCCCCGGCGCAGCCGCCTGGATGGAAGACGCCACGCTGGCATACTTGCCAAGAAATGTCGCTCCCGAAGTCTTGTCTATTATCTCCTTGCCTTTCGGCATTGGCTTGCAACAGGGCGCCCAGATTCAGGTTGATCCGAACATCGAATCGTCGGGCCTCGACCCGTCTCTGTTCGGCGCCGTGGTCCAGGTACCGCCGCGACGCATCTTTCAACGTGGCGCGCGCTCATTTCAATGGCAGGCCGAGGACCGGAACGGTGACACGCTGGAATACGCAATTTATTACCGGGCGCTAAACGAAACGACGTTTAGGTTGCTGAAAGATAAATTGCGCGACAACTTTTATACGATCGATGGAGCAACACTGGCCGATGGTCGCTACATCATCAAGATTACTGCTTCGGATGCGCCGGAGAATGCAGCGGGGGAAGCACTGAGCGGCGAGCGTTTGAGCGAGCCGGTAGATATTGATAACACGCCCCCGGTTGTGCACGTTGCTGCCGGCCAGGCGGGCAACGGTGCAGCAGCGATCGGATTTGATGTTGACGACGCCACTGGCAAAATCAAGCGAGCGGATTTCAGCGTTGACGGTGGCCCTTGGATTCCTTTGTTCCCGGACGATGGCATCGCCGACAGCGGACACGAACGCTATTCCGTGTCCCTTCGGGCTTTGGCTAGCGGTGAACATACCGTCAGCTTAAGGGCTTTTGACAGCAGCGGAAACGTCGGCACGCTAAGTATGACGGTGCGTCGTTAGTTGCAAAACAGGCCAGAAACACGGCGAATTGTCTGCACGATACGGTGCGACCTGGTGCGATACGGTGCGATACGGTGCGTCAACAGATGACTGAATGTTTGGTCTGGATAGGATATTGCTGATTTGATTTCTGGCACCGTTCTTGCTCGATGATGGGCGGCGCGTCTCTTCTCACTCCCATGCGCGCTTGAGAAATTCATGAGGAGGACGGAAATAAGATGTTCGACTTAAGACAAAAATTCCTGGCGGTGGTGATTGGCGGGTTGATGCTCGCCGGTGGCGGAAGTGTCTTTGCTCAAAAGAATGGAGACAAACGCCCACCTAAAGAGGACAACAAGGTTGTCGTGCAACCGAAAGGGGAAAGACCCCCGCCGAGCAACAACAACAACCAGGGAAACAAAAGGGACGACAAAAAGAAACCCTAACAAGTTCAGAAGAACCCTAAAATTAAGAAGCCCGCGTAGCTCCAAAGTTGCGCGGGCTTTTTCCAGGCAAACAGCGAGCGAGTCGGTCACCGTTACAACGTAAGCGCAGCCCCTAGTTCCGCAGCTTGATATGCGAGGGTCATCGCTGGTTTGAGCGGGCGCATGACGAGCACCGGACAAGGCGCCTGGCGCAGCACTCGATCAACATTTGAACCAAACAAAGCGCGGCTGGCGAAACCTGCACCGTGCGCCCCAATACAAATCAGGTCAATCGCATTCTTCTCCGCGTAGTTAAGGATCTCGCGATAGGCTTGTCCTTCAGCAACCGCGTGCTTGATGTCACACCAGAGATGAGCTTCGGCCGGCACTGCCTTTTGCAGGCGGCGTGCTGCTTTGTGATAGGCGTCTTCTTTGCCAAGTGGGAACCATGATATTTCAGTTTCTTCAAGCGAGGATGGGGGCAGCACGTGCAGCAGATGCAGTTCAGCCTGATATTCCTGCGCGAACATTAGTCCCGACTTCAACGCCAGTTCAGAATCATCCGAAAAGTCGTAAGCCACCAGCACTCGCTTGATGGTTATGTCGTGGCTCGAGCCATTAACCCAATCGCGCTGGTCGGTATGCATCACCAGCACCGGACAAGGCGCACTGCGGCAGACGGCTTCGGCTGTTGAACCAAGCAAAGCTGCCCGGTGTGGACGGCGTCGCGAGCGCATCACAATCAAATCAACGCCATGGTCGCCTGCATATTCCGAGATCGCAGTCCCGGGATCGTTACCTTGTTCAACCACCCGCTGCCAATCGATCGCGGCCAATTCGGCCGGACCGAGATAGTTAAAGAGGGACTGCTCGAACGATGCTTTTAGCTCACTATGGACCACTTCCGCATCGCTGTTGGCACGTTCGCAATGGTAGGCGATCAGCTTAGCGTCGTAAGCTCGCGCCAAGGCGAGCGCGTAACGCAGAGCTTCGTCAGATTCGGCTGTCAGATCGGTGGGACACAAGATGCGCTTGATGGTCATAGAATTATTCAGGTTAATCGCTGCCTCCGCAGGGGTTTGTGCAACGACTGTGCCGGACGAAAACGGCGCTTTTGTTCAAGTGAACACGTCCGAGCTGGGAAGTAATCCGCGAACCGGGTGGCCATATTCCTCAGCTAAGAGGGCCGCATCTCGATAAATTGTTCGCCGCAGATATCGGCCGGAAAGCGTGATGAGTCTACATCAATGGTGAACAGCTAGCGGAAGGTGAATTGTGAAGGTAGAGCCTTCGCCCAAAACTGACTTAACGTCGACCCGGCCGCTATGTGCCCGAGCGATGCGGCGTACGGCGGGCAAACCCAAACCGGTGCCGCCTGCGGTAGTTGTAAAGAATGGATGGAATATGCGCGCGAGGTTTTCTTCGCTGATGCCGCGGCCTTGGTCAGAAACTTCAATCACGACTTCTTCCGTTTGGTCATTTGTTTCGTCCGCAGGCGAACAAAAAAGACTCACGTTGACTGCGCCTTCGTTATCGGAGGCCTGAATCGCATTGATTATGAGATTGAGCACCGCGTCTTCTATCTGCGCCGCATCGATTGAGGCGATGATCGGTTGAGCCGGGGCATTCAGCCGCACGTTGATGCGATTGCCTTCGACCCGGCCGAAAACTTGCGCTCGCGCCACGTTAACGGCGCGCCGTACGACATCGGTGAGGGAACACTCTTTGGTTATCAACACTCGCGGCCGGGCGCGATCGAGCAGCGCGCGCACTGTCTGATCGATCCGCGCAACCTCGCTGCGGATTCCCTTCAACGCCTCGTTATCTGGATCGTGCGCGTCGCGGCGGCGCAACAGGATATCGACAACGCCCTGGATTCCAGCCAGTGGATTCTTGATCTCATGCGCCAGCCCGGCAGCGAGCTCGCCAACAAGCGACAACTGTGCTGCCTGCTGCAACTCATTCCGTAACCGCGTTTCTTCCGTGATGTCCGTATTGACAACAAGCTTTTGCGCGTCAGCTCCGGGTACAGCACGGACCAGCGTCCAGCGACACTCGACGATGATGGCGCGTCCGCTTTTCGTCGTCTGCGTAAGTTCGCCACGCCAGTGGCCGGTTGTTTCGAGTTGGCTCTTCGCCTGTTCAAACTCCGGTGGCAATTCCTCGAATAAAAGGGTTCGTGCAGGTTTTCCGATGGCTTCCTGGGCCGTCCAGCCATATAGCAGTTCGGCGCCCTTATTCCAGTAAACGATCGTATCGTCGAGATCGCGCACCATGATCGCGTCGTGCGCTTCATTGAGGAGCGTCGCCTGCCGGCTGATTTCTTCTTCGGCCAGTTTTCGCCGCGTAATGTCGTGACGAATCGCCACGTACTGGTACGGTTTTCCGTCGGCATCAAGGAAGGGAACTATGGTGGTATCGACCCAATAAATTGTCCCGTCGCTGGCGCGGTTTTTGAGTTCGCCTTTCCACACTTTTCCGCCGGCGATGGTGGTCCATAGGTCACGGATAAATTCTTTGGGGTGATAGCCGGAATTGATGATGCGATGGTCCTGGCCCAGGAGTTGTTCGCGTGAATACTTTGAGATGCGACAGAACTCATCATTAACGTAGTTGATGATGCCGCGCTGGTCCGTGATGGCTACGATGGTGGATTGATCGAGTGCGAACTTGATGTCCGCAACTTCTTTGAGCGAGCTCTCCAGCTCGCTGGAATTCATTAAGGTGCGTTCGTCGGGAGATTTTGGTGCAGGCTTAGACATTCAAGGAAAGATTATACTTCATCAGCGGTTCCTGAAATTTCTCAGTTAAACCATCGGTACTGGTTCAATTTGATCTCATAGGTCCGAAGGACCGTTAGTTAGTAGCCCCGTCCGTTAGGGCGGGGACTCTATTCTTAGATAGATGCGAGGCCCGAAGGGCCGGCACGAACACTTGCGCACCTTCGGCGCTTAGGCAAGTAAATATCTCCCTACCCGCCCTAACGGACGGGCTACTAACTACCGGTCCTTCGGACCTGGGCATGCAAAAGTTGAAATTGAACCAGCACCAAACGATCACGCTTTCGCAGAAGCCCGGATCTCTTCAAGTTTCTTCAACCGGTAGCGAAGCTGATCGCGCGAGATTCCAAGCAATCCCGCGGCTTTCGTTTGATTGCCATCGCTTCTTTCGATTGCCTGGCGCACGAGCGACATCTCAACTTCCTCGAGCGCAACACCTTTCTGAGGCAAGCGAAAACGATTTGGCTGCTGTGCCCCATCCTCGGACGAGCCTACCGCCAGGTGCCCGTCCTCAGACAACGCGCGTGGTAGATACTTGGATGTGATTTCATCGCCATCTTCCAGAATCATCGCGCGCTCGATGACGTTGCGAAGCTCGCGGACATTCCCGGGCCATTCGTAGTTACGAAACGTTTCCAACGCTTCATCAGAAATACTGTCGATGTTTTTCCGCAAACGCTGCCTAAAACTGGTGAGGTAATGTTCCGCGAGTAAACGTACGTCGTCGCCCCGGTCGCGTAGGGGCGGAATGTCGATCTGAATTACTGACAAGCGGTAGAAAAGATCTGAGCGGAACCGCCCAGCTTCGCCTTCTGTTCGCAGATCGCGATTCGAAGCAGCGATGACGCGCACATCCCACGGCAAATCCTTCAAGCCGCCAACGCGGCGGAAGGAACCTTCCTCCAGCACTCGCAAGAGCTTCGCTTGTAAGCTCAGTTCCAGTTCACCGATCTCATCGAGAAAAAGCGTGCCGCCTTCAGCCTGTTCAAACAATCCTTCTTTGCGCGCCTTGGCATCGGTGAATGCGCCTTTCTCATAACCAAACAATTCGCTTTCAATCAGAGTGCCGGGCAGCGCGGCGCAGTTAATTGCGACAAATGGCGAGTTGGCACGCGAGGAATGATAATGAATGGCCTTGGCAACGAGATCTTTTCCGGTTCCGGATTCACCCTGCAACAGAACCGAGGACACTTCGCTCTCCGCAACTTTATGCGCCAGGTCCAGCATCTCGCGCATGGTAGGTGACTGACCGACGATCTGCTCAAAACTGAACTGTTGCAAACGCTCGCGTCGAAACAGACTAACTTCTTTTCTCAGGTGGCTCGCTTCGATACCGTTACGAATTGCAACCTGTAACTCTTCGAGGTTGATTGGCTTGCCAATAAAATCGTAAGCGCCACCCCGTAACGCGGCGATTGTTTCGTCAACCAGTACGTTGGCCGTGATCATGATCACCACTGCGTCTGACTGGCGCCGGCGAATCTGTCGCAGCACGTCCAGGCCCGAGCCATCTGGCAAATTAATATCCAGCAGCACCGCAGCCGGTGCTTCAGCATCAAACGCTGCCAGGGCCGCCGCTGCGGTTTCTGCCTCGACGGGTTGATAGCCCCAGCCGCGCAACGCCTCGCCCAGCGACCAGCGGATCATTTTCTCGTCGTCAACTACAAGGATTTTCTTTTTGGAATCGTTCAGAGTGTTTCCCAATTCTGTTTAAGCAGACTCCTGAAAGCGGTTCTGTCCCACCGCCCGTGCTTTAACCGGCTTATCAACGGCAGTCAAATGTTGTTGAAAAAGCTGCGCCGACGCATCGAGGAAATCATAAGACGTTACTATACCCAGTAATTGGCGGTCTTCCACCACCAGCAGGCAACCGATGCGTTGTTCGCGCATTAATCTTATCGCTTCCAGCGTCGGCGTTGAGGGTGAAACTGTCACCGGGTTCGGTACCATCACCTCGCGAACCGTTATCGCCTTGAAGTTTTTTTCATGACTGCCTGAACTAACCAAACGAAGCAGGTTGCGATGAGTTATTAATCCGACCAGGTGCCCGGCTTCATTCTCCACCGGTACGTGCCTGATGTGTCGCCAGTCCATCATGCTCGCCGCCAGATCAATTAAATCTCCCGGCTGCACTGTGAAGAGGTCCGTTGACATGAATTGTCCTACAGTGCGATAGCCCTGCTCCCAGTTGCCCGCCTCAGACTTCTTGACCTCTGGCCATGTGTGCACCGGGTGTCCTTTCTTTTGGCTTGCGAGCATCGTCGCTGTCAGTTGTCTTAGACGAATTTCTTTCGGTCCTGTCTGGTCCATTGCTGCCAACGATTTCAATAGCCAGCGCGCACCAGTTTGACGGCTGCGCACTCGTGCTTCGATCACGCCCAGATATTTTTGAATGTCCGCGGCTTCAACCTTTGCCGTTTCCAGCCCCTGCCGCGCCAGCGGCAGCAATTGATCGAGCACCAGCGACGGCGCAGAAACTGCCTTGCCGTCGAGCCAGTTAAACTGCGCATCGAGGCCATGCCGCGCAGCGCGGAAAAAGTTTGACTTAGCGTCATCGAACGTCATGCGTTTGGAAATGTCACCGTAGGCCTGTGGCAACGACAACATTAAACCGGCAAAAAATACGGTATTGGCAATTTCATCGACGATGGTTGGCCCGGCAGGCAGCGCCCGATTCTCAATTCGCAGGTGAGCAACTCCATTCAAGACGCCGTAGCAGGCGCGGTTCCAGCGCCAGACGGTGCTGTTGTGCATGCACAAGGCCGACAACCTGGGAACCTCACCACGCGCCAGCACTTGAAAGGGATCTTCGTCGGGTTGCGTGATCATGATCGGCCGGAAGCGGGAAACCTGCTCGTGAAAAAGCGCGATGACTGAATGCTCGAGCCAATTCTCGCCAAAGCTGACCCGAGTGGGATGACTACGTGCAAGCTGCGGACGGGAACGAGCGTCGGTTGAATGTTGAAACAGTGCGACTCTCGTTTCCTGCCAAAGGCGATTACCAAACAGCAGTGGAGAATTAACGGCGACCGCCAGCAGCGGAGCAGTGATCGCCTGGGCCATGTTGTAGTAGGCGGCAAACTCCGCGGGATTTGTTTGAAAGTGAATTTGAAAACTGGTGTTGCACGATTCCATCATGATGTTGTCGTGCGTTATTTGCAGTTCGTCCAGGCCCTTGATATGAATTGAAAGCGGCCCGCCTCGCAACCGAATCACGCCCCGATCCAACTCATGATAACGAGCTACCGGCGTCAAATTATCTAGAGTTAGATCCGATTTCTGCAGCGTCGGCAGAATGCCGGCAAGCAACACATCGGCATTCATCGTTTTCGCGCTGGCAGTCGTTTTTGTTATCAGGGCGTCAAGCTCACCACGCATCTGAGTAAAACAATCGCCGTTAAGTGACAATGGTGTGAGATTAGCTTCGAGATTGAACCGGGCTATCTCGGTTGTCAGCCGAGGGTCGTTGGCATGTTGCAAAACTTCCTGCGCAACAGGCGCGGGCCGCAGGTCATGATCGACCAGGAACATCTCCTGCTCGGCGCCGATGCGCCTGACGCCGCTTTCGACCAGGCCGGTTTCAAGCATGAAAGCCAGCGCGCGCAGATCGTTCAGCACCGCCTTCATGAAGGCCTGAGACTTTTCCTGGTCAAACTCTTCTACGTTGTGTTCGCCCATTGATACCAGCTCGCTTTGCCTATTGTTTCTTCGCCTGTGTGGCAATTAGGGGCAATCTATGTGCCGACTCTAGTTTCCGAATAACGCCCGAAAAAGACTTTGAAAGACCGGAAACGACTCCGCCGCGTTGCGGATTTTTTCTGAGACTGGGGAATTTTTACAGCTTCACTTACTTCTGAGCCGTTTGCGTCTCCTTCCGCTGATGACACTCGACACACTGAAACATCGAGATATCGCCAAGGTTTACCGGATGCTTGAAGGGCTGGTTGGCCTTGTGACACGTTTCGCATTTGCGATCAGCTAAGCCGCCGAGGTCCACCGGATGCTGAACTGATAGTGTCTTGAGAACCGTTGCCGGCCGCGCCGAATCAGACAAGACTGTATGACAGACGTTGCAGTCTTTCGGGATCATTTTGCCGGTGTTGCTGACGTGCTCGCCATCGTGGCAGCGGAAACAACCTGACGAATAAAGGTGACCGATATTGTTGGGATGAGTTTCCCAATTCGTTTTCATCTCGGGAAAGAAATAGGTCCTGTAGATGCGCTGGATCTCAGTGACCGCGCTCTTAACTGCATCTCCTCTTTGCCCGTAAAGTTCGCCGTAATTCGTGCGATAAAAGCCGTCCAAACTCGTCGCGATTCCTGTGACTGCCTGATCCTCAGTTGCATAAGGCTGATTCAAAGAAGCTATTGCCTCTCGTTTTAGATAGGGCAGGGAAGGATCGAGCCGGCCGGCGGCGAACGATTGGTCCACTGCGACATCGGGCGGCAGATAAGCGTGGGCCGGGCGATTATGGCAATCAATGCAGTCCATTCTGCGCTTCTCGCCGGCTGAGATTTGTTCGGCGCTTAGCGGTCGAGTGCGATCGTAGTATTCCGTCACAGTCCCCTGACGGTCCTTCACGCGAATCCAGGGAATGACCTGCCGGTGCGGGTCGGTCGCGATGTAGGAAACCTCGTTCCCAAGGTTCATGTGCCAGTGAATTCCGGCAACTGGTCCACTGTCCGGATTGCCGCCACCGACGTTGATCAGCATGCGCGTCTGCCGCAAAGAGTTTTGTTCGTCGTAACCGTAGTGATCAAAAGTCTTGAGCAGCGCGCCATAAAACTTCGAGGGCCAATGGCACTTTTCGCAGGTTTCATTTGCCGGACGCATGTTGAGAACGGGTGTGTTGATTGGTTTTGAATATTTATTGAAGGCCAGCGAGTAGAGCTGACGGGCGCCGTTTAGTTTGGAACGCGCATATGACTGCGCACCCGAACCCACATGGCAATCAACGCAGCGAATCCTGGCGTGCGAGGTCGCCTGAAAAGCTACGTACTCGGGCTTCATGACCGCATGGCAGGTCCGTCCACAGAACTCCACCGACTCGCTATATTCGTAAGCGCGATAGCTTCCGAAGGCGCTCATACAAATAAAAATGAAAGACACGCCTATTAACGAGAATGCAATGCGACGCTGCCGCGGATTGTTTAAATCGATTTTGGGATACGCGGCAATTTGGGATTCCGGCCAGCGCCGGCGCCGGCGCCGCTCAAGCAACATCCCGGCCACGATTATGGCCAGGCCCAGAATCAGAAACGCCGGCAGAATTGTATAAGTGATGATGCCGAGGTAAGGATTTTCAGCAGTCTTCGTTAACTCGATTAAGAAGAGCAGAAGGATGCTCGCCAGGCTGGCCATCACGAGCACTGCGCCCGCGAAGCTTACATAGTTGCGAAACAGCGTGGGCATTACGGGAACAGATTCTGCTTCGTTGCTCAAGGCTTATCTCCTCTGCGCTCGGAATATTACTCTCTAGCGATTGATCGCCAATAGCCTGCGCAAGCAGGCAACCGCCCACTTGCTCAGGCTCATTAATCAGTACGCATTCGATCAATAGCTGGACGATAGCAAACTTATTGCTTAATCGATTTCATGTAATCGACCAGGCTCTTTGCTTGTTCCGCCGTCACACCCTTCTCGCCGTAAGCCGGCATGTTGGGTGGCTTCTCAGGCTTCTTGCCTTTCATGACGAATTCAATGAGTTGGTCATCAGTTAGAGTCTTATCGAAGCGTTTGTCGGCCGCGGCACCATGACAGGCAACACACTTAGTTTTATAACTGCCGGCGGCATCGAATGGGTCCTCAGCGGTAGCCCGCGCAGGCACCGGCGCCAGCAGTAATACCGCAAACAGCGATAAGCCAACTGCGGCAACTGCCAGGCTCATCAGGCGTGTAATTGTAAATCGCATTATTGCATCAACCTTCCGTAGGAAACTTTCCAAAGCTGAGTTTAAAGACTTCATCCTCTTTAACTAAGCGCAATGATCGTGCCGCCATCATTGCTAGGTGAAACCTTGGTCGCTGCCTCCCTTTGCGGCCTTTTGCGCAAACAATCGGAAAATTCCCCAGTGGAAAAACCAGGTTCAAGCCACGCTCTTTTTGTGACACGCCACACACTTCTTGGAAGTTGGCGGCGGCGTGGATAAATCGGGTCTGGCTTTCACCACGGCGTCGTGACAAGCGCCACACGTGCGATGGAACGCCTGCTGATTTGTCAGAACCGTCTCTTCGGTGCTGCCCTCAAACTTCAGTTTCGGAATTTCCGGCAGCAGTTTCGGTTTCGTGTCCGCGCGCGCATGACAATCGGTACAGATATTTACTGCGGGCGCGTTCGGATCTTTCTCGAGCAGTTCAGCGGTCAGGGTAGTCGTACGGTCAGCGGGCCAGACCATTTTGTGCGGCGGAACTTTCGCGGCTTCTGCCGCCGGCTGAGCGGTGTGATGGCATTCAACGCAGGCAATTGGCTTCGTGCCATCGACGCTGCGATTCTTTGTAATGTGATCGAGGTGCTTGAAGGTGACTTGCCCAAGCTTTGCTTCTTTCGCCATTACTATAGTTTCTGGTGGCTTCTTCGCGTCTTGTGCTGACAGGTCATAGGTGATTTGTGAACTGCTCGTAAGAAGCAGAAGTGAGAGAACAATTAATCCGAAAAGCGTAAATCGTTTCATACTTACCTCTTTAGAATCGCCAAGATGAGGTCAGTACCACCACGCGGTAGCGGTTGGGTCACTGGTTCCTCTTGAATGATGACTTCCAAATAAACTGTCGCCGTTACTATCCACCCGCTACGGCGTGGTGGTACTGCCTTCATGCCCTAACTACATCGTGATCCTTAACAAACCAACTCGCTTCAAAAATGCCACGCGGCCCCGGTGTGACAACGTTTACAAACAGTAAAATCATCGCCGCCGAACGCGCGTTTCCCGTTGTGGCATGACATGCAGCTCAGCGCTCGTCCGGTCGCATGATGATTGAGCGGTTCCGGCGAAGTGACTTGTTTCCGCTGCGGCATGCCAGCTCTTGCTTGATGGCATTGAGTGCAATTCAGTTTCTGGTGCCTGGCATGGTTAAAGCCGACACGAAATGCCTGCGCAGATTCAGGTGTCCGGGAAAAACCGCCCGGTTGATGACACGTACCACAAGAAGAGATGTCGTGGCCGCCTGATTGCGCGCCGGGCGTGTGACACCGATAGCAAGTCGTATGCGCGTTGAAACCGGAAGGTATAGAAAGCGCGATGCCGCCACGAGCAGGACGATGACAGGTGTTGCAACCCGTGCCCCCAATATTCAAATGACGCGCGTGATCAAACTTCATACTAAAACTGCGCAACCGTGGAAACGATTTCAAGGCGCCCGACTTAACGTCGCTATGACAAATGGTGCAGATGGGACCATCTGAATTTGAAAACTGTTGCGCGTGACAACCGGCGCAAGGCAAGTGACTATTGCCTCCGGGAAGCATAGGCCGCGCAGCATTCGTTTCGCGACGATGGCATAACAGGCAAGGCAGCCGGGAGTGATTTGCATTGCTGTGCAAAAACTTTGAGTAGTCGAGGCCTTCGGGGAATTGCATTTGTTGTTGAGACGAGTCGGCCGCCCGTCCTTCAGCGGGTGCATTTCCCAACCCCGGCGACTTGGTCGGTACAAGCAGGATTAAAAAGAGCGCCACGCCAGCAATAACGCATGCGAACACTGGCGATTGAATAGGTTTGTCAGTTTGGTACGGCTTTGCCGCCTGATGTGCCGTGGTTGCTGTGCCCCACCGTCCGCGCACACTCAACTGTTTCGCGGCTGAGCCGCCGGCTGGGGCATAGCCCCAAAGAATCCAGGCGACCTTGCGGAAGGTCGTAGACCTTCCGCACATCAGGCGGCATAGCCGAAGGAAACTTATGAACCGTTTAGTCATCAGTTTTCTTTGCTGGCAATGTCGGTATTGCCGCCTGGTGATTCTCGGGCACAGCTTCCTTGCCAAAGACGATGTGACACTTCGTACAAACAAACGCCGGATCCTTTTTCTTCTGATCAATTTCGAAATTCAAGATGCCGCCATCGTCCGTTGTGGCAGTGACATGACAGCCCTCCGCGCCGCCACAAGATCGCACCGGGACTTTCAACGTCTTCACATCGAGAACATTGAAGGTCGCGACGTTATGGCAGCTCAGGCAATTCAAATCAGGATGCTCGCCCCCTTCGTGCCGAAACGCACCGGCTGACATGCGCCGGCTCCACCTGGCCACGATTGCCGCGTCTTTAATTCCCATGTCGTTCGCCAGCTTCGGATCAAAATCAACTTTTAGGTTCGCATCCGCCGTCCTTAGCTTGTGACAAACGTTGCAGTCCTTTGGCTCGGGGGCGATTCCGGAATCAGCGTTGTGACAGGTGAAGCAGGCGGCGTGACTGTTGGGAATCGTTTTGAACGTGCCCCTTTTCAACCAGAAATTGTCGCCAATACTATTTGGCGGTTTTGTAACAAACTCTTCGCTGGAATTACCTTGCGGCTGATAAGTTTGATGACAGACTGGACAGCTTGCCGGCGTCGCGTCCTTCTTCTTTTCCTGGAATGAGACATTTACAAACAGCGCGCGCGCGTTATCGTCGGTGCGCGGCGTATTAAGTCCGACTACATCGATGTGTTTATCGTGAGGGAAGGCGACAGCGAACTCTGAAACAAACTCGCGTCTCTGCTTTGCCGGATCGCTTACGTCGCCGAGGCTCGGGAAAAGATAGCGGCTGGTGTCGCGCGGGCTGTTCTTTACATGGCAGTTGGCGCAGATCAATGGCGCGGGTCGTTCGCGCGCAAAGAATTGTTGCCGGTGGCAATTTAGACAGGAAGAATGTTCCGGAAAATCGCTGACATCCGGAAAGGCTGCGTTACCGGCACGCACTTCTTTCCAGTTCTTTGAAGGAACTTTATGACAGGAATCACACGCCAGTTTTTCCTGCTCAACATGTGTGGGATGTGAAAATCGCAAGTAATCGACACGCGGCGTTTTTGGCGCAGGAAGTTTTTTTTGGGGACTAGCACGCGATACACGCCGTTGCGGAGAGGCGCTGCTGGATTCGCCGGTGACAAAGCACAGCAGTAGCAACGCCGCAAAAACGACGTAGTAATGGAACCCTGATTTGCGATTGCGGATTTGCTCTCGGCCCATCTAAGTCGGCGCTACAGAGCAGCACAATGTTTACAGACTCGTGACCAACATATAGAAGCAGGCGAAAGCATGTAGCCTCGTCGGCTCAGGCTGGACGCTCTCGCCTGTTTCACAAATTGAGATAGCGTCTGGTTATTCCTTGCGACCAAAGTAAAAGCGCAACGATGTATAGGGCATATGGGCGTGATAGTTCTGCGGCCGCGGTCCAACCAGCGCGCTTTCGCTATAGTTGTAGTATTGATAGCCCAGATTCCAGTCCAACCGCCGGTTGATCCTAATCGCGAGCCGCACCTCGGGCGATTGAAAATTCATTGGATACGACGAGATCAATGTGCCCGGAGTGCCGGTTGGATCGGCGAGACGACTCCCCTGGCCGTTGTCCTGATTCACTCGATACGACGCGAACAGGGTCACGCGTCGAGCGAGCACCGCCGTGGTATCAAGGTAGAAGAAATTATTCCTCATGAAATACAAACTATGGCCGGCCGGGTGTCTGACGCTGTTGTAGAAATAATCAACGACCGCGTCGCTATCCACCCAGTTGTAGTTGTAGCCGGTGCTAAACGAGAGTCTGGAATTCGGTGTCCAGTCGATCGCTGCGGTGAAGAGGCGCGATTTCACGTCAACCCCGAAATCCTGCAAGGACACGCCGGCAATCTCCGAAGGATTCGAGTTGTTCTTGGTAATGACTGCGACATTGAAAGAGAGATTCTTTTTCGGCGAATACCTGCTCTTGAACCGAATATTGGTGTAGTTGTAGTTGCCAATGCGCGTGAACACATTGTCGGCCGTGCCGTGTTCGCCATCAAAGAAGATGGTCCAATTCTGTGCCGGTCGCGCCTTGAAGCCGCCAAAGAATGCATGGGTGTGGTTTTGCTCTGAGTCACTGGTAATGCTGCGCACCGGCGGCGGCGTTAGCGAACCGCTCGAGTTGAGAAGAAATCCATTAAAGCGTTCCTCTATCCGCCGGCTGCCGTAGCGATAACCGAAATGCAGAGCATAGCGGGCATTAAACTGGTAATCGCCTTCAATGGTGTTCTGATACTTGCGATACTTGGTGATCTTGCGAGCATCTAAATTCGTTGAGCTGAACGTGTCAGTCCGCAGCGTCGCTCCAGAGCCTCGCGTAATCGAAAAGAAATCGCTGAACAAAATCGCCGCATCAATAGTGAAGTCTTCTACTCGAAACGTATTTGAGATTCGGAATTTATTCGTTGCCAGAAAAGTTATGCCAATGTCGCCGAGCGTGTTTGGGCGCTCTGCAGTTCCGGTGATGTTGTATTGCCCCCGGTTCAGAATGTTTGGTGTGGCTGCCAACGCACCCGGAGGCCATCCGGTAATTCGGGGATTCAAATTTCTGCCGGTGGAATTCTCTACGAAGGCAAAATTCGACGTTGCTTTGCTGTAAACGATGCGCCCGGTGATGTCCAACTTCTGCGCCACCAACGTGTGCAAACTGAACCGAGTGTAGTTGACGCTGCCGCGCGCAGGTTCGTTGCGATTGAAACTTGTCAGCGCCGCCGCAGTAGGATTCAGATTTATTCCCGGAGTCGCTCCCAGGTTAATGGAACTATCGTCGCGAAAACGACGAAAGCCTTGCAGGAAAGAAAAATCGATTGGCCCCAATTTGCCGTCGGCGCCGATGCGAAAGTCGTTCGAGCGCGATCTAAGTTGAGATTGAAGGTTAAACTCGCCGCCGGCGTAGTGATAGTTGGTGAATGCCGGGCCATCGTAACGCTCAGGAGAAAAGCCAATATTGAATCTGATCTTATTGTTCTTGGGCAGCAGGGTTAGATCGAAATCTCCCATTTGCGTCCGTGTGTTGTAGCCGTGTTCGCCAGTGATGGGATTGGGCGCCACACTGAAAGTGGCAGGTGAAAATACCCAATTCGGATTGGCCAGATTGTTTAGAAACCGGAAATATTTGAAGCGGCGATAGTTCGCATCAAAGCGATACCACTTTGAATTCTCGGCACTGACTCTTAAGTGGCTATATGGATCCGAGCCCCAACCCGTGGACGTGACCAACAGCGAATCTACCAAACCACCCTTGCCATCTTTTGCCCGTAACAGCAAGCTGGAATCAAAGATGCGCGGTCCCGCTTTGTAGTTCAGATCGCTTTGGTATTTATTATGGTCACCACCCACGCGCAAGCCGCGATAGCCGACTTCAATACTGCCGGTAACGGTGTAATCACCCGCGTCCTCTCCAGTTGTTGTACTCGTCGTCGGGGTTTCCGCGGCTTTCTTTGCGCTCGGCGAAGGCGACAATAATGGCGAGGGTAATGGCGACGGTGTTTGGGCCGCTGCGGCCGCGACAAACAGCATTAGACTTAATGCCAGTCCTGTTAGAACTCGAGGCGCTGTCTGAACGTAGCTTTTCATTTGGTCCATCCTCGCGAGTCAAGTATCCATTTGCAGTTCAGTGCCGGGACCGCACCAGGCGCCAAACATTCGCTCCGAGCGCAACTCATCTGAAGAAGACGGGACTTGTATGCGATCCGTGAACCTTCACGTGACAAGCCGTGCAATTGGCGTACTGCGCGTTCTGGTTATGTTGTGGACCAGCCGGCTCGATGGCTCCGACGTCATGCGCCACGCTGTGACAGGTGAGGCAGAGCTGATTGACAGCGCTGAACCTCAACAACCTCGGATTGGCAGAGCCATGCGGTGTGTGACAAGCCGCACAACCTTCGGTCTTCAGCGGCGCATGTTCGTAGGTAAACGGCCCTTGCTTATCGGCGTGACATTTAATGCAGGCGGCATCGGCGCCCGTTGCCAGCCTTGTTTGTTTTAACTCAAAACCGCCATGCGGGTTGTGGCAGTCGCTGCACTTCATCGCGCCTTCGAGAACCTTGTGATGGAACGGCATGCTAAACGCCGGCTTAACCTCGCTGTGACATCCCAGGCAAAGTTGTGGCTCACTTGACTTCAACATCTTCAGGGTGGAGAAGCCCGGCTTTTCCGCATTTGCGCGAGCGACGAATACGTTTGAGCTCGCGAGGTTCTTGCCGGCAACGCCCGCGTGTGGCGAGTGGCATTCAGTGCAACCAACATCGTTGCGCCAGTGTTCGCCGCGGCGGAAGTTGTTGTGCTCTTCCTTGCCCGCGTGACAGGTCAGACAAGTCTCGGAGATCTCCTTCGACGACTTGTTCTTGAATGAAATGATCTTGGCCGGGTCACCTTCTTCGGCGTGCGCTTTACCCGGGCCGTGACAGGATTCGCATCCGGTCACTTTGTTCTTCCAAGAGCTTATCTTTGCGAGGCTGGCGTGTGATGAATGCGAAAAGTTTTTGAACTGATCTTCGTGGCAGTCTTTGCAAGCGTCCGTTCCTACATATCCGGTCTGGTCGGTAGGAGTGCTAGTGGGCTTGGCGTTATCCCCGGAACCATAGGCTTGCGAACTCTTATTCGCACTCAGCCATAGCGCCGCAATTAACACCGCGCCGCAGATGAGCAGCATTTTGATCGCTCTTGTCAGTTTCAATCGCGGTCTCCTTACGGGGGTCAAAAAGCCAATCTACGGTGCAAATACAAAGGCGGGCTTGAATAATGAAAGCCAGGGGGCGAGCGTCAGCTGAGTGTTAGTGCAGGTTCTTCTAGTGTGCCGATAGCGCGAGCAACCCTTCCCTTAAGCAATACAATTTGCAGTTAGAATAGACTGCTGCGTTGTATCTGTATGTGCCGTAACACACATATGAATCAAGCCAACTGCTTCGGTACCTCAATCAAACTTCTTATCAACGAAATCCCTGGTTTTGATCCGATCGCCCGAACTCCCAGTCGCAAGCCTTGTGCCCGATTAATTAAGGTTCGAATCGCGGGAATTTCCTGGCCGCTTGGCCGCTTCTCTGGGAGTTTTCGCGCAAGGGACTGTGGAACTTTCCACAAAGAGTTGAGCGTAATCGTCGGGTTTTCAATTGAATCTAATCTTGGAGTGACGGCATGCGCGTTGCTCCTGTGAAGCTGCGGAACCCAGAGCTCAAGCGAACGGAGCCGCGGTTTACTGCTCAAGAATTGCAAGTCGGGGAAAACTGGAGGACGACACCATGGAAAATACCCACAGAGACGAGCGAGACATTTTCGAATTGCTCAAGGAAGAATTAGCTTTCGTCGAGCAAGGCGGTTATGGACGTTCTGTCCGCACACCCTGGTTGCCCAAGTCGGCCTTTCAGGACTCGCTGGCCTGCTTAAACTACGCCGACACTGATCACGCTCATGCTTGCAGTGAGTGTCGCTTGATGAATTTTGTCGAGGAAGAGCATCAGTCTGAAAACGTTCCCTGCCATTACATTCCATTGAATGAAGCAGGTGAGACGATTGAGGATCTTGAAGCTCAGGACAATCAGGCGAAGCTGGAAGCGACACTGAAGCAGTGGATGCGAACAAAGATTAAAGAGATTGAGCAAACGCGCGCGACTCCAGAAGCGCGACACAACCGTCAGACGGAAGCCGTGGCGTGATTGCTCAACTCCGGACACATGCAATCGCAATGTGGCCGAAGCCGCAGGTAGCTTCCCCCAGGCGCCTGCGGTTTGTTCTTAAAGTGAATACGAAGGATTGAAAAAGAATGTCGCAAACAATGACAGCCGCGGTAGTCCACGAGTTTGGCAAACCGCTGACAATCGATGAAGTTCCAATACCTACGCCGGCAGCGGGGCAGGTACGCATTCTGGTGATGGCGAGCGGAGTCTGCCATACCGACCTTCATGCCGCAGACGGTGACTGGCCAATAAAGCCAACGTTACCTTTCATTCCGGGCCACGAAGCAGTCGGCTTCGTTGACGCCGTTGGCGCCGGAGTGACTTCAATGCAGAAGGGTGACCGCGTCGGAGTGCCCTGGCTACACAGCGCGTGTGGTGAGTGCGAATATTGTATTACGGGCTGGGAGACGCTCTGCGCCGCGCAGCAAAATACCGGCTACTCGGTTGACGGCGGCTTTGCTCCCTATGTGCTGGCGCCCGCCGCGTACATCGCGCGTTTGCCTGATGGGCTCGACTTTGTCGAAGCGGCGCCGCTGCTGTGTGCTGGCGTAACGACTTACAAAGGACTTAAAGAAACCGGCGCCAAGCCAGGCGAGTGGGTAGTGATTTCGGGCATTGGCGGCCTGGGACATCTCGCTGTGCAATATGCGAAGGCGATGGGACTCCACGTCGCTGCCGTTGACGTCGCCGACGAGAAACTAATACTAGCGCGTGAGCTCGGCGCCGAGTTAATAGTGAACGCCAAGACTCAAGATCCCGTTGCGGAAATTCAAGAGGCTATCGGCGGCGCGCACGGCGTCCTGATTACTGCGGTATCACCAATTGCATTTCAGCAAGGCGTAAACATGTTGCGGCGCGGCGGGACGTGCGTGCTTAACGGCTTGCCGCCCGGCGCATTTCCGGTATCAATTTTTGACGTGGTGCTCAAGCGGCTAACCATTCGCGGTTCGATTGTCGGCACACGCAAAGACATGCAGGAAGCATTACAGTTTGCCGCGGACGGCAAGGTGAAAGCCATTATCGAAACGCAACCTTTGACGGAGATCAATGCGATATTCGACCGGCTGCGCCGCGGCCAAGTGCAGGGCCGAGTCGTACTGAAGATGGCCGAGCGAGCTGACAGTAAACAAAGCGGGGCGTAGGGAGAACAAATTCTTTGGTGCTCAGCGCCCGGTCATTTGCTCCAGCTTTTCCGGATAGCGGGCCCCCTGGACTGTGATCTTTGAGGCGGCGTCATCGATCTCACGCAAATCGTCGGGCGTGAGTTCGACTGACAATGCGCCGATGTTTTCCTGCAGGCGATGCAGCTTCGTGGTGCCTGGGATCGGAACAATCCACGGCTTCTGGGCCAGCAGCCACGCGAGCGCGATCTGAGCAGGGGTCGCTTTCTTCCGTTCTGCGACCTTGCCAATCAAAGCAATCAAAACCTGATTCGCTTTTCGCGCCTCAGGGGTAAAGCGGGGGACCACGTTGCGGAAATCGGAACTGTCGAACGTGGTGCTCTCGTCGATCTTCCCGGTGAGGAAGCCTTTACCGAGAGGGCTAAATGGGACGAAGCCGATTCCGAGTTCCTCAAGGGCGGGAATAATTTCCTTTTCAGGCGTTCTCGTCCACAGCGAGTATTCGCTTTGGAGAGCCGTCACGGGCTGAACAGCGTGCGCGCGCCGGATCGTTTGCACTCCTGCTTCGGAAAGACCGAAGTGCTTTACCTTACCTTCCTGAATTAAATCTTTAACTGCGCCCGCAACGTCTTCGATTGGCACGGTCGGATCGACGCGGTGTTGATAGAAGAGGTCTATTGTCTCGACCCTAAGCCGCTTAAGCGAGGCTTCGGCAACCTCTTTGATGTGCTCCGGTCGGCTGTCCAACTCACTCCACCTGTCCTCGCCGTCGGCAGCAGGTTTGAAACCGAATTTGGTCGCGATCGCAACCTGCCCGCGAAAGGGAGCGAGAGCTTCGCCCACGAGTTCTTCGTTCGTGAACGGTCCGTAAACTTCAGCGGTATCGAAAAACGTGACGCCGAGGTCGACGGCCGACCGAATCAGCGAGATCATCTCCTGCTTGTCTGCCGGCGGGCCGTACCCGAAGCTCATTCCCATGCAGCCAAGCCCGATGGCCGAGACTTCCAGGTTACTGTTTCCAAGTTTGCGCTTCTGCATTGTTTCTCCTGAGTACGCGATAATTATTACAAGCTAAACATTTCATCATGCCGACGCAGCAAGACAGATCTACGAATCATGGACCTCGCTCACCACGACAGGCGCTTCACTGTTCCGGGCGAGCACGGCGTCGACGTCGAGGACGAACCCGGGAATGAAGCCGGTATGTTTTAGCGCTGTGCCACCAACTCCCGCCACGCGCCGTGCTGAGCACATCGCACAGGAGTGGCCCAGCCGTCGCTTCGAAAGTCCCCTTCGGAAATACCCCGCGTTGGGTTCTGTCCCAAATGTGGAAAGCTGCCCAGGCGTATTCGCCCAGCATCTGCTCCAGCCTCAGTTGATCGGCAGCATCGATGGCGCGCTCTCCGCGAAGGCCGGTGGTCATGAGCTCGGCGATGTCGCGATTTCCGGCGATTGCCATGCGGATAACCGTCCATTGCGCCATGGTGGAATTGTGCTCGTTGCGCTGGAGCGCGCCCGTGTTTTGTTTGATCTGTAAAGCGACAAAGATCAAAGACAGAATTACGGCAACCGAGGCAACAATTTGCGCGAGATAGGAGATTTGTTCGAACGACATAGGTTTCAATTATCTCTTGTTAGATTATCTTCCCCATTAATAATCCCGGAGTGAGAGATCGATCACGATAAACGGCCGAGTCAAGTTAAGAAACCTGCTCGCCGCGCTCGCCGCATCCGTTTGTTAGTCAGCCCGGCTTTCAAAGTACAACCATATTCCTACCAACGGTAGGCCGACTAGTCCAGCTACCTCGCAACCAGTGTGCAGCGCCTCGATCCCTATAACTCCCAGCAGCGGATTACTATCACTCCACGGCAGGAACGGTCTTATGTCCCTGTGCATCAGTCCATCCAGCAGCGGGTGCGTTAGGCCTCCTACTAAACCACCTACCAGCAGGCCAATGGTCGAGCTTTCCGCTCGAATCGAAGCTCGCCGTGACCGCAATGAATCCACAAACCCCGGCGCGGTTCGTTGAGCAAGCCATTTGGCTGCCATCAGTGTGACTGCGGTTGCCACTCCAACTATCGTTGCGCCTACAAACGTGTGTAGCGTCCTGTGCAACGGGTATTCGCGGCGGCTCAAGTAGTATAGGGTTTCACAGTCAATGACAATCTGTGTCGCTACGAAAGCAGTCCACGAATACCATCTCGCGGCGATACCTTTCACTAGCAGTCCGGGTCCAAAGTGATAAGGTGTAAATGGCATTTATCGTCAGCTACTCATAGGATGGCTAACGCTTCGGCTAACCGGCGTGCCGTCAATGTGAAGGCCAGGCGGAGCCGCTTATTTGCGCCTCCGGTTCCGCGACTTGTTGGACATCGCATCGTTTAAGTTGGGCTTGTATAGAAATTGTTCAATCAGCACTTTGGCTTTGTTAAGAGTCAATTTAACTAGTGGTTCACCTGCCTTTTGATCGACGAACGTATAAACGTGATCTAAGTAAAGCTTATCGCCATATTCTCTGATGGGGAACGCTATCCATCCACGGTAACTATATTGACCGTCCAGTTGTGGACCGAGTGACATTATCTGTTTCGGCTTCCCGAAATGATTATCACTTTGAGAAATCACCAACCAAGTGGGGCTTTCTGTCGATACATACCCTTCCTTATCAATGGCGTACCAACGCAAATTGGTTTGATCCGTGTGTCCTCTCAAGAATTCAATAACCTCGAATGAAACCTCTTTGTCAGTGCGGCTTGCGATTCGACCGATGAATATGGTTTCTGCTCGAAGCAAGTACTCTTCGAAGGGCGGTGCTGGGGCCGCAGACCTCACGCCCGAAGCGAGAAATTGAAGCAGAAGTATGGCGGGTAAAGTGGAACGAACAATCCTTCTCATTGGAGCCTTCCATTTTCGATCTATGAGCTGCTTCACGGCCGAAATAACCGGGCGCGCTGACCATGGAGAAACCACCTAAGTTCTCGATGAAATCCAAGCTCAATCGCGGTCCGGTTGAATGAATTGTTAGCCTGCGCACCTCAAGAGTATTAGGAGACTTCTGGAAGGGCTTGTTATGCGTACTTCAAGATTCAAAGAGTTTATTCTTCAATTCATTCCAGGCGCGACTACGGAGGGAAACTTCGCCTGACGCAGTCCGGGGAAGATTTGACGCGATTGATTCAGAAATGAAGTATTTGCCACCGCCGCTCTGAATGAGGTTCCTGCGTAAGAGCATCTCGATGCCACCGCTCAACTCGGAATCGGACAAAAATAACTTCTGCCTGAAATCCACACCCTCGCGAATAGTCGCAGCGTCGGCGCCGCCGCGATCATGTTGGCCGGCAATCTCCATGAAGATCTAAGGTGCGGAATCCATGGACGCGAGTTCTTTCTGACGAGAGATCCGGCAGATCGTTTTGAAGGGCGATGGTCGCCCTTTTCATGCAATAGATGTTTGGTGCCCGCTAGAAGATTCGAACTTCTGACCCCTCGCGTGTGAAGCGAGTGCTCTACCACTGAGCCAAGCGGGCGATAATGCCCCATTATCAATGAGTTGCGTCGATTCGTGGGTGCGAACCCGGTCGTAAATCGCGCCGGCGAAGGCGGCATCTTATCCGATCATTGCCCGCGTGCGCCAGCGATGGGTGTCCTCATGATCGCTAGAATTCTACCCGGGGAAGTAGGTGGCTGCCGCAACTTCGCGAGTAGTGCCGGAGTACTTCCTTATCCTATGCCGCTGAGAGTAGTAAGGGCCGATAGTTTCAAATCTGTTACTCGTTTCATGGTCTGCCCTGCGCGTATTTCTTGGCGGGCCGTCCCCACCTCAATGATTTCTTGTTTTTGCCGGCGAAGCTGAGTGGACATTTTCATTGCGCAGTAACAAACATAACTTCTTATTGACAAAAAACTGACGAAGGTATTAGATCCCCTCATCAACTCAGTTCATCGCTTGCGTGCGACTCACCGTGCCGCACGTCAACGATTCTTAATTACATCAGACTTATTCGATCAGAGCGAGCCACTCGCTTAGTGGAGAGTTTTTAATCCAGTCATTATTGCACCGACAGTGAGATAAAGGAGGGAATTGCCATCACGCCTCACAGGGTTGCTCGCTTAAACACCGAGCGTCCTTATTAGTTAAAGCGTCCTTTCAATAAAGAAGCCTCTTCTCAAACCAGCAGCTTCCAAAGGAGACCTCAACCATGACCACCGCCACTCGTCACCGACCCGTGCCTAAACTGGATTCGAAACACGCGAAAGCACTTCGTCGTATTATTGACGAAGCGCAACAGACTCGCTTCGGAACTCTTTCACTTGATACGCGCAAGCCACATCATTTGCTTCACCTGACGCAGACCTTTGTGGGCCCGAAGAAGGCTGCCCCTTATTTCCCTTACACTCAACGAGTCCTCGAGCAGGTCACAGTTGACCACAAGCTCGACGATGGACCCCGCGCGACCACGCTGTTCGAAATGGCTGATCCACCAGTCAACACGTTCATGGCCGCAGCGAAGATATTGTATTGCAATGTTCTGGCTGACGGAGTGACGGTAGCAGTAGGTGGAGTCATCACGATGCTTCAAAAGGCGTACTCCGTGTCTGTCAATCTGGTGATCATGGACATGAATACAAATCAACCCATCGCCAACGTGACACCACCCATTAGCATCAGCCAGTATTCCCAGCAAGTTGCCGCGCAGGGAACGCTGACGCAGCCGCCTAACATTTCCGCCGTATTGACTTGCGTCATCACTCCCGTCAGTGGAGCTTCATCGATTACTTTGGTTGATACGTGCCTTTATCAGGGAGTCGAATCGGTCCAGTCGGTTCATGTCACTGATCCCGTCAGCAGGTTCCAGCCACCGCGCAGCTACATCAAGATTGGCCTGAATAGAAATTCGAGTCAGCAACCGGATTGCGACTACTGGTATCAGTACGGAACTTCAGGACCGCAGCCAATAGTCGGTGTAGCCGTTAACGGCACCGCCACGCTTGCTTCAGGTTTCTCGACAGCGGCATCGCCCGGCTTCAACGGGTATCTCTACCTATACCGACGTGACAGCCTGATAGGCGGCGGCGCCTGCATTATCTTCGCTCCTGCAACTGACTTTACGCAGTACATTACTAACCAGCAGACCGCGTTCACCTGGGGATTTCCTACGAATACTTTTCAGGGGGCGCCGTGGGACCAAAACCAGACCATCGACCTCGACTTCTTCATGCAGTTCAGCTTGCTGCAGGGCGGCACCCCAAGCGGCACTGGGTCGGTGCGCGTCACCAGCATTCCTTCGACATATGTCGGTAATGCGCCGCCGAACGTTGGACCAATTCCACCGTTAACGTTCGTGTGGGGTTGCTTGCCGGCGGGCACGCTGGTGACAACGCAGGACGGTGATGTGCCTATTGAGTTGATAACCGACGGCATGAACGTTATCAGCGGACCGGAGCGACGGCTGATGAAAGTCGTGCGGACCTGGAAAGGCTGGGAGAGAAACCCGCTGATTCACATTACAGACGAGCGCGGCCTGACTATCCGCCTGACATCGGAGCATCCGGTCATGACTGACACGGGGATGCGCCTGGCAAGCGAGCTCACGGTCGGCGCCGCAGTTCTTACCGGCGACGGATTCCTCGCTCGGTTGCTGAAGGTCGAAAGAGTCGACTTTGACGGCTTGGTCTACAACCTCGATGTCGAACCCGTTGATCCGTTTGAGGATGACGAATCGATAACCACATTCATCGCCAGTGGCTTCGTCGTCGGCGACAACCGGATGCAGGGCGAATGCTCGCGCCTCGCACTTCAACGGATCATAGGTGAGCCTTCCACGGTGCCGAGTGAATTGACTCTTGACGTCGAAAACAGCGTACGTCGTGCGGCCGGTCTACCACTGACTCTCCAGCTGACTGCCGTTGCAGGATGATCGATAAATTCATCGACGAGGGTTTTACAATGTCAACACCTTCTCCACCGCAGGTGACTTTGATTTCCTGTCTCACGCCGGCGCCGACCAACACGACGCTGCAATTCGTTTGGCTGCCAACTGGAGACTACACCGGTCCCTTTACGATCATCGTCCAGGACAGCGCCGGCAACCCTTACGGTACCTCGGCGGGAGGTACCTTCGGCGGAAGTTGGACCGCATCGCCGACAAACCCCCTGAGTGCTTCCGGATCTTACGTGGCGGTCATCCAAACCAGTGACCCCAACATCGCCACTGACAAGATTCCGATCCTGGTAACTCAGTTTCAGACGATCAGTACCAAGTTTGACGGGACGACCGTAGGCGTTGCCTGGTCCAACCCGCCGGGTCCCAGTCCAACGCTGGCGGAAATTCGGCTTCGCGCAACCGCCGCCCGCCAGGACTTTCCACCCATTCAGAACTTCGGCGCCGGCACCGCAAATCCGAACCCGGCTATTCTGCCTCCAACCCAAGCCTGGTATGCGATGGTTGCGCCGGTAGTCGGCGTCGCCACCGGCCCATGGTCGGCTCCTTCGCCGATTCTGCGATCTCTTCCTGTCGTTTCATCGGCCTTCGCCCAAATTGCGAATGGCAAAGTTACGATTTCCTTAATAACGCCAAGGCTCACCGGCTACACCGATACACAACAGTTTGTCGTCTCGCTCTACGCTGATGACGTTCCGTATCTTCCGGCGGTGACCTTACCCTCAACCAAACAGGCTGACGGGTCCTGCCGGATTGATTTCGTCATGCCGGATAACACCTGGCCGTTACCTGGAGGATTTGTATACCGCTTCGCCCTGCGTCAGGCAAATGCCACTGCGATTGGGACGGAAGGAGTACGACAACCATTTCCGCCGGCAGCGCCTTACGTCACGGCCATCAACTACGCGATTGGCACCACCGACGACAGCATTTTGGTAACGACGGAGCGCCCTCCCGGAATACCTATCGCTTCCGGCGCCTACGCCGCGCTGGTCGATAGCAGCGGCGCCGTGAAGTCGTCGGCAACCTGGCCTCGCTTCGCGGGGTCAGTCAAATTTTCTAAGGGAGCGGCGGCAGGCGCCAGCATCGCCGCAGCTACAGTGATCGGCGTCGCAACGGGATTGGTAACAACCGACACGATCCCGGTGTTGTCGTTGCAACCGGTACTATCTTCAGTCCGCTTTGATGGCGCGACTGTTACGGCCGGCTGGTCGGCGGTCGCCGGCGCTGCGGGCTACCTGATGACGATCATGAGCGACGGTCAGTCCGTAGCCGCCGTAAATTTCGGCGGCACCACGGGGGCCATTAGTGTTCCTCATGGGGATCTATCAGTCACTGTCACGGCGATCGCCGACCGTTCCAAGGGGCCACCCTCCGCCTCGACCCCCGTGATCGTTGATCCGCCGAACATCTCAAGCGTCGCATTCAATAATGACGGCACCGCGACGGTAACATTCGAAAACGTTCCGGCCAATGCTGCACTGTCATACGAAGTGCTTGACGGTGAACACCCTATCAAGACCGAGACGCTAGCGGCGGGAATCGTCATAGCCACAATCGGGGCAAACCTGCTTGGCCCGGAACGCAACCTGAGCATTCGGGGCTACGCGGTTGTCGCCACGGCCGCTCTCACGTCTACCGGACCGTGGTCCATCGCAGCACCATTGCTTAATAAACCGCCATCCCAGGTTGCTGTTGGTTTCGACGGGCGAAATGCGACCGTTTCCTGGCAGGGCTCACCTTCGCCGCTGGTGACGGGCTATCTGGTAACCATCCTCAACGGCAGCGTGCCAGCCAAGCCGCCAGTGGGCACGGATAACACCAGCGTTTCGATCGACTGCTCGGACCTGCCGAACACCGGCAACTACACGGTCGTCGTCGAGCCTAAAGCCGGGCCGTGGGACGGCAAGAGTGCGGCTCCCGTGGCGTTGTTTGAATCCGGGTTTTACATGTCCTCCGCCGCGAATGTTTCTCCAAACATCTTCCCGTCGCTGGGCCTCGACATGTCGAGTTTCGACGTCAAGATATATCTGCCGGATCTTTTCACAGTGACGCCGACGGTTCCGCTTCCGGATGGGCCAGTGTTCAAATTGGCCGCTGCGGGAGCAGGCGATGCCCCATTCGTTTATATCCTGACTATTCCCAAGGGCGCGGGCAGCGCGTGGGATTTCGCCCAGCAACCAGTCCGGCCGACAGTAAGCCAGGCGTATCAAGCCCTCATGACATGGCTCGACACGAATCAAGCCACTGGTTCCGGCGTGCAATTAGTGGCGCAGGCGATCGGTCGGATGATGCCACAGACATTTGCCGAGACGCCGCTTTATGGATGCGGTATGGATGCGGCGAATGGAATTGTGGACATCAGGGCGGGACTCATCCTCCGGGTCGAATTCGAGGCTTACCAGTATCAAGGAACATCTAACCCCTATGCGAAGTATCTCAATGGTTTCGTCGGCGCCAATGTCTCGAGCTACGAAGTCGGCTCGACTTTCGACGCGAACGGGCGTTGGCTCTTAGGCTTCGATAGCTTCCTCAGCGGCATCAGCCAATATATGTCTGTGCCGAAACCACAACCCACCAGCGGCCAGCTTCAGGGCGGCGCAGGCTTGCCGGATTTATTCTTCGACGGATTCAGGCAGCCCTATTGTCGAGTCGTCTATCCCGGAACGTTCTTCGGTCAGGGCGACTCCGGCTCACCGTATCCTTATTACAACGTGGCGCTCGTTGCCGCGGCCTCGCTTGGCGATGTTGTCACGGCCACCAACAATCTGCGCCAGCACAGCGCCGATTTCGGTAACGCCGCCATTCTGTATTTCCGCGGACGGACGATGGTGACTGTTTGCCAGCGCGTGTGGATTAACGGCGCACCGCTGGTAGTGCCTGTTGGCGCTACTGTCGGAAATATTCTTGAAACGCTCGGTCGCCGTCCGCCGCTCATGTCGTTGCCGCTGACAGATCTTCAATTAATGCGGGCGCCGGGTCCGATCGTAACCAACAGCGGAGTGGCGGTGACCGGGTTCGGCGTCGGTCGATCAATGCCCGTCCGTCTCGACTGGAACACGACAGCCATCCGCAACCAGCCGCATCAATGGCTTGATTTGCCGTTGCTGCCAGGCGACAGACTGACGATCGGCGATTGATCATGCCTGATGGAGTAACAGCGGCCGTTTTCCACCGATCCGGCAACACAAATTTATTCTGGTCAGGCGACGCGGACCTGGTCCGCCGGCTCGCTTTCCTCTCTTCCGGCGCGCTGACGGGTAACGATGTATCTTTGTCGCAAACCTGGAGCGACGGTAGCGGCGTCTACGTGATCTTTGGTGCGACTGTTCCTGACGATGGCAAGGACGCGTTGCTGGAAGTTGCTCTGCGGCAGTTCCTGGGATGGAAGGGCTGGCCGGCGTTG
>DNND01000064.1:124472-134892 GCA_003488005.1 Blastocatellia bacterium | reverse complement strand
ATGGAAGGGCTGGCCGGCGTTGGGCCAACGAATCCTCTGGCTTTTGCCGGCGCAAGGAACCGGCGATCCAAACCCATTCCGCATGAACGGCCCAACAATCGATACCTCAACAGTTGGGGCAGGCGCCGTTTTGCGTCGCGGGTCAGACTTTTTTTTCGGTGGTTACACGCTCAGTTGTTCCGCGGGATCGCGGATCGATATTTCTCCCGACAATAATGCGATTCAAATCAGCGGCGCGGAAGTTCTAGCGACGCCGGGCGATCTTTACGTCGCTAAGAACGGCAGCGTTCTAATTCTTATGACCGGAAAAACGGGTGGCTGTCTGCGTTTCGCGATTGACCTGACAAAGGGCAGCGATCCGATTGAGACTGACTTCGATCGCCTGGCCATAGGTCTGCGTTACGGTCAACCTGGTCCAGACGCTACGGTTGATGTACTTCCCTTGCCTGTGTTGCGGCAGCCTGCCAACCCGCTAACGCTCTACGGCGCATTCGATCCGTGCAACCCATTCGAGCCGGCGCGTACTAGGCTCTCTTTCTTTGCCGATGATTCGACGTCCGCCGCTCCGGAGATGGTCTCCAACTTCGTTACTGCGCGCGGCCATGGAGTTCACTTGACGCCGTCTCCGTCAGGGCAGCGCCCGGCCGGTTTCGTCTTCGCGGTTCAGCCGCTGATGTCCGG
The DNA here is from genome assembly GCA_003488005.1 of Blastocatellia bacterium. GTDB lineage: Bacteria > Acidobacteriota > Blastocatellia > Pyrinomonadales > Pyrinomonadaceae > PSRF01. The sequence continues at coordinate 134,211 of DNND01000064.1, read as the reverse complement.
TAACCCGGGCACGGTACCGACATGTAATTACCTCACTCTCGATGGCGAGTTTGATTTCACTGCCGTTACGCCGCCAGAGGTAAAGGCTGCCGATCTGAATTCTATCGAGCGACTCGTCTGCGGCGCGTCAGGCCTCGAATATATCGGGTTTCCTGATGTGCCGGGTCACCGTGTGGTTTTCCTTCCCGGCCGCCCAGCCTTTGCTCCATTAGTCGAGAAAGCCGCACCCGATACCCCGCTGCTCAACTCACTGGGCACTACCGCCTGGCTTTATGTGAGGCCGGCCCAGGGCACCGATATCAATTACTATTCGCAACCGGACCAGGCACCGTTGTTCCAGGCGTCCGATAACACCTTTCTAAATTTTCTGGAATTGCCGACAACAAAATTTCCCGTCCCTGACGGTTCGCGCTCGTTTCCGGTAGCTGCCTATCTCGGCATCACTCCGGAAACGGCCGGGCTAGCGAAAGACCTTGAGATACGAGCGCTCGCGCCCGAGCGTCATCGGGTGATAGCGAATCTGGGTCCGGGCGCAGCTAATTTGGACACGAATGTAGTCGGCGTTACACCGCAGGGGTTAGCGGTTGGGATTGACCAGAACGATCCGGCGCACTGGGCCTGGCTCGGCCTTGCCAAGAGTCAGGAAACGGCGACCCTGCCCGACGTACGCTTCACGCAAGTAACCGGCGACTTCCGTCAGGCAATGCAAGCCAATCGTCTTTTCACGGTACTGGCCGACGCCGATACGGTCATGGCTTCTGGTTCCGTACCCTACTGTCTTACTCCGGAAGACGTGAAAGAACTGCGGGCCAACCCGCAGGGCGTGCCACTGGCGATCCTAAATGCGGTCGCCGCGCAAATGACCGGCGTGCTCAAAAACACCGAGGACGAGTTCGTGGCGGGTTTGCAACTTGCGGCTCCCGCAATCACTAATGAGCAGAAAGCAGTGTTCCTGAAACTGACCGGTGAGTTCGTGGCGACGATCGATAGTTGGCGTTTTCAAATGTCTCCGCGCAACTGGTTCAACCCGCAGCGTCCGACTCGAAAAAACGCTCTTCTGCTTTTGAAGCTTACACGCGACCGTACGCTCAAGGAATATGCGGCTGACCCCGGCTCCTGGACGTGGCAAGAGGCAGCCAAAATTGGCGGCAGCATTGAAACGACAACCTCTGTGCTTCGCGGCATCATCGACGATGCAGAGGCGGCCTACAATGCGCAGCCTGGACCAGACAATCCTTATAGTTATTTCGTGAACGAGATCCTGGCGGACAAAAACTGGGCCGGTGTCTTATGCCTCGGCGCCGAAGTGCCGTTGGAGAGTTTGCCCGAGGCCTTGCGCCCGCTCGACGTTGGGATAGATGCTACTCGGTTCTTTGCTCATCACATCGGTTTCAACCTGACGCCGTTCGACACTCAGGGCGGTGCGTTGTTGTTCAAGCGCACGTCGATGTTCGGGTTGATCGACTACAACGATTCGGCCGATCTACTACTCGACGCGAACAGCGTGGAATTTGCGTTCAAGGTATTGCGTCTGTCGGTGGGATTTCGAAACTCCACGGTCAGCTCCTTCTCCAGCAAGATAGAGTTGATGGTGAACCGAATGTTCGGAGCACAGGCACGACTCTACCCGACCGAACACGGCAACAACCTGATTCTCGACGGTACCTATCAGAAGCAGCTCGGTTCCGACAACCAGCTACATGGCGCGTATCTCTTTGCCTCCAACGCGGACAATATTTTCCAACTCACCGATTCTGCTTTGCAGACTGTGGAAATACTCTCGACACGGCTAGTCACGAATCCACCGGGAAGCGACGCCGATCAGGTGTCTGGCGTCTTTCAGATGTCGGGCAGGCTCCGCTTCTGGGATTCGCAGAGCTTCGATCCGTTCTCCTACGGTCCGGTAGCGCCTCCGCCGGAACCTTCTCCACCGGCATCGTCGATGATACCGGAAGGCGTCGAAGTGGAGCCGGAGGAATGGATTGAAACACCGTTCGGCCTTGCGATGGTTGTTCCCGGTTCCACCATCCTGACGGGCGAAACAAAGGAAAGCCGTCTACAGAAACTCGAAGAAGAAGAACTAGACGCCCAGGCAGAGAAGTTGATCGTGGATGCCCCAACCATACCTGAGCCGCCAAAGATTGACGGGTTTCTCAAGTTCGATAATCTCGGGGTCTTGATGGAGTTTGATCGTTACGTTCGCCAGCCGAGCTTTACCTTCGTCCTGGACCATCTGGCATTCGATACCGCTCACAGCATTTCCCGACCCAACAGCCTGGCCAATCGCTTCCCGGTCGAACTCCGCTCGCTGGTGGCCGTTCCAAACCTCGCACCACCCGACCAGCCACCGGCCGGACAAGATCCGAAAGATATGGGCTATCTCTCGGTGACTGCTCACGGCCTGCAACAAAGCCTCCTGATTACGCCGTGGTTTGGACTGCAATACGAACTGAACCTGGGCACGCTCGGCGCGCTAGCCTCAAGCGCCGGATTGTCGATGACCGTGTTGGCCGCCTGGAGCGGAGGCGGCACGGATAGTCAGCCGGCAGTTTACTTCGGCATTCGTTTGCCGGGCATGAAAGACGCTGTCGGCGTCGAGTTGCCGCTGCAGGGTGTGATCAAGCTCGGCTTTCGGAGTATCGAATTTTCAACCTACGAGGTCGCGGATACCGATCCAGTGCAACTCGCTTACCTGATCCGGTTTCGCAACTTTGGCATGCACGTGCTCGGGCTTTCGTTTCCACCGGGCCATAACGACATCTATTTATTTGGCAACCCCGATCAAAGCAGCACCACCGCGCTCGGATGGTACGCCGCGTATGCGCGCGATGACGATAAGAAGAAGCCGCCCAAGGCGGTTAACCCGCGATTGCTCGCGAGCCGACAAAATCCCAAGCTTCCGGTTTGATTGAAGGAGACTCCGATGCCGCCTGGTGCCGTCGACCTCTACATGACGATGCTCTTTGCCTATCAGGGAATGGGCAACCTGGTTACGCTTACGAAGCCCGGTGATCCTAATACGGTTTACTACAACGCGCTGATTGATTTCGGCTCGACCTCTTATTACGAGTGTGACGAGACGGTGAGTTTCGTCGGAAATTATCTGACCAAAGGCGGCACGACGAATGCTGTTCTTGATATGGTCGTCATCTCCCACAAGGACAACGATCATTGGTCCTTGTTTGGCCGCCTGCTTGAATATCTCAATCACATAGGAAAGAGCCTGGTTATCAAGAAACTCATTTTTGGCGGCTACTATGGTACCTATAGCAAGAACAAGAATGGCGAAAATATTATCGATGTTCTCTACAAATGCGTTCCAAACCCGACGGGTGCAGGAAACTATGTTTACTACGCAGCCGAAGGATCGGCGTATGCTGCCGCATCCAAATACGCTGAACTCGACAATTATGGCGGCGTGCAATTCATGCCAGTGGCAGTCAATGTTGTCGCTTCAGTAAGCAAAAGCAAACATGACATCATTGTCAACACTCAGTCGCTGGTGGTAGCAATCTTGTACCTCACGGAGTCAATGCTATTACCCGGCGATGCCACAGCCGATACCATCGAATACATCAATACGTTGTTAAAAGGGGGAACTGCCAACGCGATCAAGTTACCGCAAATGTTATCGGTGCCCCACCACGGCGCGCTGCGAACGATTGCTTCCAATTATCTGGCCAAAGACCCTGATCTCGACATCGCCGAAGAGTTCGCAAAGGCGATCCACGCCGACAACGTCGGCGCCAGCGCAGGTTTTGCAACCCATCATCACCCGGATGAAACAGTCCTAAGTCTGTTCCGGAAGTATTCGATAACGAGGCCGCGTGATCATGATTACGTCTCTTACTTCCGCAGCGAAGCGAAATGGAAGGTTACCACCACAGATGACGGAGTGTTCACGACATATCTTACCGTCGGCAGCGATGGAAAGGCGCTCGGAGCGGAAAAACGTCGAGTGTTGTTCCGCATCTTAGCGGATGGGACGTTCAAGATTGCGCTTCTCCCTGTCAACCAGGCGGGCTTGCTGCAAATGATGCAGCGACCAATCAATATTGCGACCTTCCCGCCGAAGGAAATCTTGCGGAAGTTCGTTGCTACTCCTCGGATCGTGCCTTAGTTGAACCGACTTTAAAGAACATTGCCTCATGTCGTTAGACGGAATCTATAACAGTCTCAACAATGCGCGTCACGACGGGAACATCACCCTGCAAGGAACAGTGCTGCCCGACCTCACCGGGATTCTGAACCAGTTGGGCCTGGCCACACTTCCCGTAACATCATCCTCGTTGTCGCTTGGCCCAGCGGCCGTCCTACTCTCCGGCTCCGCAGACTTTCGCAGCCGATCATGGTCCGTGACACTGACCGGCGAATCTCCGGACGGGGTCGATAAGCTGACGCTCAAACTTCAGGGATCAGGAATCCCTGTGACGTTGCGTGAGTTGTTTGGCGCGCAGCCGCAGAGTCGGATCGCCGCTGAGGGCGGGTACATGATCCTGACAGACAGCGTGCTCGACCCTCTCATCGTGGCGAACCCGGCTTTTATCGCCGCCACCGGGCAGGTTGTCGCACGCTTTGAGGGGTCGCTTCGAATTACCGATGGACCGCTCAGCCGCTACACCACTTTCCTACTGGCCGACCGGTTGGAGCTTGATGGTGCGGTAACGTTTCCAGCAGTGGGACTACCTATTCTCGAGCTGGAGGCGATAGCGCCCCGCGCGAAGATTGGTCTGCTCGCAGCCATTCCCGGAGTTGTAGAGCGTGCCGGGCTGGCTCTCAGCAATCAGGGCGAAGACGACAATTTGCCGATTGTCAGTAAGCTGTCAACCGTCGCGTTCTTCGCGAGGATTACGAATCCCGCGGAGGCCCGGCTCACCGTTCCGTTGTTGACTAACGACGGGCTTTGGCCGCTCAGCTTTAGTTTTCCCGGCGACGGCCTGTCGTTGAAGGGCGGTCTGGCAACCATTTCCGCGTTCTTCGGGGGTGAAGAGAACGCCGATCTGCTCGTTCTTCCACCGGGCATTGATCTGCTCAAAAATTTTTACATCTCAGCGATTGAGCTGGGCATCGATCCGGGTCTGCCGAACTCCTTTCCGTCTTTGGTTTATTCGACCATCACGATCACGTCTGACGAACCATGGAATTCGCCGATCCCCTTCATAACGCTCAGGAAGATCGGAACGCAATGGATGTTTCGCTGGCCAAGGGGCGCAGGGGATTCGCTCATTGTCACGGGCAGCGTCTTCGGCACGTTTACTTTCGGCGCCAAAAAGGACCAACCCCTGAGCGGCTGGGACCTTGATGCTGTCGCGTACCTTCCGCAGTTCGATATTTGGGTTTCGAGCAACGATCCTCTGACGATCCCGATCGGCGATGCCATTGGGCAATTCTTCAACCTGCAACCGGCGGACACGCCCAGCAACCTCACCATTAGCGAGATAGATATTCTGGCGCAGATGGCCAACAAGACATTGGCCGCTAATCTCGTGGTTCAGGGCGGCTGGAGCATTACGGTCAATCGAGTCACGTTCAAGCTTGAGCAGATCGTGTTTCAAGTGGTGGTCACACAGCAGTCAGTTACCGGTTCACTCGCAGGCTTATTGTCGATCCAAATAGAAATCGGAGGCGTGCAAACCACGAAATCTGTTTTTCTCGTGAGCGCGGAATACCCCGGTGGCGGAAATTGGGTGTTCAGCGGCGGTCTGGTTGACGGCACGCTGCCGCTCGTCGATTTCGTCGCCGGCTTTTTGGGCCTGCCTGACCCGCCGTCCTGGATCGGAAACATCACGCTCAAGGAATTGAAACTCCGTTATGACACTGGTCCAGGCCATCCCTACCTGGCCCAGGGCAAGGCCGTCGCCTCCTGGGACATCACGGACGCGCTCGGCATTAAGCTGGCGCTTGAGGCCGCAGCGAAAATCGAAAAGACAATCGGCGGAGACAATGACGAGACGACCCTGAGCGGGGAATTCTCCGGCGCTTTCCAAATCAATAACGTCAAAGTCACCGCCGGCTTGTCGTTCAAAGACGCCACCAAAACTTATTTTTTCTTTGTTGAATGGGACGACAAGCAACTCAAGGCCGTAGCTAGCGAAACCACTACCCAAAAATCCGGCAAGCACTACGTCATTACGATTACTCTCCGCGGCTTTACTGTCGGCGGTCTTTTGGAGAGCATCGTCAATCTGATCAATCCCAATCTCAACTATCACCTCGATGCCCCCTGGGACTTTCTCAACAGCATCGACCTTTCGAGATTCTCTCTGGTGATAGACCCGACCGAGAGTCGCATCGAGTTAAATTTTAGAGTTGATCTGGGAGCTGCGTTCATGCGCGTCGATTCGGTTGGCGTGATCTATGACCGCTCATCAGGTGATGCCTCGGTCGCATTCAAGCTGACGGGTCAATTCCTGGACAAGAAGTACACGGATGACAAGCCACTCACGTGGGACGCGATCAATGACCCACCGCCCGCCGTGCCCGGCAAGGGCGTGAAGCTTTTAGACCTGCGTTACCTCGGACTCGGGCAGCACGTCACGCTCGACAACATGACGCAGTATCAGACGGTCGCCGACGTGATCGATGCGTTGCGCGCCCAGATGCTGCCGCCCAAGCATCCGAATGCCAATCCACTGATTGGCCAGAGCCATCTCGTCTTCGCTCCTGACAACCAATGGTTGATCGGACTTGACCTGACGATACTCGAGTTCATCCGAATCGGAATCGTCTTCAACGATCCCAAGCTCTACGGGCTGGTTGTCGCACTAAGCGGCCCGGGGGCCAAGTCGCTTAGCGGTTTGAGCTTCGAATTGCTTTACAAGAAGGTGACTGACGACATCGGGGTCTTCCGCGTACGCCTGCAAGTGCCCGACGCGTTTCGCCAAATCGATTTCGGCGCGGTTTCTGTCACACTTGGCATCATCACGCTTGATATCTTCACCAACGGCAATTTCAAGATTGATCTCGGCTTCCCGGAAAATCGTAACTTCGATAATTCCTTCGGACTCCAGATCGGACCGTTCATCGGGCGCGGCGGCATCTACTTCGCGGTGCTGAATGGCGCTACTTCGCAGCGCGTACCGGCAATTACCAACGGGACTTTTTCCCCGGTTATAGAGTTGGGCATCGGTGTCGCGGTGGGCCTGGGCCGCACCTTTAACAAAGGGCCACTTAAGGCCGGTCTTTATGTGGAGCTGGAAGCGATTTTTGTCGGCGTACTTGCCTGGTTTCATCCGAACGACGCCGCGCGGGACACTTCTCAGTACTACTGGTGTCGCGGCACCGCGGCGATCGCAGGCAAGCTTTACGGCAAAGTCGATTTCAAAATCATCAGTGTCTCGATAAGCATAGAAGCTTATGCGAGCGTGTCGCTAACTCTCGAAGCTTATATGCCGATGCTGGTCGATCTCGACGTCGGGGTGGAGGTTGACGCCGAAGTTGAGTTCTTATTTTTTAGTATCTCGTTCACCTTTCATATCAATCTGCACGCTTCGTTCACCATCGGCGAAGCGCGGCCGACTCCGTGGATCCTCGCCGCTGACCAGAGTGGTCGCGATCCGCGTCGCCTGGTCCAAAACGTTGCCGCGCCGCGAGTCCGGAGAGCATCCGACATGGTCAGGCTTACCCACGCAACGCTTTACGCTCCGCGCTCGGTAAGCGATCAATGGAATCCGGACATCTATCTTTTTAGCGATAGTCTGCCGGTCGCTGTGAATCTGACAATGCTGCCGGCGCTCCCGATTGCAAATATCCCGGTGAACTGGGGTGGGCCACCTCCGCCGCCCCCGCCTGCGCCCGAATATCAACTGTCTTTCATGCTGACTGCCGCAGTACCGGGCACGAAGAACGGCGCTGGCAAGGAGATCTCTTTCAACAACCTGGTGGAGATTGCCCTCCGCTGGTCTGTGACTGCGATTGGGCTCGCACCATTCGGCTCCACAATAACACCGGCTTTGCTCGCCGCCCTCGCGACCTTGCTCAACGATCCTGAATCTACAAATTCGGGTTTCAGCTATACCAACCTGGATATTCTTTTCAACAAGAATCTCCGGTTGCAGGTTGACGGTCCCCCAGTTACCGCAACGCCATCTGAAGGCGTCGCTTTTCCGATGGTCCCGGCGCTCGGTTGGCTAAATGCGACGTTGCCCGATCCGGATCAACGTACGCGTAGCTTCGACAGCTACATGCTGGTCGATAGTACGTATGAACGGGAATTACGCGACTACTTAAACGACCTGTTGCCTGGCAGTCATCTACCCGCGCCACCGGGCCCCGCTGGCGTGGAGTCGATGGCGACCTTCCTGCTGCGTGACTATTTCACGCTGATCGCGAAGTCGGCAGTTGACGAGGCGCAGCAATTGATGGCCAGCCTGTCATACGGAAAAAACCTGGACCGATCTCTAAATGACATTGCCGGCGATTTCCTGACCTTCAGCGTTACCTACGTTAAAGCTGCTGGCGACAATGTGGACCAGGTGGCTGCCGGCTATGGTTTTTCCGCCAGTGAGCTTGAGTTTCTGAACCCCGGTATCGCGCAACAGATCGAGAACGCGTCAGCTGATTCAGAGTTTCCGGTAAAGCTTGGGATCACACCGCAATCAATCGCCGTGGCGAATGCGGACCTGGCGCTCTCCGGCGGTTCCTGGTCCCTCGGCGATCTACCGTATCAAATCCGTGAGACCGACACGCTCGGCGCCATTGCCAGCCGCTATGGACTCAATCTGAAGAATTGGCTTAATTGGCGCGCGCAGCCAACTGACCCTCCGGAAATGCTTGCGCAGGTAAGACTGCTGGCTCAGGCAAGCACGCTGCCGCTTGGCGCCGCGTATGTCTATCGCAACGTAACTGCACTCTCCGTGGATCAACTGGTAGCCGTCTTCTTTGTGCGGCTGTTCGGTCATGCCGATATCCTTCGGCTCGAGTGGTACGCACAGGCTATCGTCGGTTTGAACCCCGGAATCGAAACCGCTCCAAACGGTGATACGACCACGCTGCCTGTCCCGGTGATGGTTCCAAGCGCTTATCAGGTTTTGACTAACCCTGTTCCATGGACGCCGCTTCCGGGAGACACGCTGCTCGATGTCGCCGCCTACTTCGCACTCATGCAGAACGACGCAGCGGGCCATGCCTTTGACACTTTTAAGACGGCGATGCGGGCCGCCAACCCTGGACCCGGTTTCTCCCAGATCGTGTTGCCGACCGGCACGACCACTAGCATCCTTCCGGCCGAAGCGCTGAGTACGCTGAGCGTGCGTCTTTTGCTTGACCCGCAAGACGACGTGTTTGTCGCGATAGTCAGCGGCGCTGCCATCCTTCAGTCGTTGGCCATCGTTACCTTGCGAGGCATAGTGGCATCTGTAAACGCAGGGTCAACTTTTTCCGATCTCAGCCAGCGTTATGCAATCGCTCCGGAAGAACTTGGCCGACGGCTCGGCGATGTTGTTGGAATTCTTCAACCCGCGAGCTCGCTGAAGTTGAATATCACGCACCTCACCGCTATGACCGTCGATGATTTGTTCACGTACATCTTTGACAGCGATGGTGCGACACGCATCAGCAACCAGGTCTCGCGTTTCATGTTACATGGCTTGCGCATTCCCAAGCCAGAGATTGACGGCCACGGCATCTACCATGCGACAGGCCCTCTCACTGCGCTCTATGTGCTCACCGGACAGCAGGTGTTAAGCAGAGCGCCTGTGTCCGAAAGCGAGCCAACGTCGGACGACGATCCCTTACCTCC
>DNND01000064.1:109459-124154 GCA_003488005.1 Blastocatellia bacterium | reverse complement strand
CTCGCCGCCACTTTCAACGTGCCTGGCGTGCAAAAGCAATGGATCCATCTCGGCTCGGCAATAGTCGTCGGGTCGTCCGGCACTCTGACGGTTACCATCACCGATGTTGATATTTCGAACTACACGCCGGAACCGTTACTTACGCCCGAATTTGACGAGCCGTTGCAGACTTCAAAACTGTGGCTTGCCCAGCCGGTTCGATGGGACTTGCAGCAGCACCTTCTTTGGCAAACGCCCACACCGATAACGCTGCCTGGACCGATTCCTTCCGATGTCAATCCCCGCATGCCCGGACTTTGGCCGCTGCCCACCGCACTGTTGGCACGGGCTGGACACAGCAACACCAGCTACTCACTCGCCACCATCGATCCAAACAAAGCTCCATCGGCGCCTGGCCGTGAGGTCGAGCGTTGGGCATGGAGCTGTTTGATTGACTTTAAGGTGCGGCGCATTCCCGGCTACTCGGGGTTGAACGAAGTCTTCGGCGCTGATACCGCGCTGCGACAAACGCTCTTGCAGGCCTGGACCTATATCGCTCCACTCGGCAGCAGCGCCGCAGTGGTTACTCTTCTCTACGGTCCCGCGATATCTGCCGGGCTGCCCGGCGGGCTGGCGTCGCCGATTCTGAGCGCGCAGGATGGCGCATACCTGGTTAAAGCGAACCTGTCGACTGAAACGCATAGCGGAATGCGGGCTCTGCGAAATGCGCGGCAGGCTGCGACCGACCCACCCGCGGTCTATGCTCCGATCACCGACGCAGTTAATTTTCTGATGTTGCTCTGGGAGTGCAGCGTGGTCGGTGGCGGCGGATATTGGCTCCAGGTCAGTGGGCCAGACGGTAGTGTCGCACTGCCCGACTCGGCTTACGATTCAGACGGACTGGCAACCTTGTCGGTTCTCATCACGATCAACAGCCAGACCGCGCCGGTTCCGTCGCGCTCGCTTCTTAGCTTTAATAATTGCGCTATCGTGGGCGACCCTATCGATCTCAGCGCGGTTCATTTGGTAGTTGAGGCGCTCGACGATCCGACTGCCAAGCTGCGGCTTCCCACCGTCGAGCCGGGCAACGTGGGGTTCGAATTAATTATCAAGCGTCCCCCCAAACCAGATCCAAACAACCCGCGGGCAGACCGGGTAAATCGCACAAGGCGTTACTACCAGTTGGCAGGGTATGACCTCCTGCCTACCGAAGCATTTCGCGGCTGCGCTCCGAGTGTTCCCGCTGGACCGCAAAAGACTGCGCCGCCGATTCTCGGCGATCGAGATCTTTGGACGCTAATGCAGGTAATCCCTGCCGCTCGTTTTGCCTTGTCACACGCCCTTCCCGATCTGACTGGATTGCCCTCGCCGCTGCTGGATCCGTACGCGGGAATTCGGCTGGTCGGCACCCCGAACGCGTTAACGTTGGGAGCGGTGCGCACGGAACTTTGGTTTCAGGACATGTTGGGAAATGCAACTGATGGCGCGCCCGTTGATCCCTCGGCGCCGGTTAACCCTGGTCCAACGCCGGCTCCATTGGGACAGTTGGACGTGCCCGTCGGCTATATGGATCCGGTTATCGGCGTCACGAGCTGGCCGGCATTAACAGCCGCGTTTCGCGTCCCTAAACCGCAGGGTATTGAAGGACCGACTCTCTCCGTAGAACTGGGTTTCCAACCGGGCGCATACCTTCCCGGCGCGACGGACGCGCCCGCGCTCGCACACGGCGTTTCTCAAGATCACCGAGAGCGATACGCTCGTATCTATTACCAGGTAATGCAGGACACCATCGAAGGCAACTTACTCACGACACTGAATTGTGATGCGACAGGCAATCCGATCAGACTAAGCGGCCAGATTATCGGATTGCGTTGTTTCACTGCTGCGGCGCATGCGTTTTTAACGACCACATCCAGCCTGCTGGAAGTTTCCAGCGCGACGTCTTGTCATACTTTGAACGATGTCAAAGCCCGTTATGGCGTGTGGTTCGACGGCCTTGCCGCAGCGAATGCAAACGTGCCGCTCGCAAGCATTTTTGCCAACCAATCGGACGGAACTCCGGGTAGTTTTACGATACCGATTCCGCGCTTCGTGCTTTTCAAACAAGGCGACAGCGCTGCGTCGCTGAGCGCGGACCCCTCGCAGCTTCTGTTGGATAACAAGATTCTGCCGCTGCGGCCAGGTGTCGAACTCGCATTCCCGCCGCGGCCTGCTCAGACGCCTTCGACGAAGACGACCATCAGCGCGCTCGCAGTGCTGCAAAAGTGTTCAGTAGCGTCCTTGATCCAGGCGAATGTTAACGTGAAAAACCTTTTAACTGTCGGGTTCAATTTCAAGTACAACGACGCTGTGGTGACGGTGGGCAACTCTGATACGACGCTGGAGGATGTCGCCGGCACGTTCCGAGAGCAGGCCGGGACACCGGTTAGCGCCCTCACGCTTGGCGTTGTCGATGCGGCCACCGAAGGCGTTTTCGATTTAAACAAAACTTACCAGGTTGCAAACTACACGGTTCTTCAGCACGACACTCTGGAGACGAATAGTTCTGGTCAGAATGTGACGACCCTGGCGGCCGCCAACGCCGAAACCCCCGATTTATTCGTGCCAGGCACGCCCATCTTCCTGGACACCATGGACGGCGGCGCCGTGTTTCAAAACGCCGTGTCTGACGCTGCCAAGACCTTTGGCATTTCTGGAGAACAGTTGCTGGCGTTCAACGCAGCAGTGCCGCTCGCGACGAATGCGCACATCCTGTTGCCAGGGCAAACGGCGTTGCCGCAGCCGCCTACGAGCGAACGGGTACCCTATGAAATCGCCGCCAATGACACACTGGATCTAATCACTCCACGCTTCCTGCCGTTGGATCTAACAGACCCGGTTCACGCACTAGCAACTGCAAATGCAACGCTGCCCGGCGTAGTGGCCGGCGAAAAAACAATTGAGGTCGATCAAAAGAACGTAACAACCGTGCCCGGTGATTCGCTCCAGGCTGTCGCCGACCGGTTCGACCCGCCTGTCGCGCTGGGAAGTGTGGTCGACTTCCTGCGCGCGAAGGCTGGTTATCTCGCTACGGGAGGCGTGCTGCTTTGCCCGCCGGCTCTGGCAGCAAAGGCCCCAACACCGAGCATCGCCTCAGTCGCTGCCTTGTTTGGAATTGACCCTCTCCAACTGGCACTTGCCAATGCCAGCATCACCGGAATTTTGCAGCCGAATAAGACCTTCGGCCTCACTCGCAGCGGCGTCTTGTATACGGTCGTCACGACTCCGGATCCCGACAACCCGGGTGGTCCAAGTCTATTCACGCTAAACAGTATCGTCGCCGGCTTCGCGATGCAGCATGTTCATACTGATCTCGCGGAGGTCGTGCGCCTCCATGCAGCGGCACCCGTATTGGTGACCGATGCGCCATTACTGCTGCCTCCGCCGGGAGTCACGCTAACGGCGAACCTGGGAACGAATCCAGCTCTGGTTCCCGGCGCCATCTTCCCGATACATGCCTGGGTTGAAATTCGACGCAGCGATCGCAGGCTTATTCTTCCGGATTTTCAGGGAACGGATGACAAACCCAGCCCGGCTGAAGCGTGCAGCGCGCCGGTGGCGCCAAAAGGCGCGGAGAGCAACAATAACAACGATGGCGACGGCGATTTTAAAGCCGCTCTGACTCTAAAAGATTTTGCCGGCGATCTTGAACAGGCTATCGGCACGTTGCGTGTTTGTACCGGCAAGGTGATTACCGACGAAGGTGCTAACACAGATGTCTGGGCAGTTGGATTCGGTCCGGAGTTAATAGAGAAGGTGTCAGTTCATCCGCCGTTTTCGACTGCGCCCGCGCCGCAGTTTTTTGCTCTTCGGCCGCTGTTCAACCATCTGGTTTCGCGACCCGGAGTGATGATCAGTCCTCTGAAAGCGGACGGCAATCTGGATACACCGGCGCCCACCAACTTTCAGGGCATTGACGTCGAGGCTTGGGCTTCGGACTTTCTCAGCGACTGTGAGTTGTTCCTTTCGGCCGCTTATTCCGCCTCAGCTTATAGAGGTGCGGCGCGCGGGAGCCTGGAAAGTGTGATCCGAGCGAAGGCCGACTTGGCTAACTCAATCGCAAACGGCCTCGATTATGTACTTGAACTCCATCAGCCATCGCCGTCAACCCGTCCGCCCGACTGGCAAAATGCACACGACTTCCTTAAGCAGAATTTGCTGATCAACCTCAACCAGGCGTGGGGAACAGACGTGCTGCTTCAATACGACAGCGAAACCCGGGTCGCCGCGCGCTGGCCTGCGCTGCGCGCCCGGCTATCAGGGACAGCGATCAAGGACGACTCGGCGAGCGATAGCGACGGTAAGCGAGTCAGTATCGCAGGCGCCAAGATCGATCTCGAGCAACCGTCGTCATACGTCACCTTCGGCGTGACATTGCAAAAGCCCGCGGATTCCAAAAACCAGTCGTCATCCGCCGACGCTTTGCAGAGTTATCTCAGTTTAAATATGAACTATGGTATCAACGAGGTTGAGTTCAACATCAGACCGGTAACTGAGGGTTATGAAGCTTCCGACTGGCTAAGCTTTGTTCTGCCGCCCGATCAGACAGCTACTCCACCCGGCTGGTCTCTCGTACTGGGGGCGACCAAGGCTCCCGTCCCGTTACGTAATTATCCGACACCGGCAGTACTGCTGTCTCAGGGCGACCGCCGAACGTACCCTGACACCCTCGATTGGACCAAGGCCCCGTTTTGGACCTACGCGTTTACCTACCAGCATGCTAGTGCTGCACAAGACCAGATGCGCTTCGACGTTGTATTCAACGAACCACCCTCTGGTTTCTTCGGCGCGACAGACACCGACGATCTGTTCGCGGCGCTTGCACAATATGAAACCGTTCGCGGCCAACTATGGGAGACGCTCAAGACTTTGCCGGCTACCGCAACAGTCGCTCCCAACACGCCGCTAGCCAATGCGGCAGCGACGTTTGCCGGTCTGGTCCAAAGGGTCCGAGATACCTGGACTTCGCACTGGACGACGGCGTCCCAGCCGGAATGGGCGCACCTGGCGCTATCAATGGGCGCACTCGCGGCGACTGACGATCCTGAGTCACTGCCGCAAATGGAAACCTACCGTTACGTGGTAACTGCGGAATGGGCCAAGGATGTCGAGGGCAACAGCTACTACGTAGCGTTTACACTTGAGCGCGATATTGCCTCAACCGGATCCGTCGACTGGCCTGAGATCAGCGTTACGACGCCGGGAGGGCAGACGCTCAAGCTAGAGCGTGGCCAACCCGTCGGACAACTGTGCCGCTATGTTTTTCCTGCCTGGGCAGATAAGCCGAAAATTGAACCTGCCCGTCCGGTGCCGGTCGGATCTCAGCTTAATGTCGAAGTCTCATTCGAAGGATTGCATTTAGCCAGATACCAAAAGGCGACGGCCAGCATCGCAGTGATTCGCAACGCAAGTCTCCTGGGACCGGAAGGTCCACGCACGCGAGACGGTTTCATATTCATGACACCGCCTGTTGCGTTTGCTGATCCGGTCGTGCCTCTGCTGGTCTGGGATTCATTCGTTATCGGGACCTGGACATTAGACGGGAACCGCCTGGCGACGGTCATGAGCGGCCTGCTTGATGGCGACGTTTCCGGCACCCGTCCTGTCACGTTGATACTTCAATACGGATACGAGTTGGTCCCTACTGCAAACATGCGAACGAGCCTGCCGATCAGCATGCGCCCGCGAGCTCCTTACCAGGCGTCTGAAGCTGCTACGGTGGCCCAGATGTTAGCGCAGTGGAAGTCGGACAATAACCCATCGTCAGCAAACGCCGAATGGGTTTTCTCAGTAACCGCCTATTCGGTAATAGACCGCATGGACAGCCGACCAGTCCTGGAAATCCGACAGCTATTGTCCGCGCTCGTGGGTCCTTGATCAATGAAGTGTTTGATGGGGTGGGCTTGACTCTCGGCTCGAGAGCTGCCAGACGCTTTTAACGCATCAAGAATTTGCCTCTCACCAGAAGGAAGCGAAAGTCTAAACGCAGGAGCAGGCGAACCGATTGGCAAGACCGCTGGCATGGTTTGGATTGGGCGAACAGCTATTCCACTAGCACTAAGTCTCAGCTCAAGATCATCCACGCGGAAATGCAAGCGCACCATGTTGCGTATTTTGACGTTGACTTAGAGCAAGCGCTAATGTAGTCTGCGCGCGCTTTCACATGTTAGTGCTGAATAAGCAGACCCTTCCCGTTCAAGGCTGCGATTCCGCACCATCCGTTTCATGCGCAAGGTTTTCCTGTGATCCTAATCTCACGAGGAAAACCGGCTAATGAACTCCTAAGGTTTACGACTCTCTTCCCGATCAGCGATAGGTGAACATTGGGTCCAAGCTGTTAGGTGGCGAGAGCATTCTCTCCTTGACCATTCGAAAGCGATTACCAGAGAAGTCAGCAGGGAACCTTCAACGTTTTCACGGGAAGACACAGATCGCACTTCCTCCACGATGAAGTAGTACCAATTCCTAAAGTTATTTCTAGAGAAACGGCGCGCACGCCCGCTCAGTGCTTCAGAAACGGTGAGTTCCGACGCAAGCGAAGTTGATTCGCGTCCTTATGAATTAGCGTTGGAGTGCGTGGCTGATGCGCAGCTACTTTTCAGTTTTGGAAAGTCCTCATTTCCGACCGGGAGACTGCAAACCCAATGGCACGAAAGAACCCGACTGCGGCCAAACACCTTCGCCGAAAACAGTCGGGCAAACAGTCAGGCATCAGAAGCTCACTAAGAAATTGGTTGGGCATAACGCTGGTGCTGCTCATGGCGTTTGCATTCTCCGTGAGCGCCACACTGCAGAATCCCATTCAATCCGGTGGCCAGCAACCCGGCACGCGAAGCTCGGGAGTTACGCCGAAGCGAACACCACAGCGCCGGGACAGCAGTCGCCCAGGGACCAGCAGCAGCGGGCCGCAGAGCAAGTCTGGTAAGGGCCTGAGCACAGGAACAGAGATAAGCAATATTCTGTCACCCACCCTGGCCGTCGCCGATTTCGATTTACTCGGGTTGGCGGTAACGGTTGATCCGGCATCATTGACGGTTCCCAAAAACACTCCGACCTCCATCCACACCAGCGTGCGAGTACCGGAGGGCACCGATCCTTCCAGCATCATCGCGGCTTTAAATCCAAACTACCGTGTGCGCGGCGAACTAACCGGTCCCTCGTTGACGGTGCCGCTCGCGCTGGAGGCTTTGATTGGCCAGCCGTTAAATATACCGCCGCTTAGCAATGCCGGAGATCACCTGGTCCGCAACCTGCGGGTGGTCGATGTAAGCACACCTGACCAGGCTGTGGTGACCTCAGTCACGCCTGACTCGTGCGGCATTGTTGTAATTGAGCGACTGCTGATTTCGCAGGTTGAAGTTCATGAGTTGAACTATGACGAGATTATCCAGGCAGGAATCAACATCACAGACGATTCATACCAGGCTTTTAACTTCACGCTCGGTATAGCGACGACCTCGACGCCGCAAACGATCAACATTCCCGTCGCGTTTCCCCAGGTCGGCGTGACCGATCCGCGTCCCGTGATCGGCATTCCTTCGGTTAGTGGTCCGGGCGTCGATATACCAACTGTGTATCCCATACTGCTCCAGCCAGAAGGGCCAGACGGCGAGCCTTCGGGTACGCCCCCCGGGGGAGGTGAAGCGCTTCCCAAAATTCCCGGCGTAATAGTTTTTCCCGGCCGCGTCGGTTTTCTTCATCAATTCTTTGAAGCCATTGTCATCGTAGGAAACGGTGCGCCAAACGGAACGCCCCTCGTCATTCACAGCCTGCGAGCTAAGGCACACCTTCCGGATAGCGGCACGCCGGCGGATACGTCAGATGATCCGTTGCGCATTGCCGAGACACAAACCGGCGGCAGAGTTGTAGAGCTTGATCTGCACGGCCTTGGTCCGGACAACAAGTACGGGACAGGCGACGACACGACAAGTTTTTCCGCGGGCCAATTCGGTCAGGCTTCTTTTCTGCTCGAAGGTCTGAAAGAAGGACTCCATCCCATAAGTTTTGATCTCGAGGCGATGCTTGAAGGGTTGCCGAGTGGGCCAGTAAAGGTAAGCGGCACGGTTCCCGGCGCGGTACTGGTTCGCGACGCGAGCTTTGCGGTCACGTTTACACATCCGGGTGTTGTGCGTGCGGGCACCCAGTATGACCTGGGGATGACGATTTACAACTCCGGACAGACTGACATCAATGGCGCGTTTGCACAGCTTCCACCGAACAGCATTAGCGGGGCGGAGTTTGTCGGTCAGGACACCGGCCGGCGCAACTTTGCTACCAACATACCGCGCGGCCAATCGGCTACGGTCAAGTGGCGTCTTCGAGCCAGCGTCACCGGCGAGGTGACTGCGTCGTACGTCAAAGTTGGCGATGGCATCAGCGCCGGACTGGCCCTGGTTACGGGCGTCGGCGATCGCAATATCCCGCTGTCCCCCGATTCATTAATCCTTCCCGAACCCGTCAGGCATTTACCGCCGAACGTGGTCGAAGCCGCCCGGGGGTTGTTGGGCCAGGGATGGAGCATTGCCAACGCTCCAGCCGGTTCGTTGCCGCAGGGTGTGACGAAGGTGACGAAACAGACGGTGGTTAATCGGGCCGTAGAACTAGGCATCGCCGGCATGCGCGTAGACTTCGGTGAGCCGGTTAGTGTTTCGCTCGATACTGTTTTACGTGATTGGCTAGGTGAGCTTCAGGACACTCCTGATCCGGGATTCGCCGACGCCCAACGAAACACGCAGTCGGGCTATGACTGGTTCGATAGTATCGGCGCTGAAACTTTCCAGCGTCTGAATGCTGGATCGTCCTCTATTTCAGGGCTCGAGTTCCATCGTGAGTTTGCCAATACCGAGTTGCCGCGTTCGCGATTTATTTCGGCGCTGGTCACACAAGCGAATGGGCAACCGGTCGCAGGCGTACGGTTCGTCGACAGCCACGGTAAACTAGTCGGCTTCGGCGCCATTGCAGACGAGCGCGACGGCGACCTGGCCCAGGGCAGTTCAATGCGAGTGGCCCACACGGACGTTATCACCGGAGCCGTTACTGACGGCGGCCAGATGCTCGTAATATCAAATCCGATCATTGATAACTGGACACTGGAATTGAATGGTTGGCATACAGGAATAGTTGATTTATCTCTGGTGGTCCCGACGACCAGCCAGGCCTACAGCCAAATCTCCTGGAGCGGAATACATATTACGCAAGGCGGAAAATATCGCGTGCGATTCAAGCCGTTGAGCTTGAACAGCCTACCGATACTCGAAGAATTCCGGGAGGGTTCATGGCAAGCTGCTAGCACAACCGCCGACTCGACCACACTGAACCAGCCCTCGCCGCGCGTGGTGGGCGTTATTCAGGTTACGCCGAGCGTGGTAGCCGGTGGAGATAAGTACGGCCGCTTGATCGGAGTGTTGTTTTCCAAGCCGATGTTGCAGGATCAGGCCCAAACCTTGTCCCGCTACAAAATTGGCGGGGGCGTCTTGAAGGGTTCCAACCCGGCGCAGCAGGTCGGCGATCCTATTAACGTTACCGGCGCCAAGATTGATTACGGTAACCGTTTCGTTTTTCTGAAACTCGATTCGACAATTGGTCCTTATATTGATCGAGACCTCACCATCAGCAGTCTGGCTGACACCAGACGTTTGCCGCTCTCTCCATCGCCGTCGACTACGACCATCGGCGCGCGAGTTTCACCGGAAGGCATACCGCCGGGCGCTTATCTAACTGGCCGGGTCGTGAATGCCGACGGCACGCCCGTGGTCCATGCTCCGGTAATCACCTGGGCACAGGAGTGTCCGGACCCGTCAGTGATAGCTTTGCCGCCGCCGCCAACTCCGATCGTCCTCAAATACACCGACGCGCAGGGACGTTATGAAATCGACTACGTGCGTGACGGCGATTGCGCGCCGCTGAATGTAACGGTCAACAATCCCACCACGCATTCGGAGAAACGATTGACTTCCGCGGTCGCTTATGACGGTCAGCACATGGTGCTGGACATGGTCTTCCTGGCGCGTGGAAACGTTGAAGGCAACATCACCAGTGGCGGCCAGCCGATGCCGAAAGCTTTCGTGCGCGTCGTGCCTGATCTGGATGTTGTAGGGACCAAGGTTGTGCAGGCGGACGCAGCAGGCCACTACGTCGCGAAAGATGTTCCAGTTGGCAACGTATCCGTGCTCGCAGTGGGCGAGGGAACTGCGCACAATGCTTCAGGCTTCAACGCCGGCACAATTACCGGACCTGGCCAGACAGCTTTCATCAACGTCTCTCTGCAAAACATCGCCGGAGCTGTGAGTGGTCACGTGTTTCATGCCGACCAAACGATCGCTCCGGGAGCATTAGTCGTAGCCTATGAAGTGATTGCAGGTTTCCACACAACTCGCAGCGACGGGGCAACTGCGGTTGGTTATGCCTTTGCCGATCGCGATGGCAGTTTCAGGATCGAGAATCTGCCGGTGGGCGCCGTCAAGCTCGAGGTTACTGATTACGTAACCGGTCTCATCGTTACTCAAAATGTCCAACTGACCAATTCCATACCGGCAGTCAACGGACTCGTGATCACCTTACCGGGCTTTGGGTCTGTCAGCGGCCGCGTCACCGACGACGTGGGCACGCCACTGGCAAATGTCTTTGTAAGCAGTGCCGGACGTGGAGTGCAAACGGACAGTCTGGGTAACTATACGCTGCAGAGTTTGCCCGCCGGCGTGAAGACTATCTCTGCTTACGATGCCGCGACGCAGCGTTCGGGCTCGGCGCAAGCCACCGTCACTATCGGCCAAACGACCAACGGCACCGACATCGTGATCCAGCGCCCGAGCGCGCTGCAAGGCACGGTCTATCTCGTTAAGGAAGGCACGTCGGCGGTTGTGCCCGCGGCTGGTGTCAAAGTTTCGGCGGATGGCTTCGTCATTGTTGATACCGACGCTCAGGGCCATTACACGATCCCGAGGGTCCAGCCAGGCGAACTACTCCTGCGCTTTGTCGACCCGTCAAAGGGTTACGCACTCAACACGTCGGTTAAGCTGGCGCCCGGCGAAACGTTGACGCGCGATGCTACTTTCCGTCCCGGAACAATTCACGGCAAGGTTTATCAACCAGACGGCGTCACACCGACGCTTGCTCAATTGAGTCTTTATGTTCCCCGTCCCGACATGACCCAGGGATTTAGTTGGGGCCTGCTTTCAACCGACCCGCCGCTCTCAACTCAATCCGCGGTCGATGGCTCGTATTCGGTAAGCGGCGTCAATCCGGGAACCTATCGCATCACCACTTCCAACGTGTTCTTCCCCACCAGGGTAAGCAACGGCGGGACGCTGCCACCCGGTGGCAATGAAGAAACCAACCTCGTTCTCGTCAGCACGCTGGCAGGAAAGATTCAGGGCAATGTCTATCAACCGGACGGCACGACTCTGGTTGGTCCAGGTATTCGTGTGACGCTGAGCGGCGGCTCGCTTGCCGAGGCAACCGTACGCACCGATGACAATGGCCACTACGAATTCGGAGAGGTCTTCTCCGCGGGTGGTTACCAACTCACGGCCACAGATCCTGTTACCGGCAACATGAACCGGATCAACGTCGCCGTCGAACGGAATAAAGACGCGCTGTTTGATCTGCGCTTGCTCGGAACCGGCAACCTGCGCGTTCAGGTGTTGGACGGCGCGGGCCAACCGGCGACGGGCGGCAGCGTAACCATCGACGGCACCGATTATCCAAACGTGCATCGCTTCGCCGAAGTGCCGGTCGGCAGCAATGGGCAAGTGACTTTCAACAACTTGCCGGAAGGTTCGTATGCGATCTCAGCCACAAGGTTCGGACTCGGCGGACGCGTCTCGGCAAGAGTGTCGCTGGGGTCGACGGTTGACGTTTCCGTTCAGCTGCAAGCGACCGGCAACGTCGAGGGCCACGTTTATCTGCCGGATGGAACTACCGCGATCAGTCTCGCTGACGTGCAATTGAGTGTCGGCGGCCGCTCCGTTGGTTTCACCGTCACTTCCGAAGAACCGGATACAGGAAAATTCACATTCGTTAACGTGCCGACCGGTGACTTCACGCTTGATGCGTTTGACAACCACACCGGACGCGTCGGCCGCGCCGCGGGCACCATTAGCACACAAGGTCAGATTGCAATCGTAAACGTCTCGCTGCTGCCGGTCGGAGCCGTCAGTGGACAAGTCACCGCAAACGGCGTCGGCGTGGACCACGCGTCCGTTCGTATTTATGCCGACGGCTCGGGTGTGCGCGGCGCCAATCTGTTTGCGACGACCGATCCGACTGGTCATTACCGTTTCACTGGAATTCCCGCCGGCCGTTTTGTAATCAGCGTGGCTGATGCGCCCGGAGGTCAGACCGGCTCAGCTTCCGGCACCGTCTCGGGAACTGTCGAGCCTTTGCCCGATACAATCGTCAATATCTCACTCGAACCGAGTCAGACGGTGACTGGAACCGTCTTCCTCTTCGGCGGAACTGAGCGCGTGCCCGGCGCCCAAGTGACAATCACCGTCGCCGGCCGCGTCTTCCACACGGCGACGAACGACCAGGGAATTTACTCGCTCGGATTTGTTCCCCTGGGAGCGATAATCGTTCGCGCTGAAGCTCCGGTCGGTTACGACCGCGGCGAAGCTGCTCCGGTTACGGGTTTCGTAGCCGGGGGTACAGTCACGGCCAACGTGACGCTGGCTGGAGTTGGCATCGTTTCGGGTGAGGCCCTTGATAACAACGGCGCGCCACTTACTTCCGGCACAGTTGCTTTCACTAACGATGCCTGGAGTCCGGCGATCGTTCTTAACGCCTCGGTGCAAGCCAATGGCCACTTTGAAATAGCCGGCGCGCCCGTTGGGCACTTCTCATTACGCCTGACAGTACCCGGACGCGTGGGTGTCGGCTCAGCTTCCGGAGACGTGTTGCCGGGCCAGACTACGAATTTGCAATTGCGCTTGGAAGCTGCGGCCACGGTAACTGGCCTGGTTCAAACAGCAGACGGAGCGGTACCGGTGCAGGGCGCGACAGCATCCGTGACGCTGTTCCGTTCCAGCGGCTCGCTCACTTTCTATTCCCACACCAACGCCCAGGGCATCTGGACTTTGAATAATGTTCCGTTGGGAACGCTGGACATCCTGGTTAAGGACGAAGTTTCGGGAGGGGTTGCGCGCGCGAAAAACATTGCGCTCGCCACCAACGGACAGACAGTCGATGTCGGCGCCATGCTGCTGGACAGCACACCGATCACGGTTGCTTCAGTCGTGCCGGCAAACAGTGCGTCGTCGTTGCCGACGAATGGAACTGTCGTCACCATAACGTTCTCGGAACCGGCTGAAACCAGCAGCGTCAATACCAGCACGCTCCAACTCCAACTCAACAACTCAAGTATTGGCGCCGCTCTTACACTTTCAAGCGATGGCCGAGTCGCAACACTTACGCCGCCCGGTCGTTTAGTCGAGAGCGCAACTTACAAGGTTTTCGTCAGCACTCAGCTTGAAGATCGCGCGGGCCTGCGACTCGCTACCGCGTTCAACTCGACCTTCACGACTGCTGATGAAACGGCGCCGAGCGTCACGACGATCGTTCCGGCAAACAACGCTACGGAGATTGCTCCTGAAGCAAGCGTAGTTGTAACGTTCAACGAGCCTGTTGACCCGAGTCTCAGTCTTGCAAACGTTATCCACGTTGCGGCTTTTGATCCACCACAAACGCTGCTGGCGGGAACTTACGCACTTGACACGGCGAAGCGTGTCGCCACTTTTACACCGTCAGGCGCTTTCGCCGACAGCGCACGTTACACGGTTACCGTCAATGGACAACGCGACGCCGGCGGCAACACGCAAGCGCAGGTTTTCGTGAGCACGTTCTCAACGCAAGATCGGATAGCGCCCGTTATCGATCCGCTGCCGATTGACGGCACAATCGTGCGCCAATACAAGCCGACGATCACGGCTACCTATCATGACAATCTCTCGGGCATTAAGACGAGCTCGGTAGTTCTTACACTTGACAACATCGTGGTCACGCAGAATGCGACCGTTACCGGTAGCCAGGTTAGCTATACGCCTGCTAATCCACTGACTGGTGGACACCACAACATCACCGTGCGGGTTGCGGACAACGCCGGGAACCTGAGCGCTCTGCGCACGGCTGCGTTTGATATCGACGACTCCGGCCCAGCCATTTCCAGTTTCACGATCGGCGGCGCGCCTGCCGTTGACGGCATGTACGTCACTTCTTCACTCCAGCCCGTGTTCGCGGTTTCGTACACGGACGATACGGGCGTGAATGTTTCAGCCACAAAACTGCTGTTTGCTCCGCAAGGCTCGACACTGGTCCAGGTGCCGGCGACCGTGACGGCCACTAGTATCACTTACCAGCCACCGGCCTTGCTTGCCGAGGGACCATATGCGGTCCAGGCAATCATCACGAACAACCTCGGCACGAGTTCGACAACCGGGATTATCAACTTCACGCTCGATGTCGATGCTCCGGATATCACCAGCGTCACGCCTTCTACTGGCAGTCAGCACGGCGGCACGACCGTGACCATCACCGGCGCGCGACTCTTGAGCACCAACGGCGCCGCTCCCACCGTCACGATTGCCGGCAACACGGCGCTGGTGAAGACTGCCGTCGCCGGCTCACCAGACGTGGTAACAATCATGACGCCGGCTGGTGCGCCCGGAGCGGCCACAATTCGGAT
>DNND01000064.1:108634-109162 GCA_003488005.1 Blastocatellia bacterium | reverse complement strand
CGGAGCGGCCACAATTCGGATGGATACCAACCGCGGCACGGGCGTTCGTACGGCCGGCTTCACTTACCAGGCGGACCCGCGCACTCCCTTCGTGGTTGAACCTGACACGATGCTGCTGTGGCACATGGATGAGACGGGCAACGGAGCCGTTCGCGTGCTCGATGTCGCGAGGTACATACACGGTAATGCGAGCAGCGCTTCGACCGAGCAGCCGGGACAATTCAGCCGCGGCAGAGCCAAAGGCAATATTTTTGCCGATCAAGACAATGGCGCACTCTACTTCGGCTCTTCAGGCTACACAGTAGAGTTCTGGGTTAAGACTGATCCGGTCGTCAACGCTCACACTCTGGTCGGTAAAGACAGCCCCGACGGCAACTCTAACTCCGCGGAATATGGCGTCAGGCTGCTGCCCTCCGGCCTCTTGCGAGCGTTCATGGAGGACACTAGTCGGACCGTCTGGAAAGCAGAACTGCAACCAACTGTCTACAAGGTTGACGACAATCAGTGGCACTACGTGGCGATGGTGGT
>DNND01000064.1:81988-108345 GCA_003488005.1 Blastocatellia bacterium | reverse complement strand
TGGCACTACGTGGCGATGGTGGTTAACCGCACCGCTAATCGGTTGTCGTTGTATGTCGACGGCATTGAGCGGGCGTCATCGGCGGCGGCGCCGAGCGGGTTTGGCGCGCAGTTGAATGCAGGCCAGACGTTGAGAGCTGGACACTACAGCTTTAGCGATGGCTATGGAGCAGCCGGCTCTTCCCCCGACTTCCCCGGAGTCCTCGATGAGATTCGCGTCTCTTCGACAGCTCATTCGGCCGCTACAATTCAGAAGATGTATCTCGGCACCGAAGGTAGTCTCGGCGTAGTCGTCACTAACAGCGCGCCGGTGACAGTGGTGCGCGGTCAGGTGAACGAGATACCGGTAAAGGGCTACAACCTCGCGGGAGTCACCGCGTCCATCACGAGTGCAACGCCGGATCAGATCACGGCGCAAGTCATGGGCAGCGCGGCCACGCAGGCGCGCATACAAGTGACCGTTAGCCCCACCGCCGCGCTCGGCGACGCGTCGTTAGTTCTCTCTTCAAGCGCCGGCAGCACAATGCTGCCATTGAGAGTCGTGGACTTGAGTTACATAGCCCCGGCGGTTGAGCCCGACACCAGGTTGCTGTGGCACCTGGATGAGACGACTGACGGCTCCTCGCACATATTCGACTCCGGTAATCTACTAATCGGCGGCACCCCCGCTAACGCCTCCAAGGCGCAGCCGGGACGTTTCGGCGGCGGCCGGCAGAAGGCGAACATATATTCTGACGCCGACCCGAACGGTGCACTCTACTTCGGCTCTTCCAATTACACAGTCGAATTCTGGATGAAGACTGACCCCTTGGTTAACGCACACACTCTGGTCGGTAAAGACGGCAGCGATGGTTATCCCACCAACACTGAGTATGCAGTCAGGCTGCTGACTTCCGGCCTCCTGCGAGTCGTCCTGCAAGACACCAACCGGACCGTTTGGCAAGCAGAACTGCAACCGAATATCTACAAGGTTGACGACAATCAATGGCACTACGTGGCGATGGTGGTTAACCGCACGGCCAATCGGTTGTCGTTGTATGTGGATGGTATCGAACGAGCGTTCTCGTCGGCGCCGAGCGGGTTCGGGGCGCAGTTGAACGCAGGCCAGCCGCTTAGGGCGGGCCACTATAGTTACTACGATGGTTATGGAGCAGCCGGCTCATCACCAGACTTCCCGGGAATCCTTGATGAGATTCGTGTCTCCTCGACGGCTCACGCGGCTGAGCACATCCTCAATGACGCCACCGGCAACACTGCCTTGAGCGTCAGTTCCTACGATCCGAAGGAGTTTCTGCGCGATCAGGCGAGCGGTCAGCCGCACGTTGGCGCCATGACAGTCAACGGGTTCAATCTCGACGGCGCGACCGCACAAGTGCGGCAAAACGGACAGCCCATTGATGTCATCGCGACGGTAATCTCAGGTTCCTTCCGCCAGGCTACGCTCAACATTGCAGTCGGCGCGACTGCTCCGCTCGGTATGGCGCAGCTCGTGTTTTCGAAACCTGGGCAGCCGGAGGCGTCAGTTGACATACGCATAGGTGCGCTCGCTGAAAGCGTAGGCGACGTTGACACTCTTGTCTTGTGGCATTTGAACGAAACGGGCAACGGCGCGGTGACGATACTTGACGATGGCCCATTAAGCATTAACGGCACGGCGACCAGCACTTCGATCTCGCAGCCGGGCCACTTTGGCAACGGTCGCGCCAAGGCCGGGATCTTCTCCGGTCCGGACTACGGCTCCTTGACCCTCGGTAATAACAGTTTCACTGCCGAGTGCTGGATGAAGACCGGCCCGCTCGTGTCAGCTTACACGCTCGTCGGTAAAGACCCGGGAGACGGCTATCCCTTCAACACAGACTTCGCGTTGCGCATCATTCCCGGCGGCGGAGCACGCGCGTATGTGTTTGACACGAACAAGACGCAGTGGAAGGCCGAGATGTCGCCTCTTACCTTTGAGCTCGATGATAACCAGTGGCATCACATGGCGATGGTGGTCGACCGCACCGCGAATCGCCTCATCATCTACATCGATGGTGTTGAGCGCGCCAGCTCGCCTGCTCCGGCCAACTTCGGAGCCACGCAGAACGCGGGACAACCCTTCAGAGCAGGGCACTATGCTTACTACGATGGATACAATGGCTTCACAGAGTTTCCGGGAACGCTCGATGACGTTCGTCTTTCAATCAGCGCGCACTCGGCTGAACGGATCGCGCGCGACTTGGATTCTCCCCCCGGCTTGCGCATCGCCGGGTATGCGCCGAAAGAGGTTTTCCGGGGCAGTATCAACTCGCCCGCCTCGACCTCGATCAGCTTGTCCGGCTGGGGCCTCGACAGCGTGACCGCGCGAGTTCTGCAAAACGGACAGCCCATTGATGCCGCCGCGACGGTCGTCTCAAGTTCCTTCCGCCAGGCGCAGGTCAGCTTGTCCGTTCAATCGACTGCTCCGCTGGGACCGGCACAACTGATCATCTCGAAGCCGGGCCTGCCCGATGCGTCTGTTGATTTACAGATCAACCAGCAAACCGAGTATGCCTACGATGCAGATACGAGCGTGCTTTGGCATTTGAATGAAACGGGCAACGGCGCGGTGACGATACTTGACGATGGCCCGTTGAGTATCAACGGCACGGCGAACACCGTTTCGACGGTGCAACCTGGCCACTTTGGCAACGGTCGCGCAAAGGCCGGGATCTTCTCTGGGCCTGACTACGGCGCCTTGTCCCTGGGCAGCAGCAGTTTCACGGCCGAATGCTGGATGAAGACGGGACCGCTCGTGTCAGCTTACACGCTCGCCGGTAAAGACCCTGTCGACGGCTACCCCTTCAACACCGACTTCGCCTTGCGCATCATTCCCGGCGGCGGAGTGCGTGCCTATGTGTATGACACGAACAAGTTGGAATGGAAGGCCGAGATGGTGGGCCATATCTACGATCAATCGTCCGGCCGTTGGCAAAGCAGTCTTGAAGATAACCAGTGGCACCACCTGGCAATGGTGGCTGATCGCACTGCGAATCGCCTAAGCATCTACGTTGATGGTGTCGAGCGGGTCAGTACGTCTATGCCCGCTAACTTCGGAGCGATGCAAAACGCGGGACAACCCTTCAGGGCCGGTCACTATGCTTACTACGATGGATACAACGGTTTCACTGAGTTTCCAGGAACGCTCGATGAAGTGCGCCTCTCGACTACGGCCCACACGCACGAGAAAATCGTCGCTTCCATGCAGGGCACGGACGTCAATCGCCTCAACAAGATTCAGCCCCGCTACATCCAGCGGGCGACCGGCCCAGCAACCGTCACTTTCTTAGGCTACGGTCTGACCGGCGCAACCGTGACGTCCGACCAGCCCGATGTGACCGTGAGCGTGACTTCCTCCTCTCAAACACGTCTTGTCTGCTCAGTCAATGTTCCGGCAACTGTTCCGGTTGGGCAGCTGCACTTTGTCGTTACCAATACGAGTGGGCAGAGTTTTCCGGCCGAGTTGACCGTCATTAGCCACGCGCCATTCACCAATCCGGCCGGAACGGAAAGCTTGCTGTTGTGGCATCTTGATGAGTCGGGCAATGGGGCGGTCCACATCAATGGCTCCGGCGATGCGGTCCCGACTGTTATCGGCGGTACGGCGAACACCGGTTCGACGATGCAGCCGGGCCTCTTCGGCAACGGCCGGTCCAAGCTTGCCATTGTCGGCGAAGCGGATAACGGCGCCTTCTCTCTCGGCAGTACTAGTTTCACGGCCGAATGCTGGATGAAGACCGGTCCCCTGGTATCAGCTTACACGCTTGCCGGTAAAGACCCGGTTGACGGCTACCCATTCAACACAGACTTTGCGTTGCGCATCATTCCCGGCGGCGGCGTCCGCGGTTATGTGTTTGACACGAACAAGACGCAGTGGAAGGCCGAGATGGTAGGCCGCATTTACAACCCGTCGACAGGGGAATGGCAAACCAGTCTCGAAGATAATCAGTGGCACCACCTGGCGATGGTGGTTGATCGCACGTCGAATCGCCTCATCATCTATGTTGATGGTTTGGAGCGGGCCAACGAGGCTATGCCGGCCAACTTCGGAGCGATGCAGAACGCGGGGCAATCCTTCAAAGCCGGTCACTATGCTTACTACGACGGATACAACGGGATAACTGAGTTTCCGGGAACGCTGGATGAAATTCGCATTCTCAATTATCCGCGCACCGCAGCCCAAATGTATGACGTGTGGTACGGCACTAGTACCGGGTCGCCGACGACTCTGATCGACCCGATTGCGGACTGGAGCCATACGTCTTCTCACAGTTCTAACTTCACCATTGAGGCATCGGGATTTGCTTCCTACTTTAACGGCGATGATAACCGCGCCAGTCGAGTTGATGCCGCCGCCGGGACCGTGACGTGGAATTATCCCGGCCTCATCAGCTTCGAAATGATCACTTATCACAACAACGGGTATGCGCATCACGATCCGATCTTTGAAACCTCGGCGGACGGTAATACCTGGACCACCATCGTTCCAGCTATTACTTCCGATGGCGGCTCTGACGGTGCGTGGCCGCGTTACTATTACAGAAAGTCCGGTCTTAGCGGCGTCAACTATATCAGGGCGACCTTTGCCGCCACCGGCACTGATCTGGGCTGGACGGTGAAACTTACCCAGATGACACTCACCGCCGTTTCAAATGGTAGCGCTAATTCAGCGACAGCCGGGAATACTCAGATGGTCGCAGTTCCCGGTCAGACCGTTGCGACTGTGGTTCCGACCCCTCAATCACAATTACCCATCACATCGGTTACTCCGAACCTTGTCACCCGCGACAAGAGCACCCCAGCGCCACGAGTAACTAGCTTGACCATCGCCGGTGCGGAGCTCGCCGGCGTCGCAGCCCGTGTCATGCGTGATGGGCAACCACTCAGCTCGGTGGTCGCAAATGTGCAGGATAGTTCTGATACGCAAGTGCATCTCGCTTTGTCGGTTGCTCCGGCGACGCCGCTGGGTGCGGCGCAACTTGTCCTGTCGAAGCCAGGATATTCCGACGTCGCATTTGAGATTCGCATAGTTGAGCCGAGCGAGTTTGCACTGGAGTCAGACACAATCGGGCTGTGGCATCTCGATGAACGCGATCAGGGCGTGGCCCATTTGCTCGACGCAGGTGAACACGCAATTAGTCTGACCAGCGCTCAAGCGTCGCGAGCTGTCGAAGGCAGATTCAGCGGCGGTCGAACGCTCGCGCGCGCAACCGCCGATGCCAACAACGATGCTTTGTCGCTGGGCAGTTCCAGTTTCACGGTTGAGGGATGGGTTAAGAGCTCGGTGCTCGAACGCGACTACGTGCTGATCGGCAAGGAAACCAATAGCGGCCGCAACACAGACTTCACGGTCAAGGCCCTCAGTTCCGGAGCCTTACGTGCTGAGATTTATGACGGCAGCGGCTTGGTTTGGCAGGCCGAAACATTGCCTGAAACCGGCAATCTGACGGACGGGCAATGGCATGCGGTAGCCCTCGCTGTGGATCGTGAGGCCGGCTTGCTCTCGCTCTACATCGATGGACAGTTGCATATGGTGACACCGGCGCCGATTGGATTCGCAGCGATGCGCAACCTTGGCCAGCCGCTGGAATTCGGTTGCTTCGACGCCGATGGTTCGGCAGTTAATGGACCAGAAGAGTTCCCCGGTGTGCTGGATGAGATGCGCATCTCCTTGATGGCTCACAAGCCGGAAAAGATTGCCGAAGATTTCTTCGGCCACGATCAAGCGCAGCTAACCTTGACGCGTCCCGCCGTTGTTAGAAAAGAAGCGGGTCCGCAAGAGCTCACCCTCTTCGGCTACGGTTTCGCTGGAGCAACCGTAACAGCAAATCAACCTGGCCTAACTGTTACGGTCCTGGCAACGACAACAACCAGCATCAGGGTGTCGATCGTCTTATCCGATTCGGTTCCCGCCAGCCCGACGTTGCTCACTGTTAGCGATGCGCTCGGAAGAAACTTCAACATCGGACTCACGATCGCGGAGCGCTTGACGGGGATTCAGCGAGGCGATCAAGGCGCCAAACCTGGCAATTCAGTATCGCGCGCTGGCAACGTCAGTGGTGACGAGGGCGATTCCGATAGTCGTTCGGCTGGTGTGCAGGTGCCGCGCAGCCGGATCAAGAAATCGGCAGGTGCTGTACTCCGAGCATCAAGGTTCACCCAGGATGCCAAGCCAGTGGGAGGTCAACGATGAGACCTTCTATAGATCGACACCCCGATGCCGTGAGCCGAGACCTCGTAACCCACTCGCAGGTGACTGAGATACACAGCATGCACCACGATCAAGCAGCCCCGCCTCTCATCACGCGCCTGAAAACTTTGCGAGCGCATCGCATAGCGATCGCGTTTCGTCGCGCGCGAACCATCCAGTTGACGCAGGTCATAGTTCTCATTCTTTGTTACAGCATCGTGCTTCAACCAAACGCTGCGCTTGCGGCTGAGAGCAGCCACCTGATGACGCTGGCGAGTGTGAAAGAGCAGACTCGATCTTCAAGTCCTGGCGCCACGTTTGCGAATTCGGCAAATCGATCAGGTTCGCCCACGCTTCTCAACCGGCTCAGCAATTTACTTAGTTCCAGTCCGACCGAGCCTCCGTCGCTGCCGCCGCCGGTCGTTACGATCACAGACGCGGTAGTTTCGCGTCACAAACCCACACTCGGCAACGGCCGCATTGAAGGCTCGTTGCGGGTTCTGCTCGGTGAGTCGTTCACGATTACAAACAGCACTCAACTGCTTGGAGATTTGTATCTGCCGGGGACACCGGCGATCCAATTGGGTACCGGCGCGCAACACGGAGGCCTGGTGAATGACGGTGGTGCGGCTTCACCAGCAAACTACAGCGTAAGCCTGAACAACAATGCCAGTTTGCCAGGTCGTATTCACACGCGCGCCGACGCGATACCGCTGCCTGCCGATGTTCCGAATTCTGTTCCCGCTGCGACCGGCACGCGCAGTGTGACGGTGCGCACGCAGTCAGACATTGGGGCAATAGGGAACTGGCAAACGGTGCGCGACGTGAACGTCGCGGGCTCGCGCTTGACGATGAATATGCCGCCCGGCAATTACGGCACACTGACCGTCAACGGCAATAGCCAGGTTAATTTCTCAGCCGGCATCTACAACTTCGCCAACACGATCAATCTTGACGGCAGCGCGATACTGCAATCGACCGGACTGGTCAACCTAAACGTGGCTCAGGACATGACCATCAACAGCGGGGCGCTGACGCTCGGCAGTTATACGGCGCCGGCTGATGTCCACCTCAATGTGCTGGCTGCGATCTTGAAGATCAACGGCAGCAGCCAGGTTTCCGGAATGGTGCGCGCATACAACGCGACCGTCTCGCTGAACGGCACGGCCCAGTTGCGCGGCCAGGTTATCGCCAATACGTTTATTCTGAACGGCGGCAAAGTAATCGGCGCGGTTTGGCCCGCCCAATCCGGCGGCAGCATGACGGTCTTTGGCCCGCGCCGTTTCGATCGAACGAGCGGCCAACCGAACCAGTATGTCGAACAGTTTTCATTGCCGGCGGGTGTTACCTCGCCTTACACGCTTCATATTCAGAACGGCGCGGCCGACGGCTCTAGTCGAGTTTCCAGCGCCACTGTAAAACTTAACGGCATCGATATACTGACGCCGAGCGATCTCAATCAGAATGTTCCCGGCGCGGACCGTACCGTCACTTTCGCAGCCAACAACCAACTGGATGTTCGTCTCGCGAGCGAGCCCGGTTCTTATCTGATAATCAATATCAACGGCGTGATCGTAGTTGGCGATGCCAGCCCGCCGTTAGTCGCCATCACCGCGCCTGCTAGTAACACGACGACGACTGAAAGCCACATTAGCGTCAGCGGCACGGCTTCCGACACTGGCACCGGAGCCACCGGTGTGGCCCATGTTTTCGTAAACGATGTTGAGGCAACGTACACGCCGAGCAATGGCTCGTGGAGTCTCGCCGATGTGCCGCTTAACGTGGGCGCGAACCAGATTGTTGCGCGGGCCGTGGATCAGGCGGGCAACCAGGCAACCGCAGCCGTTACCGTCAGTCGACAAGCCCCAGTGAATCATGCGCCCACCGTTAAAGCCGGCGACGATCAGGACCGCACTCTGCCGCAAACCGCTGCGCTGCATGGCACGGCCACCGACGACGGACTGCCCGCAGGCAGCACGCTGACAACGACCTGGACCATGGTGAGCGGCGAAGGTACGGTGACCTTCACCGATGAGCTGGCGCTTAATACGACGGCGACGTTCAGCTCTGCCGGCACGTACGTGCTGCGCCTGACGGCGAGCGATAGCGTTCTCTCCGACAGCGACGAAATCACGATCACAGTCCAGCCGCAAAACCAGCCGCCCACAGTCACCGCTGGTGCAAATCAGACTATCGCTCTGCCACGAAATGCATCTCTCAATGGCACCGTCACCGATGACGGGTTGCCCACCGGCGGAACCTTGAGTATCGCCTGGAGTCAGGTCAGCGGACCGGGCACTGTCACGTTCGAAGATCCAACCAAAGCAGAAACTACCGCAGCATTCAGCGTTCCGGGCACGTACGTCCTGAAGCTGTGGGCCAGTGATTCAGATCTCACCAGCGCCGGCGAACTCACCATAATTGTTCAGCCGCAGAATCAGGCACCGGCAGCAGCAGCCGGCACCGATCAAATCGTCACGCTGCCAAATTTCGCGCAGTTGAACGGAACCGTGTCTGATGATGGCTGGCCCGCGGACAGCACTGTGTCGGTGCAGTGGACCATGGTTAGTGGGCCGGCGCCGGTGATATTTGATAATCCTAACGTGACGGTGACGCCGGCCAGGTTCAGCGCTACCGGCCCGTACGTCCTGCGCCTGACGGCCGGCGATAGCGAGTTAAGTAATTTCGACGAGCTGACAATCAACGTGGTGCTGCCGGCGGATACCACTGCGCCTACGCTCACCATAACTGCGCCCGCGGACAACTCAACGACCAAAGCGGAGACGGTAACTGTCAGCGGCACGGTTTCCGATCCTGGACTGTATCCATCAGGCGTTGCGCATGTAACTGTTAATGGCGTTGAAGCCGTGATCAGTGGTGACGGCGCCTGGACGCTTGGCGATGTTGCGCTAACCGTCGGGACCAATACCTTCGCGGTGCATGCTGTCGACCATGCCGGCAACGCTGCCGACCAATCGATCAGCGTGACACGTCAACCACCGGACGATGTCACCAGCCCGATGCTGACGATAACGTCACCTACGGATAGTTCGACGACCCAAACTGAAACGATAACCGTGAGCGGCACAGTTTCCGATCCTGGACTGTATCCATCGGGCGTTGTGCACGTAACTGTTAATGGCGTTGAAGCGACGCTCAACCCTGATGGCAGCTGGACGCTGGTCAATGTTGCGCTAACAGTCGGGGCCAACACGATCACAGTGCATGCTGTCGACAATGCCGGCAATCCTGTCGATCAGTCGATCAACCTAACGCGACAACCGCCGCCTGATACCACTGCGCCTACGCTGGCAATATCTTTACCGGCGGACAATTCAACCACTCAAGCGGAAACGATAACTGTCAGCGGCACGGTTTCCGATCCCGGACAGTATGCATCGGGCGTTGCGCAGGTTACCGTTAACAATGTTGCTGCCTCGCTCGACACTGCGTCGGGAACCTGGACCATCAACAATGTTCCCTTGCCGGTAGTAGGCAATAATCCGATTGTCGCGCGCGCCACCGATGCAGCGGGCAATCCATCCACGCCGCAAACGATCAATGTCATTCGGCAGCCACCGCCGGACGCCACCATCCCAACGCTCGCGATCACTTCCCCCAGTGATGGCTACAGCACTGAGTCTGAAACGGTAACGGTTAGCGGCACTGTTTTCGATCCGGGGCAGTACGCATCCGGTGTGGCCCAGGTAACGGTAAACGGTGCTACTGCCAGCGTGGATTTTCAAGCCGGTACCTGGAGTGTCTCTGGCATAGCTCTGGCAATCGGCCCGACCACCTTCACCGCGCGCGCTGTCGACAATGCCGGCAACCCGGCCACGCAAAGCATCACGATCAATCGCACCACGCCTCCTGATCTTCAGGCGCCGACAATCACAATCACTTCACCGGCCAATGGCTTAGTTACGCCCGACGCCTCGATCGCCGTGACCGGCATTGCAATTGACGAGGGGGCTTATGCCACTGGCGTCGCTCACGTACTCGTGAATGGTCAGCAGGCTACCTACGACCCGGCGACACACCAGTGGGCTGCGGCCGGCGTGGCGCTTAGTGAAGGCCTAAATACGATTCAGGTGTTTGTGGATGACAACGCGCCCGTGCCGAATTCCGCGCAGGCCAACATCAACGTAACGCGGCACACTCCCGACACGAAGGCGCCTACAGTTACGATCACTTCGCCGATTGCTTCGTTTGAAACTTACGATGCAACGATCGGTGTTGCGGGCGCGGCTGTGGATGACGGTCTCAATGCCACGGGCGTAGAACGCGTAACGATTAACGGCGTAAACGGCAACTATGACGCCGCAACCAGTCAGTGGTCTGTGCCGGCTGTGCCGCTGGCCTATGGCGATAACGACATTGTTGTCGTCGCTACGGACAAAGCGCCAACACCCAATCAGGGTAGCGCCCACATTCATGTCACGCGTCGCAGAATTCCGCCGCCGACGATCACAATCAGCAATCCGCAAAACGGCGCCGTGCTGGCAGCCACGTCAATTACGGTGGCCGGCAGCGTTTCTTCTTTGGGAAGCACGCCGACCGTTATGGTCAACGGCGAGAACGCAGTTGTTTCTGGCGGCTTGTTTACCCGCACCGTGTCGCTCGTCGAGGGCGCGAATACCATTACTGTAGTGGCGACAGATTCGATCGCGCAGGAGTCTCAGGCATCGGTTTCCGTTATCCGAGATCTGCTACCGCCAGCGGTAAGTTTCGCTAATGTTCCGGCGAGCGTGGAGCCCGGAGGCGAATATCAAATACTCGTCGACGCTACGGACAATGTTGGCATTGCGGATGTAGAGTTCAGAGTAAACGGACAACAGGTGGCAACAACCACGACTGCTCCATATCAATTTACGCTGGCAGTCTCCACCGCTTACGCCGCCGGCACAACTCTCGTACTCAGTGCGGTCGCGCGGGACCTGACTAACACGACTGCGGTTACAACTGCGCAAACGCGTACCGGTGGTCCAGGCGGCATCTCGGGATACGTGTTTGATGACACGACCGGCTACGTGCTTCCAGGCGTTAGTGCGCTGCTGAACAATGACGGCTCGATGCTCACAGACGACCTCGGTGTATTCAATCTAATTTCTTCCACGCCGTCCGGAGTTGTGCGCCTGTCGAAGAGCGCACATACGCCCGTTGAAAGACTGTACAGCGTAGCGATAGGCGAGGGGACTGCGCTGTTTGACGCGCGGCTGACTCCACTTGATTCACAGGCGAACTCCATTGGGGTAGCAGGCGGAACCGCGAGCGGGGATAGCGCCCGCGTGCAAGTGAGTTTCGCGCCCGGCACTTTTGCCGACGCTGCCGACATTCGCGTAACCAGCGTCTCGCCGCAGGGTCTCGAAAATTTGCTGCCCTACGGATGGTCGCCTGTCTCCGGCGCGGTGGTTGACGTGCGACCAGCATCCGGCGGCGTTGTCGGGTCGCAAGCTTTTGTGGCTCCGGCTCACTTAACGATATCGCAGGTCAGTGGTCTGACTTCGGCAACGCCGCTCGCGCTGGCACGTTACGACGAAGTTTTACATCGCTGGATGGTTGTCAGCACGGGAGCCTATGCCACGGCGACTGCTGACGGCGGCGCATTATCGTTGGACCTCCCGCGCCTGGGCCAGTATGCATTCCTGGTCGCCGACACAGGAGCGACCGCCCCGGCCGCTGCCATCGTGGGCCAGCCCTTGACGGCGGCTGCGGCAGCCGACTCGGCCGCGTTGGATTCAGCGCAGGCGAGCGCCGTATCTACGCCGCGAACGGCAGTTTTTTCCAACAGCGCGCGCTCGGCGATTTCATTCCTGGCCACCGCGCTCACACAACTTCCTTCCGGCGTTTCCATCGAAGCGACCTTCGGCGAAACCTACAATTTGCTGGGTGGCCGAGATTCCGTTCTGGTCGATCGTCCGGCTCAGGACTTCGTGCTCTATGCCTACCCGTTCGTGTCCGCTGCTCAGCCAAACCGGCTCGGCGCTTTCTTCATCGCCAAACCGACGCGTACCGATTTCACCATCACCGAACTTTTCAACGCCAACGTTCACGTCGAGATACGTTCGGGAAGACAAACCAAGCTTGGTGCTTTGATTGATGGTAACGGCGGCGGCGTGCGGGCCAGCGACGGATCGCAGTTGACGATTCCTGCCAACGCCTTGCAGGGATCGCAAAGCGTCTTCTTCAACGATTTGCCGCCGAACCTCGCCAATGCAAATTTGCCGCAAGGTTATGAAATCGTCGGCGCCTTCGATCTTGATTTGGGAAGCGCGGCACTCAACAGTTCAGCGATAATTTCGGTTCCGGGTGTCAGCGGCGATCTGTCGCGAATAGTGGTAGCTCGTCTAATGACCGTCGCTGGACAACGCTCGCCGAAAGTCGTCGCTCGCGGCGTGGCCGACTCCAACGGCAAACTCAATTCAACCACGACGGCGCCCGCAGTGCCGGTCGGAATTACGCTCAGTGGAATACGAACCAGCGGCCGTTATCTGTTCATCCGCATTCCTCAAGCGTTTGGCTATGTGAAGGGCAACATCGTTGACGGCTCAACCAGCAATCCGCTGGGCCTGGTTAAAATCTCAGTTAATCAGACACCTTTCATCGATGTGACGACAGCGGACGGACTGTTTGTCGTTGTCGGTTCTGCCGGTGCGGATGCGACTGGCGTGAACCAGCTCGGCGCCGCCGCGCTAACTACGGATGCGACTGGTAAAGCTACCGCGTCGCTCGGCGCCCAGGACGCTGTAGCAGCCGTAAACATTTCCGTTAGTGCGCTGCCGCTCGGCGTGGAATCGATTACGCCGGCGTCGAACGCGCAGAACATGATCGCGACGACTCCCGTCACCGTAACGTTCAACAAACCCATCGCTGCGTTGAGCGTAACGGGTTCCAGCTTTACGTTAAGCACCGCTGCCGGTAATCCGGTGCTGGGTAACATCACTATCCTGGCCGGTAATCGCGTGGTCGTCTTTACGCCGGCAGCGACGCTCGCGGCTTCGACCAGTTACAAAGTTTCTCTCAGCCAGTCAGTTCGCGACATCTACGGACATCCGCTTGCCGCCAACTTCAACTCGACATTTACAACCGCGGCTACAGTTACCATCGGCAATCGACTGCGACCAGAGCAGATCGTCATCGGTTATCCGGATGCGAACGGCATGTCGACGATCTCGATTCCGGCCCAGACGGTGCCCGAAGGATCTACCCTACTCGTGGTCAATACCACGAGCGGTTCGACGGTTTCGACAGTGGCTGGAACTGCCGCACTCGCCCTGCGGATCCAGGCACGCGTCGGCGATGAGATCACGCTGACTATTAGCCAGCCGGATGGCACGCAATATCAAGTGACGCAGGCTGCCTACCGGCGCGCCGACGGATTTATTTCCGTTGGTTCAAACGGCGGGGCGATCACGAGCGACGACGGCCAGGTGCTTTTGAGTGTTCCCGCTGGAGCGATTAGCGGACAAGCGGACCTCAAGCTGTCGCGCCGTGCGGAGTCGGACATCTCCATACCACGCGCAGGCGACATGGATCCGGCCAACGTGCCTTTCGGCGCCGGTGTGCGCATCAACGTCGCCGGCACCTTCAGCAACACCCAGGAGCTGCATCTGGAAGTAGCGGCGCCTGCGACTGCCGTCGAGGGCCAGCGCGTTGCCTTCATGAGACCGGCGAAGCTCACGGACGCCGCCGGCGAGCACGATGCGTGGGAAGTGGTCACTTCCGGAAAGGTTGAGGGCGGCAAATTCAAAACGATGTCGCCGCCTTTCACTGGCGTCACGATCGCCAGCAATCTGCCGGCCGCTGACTTCGACGTCTTCGTGCCCCGAAACTTGAGGGCCGTCACCGGCGTGGTCACGGAACGCGTTAACAACGGCGCACCGAAACCCTTAGCGAATGTCATTGTTCTCGTCACCGGCATCAATGCTGGCACGCCGACTACTGTCTTCGCCAGAACAGCCGCGAATGGCCGCTTTGGCATTCTTGATTACCGCATTGGCGCGGCCGACTCGGTGATCGTGGAAGCGACTGACACGCTCGGTCGTCATCAAACCGGGGTCGCCACCCCGTATCTTGGTTTCAGTTTCCTTGAACATCCTGGTCTAAACGGATTGACTTCGATGTTCGCGTCGATCATTTTCCCATCCAGTGAGGGTTTGCCTGAGACGCTACCCGCGCTCTTGCGCACCGAAGGACGCATGCTCGATCTCACCGCCGGCCAGGTCGACACCCTGCAGGCCTTCGGCCGGGTAGCGGTCGGCTCTCACGTCCAGGTAACTGTCAATGCCACTCCCGATGTGAAATCGATCTCCGGCCAACTGATGGTTGGCGGTGTGACGCGCAGACAGTTGGTGTGGCGTAATCCCAGTCCGGGTTCCGGATCGTATGAAACGGATTTCGCAGTTGAAGGCGAAGGCGGCTACAGCGTGGTGGCCACGACGTATACGCAGGCGAATGTGGAAACCACCAAGGCGACGGCTAACTTCAGCTTTGTCGGTCTCAGTAATCCAAACACGCGCCCGCCGATTCCAGGTCCGCCTTTCGTCTTAAGCGTGAAGCCACGCGACGGAGCGCAACAAATCGACAGCGGCACACGCGTGCATCTGGAGTTTTCCGAGCCCGTGAAAAACCTCGTTCCCGGCAACACCGTTTACCTGCAGGAGCAAGGGAACGCCACCCTCATAAGTGGAACTATTCTCTCCGGTGGCATTCCCATCGCGGCCGACACGCCAAATATTTCCAGCATCGACTTCGTTCCCAGCAGCGGACTAAAGGGTGGCAAGACGTACAGCGTCCACGTAACCACCGCGGTTGTTGACAGTGAGAATCAGCACTTTGATCAGGAGCCTCAGGACGCGTCCCTCAAACCCTTCACGAGCACCTTCAGTACTTTTGAGGGACTGGTGCTGACGACAGAGCCGCCGCAAGACTCAGCCTATCGCATAGCCGCCGCCGGCGATCTGGCAGCGACTGTGACAACCGACTTCAGTACTCCGGGCGGGTCCAACTTGACGGTGTATGACATGAGCGATCCGCAACATCCGAAAGCTCTGTCGAAAACGTTTGTCCCGCAACGGGCCATTAGCATTGCGATGGCGGAACTGGCGCCGGCCGACAAATTCTCGGTCAGGAAATCGCCTTCAACGATCGTCGTCATAACCACCATTTCCCATCCCGATCTTTACCGGGCAAATAATCTCTGGGTCTACAGTGTCGATGCTCCGGAAAAGCCGGAACGTATCGGCGTCGCATCGCTCTCGATTCCGAACCGAATCTCGGAGTTTCCGAATAACCTCACCATCCAACACAAGCGCGCTTACGTTGGTAACACCGCCAGCGGCGGCCTGTTGGTGGTTGACCTGGAAGCGGTAGTGCAGAAGTACGAAGAGGTGGGAGGCGCCGTGGCGGTCTTAACGGCTGTTCTGCCCGATCAAGGCTTCGACTATGAGGCGCAGCGGCAGAAGGCGAAATACGGCAACTCGCGGACGGATCCCTCCCCGATTATGGCCGCTTCGGTAATCGACCAGGTAGTGGTGCCACAGCAACCGGCCGAACCCGTAGCTTATGTAGTTTCAAATAAGCCGCAGCTGATCTCGTTCCGTCTGGGCGAGAAAGATGATGGGAAGCTGGACTTCTATGATCAACAGGCACCTGCCGGATTCGACGATCGCGTGATGGCGATGACCGACTTGATACCGGCGGGCATAGGCATTGACGTGCGGGCAGCTTCGAAGATTTTGATCGGAGGCGTAGAAAGAGACCTGGTGTTGATGCTGGGCCCGACGCGCCTGTGGATCTACGATGTGACCAGTCCGGCCAACCCTCAATACGTATCGTCGCCGTTGTTCAGTGATCTTGGCGGGCCCTCAGATTATGCGCGTCATATCGAAATCGAAGGAACGCTGGCGTACGTGCTCTTCAGCGACCGGGTGGTAGTGATTGATTTCCACGATCCCGCGAATCCGATTATCTCGTCAACCATCACCGGCATCGGCACCAATCTGCGCTGGCTTACAGTCAAAGACGGTTTTGTTTATACGCTGTCCGCTGAGCCGGGCGCCGGCAACGGCCTTAATGTGTCTATCGGCCGGGCGGCTTCACTCGTGCTGGTCCATGGGTTTGATCCCAACGCGACCCAGACCTGTTCGAATCCGGTAGTGATAAACCGCGAAACGAACCGCATGGCCCAGACGGCGGAAATATTCTTCCAGGTTTTTGGACACGACACGCCGCTGAGCGCCAAGGTCATAATTCGAAAAACCACTTTCGCGGGTAACGACACCAACGAAACAATCCTGGCGACCCTGCCCGTCGAGCTGACGGCAGCCATTCCCAATGTGGTGGTGGGTAACGCGAAGTGGGCGCCGCACGCCGATCCGATTGATCCAGCGGCAATTTATACGGCCGAGGTCGTGCTTGATGAGGATGGCGGAAATGAATTTCACTCGCGTCGTGAACCGGTGCCCTTCAGTTTCCTGATCGATCAGTATCAGCCAACCATTGGAGTCAAGTCGGGGCAGGCTGACTTTTCCTATCTGCTTGGCGGCGCTGCCGCGATTGAGCTGCTCATCGACAACCGCGATGTTCTGACTTCGGCGGGCGAAACTCACCAGCGCGCATACGGCACCAACCAGGAACACACCAGCGAACGCAATTCCCAACCGGGCACCGTTATTTTCAGTCCGCCGCTCCGCGCCGGGGTCTATCCGTTTAGGTTGCGGGCAACGTTAAATGCCAATTCATCCGTGTCGGATGTGGTTGAGGGTTTTGTTACCGTCGACGATAGTCGGAACGAAGCGCGACAGCCGGGCAGCACGGTGGTAAACGGAGTCGAGCTAAGTACCGGCAACCTCGCTATCTCCGTCAACGACGTGGAGATCAAAAACAGGGGCCTTTCGCTTTCTGTCGACAGGTCGTATAACGCCTCCGACCGAAACAGTTTTAATCCCTTCGGCTATGGTTGGAAACACAACTACCAGATCTTGCTGCAGCGGGTTCCGGGACCGTTTGTCGGCAGCGGTTATTACAAGTTGCTCGGAGGCGAAGGCAGCGGCTTGACCTTCAGTGAAGGCCTGATCCAAACGGCCGGCATTGCCCCGGCCAACAACTCATACCACGGATCGCTCAAGAAGAACGGTGACGGCACTTTCGATTACTTCACCAAGGCCCACATTAAATATCACTTCACGCAGGCCCTCGACGTTGGCGACGCCGGCTTCTTCGATTTCTCCTACATGGGCAACCTCGCCTTCATCGAAGAGCCTAACGGCAATCGCATCACTCTCACTTACGATAGCGAGGGACGCATGGTCCGCGCTACCGACTCTTCACAGCGCTCGCTCGAGTATTCGTATGAAGTGGCCGAGACGCCACTGGTCGGCAGCGTCGACATCGGCGCGGCCACTACTTCCTGCCAGAGCAAAGGGCGACTGGGGATCATGCGTCGTCGCTTCCTGCAGGCAGACGTGGGCAAGGCCTGGCACATCACGAAGATTACCGGTCCCGAAGGTCTGGAGATCGATTACGAATATAATCTCACCAACGGCAACCTGATCAGCGTCACGCGCCAGCGTGTGGATAACATCAGTCAAACGGCGCCTCAGGATTTGGTCTGGCGCTACGACTACAATCCCGGGCCGCAAGCGAACCCGCTTTATGACCACCTGCTTAAAGCGGTCACCGCACCTAACAGCGTCGTGCTTGGCGGACATAAGACGACCTATCAGTATCACTTCGATCAACTGAATCTGCCCGTTAGTGCTATCCAGATGCCCGAAGGCGTAACGAACACTTTCACCTACACCTTCAACAGCAGTAACCAGGTACAACAAGCGGTCGTCACGGATGGATTGCAGCGCCAAAAGATCTATCAACTCGAGAATGGCAAGACGATCAGTATTTCAGAGCCGCGCGGGGCCCAAACAACGCTCGCCTGGAATGAAAAGGGGGAGAAGACTCTCGAGGTCGATCCCGCGGGACGCCGAACCGCGATTCACTACGATAGCAATGGCAATCCTGATGCGCAGACCGTGACTGGTGGCGACGAAAGCATCTCTACCAGTGCGATCTTCGATCCGACTTTCGGCAAACCAGTCAGCGTTACTGACGCCAATCGCAAGACCACCACACTCTCGCTTGATGGGCGCGGTAACGTGACTCGCATATTGCTGCCGACCGGGCGCGAGATACGCATGGACTACGCGGGCAACGGCGACTTGTTGCGCCTCGTCAACCAAGCTGGCCTGGCGACGACCTACCAGTATGACGCCTACGGAAATCCGACTTCGATTGTGCGCCAGACCGAGGGCCAGTCAACCGTCGTAAGTCAGAACAGTTATGACGGCCGCAGCCGGTTGACATCCAGTACCGACACACTCGCGCCTTCAGTCACGATGGGCTACGACTCACTCGACCGCATCGTTGAACAGACGGTCACCGATCCGACAGGCATCCGCGAGGCGCTCACAGCAAACATCACTTATTTGCCCGAAGGACAGGTGCTCACAGCCTCGCAAACAGGCGGCTCACAAAGGCTCGATCTGCAAAATACTTATGACGGCCTCAACCGGCTCCTCAGTTCGACGGAAACTCCCAACGGCGCAGGCCCGTTTACGCTTCACTATACTTACGACAGTAACT
Organism: Blastocatellia bacterium; assembly: GCA_003488005.1. Lineage (GTDB taxonomy): Bacteria > Acidobacteriota > Blastocatellia > Pyrinomonadales > Pyrinomonadaceae > PSRF01. Next base: position 89,499 of record DNND01000064.1, on the reverse strand, counting down.
CCAATCTGCTGACGGAAACTGACCGTCGCGGCGTCGCTACTACACGCACTTACGATGAATTGAACTTCCTGAAGAGCGAAATACTTTCCGGCCCATTCGGCCAGTCGCTGTCAGCCATGACGGCCACCGAGATCGATTTGATTGGCAATGCCGTGCACGTTCTCAATCTCTACGGCAAGGACACCGCCTTCGAATATGACGGGCTGCGTCGTTTGATAAAGCGGCACGTTCCCGGCGGCTTCACCGAAGAGACAGCTTATGACGCGAACGGCAACGTCGTCTCACAAAAGAACCTCAACGGTAACGCTACGACGATGAGATACGACGCCCTCAACCGTCGCACTGAAATGCGCGATCCCGAAGGCCGGGTGACCACCTGGAGTTATGACGATGCCACCAACACGACCATCGTACAAAATGATCCACAGGGATTGACGGAAACAGTGCGTGTCGATGGACTAGGACGCGTGCTGCGGAGCGCGCTCAAGTTTGGCGCTGCCGAGTACGTGACCACGAACTCCTACAGCGGGCGCACAGTGCAGACAACAGATCCGCGCGCTACGGTCAGCGTGCGCCAGGTTTCTGCCTTTGGTGAAACCGGCAGCCTGACGGTCAACGGCGCTCAGCCGAGTTACACGGTCGGGATGAACTTCAGCGCGTTCGGGGGCCTGAAACGGACCCAGGATGCCAACGGTCGTGAGACGAATTACACCCTCGACGGCTTGAATCGTGCGACACTCGTTCAGTACGCGGGTGGCTTCAGCGAAAACTTTGTCTACGACGGCGGCGGCCACGCTATTTCTCACACCGACCGCCGCGGCGTCGTTTCGCAAATGACCTTTGACAACCTGGGCCGGCCGCTGACGACCCTGGTTCAGGACGGGCAGCAGCAAATTCCTGTGCTCAGGATCGCTTACGATGATGCCACGAGCAAGGAAACGCGGACAGACGCCAACGGCCAGTCAACGGTGGTGTTCTACGATGGCTTGGGCCGGCTGGAGAGCGTCAAAAATGCTGACAACCACACTCGCACGCTTGAATACAACGGCATTGATTTGCAAAGGGAGAGCGATTACAAAGGCGCGTTCACCTCATATGTATATGACAAGGTGCACCGCTTAACCCAGATCACAGACCGCCTCGGACAAGTCACCAACATAGTCAACAGCGATAGCGGCGGCTACCGCAAGAGCGTCACCGATCGCCGCAGCTATCAGCGAATTGACACATACGATCCGCTGCAACGGTTACAGAGCGTCACTCAAGGCGGCGCGCCGTTGGCGTCTTACGAATACGACGGCAATAACAACCGCACCGCAATGGTTGATGGAGTGGGTAATCGCACTACCTACACCTACGACAAACTGAACCGGGTGACGAGTGTCGTCCACGATAGCAATCTTCAGACGGAAACCTTCGCCTATGATGCGGCTGGCAATGTGCTTTCTTACAACGACGGCACCGGCGGAGCCATCGCGAAGACTTATGATGAACTGAATCAACCGAAGACCCGGACCGACGGAGCGGGTCACACCACCAAGTATAAATACGACGGCGCAGGTTTGCTGCTGGAGCAAACCGATCCCCAAGGCGCTCAATACAAGACCAGCTATCTTTACAATGCCCTGGGTTCGCTGAAACAACTTACGGATGCAAAAAATGGGGTCTGGGAGTTTGACTATGATGGCGCGCAAAATCTGCGGAGCATTAAGGACGCGCTTGCTCGCACCGTCAGTTACAGCTACGACGAGCTGAACCGCCTGCAGCAGGTCACGCAGCCGCAGAGCGTAATCACTACTTACGGCTACGACGCCAACTCCAACCGCACGACGCTGACCGATCCTAATGGCCACCAGACCAGCATTTCTTACGACGCGTTGGATCGAGTCCAGACGCTCGGCTACACACCAACTCCCGCGGCCGGTGCCAATCATTTCGACTACGGTTACGATCCCGAAGGTAATCTCACGAGCGTTGCAGAGACCACGCTGCTCGGTGCTCCCCCGACGCAGACGCGCCGTTATGCTCGTAGTTATGACGAGCGGGGCAGACTGATCGCGGCGACCGATCCCAACAACCATACGGTGAAGTTCGGCTACGATGCAGCCAACAACCTGACCTCGCTGAAAGACGCGGAAAATAAACCGACCGGCTATGTTTACGACAAGCTAAATCGCCTGCAAAAGGTAAACCTGCCGAACCAAACCAGTGTCGACTACACCTGGCGCGCCGATGGTCTGCTTCAACGAGTAGCCTATCCGGGCGGAATGCAGCGCGACTACGAATATGACGCGGCGGATCGCCTGACCGCCGTTGCCAACCACATCAGCAGCACTGCTTCCGAAGAGTTTGTCTACACGTATGACAACAACTCGAATCGCAAAACTGAAACCCGGCGCCAGAATAACCAAACAACCCGAGCGCTCAGCTACGACTACGATTTGCTGAACCGATTAACCAGCGCCTCATACGTCGCACCGGGCAACCGTCCTGCGAACCCATCTGCCGGCCAGAGCGTTAACTATTCAGAAACCACCAGTCTGACTGGATTTGCGTATGACAGCGTGGGCAATCGCCAGACTTCCACTGCGCGGGACCGTACCACCACCATCACGCTCTCGACCGACCCCAGCGGAGTCACGAGCGAATCGCGGCAGGACGCCGACACTCCGCTGGTGACGACCACGTCGCAGTTCAATCAGTTGAACCAGCTCACCCAACTTACCAGTGATGCGGCAGGCAGCCTTCCCCGCGCCTATGCCTACGACCGCAACGGTAATCTCACGTCCACCACGCTCGATAACCAGGCAACGGCAAGCTATCAGTATGACTGCCGCGACCAATTGCGGCGCGTTCTAAACGGCGCCGATCAGGAAGTCGCCGCTTACGACTACGACTTCGAGCGGCATCGAATCGGAAAGACCGTTGGTGGTGCTTCGGTGGCCTATGTCTACGGCGGCAATCAGGTAGTCAATGAATACGGAACCAACAACCAACCGCTAAACCGCTACGACCTCGGCGCCGGAGAAGTGGTCAGGGCGGAGTTGAGCGGCGAAGGCGAACGCTATTATTTCGGTGACGGACAGGGCTCAATCACCTCGCTGGGCCAGGTTACGCAAAACTCGTCCGCCTCGTTGACCGCGCATTATGAGTACGATGCCTGGGGCAACCACCTGAGCGGAAGCGGGGCGAGCTATAACGCGATTGGCTACACCGGCCAGCGGTTCGACGGTGAAACAGGACTGATGCCGCTGGGTAATGGTGAACGATACTATTCGCCTGGCCTGGGCAGCTTCACTCAGCAAGACAGCTTCACTGGGATGCTCAGTGTTCCGGCGAGCCTGAACCGCTATGCTTACGCGCACGATAACCCCACCACCTTTACTGACCCGTCGGGTCACATCATTCCATTGTTGCTGTTGGGCGCCGCTCTAATTGCGCTTACGGCTGTCAGTACCGGCACCATTCGCGCGCACGCGGAGCACGAGTTACAAAGTGTCGAACAGCGTTGGAAATCAAATGACCCACGAACCAATTGGGGAAGTGCGTTTGCAGATGGAACCGGCGCTACGAAAGTTTTCAACGCGACCACCGGACAGGATACTTACACCGGACGCGATTTGAGCAGTGGCGAGCGGTGGTGGCAGGGAACCCTGGGAGTGATCGAGGTAGTTGGTAATGCCACAGCCATCGGCGGTGTGGTCTTCAAGGGCGGAAGCCTCGGCATCAACCTGGCGCGGGGAAGTGAAGAAGCTTATCAAAGCGTTCGCGGAGTCGCGCAGTCGGTGAAAAATTTTGAACCGTTCCTCGGCGATTTGCGCGCGGTTCGCGGTGTACTGCGAAACCCAATACAATCTGGCAAAGCGGTAGCCAGTACCGTCAGAGAAAGCTACACGTCTGTTGGCGGCGTCAGAGGAGCGTTAAAGGAATCATGGAGTTTCGCCAAAGAAGAAGCACTGCCGCGATTCAACCCACGCAACTACACGGCGGAGTTTGAGGGCTGGTCAAACGGTGCGAACCTCAACATTGGGTTCGCGGGACGCGGCACCGGAAGCATTAATCAGCTTGAGGCCGGGCAGCTCGCCCGTACTTTCTCTGAAGCGCCCAATGACGCCTACGCCGGCATACAACAGGCATCGCAATATCTCCGCGACATGGGAATTAAGCGCGAAGCTCGAGTTAGAATCTTGCAATCGTTTGAGGCGGAGAATATGGTTGTTCGTCAAGCTGGTCAGTCGGAGTATGGGCTCCGCTATTTCTCCGATCCGGCTAAAGTCGGAGGCCGCTATCTCTTCGAGACATTTCCGGCTTCACGGGGCAGTCTGGCGCTTAAGCCGAATTGGAGCACAATGTCGGGGTTCAGACAGTTCCAAATACGACCAGGGACGACGATATTGGAAGGACGAGCCGCGGCTCAAGGACGCTACCTGCCCGGAGGACAGATGCAAAAATTTGTTCTTGATTGGCAATCGGACTTGATTTCACCTTGAACATGCAGCAAACACAAAAAGTTCGCCAGCAACTCGAACGTGCAATGATCGGAGTTGAAGCAGAGCTGGGTGAGATTGCCAACGGCAAGCCGAGCGTCTCCACTAGGCGCGAATTGGAGTTCATTGCGGCAAGCCTTCGGGAAATGCTGGAAAGCTTGAGCTTGAACAGAATTATCGAGGTTCCTGGTTTGTGGCGTGTCATTACTGACACTTGGCCGTACACAAACGAACTCGGGCAGCAAATTGTGGAAGCTGAATACTCTTATCAACACTTGAAATGAAAGTCGCTTCTTCCTAAACTCCAAAGCACTTCTCACACCTAAATCAGACTCAGCCCGCCTTTTGGTGCAACTAGAGAATTGGATAACGGTGCGGCGCGAGCGAGTTACCCCACCCGAGCAGCTAAAGGCCATTCGCGACCGCGTGCTGCCGATGGTTGAAGAGCAGGTGAAATGTCTTCATGACGGCGTATTGCCGGAGCTAGCGAAAAATGGCGTAGAGATAGTTGGGTTAGAACGCGCGCTTGAATTGTTAAAGCGAGTAGATCTGCAATTTGTAAAGGAGTGCAAATGAACTATTCACGTCTCGGGCTGGCGGCGCTTGGTGGCACGCTCGCGTCTTTTGCCTTTGGTTTCTTAACGTTGTGGCTGGTGCCGGCTCTTATCAATGAAGGCCACAACTATCCGGCCGTATTTCGACCTAAAGAAGAAATGATGACCGTGATGCCAATTGGATTGGTCGCAACTTTCATATCGATCCTGGTTGTCGCCATAATTTTCGCAATGATAAATCAGGGCGGATCGGGAATCACGGGAGGTGCGCGCTTCGGCGTTCTCATAGGCATTTTCGTGGTTTGCGCATTGGTGCTGCACAACTACGTGAACCTGAACATCGGAATGAAACTCGCTCTGATGCAGGCTGTGGCTTACTTCCTCCAGTGGACTATCGTCGGCATAGTCATCGGTCTTATTTACAAACCCCTCGCTACACCATGATCGTGAATATATCTGTTGTTGTTTTGCGTCTGAAGCCTTGATTGTGGTTTTTAGCCATTGAGAAACAGATAGGCTTTGTTGGGTAATTCATTCCAGTAAAAGAGCCTCACCCGCTTCGTTTGCGATCTTATCTAACTGGATAGCCGTCCGGCATCCGCAGTTCTGCCATTCTGTTTAGAACCGTACAAGTTGTGAAGATTTCTGTTGCTTGATTAGCAAACTTTTCGGGATTTTTGCTTGCCCCAAATTATTGTCTTGTACTTGAAGAAGCCATTTTCGACCTTGGAGTATTTTCTCCTACGAGAACAACGGTGCAGGTACGACCTTTGAGTTGGTTGTCAATCCATTCCTGAATTTTGGAAGCGCCACCGTTCTTAATCGTTTCCCAATCGTTGTCGGAAGAGACCTGGATTGTCCGAACGCGCGAATACTACCTATCCGCTTACAGTGCTCGACAGATTCGTACTACAAGTGTTACAAGGCCCTTTAGTGTTCAGTTGCGAGTGAGACTATTCGATGGTAAATGCCGACCGCAAATCTTCTTTCCGGAATGCCTGGTTCGCACTCTTGCTGGTAGCCTTAATTGCGCTTGCGATCGTGATTGCGCCCGCTTGGCTAATTCAACCCTTTCGACCCCAGACCGCTCGGGATGTGGAACTTTCATATACGCTGCGCCGCTGGTCTCCGCTGACAACTTTAGCAGCGGCGGCGATTGCACTAATGCTGGTCCTGTGGATCTGGCGCGGCTCGCGACGTTGGTGGAAGAAAGCTGCATTAGTAATTTTTCTGTTACCGATGTTCGCGGCCACCTGGTTTGCGAGGCAGAATCACTTCGAATGGATGTTTAATCCACTGAGCAATGCCGGTTATGTAAAAACGAGTGAGGCCGGCTTCGTTGCTGACACGGATATCGTGCTTGCAGTCGATAACGATGGAGAAGCGGCAGCTTATCCCGTGAGACAAATGGCTTACCATCACCTCGTGCAAGATGTCGTGGGCGGTAAGCCGATAGTTGCAACCTATTGAACGATCTGTCACACCGGTCTGGTGTGGGAAACGACAGTAGGCGGGCGGCAACTTCACTTCCATCTGGCAGGAATCAATAATCAGAACTTCATCATGCGCGATGAAGAAACCGGCTCATGGTGGCAGCAGGTGAGCGGCGAAGCGATTCAGGGACCACTGCAGGGCCAACGCCTTCGTCCCGTTTTCCATGATGAGTTAACGTTCGGATTATGGAAGCGCGAAAAGCCGGCGGGCCGGGTGCTGCGACCTGACGACGAGATTGCACGCGCGGGAAAATATGCTCCGGTAAATTGGGAAGAGCGAATGGACAAAGTGCCCGTGACTACTTCCGTTATGCTCGATAAGTCGCTCGAACCTCGAACGCTGGTAATAGGGATAACAGTCGATGGATTTGCGAAGGCTTATCCTTTCGACGCGTTGCTGAAACAAGGTCTAATCCTGGATGAACTCGGCGGCGCTCCTGTGTTCATAGTGTTAGGCGATGACAAGCGATCTGTGCGTGCTTATGACAGGCTGGTGGATGGGCGGAAGTTGGAATTTTTTTTGAAACCAAACACGAGCCCGGTGATTATGGTTGATGCTGAAACCGGAAGCGAATGGGACTTCACCGGCAAAGCAACATCAGGCTCGTTGAGCGGGAAGCAATTGAAGAAACTGCCCGTGCTCAATGATTACTGGTTCGACTGGAAGACTTATAATCCCACGACGGCAGTTTATGATCTCGGTAATCGCTAAAGACAATCATCAAGGGACGCTTCTAACAAGGAAAGCTGGAACGACTTTGCACAAAAAGTCGTGCGCGGCAGTGTTGAGTCCGAGCCCGCGGAGCGGACGGGAGCGTAAAGCCTGGGGTGAAGCGCAGCGGAACCCCAGGAGAGCGCCAATTAATAACAACGAAAGCCCGCGGGAGTGGGCGACAGCGCGAAATGGCGGCGCTGTCACCCGCTTCGCGGGTTGAGAAACTCTAGAAATCTTAACCTGGGGTTTCGCTGCGCTTCAC
>DNND01000064.1:58707-81677 GCA_003488005.1 Blastocatellia bacterium | reverse complement strand
GCTGCGCTTCACCCCAGGCTTTACGCTACCGCCCGCTCCGCGGGCTCGGCTAGGCGTCCGATTAGGAGGAACCGTCTATGAAGAGTTGGGGAAGATATTCGTTAACCGCATTCGCCACTTTGCTCATCTTGTGTTCTCTGCAATTTATCGTAGGGGCCCAGGACGCAGCGAGGATACTGACCGGCCCGGAGCTCTCGAGAGTTGTACCCCCGGGATTCTATTTTCAGGGATTAACCGCGCCGACCCAGATGCGTAACTCGGCGGCCGCGCGTTTTGGCTCGGACCGGTATGTGATCGCCGGCCTGGTAGACACTTCAGGATACGCCGCCGACGTGCGGGCGAAATATGAAGGGTTCTTAATCACTGATTCAGCCATTAAGATAAACGGTTCCGAGCTGGGCACCGGTGCTTATGGTTTTGGTTTCAGCAACGACGGGAAGCTTAACGTGCTCGACTTGGCGGGCAACGAAATACTCTCGGTCTCCACCGCGAAAGACACTCAGATGAAGCGCCCGCGACCGCTGATGATGACCAAGGCAGGAAATGAAATTCGTCTTTACAGCGGACGGGACTATGCGGTGATAGCAGCCAGGTAAACGGCGTCATCTGATGCGCGCAATCTATTCCCCCTTATCGCTATTGGTCGCAGCTTTTTGTTTGGGTGTTCCACTGCTCACTGTCGCCGGTCAGCAGCCGAGTCCTACTCCTACTGCTACTCCTGGTCCACAACGCACCGGCAAATCCTACAGTTCGGAAGCGCCAGTCAAAAAGCCTCCACCCCCGGCGCCCCAGGCGCAATCGCCTGTTACCTTCACCGACATCACGAGTTTCACGGGCATCGGGTTCAAACGGGCGGCGGCGTACACCTCCATGAAGTATCTACTCGAAGCAATGGGCGGCGGAGCCGCGATGTTTGACTATGACAACGATGGTCGTATGGATCTGTTCTTCACCAACGGCGCCGCTTTGAAGGACCCGATGCCAAAAACCGATTCACCTGACAAACACGATCCTAAATACTGGAACAGGCTCTATCACCAAACGGCAGACGGAACCTTTGAAGATGTCACCGAAAAGGCCGGACTGAAAGGTAGCGGTTTTAGTATGGGTGTGGCGGCCGCTGATTACGACAACGACGGCAACACAGATCTTTACGTCACCGGCTATGGCGGCAACGCTCTTTATCGCAACAAAGGCGACGGCAAGTTTGACGACGTTACGAAGAAGCTCGGGGTTGGCGCTGCTGGATGGTCCACCAGCGCGGGCTGGCTGGATTACGACCGCGACGGGCGGCTCGATCTTTTTGTGGGACGTTACGTCGATTGGGATTTCGAAGTGGGCTCGGTTTATTGCGGGGAGATTCGTCAGGGTTATCGCGCCTTCTGCCATCCGGATAATTTCAAGGGAGCAACAAATATTTTGTACCGGCAGCGCGCTGACGGCACTTTCGAAGACGTCAGTGTCAAAGCCGGCATCTCCGAACCGGGCGGCAAAGCTTTGGGCGTGGCCTTCGGTGATTTTGATAATGACGGCCTGTTGGACATCTTTGTGGCCAACGACAGTGTGCGGCAGTCGCTATATCACAACAAAGGTTCCGGCACTTTCGAAGACGTCGCGATTGCTTCTGGCGCCGGCTATGACGAGAACGGACGGACCTACGCGGGAATGGGGATCGATGTTGCCGATTATGATAACGACGGCCTGATGGACATATTTATTACCACGCTCTCAAACGAAACTTATCCGCTTTACCACAACGATGGTGATTTGAGTTTTACTTATAGTACTAACTCATCAGGTGTGGGCCAGATTACACTTCTGTATTCCGGGTGGGGCGCCAGGTTTATCGACGTCGACAATGATGGACTGCGCGATCTTTTCGTATCGCAAAGTCACGTTCTCGATACGATCGAAAAAACAAATCCCTACCTGAGACACAAACAGACGCCGCTCTTGATGATCAATACCGGCAAAGGATTTGTAAACACATCGGCCAGCGCCGGGGCGGCTTTTGCTAATTCGCTGGTCGGGCGTGGAGCAGCATTTGGTGACTTGAACAACGATGGGCAAATCGATGTTGCGATCGCCTCGCTTGATGGCGCTCCGGTTATCTTGCGAAACGATGGTGCAAAGAAAAATCACTGGCTGGGATTGTCCCTGGTCGGATCAAAGTCCAATCGGAATGGAATTGGCGCGCGCATCACCGTCACCGACAGCGCCGGCAGGAAACAGATATTCGACGCGAACACATCGGGCAGTTATCTCTCTTCGAATGATCCGCGCATCATTGTCGGATTGGGTGCGGCTGAGGGAGTGCGCCAGATTGAAGTGAAGTGGCCCAGCGGCATCGTTCAGACGATTGCCGGACCGCAGATAGATCGTTACTTGATTATCAATGAGACAAGCGCGCCGTAAAATAGCGGTGCGCGTGTGTGGTATGTTGAGCGCTATGAAAAAGTTTGGCCCTGCAGCACGGTTCCATCCTCTTGTGTTGCTTGTGACAATGGCGTTGCTGGCAGGTTCGGTGCTTGTCTTCTCGCAAACGCCCGCAAAGAAACCTGAAGGTCAGGGCGGAGTTTCAACCGGCACGCCTCTGAATTATTCCACCCGCCGCACGGTTGGAGTAACGGATGCAAACGCTCCCGTTGTGTTTGAAGATGTGACCGACAAAACGGCGATGGCAAACTTCAAACATCGATCCGGCAGCCCGCAGAAAAATTACATCTTTGAAACGACTTCGGGCGGCGTCGCGATTTTTGATTATGACTCGGATGGGCTTCCTGACGTTTATTTAGTCAACGGTTCGACGATGGCCGCGCTCGACGGCAAAGAAAAACCGCCGCGGGCGGCCCTGTACCGCAACCTGGGCAACTGGAAGTTTGAAGACGTAACAGACAAAGCCGGCGTCGCAAATGATCGCTGGGGCTCCGGCGCGACTGTTGGCGACTATAACAACGATGGCCGGCCCGACTTGTACGTTACAAATTTCGGTGTCTCTCGTCTCTATCGCAACAACGCCAACGGCACCTTTACCGACGTGGCTGAGAAAATCGGCGTCGCGCGGAAAGGGTGGAGTACGGGCGCCAGTTGGGGCGACTACGACGGCGATGGGCTCCTCGATCTTTTTGTTCCCGGGTACGCTGAAATCGATTTGAATAATTTGCCCCCGAGTCCCAGCGAGGCGGGAAAGCCCGGCGTTGTTGGTCAAAATTTTTGCCAGTTTCGCGGCGTGGCGGTGATGTGTGGCCCACGCGGACTGCCGGGCGAGGCTGATACTCTCTATCATCAAAAATCTGACGGCAGTTTTGAGGACGCGAGCGCGAAGGCCGGCGTAAACGACGCGCAGAAGTATTACGGCTTCACCTCCGCTTTCGTCCATGCCGACGAAGATAGGCTCCTGGATCTCGTCGTGGTTAACGATTCCACTCCGAAACAGCTCTACATCAATAAGGGGAACGGAACATTTGAAGAAGTCGGCTATCCTTCCGGTCTAGCGCTAAACGAAAATGGACGCGAGCAGGCGGGCATGGGACTCGCCATCGGCGACTATGACAATGATGGCCGCGTCGATTTTCATATCACGAATTTTTCGGACGACTCAAACGTTCTTTACCATAATGATGGTGACGGGAATTTTACCGATGTCACTTTTCAGGCCGGGCTCGGCGAGGTCACCATTCCGTTTCTCGGCTGGGGGACCAGCTTTATCGATTACGATAACGATGGGTGGCTGGATTTGTTCGTCGTGAATGGACACGTTTATCCGGCGGTCGATGGTAACCAATGGGGAACCAGTTTCGCCGAACAGTCGTTGCTCTTCCGCAATCTCAAAAACGGAAAATTTGAGCGAGTAGGCGCCGCACCCGGCAGCGCTCTGGCGAGTGCGTGGTCCAGCCGCGGGCTGGCAGTTGGCGATTTGGATGGTGACGGACGCCTTGATCTGGTTATCAATAATATAGATGGCAAGCCGTCTATCCTGCGAAACGTTGCCGCCCCGGCCGGACACTGGTTAAATCTCCGGCTCGTAGGCGACACTGAAAAGAAGACTCCGAAAGATGCAATAGGCAGCATAGCCTACTTGACCTCTGGTAAAATTAGGCAAAGACTCGACGTAATCAGTGGGGCTGTGTATTGCTCACAAAACGACATGACGCTGCACTTCGGTCTGGGCGCCGCCACCAAAGTCGACAGACTGGAAATTCAGTGGGCCAATGGCAGCAAGGAAACTTTCGAGGTTCCGGCGATTGATAAAACCCTGACGATCGTTCAAGGAAAGGGCGCCGGCAAATAACCTCACCGCCTGGACGATAAGCTCTACCCCGAGGAGCGTTTCAGAACTTGCGACGACTTGATTTACGAAAGACTCAGGCAGCCCGCCTCAATACTATCCGCGATATCAATCGGCAGATTGTGTTGAACTACATTCGCGAGCGTGAGCCGATCTCGCGCGCCGAAATTGCTCGTGAAACTGACTTGCAGCGTTCAACTATTTCGGCAATCGTCGAAGCGCTGACCGCTGAAGGCCTCGTTGAAGAAGTAGGCGAAGGCGAATCAACCGGCGGGCGACGGCCCACGCTCTTAAGACTGCGTACGAAAGAGGCGATTGCTATTGGAGTGGCTATTACGCCTACTTGTACGACAGTAGCAACCAGTGATTTGGCTGGACGCGTCGTTGAGCAAAAACAGTTTCTCACCGACCCGGATCCCGATAACACGCTGGCAGAGGTTATTGGTTTGGTGCGTGAGTTCTCAGTCAGAAACAAGGGTTCGATTGAAGCGGTTGGTGTCAGTCTTCCGGGCCTGGTCGATCCGTCAACCGGTACTGCGGTTTACGTTCCCTATTTTAAGTGGCGCGACATTCCAATCGCCAAGACAATTTCCACAGCGTTCGGACTTCCAGTCATCATTGATAACGACGCTAACGCAGTTGCGCTGGCGGAACTTTGGTTTGGCCGGCCGGAGGTCAGCGATGCGCGAGATTTTATCCTGGTGCTGGTCGGGGAAGGCGTTGGCACCGGCATCATTTTTGACGGACAGGTTTATCGCGGACAGCATGGAGCGGCAGGCGAATTCGGACACATGGTAATCGGCACGCAAGCGCCGGTTCCGTGCTCCTGCGGTAACCGCGATTGCTGGGAAGCCTTCTCGTCTGAGCGGGCAGCGCAGGCACGTTACCAAAAACTGTCGGGCGACGATCACGCGGCACTAATCGATTTTCGAGAATTGGTGGACCGCGCACTGGGCGGTGAAGGGAATGCCATCGCGGCGCTCGTTGAAACAGCTCACTATCTGGGGATCGGAATCTCAAATCTGGTAGTCGGCTTCAGTCCGGAAGCCGTCGTAGTCGGCGGAGAGATAGCCCGCGCCTGGCCGTTGGTCGAGGACGCCCTCAAGGAAACGATCGAGCATAGTGTTCGCCGTGGATTACCATCGGCAACGATTCTTCCTTCCACCCTGGGTGAAAACCCTGTCTTACGAGGCGCCCTGAGCCTGGTGCTTGCGGGAAAGTTTGCAGCCGCCTTCGCCGCCTGATTGGCCCTTTCCTAAACGCGCGCGCGGGTATTTCTCGGAATAACACCCACGCTTGTTAAAAATTGAGCAAAAAAAAGTTGACAGGCCTCTGAAACTGTATTAAATACTTCGTTCGATTAGACAACAAACTGTCATCATCCCTCTTAAAGCTTTTATCAAGTGGATCTTTATTCAGTGTTCGTCGCCTTGGGCCAATGCGCCGGCACGACGCCCTGGCCTTAGTTCAGTAGTTACACAAATCAAAAATGCACTTTGCCTGGAAACAGGTAAGCGTGCGTTTGTATTCTGTTGACGCACCCGAGGAACCAACTCATGAAAGAGCTAAGAGTCGCAACGCAAATCTTCACCTTGTTGTTCATGATTATGTCTTGCGGGATTGTTGGGAGCGCCCAGGGCGGCAAAGGAACCGTTGTGGGTACGGTGAAAGATCCAAATGGCGCGCTGGTGAAGGATGCGAAGATCACCATCACTAGTCGCACGACCGGCGAGGTTCGCGAGGCAACCAGCGGCGATGATGGAACCTACACGGTAACGAGTTTGGAACCGGGTAGGTATAGTGTGACGGCCGAAGCGGCAGGTTTTCAGTCTATTGCATTCGAAGAAGTCACCGTTGAAACGAATGCAAGATTGCCGTTGGACGTTAACTTCTCGGCGATTTCGGGCGCGGGCGGAACGGTTACCATAACCAGCGAAGCTGCGCCGCTGGTAGAGAGTGAAACGAGTGTGCGCGGCGATCTTATTACCGGGAGGCAAGTAACTGAGCTGCCAATTCCGCAAAGAAACTTTACGTTGCTGGCCGCGCTTTCTCCGGGTGTTACTCGTCCGGCCCTGGGCACTCTCGGCGGTGGCGGCAACTTCGATTCTGGTGGTCCCGGAAAGGGAACAGAGTCAACTCGCTTCCGCGAGTCGGGTGGGTCGGTAATATCAGCCAACGGAGCGCGAGTCACCAACAACAATTTCATGCTCGATGGTGTCGACAATAATGAATCTCAATTTGGTCAGATTGCCATCTTTCCAAATCCCGATGCGATTGCCGAATTCAAGATTGAGACAAGTGTGCCTCCGGCGGACAGCGGGCGTGCTGGCGGCGCGATCATCTCCACAACTTTCAAGTCGGGCGGTAACGATTTCCACGGCACTGCATACGAGTTTTATCAAGGACTAGTCGCCAGCGCTCGACCGGTCTATAACAAAAATCCCCCGAACACGAACACTCATAACTTCGGTGGCACCATCGGTGGTCCCATCTTTACGCCACGTTTCGGCGAGGGAGGTCCCTCGATTTGGAGTGGCCGCAACAAGTCTTTCTTTTTCTTCTCTTATAACGGCCAGCGGAATTCTACCCCTGCCTTCGGCTCCAGCGAGGCCCCGGTGACGGTGCCGACACTCAAAATGCGCCGCGGCGATTTTTCCGAGCTGCTCCAGCCAGGGAACCTGGTAACTTACAACACTGTTCACGGTCCGGTGATTGCCCCACAAGGCACTATCTTCGACCGGAATGGCAATCCGTTTGCCGGCAACATCATTCCTCCGGCACTGCTTTCCACCGCCGGCTCTAATTTGTTTAATGCCTATCCATTGCCGACGAATTCCGGCCTCATAAGAAATTACGATCGCAATCGTAAAGAGAAGGCCAACATCAATCAGTATGACATCAAGATAGATCACAACATCACCACCAGTAACCATTTGTTCGGACGCTACAGCAAAGCTACGAATGAACGCCTGCGCGACAATAATTTTCCGATCGGCACATCGCCAAACGGCAAGGACCTGCCGTCGGGTTTTGGCGCCGGCACTGAATTTGGAAATACACGACAAGTTGCGCTCGGCGATACGCACATCTTCTCGCCCAGCGTGGTCAATGATGCGCGCGCCGGCTACTCGCGATTTGAGATCGGAATTTTCAATCCGGGCCAGGGAGGCGCACAGGGGTTTAGTCCGACGATTGCCTCTGAACTTGGCATTCCGGGCGTCAATGTTTGCGGCCTAACGTGCACCGGTTCGGTGCTGCTGGGTGTTATTGGCAACGATGCCGACAAGGGAGACCTCGAGTTTATTGGCGATGCCAGCCCTTTCTTCTTCCTCTCGAACAACTACTATTTTGGCGACACGTTGTCGGTGGTTCGCGGGAGCCATAACTATCGTTTCGGCGGCGAACTCCGAGTCCGACAAAACCAACCGGCAACGGCTAACGCGGCCGCAAAAGGACAATATCAGTACGGCACGCAGAACGGCGGGTTCCTTGCAGGCAATTACAGTGGGATACCGATAGGCCCTCGCGATTCAGGGTCTGCGTATGCGAACGTCCTGCTCGGCAATCCTCCAGCCCACGTCGATCGTTCAATACCGGGAGGTCCTTATTATCAATCGGGACATGAGCTTTCTTTCTTCGTGCAGGACGATTGGAAAGTCAATTCTGATCTGACTCTCAATCTGGGAGTGCGTTATGACGTGTTCTCGCCCTTCACAGAACGGTTTGATCGTCAGCTTAATTTTGTTCCCGGACAAAACGTATTGATTCGCGCGGGCGGCGGAATTCCGCGCGGCCTTCGCAACACCGATAAGAACAATTTCGGACCGCGCGTGGGCTTTGCCTGGAGCGGATTCAAATCCGATAAGACGGTAGTGATCCGAGGTGGTTATGGGTTGCTTTACTCAACTGAAGCAGCGAACATCGGGGCCTTCGCGGTGGACCAACCTTTTAACGGCGGGGGCAGTTATACCTGCAACATCAATCAATTCGGCGCCGCGCCATGCACCCAGTTTAGCCCCGGCTTTAATCTTGATACGTCGCTCCCATTGCCTCCGCTGGTGTTTCTCGCCGGTCCGGTCTTTCCAGCATCGGCTATCAATCAAAACGTCTCGTCGATAGCATTAAACCTAAGCGACGCGATGTATCACCAGTTCAACCTGACGGCGCAATGGGAATTTAGACCCAACTGGTTGGCCGAAGCGGCATATGTAGGAAATTACGGACGCAATCTTTGGATCGACCGAAACATCGGGACCGATCTCAGCAGAGGCCCAGGTGCGCGCATTGTGCCGCTGCCATTTGTGAATTTTACCGACGACATCGGCCATTCGCGATATAACGCGCTGCAAACGAAATTGGAGAAACGATTTGAGCGCGGCCTCTCGATACTGGCGAGCTATACCTGGTCTCGGAGCGTAGATAATGGCCCAGGCCGTTTCGCGGGCAATAGTAATCCTGGGCGAGACCTTTTCGGGCCTAACAATCCCAATAATATTGAGGCGGAAACAGGCCCATCGGATTTGGACACGCCGCACCGGTTTACCTTTGCTAACGTTTATGACCTGCCGTTTGGCCGGGGCCGCCGTTTCGGTGAGGCATGGCCCAAAGCTGTTGATTTCTTCCTGGGTGGTTGGCAATGGAATAACGTGATTCAGATTCAGAGCGGACCTACCTATACAGTAGTTTATGGCGAAGCTGGACCGCGGCCGAATCTGATTTCCGACCCAACTCCCACCGCTGCCCAAAGAGCGCGCCGCATGCAATTTAATCCGGCGGCCTTTGCTCCGCCGAGCAATCCCATCTTCCCGGGAATCAATTGCACGGCGGCTCTGAATCCCGCATTTGTCGGCTGCTCCGGCTCGCTCGGTCGGAATTCGTTCCACGGCGACCGCCAGGAATACTGGGATATGTCGCTGTTCAAGAATTTCCGTTGGGGTGAAAGATTTAATATTCAAGCGCGGGTACAAGCTTACAACGTGCTAAACCATGTGAACCGCAACGTGCCGGCGCGAAACATCGAGCCCTGTTTCACTGCAGGGGTTTTCGACGCGACTAAATGTGGCAATAACACAAAAGATGATCCGAACAATTTTCATATTGGCATCGATACCAGCGCCCAGAAAATGCGCCAGTTGGAATGGGGTCTGCGGATAATCTGGTAGTCGATGGTCGATCGTCCTGCCTTTGCAAATCGAGTGGCGAGCACGCAGTAACGCCGGCCACTCGATTCTTTGTTTGGCAGCCGGTAAAATCAGCCGACCGATTCAGCTTGATACGTTTCTTGTTCAGACCCTCGGCACTAACAAATCGCGATGAATTACCCTCGTCAGTTGTGTAGGCATGCAGTGTTTTTTGGCCTCGTCTTCCTGCTGCTCTTGCCGCTCACAACTCAAGGCCAGAGGCCCGGTTCCATTGACTCCCCAAACGCCGCCCAGTTGGCGAAAATAATTCAAGACATCCAGGCAAAGCGAGTAGGGCCTGAACGAATGGCTTTGATTCGGGCGGCCGGGTTTCAACTGGTTGCGGCGTCGCGCTTTGAAGAGGCGAAAAATTTGTTCACGGCAATCCTTCAAGCCGAGCCACGCGACCAGCAAGCTTCATACGGTGGCGCGTTGGCCCTTTTTAATTTGAGACAATTGAAGCAGGCGGAGGATCTCGCGAAGGCGGCGGTGGAATTTGCCAAACGCGAGAGAGCTGCGGCGCAGCCGGCGGAAGTTGGCAATTGGCGCAGCCGCGAATCTGATTCGCTGGTTCTATTGGGCGTCATCCTGGCAGTAGAGGGTGACAACGCCGGCGCGCTGAACGCGGTGCATGGAGCGGTAACCCTGGAGCCGGAAAATTTCGACGCTCAGGTTGCTCTTGGCCGCGCTCTTTATGGTGCGGGAGATCTAGCGAATGCAGTTCTTGCTTTTCGCAAAGCAATCCTAATTCGGCCGCAGGATCTTCAGGCGAGATTTTTCCTGGCAACGGTGCTGGAAGCAGCAGGGAACTACGAACAAGCCCGCGAGACTTATGCGGAATTGATCCGGATCCAGCCGCAGCAGGCAGAGGGTCATCTGGGATTGGGAGTGTTGCTGCTGAAGCAGGCGAACAATGCTGAAGAAGGCATTAGCGAACTCGCCCAAGCAGTCAAGCTGAAAGGCGATCTGTACGAGGCGCGTATCGCTTTAGGGCGCGCTCTGATCAAGGTTGGCCGTGCCGATCAGTCACTTGAACATCTAAACCGCGCAGCGCAGTTGGCACCTGAAAATCCCGAACCGCACTATCAACTTGCGATAGCTTACCGGCGACTTGGTAAGACTGAAGCCGCGGAGCATGAATCCGCGAACGTTAAAGAAATAAACTCACTGCGCCGTAACGTAACCGCGAAGTCAAACGGATCGGAGCAAACCAAAAAGGATATTCCCGCACTTCTCGTACTGACCCGTGCTTATCTGGCTGAGCAGCGGACCACGGATGCTTTGGAGTTGGCGGACCAAATTGAGAAGTTGGCCGGGGACGATCCCAGAGCTCTCTATACTTTGGGTTTACAGTTTGCTGAAGCACAACAATACGATCGCGCAGTAAAGCTGTTTGTCCGCACCAACGACTTGCGCCCAAACACCGGCGAGGTTCTCTACAATCTGGGAATCGCCTTATACAATTTGGATAAGCTAGCCGAGGCTGCAAGGGTTCTCGAATCCGCGGCGGTGCTGCTCCCCAACGACCCCGACCCTCTCTATCGTTTGGGTCTAATTGCTTCGGCCCAGTCAAACAGTGCACTCGCGCTTGGCTACTGGCAGAAAGCTGTTACGCTTCGAGGGAATTTTGCTGACGCTTATTTTCTGATGGCCGAAGAGCTTGCGAAAAACGAGCGTACGGCGCTTGCGGTGGAGTACTACGACAAAGCCATAGCCAACGATCCTTCGAAGTTGCTCTACTACGTTCGCCTGGGCGCTACATACTTTCGACGTCGCCGCTATTCCCAGGCTAAGGAAGTCTACGAGCGGGCCGCGACCAGGTTTCCCACGTCGCCTGAGATCCATTATCTTGTGGGCTATGCCGCTCGCGCCGAAGGGTTATATGACGATGCGTTAGCAGCCTTCCAACGCGCGCTTGCGATTCAACCTGAGAACGCCGACGTGCTCGCCAATCTTGGCTACATCAACGGCGAGCGAGGGCACTATGTTGAGGCGGAGAAATTCTTGCGTCAGGCGCTGGCGCTGAATGGTCAGCACTTCCCCGCAAACTACGATCTGGGCCGCCTGCTGGCGAGACTAAAACGGTACGATGAAGCGGTGCCGATTTTAGAGCACGGCGCGACTCTATCGGCGACGGATCCGGGAATACATTATCAACTGTTCCTGACTTACTCTCGTCTGAAGCGCAAGACAGATGCCGACCGGGAACTTACGGTTTTTAAGCGCCTTGAAGAAACCCGGAAGAAGGGCGACACTTCCATGGCAGGCAGCGCCACCGTCGAACCATCTCCGCCAGACCGAGTCGAGCGGATTGCGCCGCAGTCGAACCACTGATTCTGAGTTCAAATTATTAGTCGAGTAAAGAATGCCAGGACTAACCTTAAAGCGACATCGATATGCAGTTGCAGCTTTCGGAATCTGCCTGAGTCTCATCGTTTGCCTGATTGCTTTTCGAACCTCCGCCCGGGTCGACCCGCCTTCCGATGCCGCCTACGCGGAAAATATTTCAAAGAATTACGATTTCAAATTTGGTCCCAATCCTTTCGCTCCGAGCAACGCCACTTCCACTTCCGGAACATTCATTCCCGGCGAGAAGTTTATTTCGTCGACGCGCTGCGGCACTTGCCACACAGATGCCCACGCGCAGTGGCGTCAATCGGCTCACAGCAATGCTTTTCGCGAGCCTTTTTATCAAAAAAACGTGAAGGACCTGCAGTCGCAAAAGGGAATTGAATTCACCCGCCATTGCGAATCCTGTCATAACCCGGCAGCTCTTTTCTCCGGCGCGCTGACAAAAGAAGCCAAACTCAAACGCCCTTTCGACGATGAAGGCGTTTCTTGTATCAGTTGTCATTCAATCCAGGCAGCGACCGGCCGCGGTATCGGTGGTTACGTGATGGGCGAGCCCGCCTTGTTGGTCAAAGAAGACGGTACACGCCTCTTGTTCGACGTAACGGATCAGCAGATTCTTGATGACATCCCGTCGCACCGCAGGGCAATGATGCGGCCGTTGTTGAAGGCGGCCGAATTTTGTGCCGCTTGTCACAAGTCACAAGTGCCGAAAGATTTGAACGACTACAAGTTCATCCGGGCTTTCTCGGTCGGCGATGAATATCAGATGTCGTCGTTTTCCAAAGAGTCACCTCATCCTTACTACGTGCGTGATAAAGAGACGTGCAACTCATGTCACATGAAACGCGAACCAGCGCCCCTGTTTGATGTTTCTGCCAAGGAAGGGAAGCTGGCGACGCATCGATGGGCGGCTGCAAACACGGCTATCCCATATTTTTATGGCTGGCCGGAACAGCTTGACGCGGTAACGAAGTTTTTAGAAAACGACGCCCTGGGAATCGACATTTTTGCAATCAGGCGCAAGGCGCAGGGAATAAGTGAGGAGCAATTCGTCGCGCCGCTTAACCGTGGCAGTTTCACAATTAAACCCGCTGATCGGATCATGGCCGAAGTCGTGGTGACTAATAAAAACATCGGCCATTCGTTCCCGCCGGAGTTGCGAGATTTTTATGAAGCATACGTTGAGTTCACAGTAACGAACGACGCCGGAGAGACGCTCTACCATTCAGGATTTATTAAGCCAAACGGTTTCCTCGACGAGTCGGCCCACAACTATAAGACGTACCTGGTCAAGGCAGACGGCTCTTACAACGACAAGCATCACATCTGGCGCACCCGCGGCATCGCGCAAAATAATCAAATCCAATCTGGCCGATCGGACCTGGTGCGATACCAATTTCGTGTGCCGGAACAAGCGAGCGGCACGCTGCATTTGCAGGCGCGTCTTCAGTATCGGAGGTTTACGCGTGTCTTCAGCGACTATGCTCTGGGCAAGTCGCTCGATTATCCAACCGTGACAATGACCAGCGCGCAGTACGCGATGCGCATTGGCGCGAACGGCCCCGTGCCGGCAGCAGAAATACCGAAGAGCGCGATGCCTGATTGGCGCCGTTGGAATAACTACGGCATTGCTTTGATCGATCAGAAGCAGTATCCGATCGCGATCGATGCGTTTATTCGGGCAGCCGCTCTTGATGAAAAGTACCGTCCCGTGGCTCAAATCAACCAGGCCATCGGGCTTATCGAACTCGATCAATACGATCAGGCGTCCCGTTTGCTTGAAGCAGTTGTTAAGGCCAACCCTGACAACATGCGCGCGCTCTTTCAGCAAGCTCGTGTTTTCATTCGTCGCGGCCAACTGGACGAAGCGGAAGCGAATATTCGGCGTGTGCTGGCAGCTTATCCTCGGGATCGCATGTCGCTGCAACAACTCGGCGAGCTGTGCAAGATCAAACACGATTTTTCTGGCGCGCGTGAATGTTACGAAAAAATTCTGGCGATCGACCCTGAAGATCTGGGTGCGCACTACAACCTCATGCTTGTCTTTCGCAAGCTGGGCCTGAAGGATGAGGCGAAACGTGAAAGCAAAATCTTCGCCGATCTCAAGGATGATCCCGGGGCGCTACCGCTGGCAAACATGTTTTTGCGCAAGCATCCGGAAATGAGCAACGAAAGTGTTTTCTGGCACATTCACGACCTGCCGTTGATAGGACAATAGAAAAAGGGATTTGGGAAGCAGGGAAATGAGCCGTTATTTGAAAGGCGTTGTCGTAGGCAGCGCCGTTTTATTATTTGTTGTTGCGCTCTTAATCCCGGAAATAAGTGCCGGCAGTTTTCAGCGGAAGGGACTTGCAAACACCAGGCGTGTCGATGATCTCTTCAATCGCAACTGCGCGCGTTGCCACGGCGCTGATGGCCGTGGCCAAACGCCGCTGGGCCAACTCTATAAGGCGCCCGATTTCACAGACGCCGAGTGGTGGAAGAGCAATCCCGGCAAGACGAGCCGGCGTTCGATGAGAAGTACGATCATGCGCGGTAAAAACGTAATGCCGGCCTTTGGTAAAAAGCTGACAAAGACGGAAGTCAATTGGTTGTTAAATCACATGCGCGCTTTTCGCAAGTCTAAATAGATCTACTACCCCCCCTTTCTTTTGATGCGGAAGAAAAATTCCGGCAGGTGGACGGCCAATGCGAACGTCAAAATTTGACAAGTTTGTGAAGGCCGCTGCAGGCGCATTTCTCCTTTTACTCGCAAGCGCGGTCCCTCTCAACGCCGCACCTCCGGAAATCACGAAGGTCGAGCCGCCTTCGTGGTGGGCTGGCAGCAGCATCAATCCCGTTAGACTTCTCGTGCGTGGCCGCAACCTGGGCGGTGCTCGTGTTAGTTCAAGTACAACCTCGCTACGTACGTCTGCCGTTCGGATAAATGAGCGCGGCACTTATTTGTTTGTGGATGTTACGGTCAGTGCGCGAGTGAAACCTGGAATCTATCTGCTGACAGTTAAGACAACTGAAGGCAAGGCGATTATTCCATTCCAGGTTGAACCTCAACTTGATTCGCTGACGCATTTTCAGGGCATCACCAATGACGATGTTATCTATCTGATCATGACCGATCGTTTTGCCAATGGAGATCCGTCGAACGATTTACCGCCCAACGCGCCGCCAAACGCTACCGATCGCAGCAACCCCCGGTCTTATCACGGCGGCGATTTGCGCGGTGTAATCAATCACCTTTCGTATTTGAAGGAACTGGGGGTTACGGCGCTATGGTTAACTCCCTGGTATGACAATTGGAATGGAGTGAACAACTGCGATAAGCCCTGGTGTCCGAATACTTACTATCACGGCTATCACGCTATCGATTATTACGCGGTGGAAGACCACTTTGGAGATCTGGCAACGCTCCGCGAATTGGTCGAGAAGGCGCACGCGCTGGGATTGAAAATCATTCAAGATCAAGTGGCGAATCATGTCGGTTCGCAGCATCCCTGGGTTAAGGAGCCACCATTAGGAAATTGGTTTCATGGGAGTGTGGGCCAACACGAACTTAATAAGTTCAAGAACAGCACGCTTCTTTCTCCCCACGCGAATGGCGCCGAGGTCCGTAATACGCTTGACGGTTGGTTCAGCGACGACTTGCCCGACCTGAACCAGGAGGAACCGGAAGTTGCTCGCTACGAAATTCAGAATGCCCTTTGGTGGGTTGGAACGACAGGCATCGATGGAATTCGCCAAGACACTATCCAATACATGCCGCGCAGTTTTATTCGCGAACTTTCCAACGCGTTGCACCGCCAGTACCCGCGGATGTGGATGGTCGGTGAAGTCTTTGAAGAAGACGCGGCCCAGACTTCATTCTTCATCGGTGGACATACAGGCTGGGACGGCATCGACACAAAGCTGGATTCGGTTTTTGATTTTGCGCTCTGGCACACGTCGCTGCTTGCCTTCACGAACAAGATCCCAATGCGAGTACTGCGCGATCAGTTGAAATACGACGCGCTTTACCCGGACTCGGCAAGAATAACGACCCTCACAAATAATCACGACAAACCTCGTTTTATGTCGCTCGATGGAGCAACGCTGGACGGGGCGAAGCTGCATATCGCTTTTATGCTCAGCACGCGCGGTATCCCGCAGCTCTATTACGGCGAGGAGATTGCGATGGAAGGGAAGGAAGATCCGGACAATCGCCGAGACTTCCCCGGCGGCTTTCCCGGCGACTCACGGAATGCTTTCGAAGTTTCCGGAAGAAAACCCAAAGAGCAGGAGATGTTCGAATGGACACGTTCGTGGATCAGGCTTCGCGCTGAACATCCGGCGATCAGACGCGGGCGTTTGATAGATCTGTTCTATGACGATGAGTGCTACGTGTTTGCGCGACAGGATAAAGGCGAAACCTTAATTGTTGCGTTTAATCGCGCTGACAAGGAAAAGAAAGTCAGCCTGCCGGCGAGCGCGATTGGCTTAAAGAATGGATCTGAACTTGTAACTTTGATCGGCGGCTCGCGAGAAGTTCGCATTTCTAATGGACAGGCTGTGCTAAATATTCCGGCACACGTTGCAGTTGCATATGCGGTTCACTGACCATAATTCAGCCTCCGTTTAGAGAGCGCACTTGTGCGCCGTCGCGCAAGAGTTTCAAGCTTGATCGTCGTTGCCGTGATTCCTAGCGGATAGTGTCCGCCCGCAAACGAGGATAGAGAGGTCCACTCGGCATGCTTAAGCGCCCGGGCAAGATGCGTCTCTTCAAATCGCGAGAGCCAAACCTTGTTCATTATGTAACATCCGTTACCTTTGATCGCGTTCCGGTGTTTCGCAAAGATCATACGTGCTCACTCTTCATTGATGCTCTGGCAGCGACGCGCGAAAAGGAACCATTCAAGCTTATTGGTTATGTAATTATGCCCGATCATATTCATCTGCTGGCTAACCCACTTTGTCTGGACATAAGTGTCGTAGTAGGCAGACTCAAAGGTAGATCGGCGGTTTCGATACTGAATTGGTTGCGGGCTGAAGTTCAGTCGACGTCGCTCGCCAAGATAGCTTTAGAAAAGCCACTCAAGTCTGGTCAGACTCATGCAGTTTGGATGAAAGAGTTTTCAGCGATTGATATCTGGAGCCGCAAGTTCATTCGTCAGAAGCTTAATTATATCCA
Organism: Blastocatellia bacterium; assembly: GCA_003488005.1. GTDB lineage: Bacteria > Acidobacteriota > Blastocatellia > Pyrinomonadales > Pyrinomonadaceae > PSRF01. The sequence continues at coordinate 64,696 of DNND01000064.1, read as the reverse complement.
TATGAATCCAGTCCGCGCCGGACTCTGCGATCATCCTGGAAAGTGGCGGTGGTCGAGTTATCAAGCGTATCTGCCGCATGAACCTGGCAGTGTGCCGATCGAAAAAGATCAGCGCTGGTTGTGGAGTGAGGAAGAGCTGAGTGCAGCCGCAAAGCCGGCGGACAAGTCCGCTATCTAAACAGAAGATAAAGAGACCATCAGGCGAAAGCAGGCGGACAAGTCGGCTATCTAAACAGAAGATAAATAGACATCAGGCGAAGGCAGGCGGACAAGTCCGCTATCTAAACAGAAGATAAATAGACATCAGCCCAAAGCAGGCGGACAAGTCCGCTATCTAAACAGCAGGTCAAGAAGATCAAGAAGATCAAATAGATTATCGGAATGAACTTTCCCAGATCCAGCGGCGTTCTGCTTCACCCAACTTCTTTGCCGGGACTTTTTGGTATCGGCGACTTAGGACCGGAAGCTTACGCGTTCGCAGATTTTCTGGTGGCCGGCGCACAAAGCCTGTGGCAGGTTTTGCCGCTTGGTCCAACCGGATATGGCGACTCGCCATACGCGTGCTATTCAGCATTTGCCGGAAACACGTTGCTCATTAGTCCCGAACAACTGGTTGAAGATGGCCTGCTGACCCAGAGTGATCTGTCGGCTGTTCCCGAACTATCCTCGCAGCAGGTTGATTTTGAAAGCGTCCATAAATGCAAAGATGATCTTCTGCAAAAGGCTTACGAACGTTACCTGCATAGCACTGATACAGCGTTGCGGGTGGCTTTTGAAACTTTCGTCCAGGAGAACCATTCATGGCTGGATGACTATGCTCTCTTTCGCGCGCTCAAGAGCGCGCACGGTGGCATCGCATGGCATGAATGGGAAGAGCCGCTCGTACATCGAGAACCAAAAGCATTGGCCCACGCGCGCGAGGAACTGCGTCGAGAACTAGATGCGCACAAGTTTTTCCAGTTCCTTTTCTTCAAACAATGGTTCGCGCTGAAAGATTACTGCAACGAACGCGGTATCCGTCTGGTGGGGGACATCCCCATTTTCGTGGCCCATGATTCGGCGGATGTCTGGACCAACCCCGAGCAGTTTAAGCTCGACGAGAGCGGTAGCCCGCTGGTCGTGGCCGGGGTGCCGCCAGACTACTTCAGTGCCACCGGTCAATTCTGGGGTAATCCGCTTTACAACTGGGACGGCATGATCCGTGACGGTTTCAAGTGGTGGATCGAGCGCGTGCAGACCGCGCTCCGGATTGTTGATATTGTTCGCATCGATCATTTTCGCGGATTCGCTGCGTGCTGGGAAATCCCGGCGGGGGACACCACGGCTGAGCGCGGTCGTTGGGTCGACGCTCCCGGCCGAGCTTTGTTTACCGCCGTCAGGCAAGAGCTGGGGGATTTGCCAATCATCGCGGAGGACCTCGGTGTCATCACGCCGGATGTTGAAAGGTTGCGCGATGACTTCAATTTCCCCGGCATGCGAATCCTTCAGTTTGGCTTTAGCAGTGACACGAAAAATATCGATCTGCCACACAACTATCATCGCAATGTAGTTGTCTATACCGGCACTCATGACAACGACACGACGGTGGGCTGGTTCAATAGCGCTGCCGGAGCAGGTTCGACTCGCACCGCCAATCAAATACAAGTCGAGCGTGAGTTCTGCCTTAGATATCTCGATACGGACGGCAAGCAAATTCATTGGGACTTTATTCGCGCAGTACTGGCTTCGGTCGCTGACACGGCGATTGTCCCTTTGCAGGATGTGCTCGGACTGGGAACTGAAGCGCGAATGAATCTGCCCAACAGCACAAAAGGTAATTGGACTTGGCGCTTCAAGTCTGAAGCTCTAACGAGTGAAATCTCCGCTCGCTTGCGAGACTTAACTGAGTTGTATGGCAGAGCGAAGAAAGAAGCAGCACATTCGAAACCGGTGGAAAACGAAAAGCAGTGAAGGCAGTGAATACTTCTATCGAGAATCGAATATGAAAAAACGTACGACGCACTATCAATCAAACGCTGCGCGGATTTTGCCTGAGCCCGTGTTTGGTTTCCTAATCACCGTCGTACTTGTTTTAGCAAGCGTCTCAGTTTGTTTCTCTCAATCACCGCCCGAGATCCTCAAAATTGATCCACCGTCGTGGTGGGTGCGGAGCACGATGAATCCGGTCCGACTTCTCATCCGCGGCCGCAATTTGTCGGAGGCTCGCGTGCAGCCGGTTGGACCAGGGTTGCGTTTGGTTGGCCCACCAAAGATCAACGCAGCAGGGACATACATCTTCGCCGACGTGGCGATCTCTCCCAACGCTCGCGCCGGCAAGAAGCAATTGAAGATAACCACGTCTGGCGGATCGACACTTGCTAACTTTGAAATCCTCCCCGCACTTAATCCTGCCGGACGGTTCCAGGGGTTCTCTCCGGACGACGTGATGTACCTGGCCATGATCGATCGTTTCAGCGACGGCGACCGGGCCAACAATGACCCGCAGCAGTCGCGCGGTATTTATGATCGCAAGAACAAATTTTATTATCATGGTGGAGATCTTCAGGGCGTAATCGATCGACTGCCTTACCTGAAGGAGTTGGGTATCACCGCCCTTTGGCTGACGCCCTGGTACGACAACTACGATCATCCAAATCAAATTGAACTGAAGGACGACAAACCGAGCAGCGGGTTTCACGGGTATAACCCGCAGGACTTTTATGGTGTTGAAGAACACTTCGGCACACTCGAGAAACTTCAGGAACTGGTTGCGGCCGCGCACAGGCTGAACATCAAGATTGTCCAGGACCAGGTCGTGAATCACACCGGACCATATCATCCCTGGGTCGATGATTCGCCTACGCCGACGTGGTTCAACGGCACCCGACAGAAGCATCTCAAGAATGTTTTTCAAACCTGGGTGCTGCATGATCCGCGGCCGGTTGAAGAGTTGAAACGCGAAACACTCGAGGGCTGGTTCCTTGATTTCCTTCCCGACTTGAATCAGCACGACAGGGAAGTCTCACGGTATCTAGTTCAAAATACATTGTGGTGGATCGGGACGACCGGACTTGATGGGATTCGCATGGACACGTGGCAGTATGTGCCAAACGATTTCTGGCGAGACTGGAATAAGGCGTTGAAACGCGAGTTTCCACGCTTCACCGTTGTTGGTGAAGTAAAAGATGGCGACGTGGTCCATACTTCGTACTTCCAGGGTGGACGCGCGCGCGCTGGAGTGGATTCTGGTTTGGATTCGCTGCTCGACTTTCCGCTGTTTTACTCGATCCGGCATGCGTTTGCAGAAGGACAAGCGCTCGACGAGGTCCCGAAAACTCTTTCTAAGGATTTCCTCTACAGTCGCTCGGACATTCTGGTGACCTTGCTTGGCGGGCACGACGACGGCCGCTTCATGAGTGAAACGGGCGCCACGCTGGATGGTCTGAAACTGGCAAATGCTTTCCTGCTGACGACTCGCGGCGTTCCGCAGCTCTATTACGGCGATGAGATCGCGATGACTGGACCGGACGAACCGAGCACCCGGCAGGATTTTCCCGGCGGATTTCCGGGCGACAAGCGGAATGCATTTACCGTCCAGGGACGCACTCGCGAAGAGAATGAAATCTTCAACTACATTCGTCGTCTCAACCAGGTGCGGGCCTCGCTCGAGCCGTTGCGACGCGGCGAGTTGATTAATCTTTACGCATCCGGCCAGCAATATGCTTATGCACGCAAGACAAAAAACCAAATCGCGGTCGTTGTAATCAACAACGACAAGAAATCGCAAACGATCGAGTTTGACGTTTCAAAATTAGGACTCATCAACGGCATGGAGCTCGATGATCGGTTGATTGGTATCCGTCCGATCAAGGTTCATGACGGAAAACTGCGCGTCGAGCTTCCGCAACGGTCGGCGGCAATACTGGTTAGACAATGAAAACAAAACCGTGGTCTGACCATGTAGCTATCGTGACTGGCGGCGGCAGCGGCATCGGTCGGGCGTTTACTGAGGCGCTCGCAACCGCCGGTTCCAAGGTGGTGATCGCTTCACGAAGACGAGATGTTTTGCGTAAGGCAGCCGATGAAATAAACCAGGGTTTGGGAAGCGAGCGGGTGTTCCCATACGAATTCGATATTCGGGTAAAAGACCAAATTGACCTGTTGGTGAGTGACGTCATCGAGAAATGGAAGAGCATCGATGTGTTGATTAACAACTCCGGCCTGGCCGTTCCCGAGACAGTTGAGGAAATTACAGAAGAGGGCTGGGACACGGTAATGGATACGAACCTGCGCGGCGTCATGCAATTGGTTCGGGCCGCGCTGCCGCACATGGTTGCTGCGGACTTCGGCGATATCGTAAACGTGTCGTCAAAAGCCGGTAAGCATGGTTACGCTGACGTGCCTTCATATTGCGCTTCCAAGTTTGGTCTGCTTGGTTACGCGGAATCGCTACGCGATCACGTTAGAAAGACCGGGGCAAATATCAGAGTCTTCAACTTCTGTCCCGGTCTGGTTGATGTTGAGAATACCAAGGCGGAACAAAAACCTCGCGATGGTTTTATTCACGTCTCGAACATGGCGCGCACTTTGATGTACGCGCTGTCGCTTGATCGAAACGTAGTGCTTGAAGATATTAACCTCTACGCGAGGTAAGAAGTGTGCTCGGCTTTGCCGTCTGATGTGCGGAAGGCCTATGGCCTTCCGACAGCTGACCGAAGCTTTGGGCTGCGCCTTCGATTCCGGGTTAGGGGCGTAGCCCCAGATAAATAACGAAACCTTCCGCACATCGGACGGCAAGGCCGCGATACGTTCGTTGGTATTCGTTTGGCAGAATCGCAAAGACGTCATTGGCAGTTTGCGCAACAAGTCGGTATTGAGGAGGAACGTAGATGCAAAAGCCACGCTTAAGTTTCTGGCAGATCTGGAACATGAGTTTCGGGTTCTTGGGGATCCAGTTTGGCTGGGGACTGCAGCTAGGCAACATGAGTGGCATCTATGAAAAGTTGGGGGCGAACCCGGATCAGCTACCGCTGCTGTGGCTGGCCGCGCCACTCACTGGCCTGATTGTTCAGCCCATCATCGGCTCAATGAGTGATCGCACCTGGGGCCGTTTCGGCCGTCGTCGTCCATATTTTTTAGTGGGTGCCCTCCTGGCCAGCGTCGCACTGTTCTTTATGCCGACGTCGTCCACTTTGTGGATGGCCGCGGGACTGCTTTGGATTTTGGATGCCAGCATCAACATCACGATGGAGCCGTTTCGTGCCTTCGTAGCAGACAAGCTTAACGCCGACCAACGCACCACCGGGTTTGTCATGCAGTCATTCTTCATCGGACTCGGCGCGACCTTTGCGGGGTGGTTGCCGCTCGTGTTTCATCGCTTTGGGGTTTCGGGCAACACAGATAGCGGAATTCCCCTAACGTTAAAGTATGCCTTCCAACTGGGCGCCGTGGCCTTTCTGTTGGCGGTACTTTGGACGGTGTTTACGACCAAAGAATATCCGCCCGAAGATATGGAAGCGTTTGAAAAGATGCGTCGTGAGAAGCGAGGCGTGGCGGCCGGCATAAACGAAATCATTACCGCCTTACGCGAAATGCCAAAGACGATGCGGCAGCTCGCGCCGGTGCAGATATTCACCTGGCTTGGTCTCTTTTGCATGTGGCTGTTTTATGTGCCGGCAGTTGCGCGACACGTCTTTGGTGCAGCGGATCCGCAGTCCGAAGCCTACACGCGCGGAGTTGAGTGGGGCGGCTTCGCGATGTCGTTCATGAACATCACTTGCTTTGCCGTGGCGTTTTTGTTGCCGAAGCTGGCGAAAGTCACCAGCCGGAAAATCGTGCACGCACTTTGTTTGAGTTGCGGTGCGCTCGGACTTCTTTCCATCTATTTTATTAGCACTCCGTGGCTGCTGGTCCTTTCGATGGTGGGCGTCGGCATCGCGTGGGCATCAATACTCTCGATGCCGTACGCCATTCTCTCAGGCGCATTGCCGGCGGCGAGAATTGGAGTCTA
>DNND01000064.1:58014-58401 GCA_003488005.1 Blastocatellia bacterium | reverse complement strand
ATGGGCGTCTTCAATTTCTTCATCGTGATACCGGAGATCACGCAGGCGCTTACGTTTGGACCGCTCATTCGCGGGCTCTTTGGCGCGAACAACCCGCGCAGCCCACTCTATGTGGTTATCATCGGTGGCTGCTTCATGATAATTGCCGCGCTTTTGGTAATGCTCGTGCGAGACGTCGGAGACAAGGAGGTGCCGGAGGAAGCAGTGCTCGAGGCTGACGAGCATGAATTGTTTACGATTCCCGAAGCAGTACAACCTGTTCCCAGCACTGGCTTGATCGATGAGGGCTGAGTCTGGTTTCGAGTTTCGGTGCCGTATTTGAATAACGCGGATTCAATTTTGAAGTGCAACGAGTTGAAGTTACGTAATTGTCTGATTCTTGAGCGC
>DNND01000064.1:53609-57655 GCA_003488005.1 Blastocatellia bacterium | reverse complement strand
GAGCGCAGCGAAGCGCGACGCCCCTGGAAAGTTAAGGGATTAGGTCCAAGCTCTGAAGGAGCGGCATAACATCTTAGCGATTGAATCTATTGCGCACTTTCAGCGCTCTCTGGCTTTTGTTGTCCTCTCCCAGGGGCGACGTGCTGCGCTGTGCTCAGCACTTGCCCCTGGCTCTTCCAGTACGCGCCGTTGGCGCTCAGATGGTTGCAGTTCAAACTTGAATCCACCTAATGCTACCAGCGATTAGCAGAATGAAAAACTGGCGACTTGGCAAGCTGAATGTAACAGCGATTGTTCTGATCATAGCCTCGCAAGCGTTCGGAAGTACGCCGCAGAAACCCGCTCGCGACGTTTCAAAAGAACAAGCCCGGGCCACGCGCGAATGGGTGCGCGATGCGGTGGTCTACGAAATCTTTCCGCGTGCGTTTTCGCAGCAGGGGAACTTCGACGGCATCACCGCGCGGCTAAATGATCTAAAAGCCCTTGGCGTGAATATTCTTTGGTTGATGCCGATTCATCCCATCGGTCAGGAAAAGAAGAAGGGAACTATCGGCAGTCCTTACGCCGTCCGCGACTACTACGCCATTAATCCGGACTATGGAACAAAGGACGACTTCCACCGGCTGATCAAAGAAGCGCATCGCCGCGGAATGAAAGTGATCATCGACATAGTGGCGAACCACACTTCGTGGGACAGCGTGATGATGAAGCATCCGGAATTTTATGAGCACGATGCGCAAGGCCGCATAACTTATCCTCACGACTGGAGCGATGTTGCCGAACTGAATTACGCGAATCCGCAGTTGCGCCGGTATATGATTGACATGTTGAAGTACTGGATTCGCGAGTTTGATCTCGATGGCTTCCGTTGCGATGTGGCCGAGGAAGTGCCAACCGATTTTTGGGAAAACGCGCGCGCCGAATTGGATCAAATAAAACCCGATATTGTAATGCTGGCTGAGGGTCACAAACCGGAGTTGCTGATAAAAGCATTCGATTTTGATTACTCGTGGCCGATTCATAGCGCCTTGACCGACGTCTTACATGGGCGCCTTCGCGCTACTGAACTGAGCAGCGAGTGGGAGAAGGAGTTCAAAGCCTGGCCGCGCAACTCCCTGCACATGCGTTTCTCCGACAACCATGATGAACGACGCGCGATCGCGCGCTTCGGTGAACCGGCGGCGCTGGCGGCTTCTGCGTTCGTGTTGACGTTGGATGGTGTGCCAATGCTCTACAACGGAATGGAAGTGGGCGACACCACGGAATCCGGCGCGCCCGCGCTGTTTGAGAAACTACCAATCTTCTGGCCCATCGCGGAAAGGCGTCCTGAGTTTCCGCAGTTCTATAAACGAATGATTGCTTTACGACAAGCGAGCAATGCTTTGCGACGAGGCTCGACGGAATGGCTGCGAAATTCCGACGAGGCGCGGATTGTCACTTACCTGCGGCGCGGCGCCGGTGAAGAGATTGTAGTGGCGATTAACTTTTCGAACCGCGCGTTTTTTGGATCGGTTGAAGTGGCTCACGGCCAGTTGTTCAGCGATATAACGCCTGATATTGGTCGACCCTTGCCGCCGGACGCGCCGTCTCCCGAACCTGGACGGCGGTCGCCAACAAATGCATTGCCAACCCTATCGTTGGACGCGTGGGGTTACCGCATCTTTCGCCGAAGTCTAACCTAAACCAGGCAATGAAACGGATCATACTCAGCGCATTGATGGCGGTCGTAAACTGCACAACTTTGTTCGGGCAGACTCCCAACCTTTTTGCTCCGGGCGCGCCGGGCGCGGATGCCCACTGGCCCACTGCAGCCAAAAACGGTTTCGGTACAGCGAATTCTCTTCGCTCGAAAGTTTGGTTTACCCTGGCCGAAGGCGTGATGACAGAAGTCTATTATCCCACGCTGGACGTTCCCAATGTGCAGACATTGCAGCTCGTAGTCACTCAAGGTAACCGGGTCGAGACTGAACTGGACGACACCGTCCATCGCCTTGAGATACCCGACGCGGCAGCGCTTACTTTCCGTCAGGTCAATACTGCCAAAAGCGGCGCTTACAAAATTACAAAGACCTACCTAACCGATCCGGAGCGAAGTTCTGTTCTGATTGATGTCACCTTCGAGACCAATGATGCGGAGGAATGCAAGTGCAGTATCTCTGTCTACTATGATCCATCGCTCAACAACAGCGGCATGCACGATTCGGCCTTGAGGGACGGCGACTGGCTGGTCGCTGCGGATAACGACAAAGCTTCCGCGCTGACGGCGATTGAGTATGACTTGGATAACCCAGTCAACGGATACCTCGGCATCAACGATGGACTAACTCAACTGCGGCGCGGCGGGACCATCACGCCTTACGTCCGAGCGGACAAAGGAAACGTGGTGCAAATGGCGCGCGTGCGCGTTCCGTTCGGGCTGGCGCGATCAAGGGAGCGATTCACTTTCGTTCTCGCCTTTGGACGCAATGCCGGCGAGGCGATCACAAATGGGGCGGCATCCGCGAGGAAGGGTTTCGCAGCGACCCGCGCACAGTATGAGCACGGATGGCACCCTTACGCGAAAACACTTCCGCGGGTTGAACCGAAATACCAGCAACAGTTCAACATGTGCGCTATGGTTCTACGGGCACTCGAGGACAAGACTTACCGCGGAGCAATGATTGCTTCGCCATCCATTCCCTGGGGCGGCGGCCCCAATGCTAACGAGCCCACAGTCAGCGGCTATCACGCTGTCTGGTCGCGAGATCTCTATCAGGTTGCGACCGCATTTCATGCCATGGGTGACCACGCGACGGCCAATCGCGCTCTTGATTTTCTTTTCCATGTGCAGCAAAAACCGGACGGAAGTTTCCCGCAAAACTCGAGGGTTGACGGTCGGCCGATCGGTGGCGGTTTGCAAATGGACCAGGTCGCACTTCCGCTTATCATGGCTTATCAGTTTGGCCGCACCGACCGGCAAACGTGGTTGAAGCACATCAAACCCGCTGCCGATTTCATCGCGGCGAAAGGGCCGGCAACCATCCAGGATCGTTGGGAAGAGAAGCCCGGATACTCGCCCGCGACGATTGCCGCGGAGATTGCCGGTCTAGTTTGCGCCGCTCATATTGCTCGCCAGAATGGGGCATTCACTTCCGCGCGTGCATATTTGAAAAGAGCAGATGATTGGGTTGGCAACATTGAACGCTGGACTAGCACGTCCACCGGGTCTTACCAAAATGGCCGCTATTACATGCGCATCACCGCGAATGACAACCCGAACGACGGCGCAAGGATCGAGATCAATAGCGGCGGCGGCAACTATGACGAGCGCGAGATCATCGACGCTGGATTTCTCGAGTTGGTTCGACTCGGCATCAAGACTGCCGACGATCCTTTGATCGTCAAGTCGCTTGCCGTCGTCGACAAGCTGATCAAGGTTGAGACGCCGGCAGGAGACGCGTGGTACCGTTACAACCACGACGCCTACGGCGAACGCCTGGATGGCAAACCTTATGACGGCAGAAACGGCGCCGGACGCCTCTGGACCTTACTTACCGGCGAACGCGGTGAGTATGAGCTTGCCCGAGGCGAAACCGCCGCCGCGCGAAAACGGTTGGATACGATGCTCGCATTTGCCAACGACGGCTTGATGATTCCTGAACAAGTTTGGGATCGCAGCGCTACATCTGATTCAGCGTTTCGCCTCGGCTCCGGAACGGGCTCAGCGACGCCACTCGCCTGGTCCATGGCACAATTCATTCGGCTGACACTAAACCTAGAGAGCGGACGAAATCTCGAGACGCCGGCGATTGTTATAAATCATTATCGTGACAGGAAAGAAAATGAACGACCGAAATAACAGTCCGGCGAGCGAGCAAGTGAGTCGCGGCCTGATTTTCGCCGCCGACCTTGGCGGTACTCATCTCCGCGCTGCGACCGTGGACCGGACCGGCAGGATTCATTTTCGCCTCAAACAAAATACGCCGCAGGTTGAAGACGCTGAGCAGATCGTCGAGGCGCTGGTTGCCGCAGTAAACGAGTGTGAGAAGCAGTGTGCCGGAGCACGC
>DNND01000064.1:48493-53310 GCA_003488005.1 Blastocatellia bacterium | reverse complement strand
GCCGGAGCACGCGAACAAATCGGCGCTGTGTCGGTCGTGGTGCCCGGCACTGTGAATGTCGAAGAAGGCACCGTCGTCAAGGCGCCAAACGTACCTTGCCTCGACGGATTTCGACTGACCGAGGCGTTAACACGTGCGCTCAATCGTCCAGCCATCCTTGAGAATGACGCCAATGCGGCGGCAGTGGGCGAAATGTGGCAGGGAGCGGGCCGCGGTCACCACTCGATCGTTTGCGTAACCCTGGGAACGGGATTGGGTGGCGGCATTGTCCTCGATGGAAAATTGTGGCGCGGCGCGGATGGTTCGGCGGCGGAGATAGGACACATGTGTGTCGATCCGTTTGGAGGAGTTGCCTGTGGCTGCGGCAGTCGTGGCTGTTTGGAAGTTTACGCGTCGGCGACCGCGATTGTGCGTATGACTCGTGAAGCGCGGCCTCGACATCCCGAATCCGTATTGCGCACCGGCGAGAGTATGACGTCCGAAGACGTTTATCGCGCGGGTTTGAAGGGAGACGAATTGGCGCTCGAAGTGTTTCGCCGCATGGGTGTCTATCTCGGCATTGGTCTTGCGAACCTGATCAATATTCTAAACCCGGAAATGATTGTTATTGGTGGCGGCGTGGTGAATGCCTGGGAGCTATTCGAAAAACACATGCATCAACAGGTCGCCGAGCGTGCCTTTCCCCTGCCGGCAGCCAACGTGAAAATTGTACCGGCGCAATGCGGTGACGATGCCGGACTAATTGGCGCGGCCTGGCTGGCCATCAACCGTTAAACTGAAACCGCGTCGAGGGCGCGCCAAAACTCTTCAGCCTGCCGGCTAAAACCGATCGGTGACCATGATCAAGCTGCTCGCAATCCTCGTTCTTCTGCCCAGTGTTGTTAGCGTCTCGGCCCAGGAGATTACCACGCTTGAAAGCATTGGCCCTGTCGTTAGTTTTGAACGGAACGAGAAAACTCTTACCTTCAAGTGCGCCGACAATTCTCAAGTGCAGGTGTCCGTTCTGGCGCCGGATCTGTTTCGCATTCGCACGTCTTTCACGAAGCCTATTCCGGCTAAGGACCACTCCTGGGCCATTGCCAAAGAGACTTGGGAAACACCGCGATGGAGTTTTAGAGAAACACCGGACTCGTTTACGATTTCGACCGATGAAGTCGAGGTCGTTATTCGTCGCACACCCTTGCTCATCGAGTTTCGCGATGCTCACACCCACGAAATAATTAATGCCGACGAACGACCCATGGCCTACGACGCCAGGGGCTTGATGAAGGGAATAATGTTTGATCCGGAGGCTGGAACTTTCGTTGCGGCCTCAAAGAAATTGGGTTTCGACGAGCACTTTTATGGTTTAGGCGAAAAGGCTGCCAGGCTCGATAAGCGACGCAGTTCATTTGTGAATTGGAATTCCGACACGCCCGGATACACCGAAGGAAGGGATCCGATTTATCAAACAGTGCCTTTCTACGTAGGCCTGCAGAAGGGGAATGCCTACGCCATCTTCTTCGACAATAGTTATCGCAGCTATTTTGATTTCGGAAAGTCATCGCAGCAGCGCGCCTGGTTTGGGGCCGAAGGCGGTGAGTTGAACTACTATTTCTGTTACGGTCCTTCCCTCAAGAAGATCCTGGGCCGCTACGCAGAACTCACCGGCCACATGCCGCTGCCGCCAATGTGGGCGCTGGGCAATCAGCAAAGCCGCTGGAGTTACTATCCGGACAAGATGGTCGAAGAAGTTGTAAGCGAATATCGCAAACGAGATTTGCCGCTCGATGTGGTCCATCTCGACATCGATTACATGCAGGGCTACCGCGTGTTCACCTGGGACCGCCAGCGTTTTCCGAATCCCAAAGCGCTTAGCGAGAAACTAGGAAGGCAGGGTGTGAAGCTGGTTGCCATCGTCGATCCGGGCGTCAAGCATCAGCCGGTTCCGAAAACTGCTGCTCCAGCGACTTCAATCAGGCCGGAACTCGAGACGCAGGACCCGCACTATTATGTCTTTGAAGAGGGAACCGAGAAAAACTTTTTCCAGAAGCGAAAAAGCGGCGAACTCTTCATTCCCAAAGTCTGGCCCGGCGACAGCGTTTTTGTTGATTACACACTTCCACCCGCGCGCGAATGGTGGGGAAGTTTGCATCGCGCCTACACGGACAATGGCGTCTCCGGGATCTGGAACGATATGAACGAACCTGCCGACTTCGTTGACCAGACCGGCAAGAACCAAATCGATGTGGTTAGTTACGACGAAGGCGAGCGGACGACGCATGCAAAGAATCGCAATGTGTTTGCGCTCCTCATGGCTCGGGCGACTTACGAGGGGCTCGAGAAGCTGCGACCGAACCAGCGGCCTTATGTAATCACGCGCGCCGGCTACGCCGGAATCCAAAGATACTCGACCATGTGGACCGGCGATACCAACAGCACTTGGGAAGCACTGCAACTAAACATTCCCATGTTTACTAGTTTGGGTCTATCGGGCGAACCGTTTGTCGGTAGCGATGTCGGCGGATTCATTGGCCGCGGCAATGGCGAATTGTTGGTTCGTGCTTACCAGGTAAGTTTTCTGGCGCCGTTTTGTCGCAACCACAAAGTGATTGACGGTTATGATCAGGAGCCATGGCGTTTCGGCAAATACTACGAAAATATCATTCGCAAGTATTTGAAACTGCGCTACCAGTTGTTGCCTTTTCTCTACACTGCGTTGGAAGAAGCGCATCGAACGGGCGTGCCGCTGTTTAGGCCGCTACTGCTAAACTACCAGGACGATCCCGATACTTATAATCTTGATGATGAGTTCATGATTGGAAACGATCTGCTCGTGGCGCCGGTAGTTAAACCCGACGTTACTAAAAGATTGGTCTTTCTGCCGCAGGGCACTTGGTACGACTATTGGACCAATAGGAAGTATGAAGGCGGAACGACAATCTCGGTCGATGCGCCGCTCGAAACGGTACCGATGTTTGTGCGCGCCGGAGCGATTATTCCGAGTGGGCCGGAGCTGAACTACGTTGGTGAAAAACCTCCTGATCGCTCTTTTTCCATCTATCCTGACCACGCGGGCAGGGCGGAAACCACCCTTTACGAAGACGACGGATTGACCCCCGCATACCGGCAAGGTGTTTTTCGTCGAACAAAGATACAGTTTGTAAGTAACAGAAAAGGCATTCAAATACATCTCAATGCGCCGGAAGGCACGTATCGCCCTGAAGCCAGGAACCTCAGTTTCCTTATGCCGACGGAATTATCAGTCAAGAAAATTTTACTTGATGGGAAGTCCTTAGCTCGTGCGCGAAACGATGGAACGATGTGGACCAGGAATCGGACGACGCTACTTATTAGGATTCCCGACGATGGGAAAGCTCATAACATCGAAATCGAGTAACAGACGCCATAAACATCGCACTCCGCGGGATTGAAGATGCTCTTAACGTGATCAAACCCAATATTGATTCTTCGCTCCATGCGAGCGATACACTTTGAAAGCAACACATTTAGGAGTCAATTTCCATGACCTGGATCAAAACGATTTCCCCGGAGGATGACGAGAAGCTACGCGAAGCGATCGAAGCGCAGCGTGACTTGTATCCAATAGAGTATGCCGCACCGGTCCATCCCACTCCTGATCGTCAGACTTCCGACATTGTCGCGTCCCATAGCCTCATACCTGACGCTCTTCATCACGCGTTTGCCACCTTCGGCGCCTTGATGTCGCCTGATTTGCCTCTTACGCGGCGTCAACATGAAATGATCACTACCGTCGTTTCTGTTGCCAACCGCTGTCATTATTGAATCGAATCCCACGCAGAGTTTCTGCGTCGCGTGACACTAGATGAAGAGTTGGTCGAGGCGCTGCAAGCCGACTACAAGTCTGCGCCGATCACGCAACAGGACTTGACGATGCTGGACTACGTTACGCAGCTCACTCGCGATGCCACCGGAATTAGCCGCGACGATCACGAGCGCCTGCGAGCTGTTGGCTTTAACGACCAGGGCATACTCCAGATCACTCTCATTGCTTCCTGGTTCAATTACATAAACCGCGTCGCAGACGCTTTGGGTGTGGGACGCGACTGACGTCCGTGCTCAGGCTTATTTGCAGGTGAGCACGGAGTTCGGAGGAAGTGGTGCATCTTCCGCTTGAGCTGTTGATCATCTGGCTCAGGGTCCGAAGCGCTGCCGGTATTCGCTTGATGAAAGAAAAGCTTGGACCATTTCGGCATTTATAAAGTTGCCGTTGAATTGGTTCAGCTTGTTCAGCCAGAAGTTGAAGCCGGCGAAGTTCAAGCCCGATTCCGGCGCCGCGTCCGGGTTCCTTCGCAAGTAGCCGAAATACTGCATCAGCACAAAAGCGCGATTGAACTCGCGCTGTTGCAGCGTCACGTTGTCGGTTATCTTTCTGAGCACGCTGGCGCGCAGCGTTGCGCTTGCCGGATTGGGCGACAACTCGGCAATCAGCGCCGAACGCTCGCTGCTGGAAAGCACGCTGCCCGCATTCGCATTCAACGAATCAACGAAATCGCTTGCGCTGGTCGCTCCCGGATAACGGGATAGGAACGCGGCCCGCTGCACGAATGACAGCGCAAACGCACTCTTGTTGCTATCGATTTGCGCCTGCCAATTGCCCTGGCCCACGATCACGCCGGCTGCGATTTCCTGAGTGTCGCGCAGGAAGTTGGTGAATCTCACCGGCACCGGGACTGCCGGCGGACTGAGGTCGCTAAAACCAGTCTTGTAAATACGCTCGACATAGAAGCCGGTTTCCTGAAACTCGATGGAAAGGAAGAACGCTGCCGACGTATTGATACGCTGGACTTCAATGC
>DNND01000064.1:19619-48200 GCA_003488005.1 Blastocatellia bacterium | reverse complement strand
ACGCTGGACTTCAATGCAGCGCGCCACCGTCAATCCCGCCGGACGCCGCGCCGGATCGTTGCACTTATCGATGTTGTCCTTCCAAAACGCCAGGCCCGTAGCATCAGGCTCGCGATTAAGAAAGTCTCGATACTGCTGACGCACAAACGTATCGGTGTCATCGATGGGGTTCGTGGCCGGCTCAGTCACATCGTCGGTGATGGTTAACGTCGCCGTCAAAGTTGTCGCTCCCGGCGTCGGGAAACCTGCGCCTCCGGTCAGGTTCGACAAAGTGAGCGTCAATGTTTCCGGGCCTTCGACAAAATTGTCCTGATTGATCAGGACGATGAAAGTCTTGGCGGCGCCGTCGCCCGCGGCGAATCGCAGCGTGCCAAGCGCGGTTTCGAAATCACATCGCGAAGCAGCAACTCCGTTGGCAGTCGAGCAGGGAAGCACGGTCATTGCACTGCTGTCATCAGGCGTCGAATAATCGACACTCACTGCCTGAGACAGGTCGCCACTGCGCTGCACAGTAATCGTCGCAAAGCTCGCACCCTCGCTGGTGCTGTAAGTTGGCGAGCTGAAACTGATGATGGTTCCGACTTGTTGGCTGCGCGTGCCGGTGCTGGTCAGGAAATTACTGTCTCCACTGTAATCGGCCGTGATGGTGTGAACGCCGGCAACCAGCGACGACGTCGAGAAAGTGGCATTGCCGCTGCCGCTCAGTGCCTGCGGCGCACCGAGGTTCGTGCCGCCATCCTTGAACTGCACAGTTCCGGTCGGCGTGCCGGCGGTTGAGGTAACCGTCGCGGTGAAGCTTACGTTTTGTCCGACGTTCGCTGGATTGGCAGACGAAGAGACTGCGGTAACTGTTGCTGCTTTCGCGATCGTAAACGTTTGCTGCACGTTAGTCGCTGCATTGTAAGTTGCGTTGCCGCCCTGCGATGCAGTGATGGTGCAAGAGCCGGCGCCGGTGATATGAACTGTGCCCGGTGAAGGACTAGTCACCGTGCAATTACCGCTTGCGCTTAGGCTCACGGCCAAACCTGATGAAGCTGTCGCAGAAACACTAAAGTCAGCGTCGCCGAAAGTCCTGGATGCGAGCGCTCCAAACGTAATGGTTTGATTTAGCTTGTTGTTGGTTAAGGCGAAGGTTGCGGTGGGTAGACCTGTGCCGATGCTGGCGACCACATTGTATGTGCCGCCTGTAGAATTAGCCGTGAACGTTGGCGCAGTTGCTACGCCGCTAACGTTGGTGGACACGACAGCGGTTGTGGAACCACCCGTGAACGTGCCGCTGGCTCCGCTTCCTGGCGCCGTGAAAGTTACTGAGACACCACTTTGCAGATTGCCTGATTCTGTGACTGTCGCCTGCAGCGCCGTCGCAAACGCAGCATTAACGTTCGCGGCCTGCGGTGTTCCGGCGGTCGCACTGATAGCAAAGTTAACTTCGACGGCCCCGATATCAACAGTGCTACTCACGATTCGCGCGAACCCGCGCTGATCTACCGGCAGCGGCTCGGCCGTGTCGCTGTCGCCGTCCAGATCAAAAGTGTCCGCAGGCAAGTTTGCATTGCTGCCAGTATTGATGGCCGGACTGCCTGGCAATAACAAATGCGTCTGAGTCGGCCCGCCGTTCGCAGCCAGGACACCGAGCATCGCGTTGATTGGCGAGCCGGCCGATCCAACTTGATTGCCGCTGTTGCCGTTGCTGATGCCGCTCATGTTCGTGCCGTCGCCGATCAAGTTGAACGAACTGGAAGCATCAAACGCGCCGCTGACATCGTCACGAGTCGAGCCAGTGCCGCGGAAGTTCCCGGCCGCAATCGTATTCTTCAAAATCACTGTGCCGCCGTTGCGGAAAATACCGCCGCCCTGCTCAGCACCGCTGTTGTCTGAATCTGAACGATTGTTCGTGATTGTGGCATCGACCAAAGTTAGCGTGCCACTTGTGTCGTTATAAACTCCCCCGCCCTGACCGCCGGTGGCATTTCCACTCGACGTGGTATTGATGATCGTCGTCGCGCCTGAACTGACGACCCCGCCTCCAAAAGCGGTTGCAATGTTACCGCTCACGGTGCTGTTGGCCAGAGTCAATGTTCCGCTGTTAAAAATTCCACCGGCTCGATCCGCACTGTTACGGTTGACGGCAATGCTCTTCAATACAAGCGTCCCTGAGTTGAGAATGCCGCCGCCCGGAACCACGACGAAAATGTTTGGAGTAACACTCGCATTCTTGTCAGAACCGGCCGCTGGTATCACAGCACCGTTCAAATTTCCGTTTGAGATCGTGAGCGCAGAGATGTTCACGGTAAAGCTGCTGGCAATATCGAAGATGCGGAAGTTGGGAGTGCCGCCTGCGGTGCTGCGTTGCACCGTCAGCAGGTTCGCACCCGGTCCCTGAATTGTCAGATTCTTATCAATCAACAACTCGCCGCTGGTCAAAGTAATTGGGCTCACGACATGACCCGGCGTCATATCAAAAGTGATCGTACTACCGGCACAAGCATCCTGAATCGCTTTTCTTAAAGAACCTGCACCGCTATCCGCGTTCGTCGTTACAATCGGATCGGTTGCGCAGGTGACTGTAGTTCCGGCCGTGGCAACATCGTTCTCCGAAGTTGAATCGGTCGCCGTCGTGCCGACGCTGGCCATGTTGTTATAGAACGTTCCGTCCGAAGTTCCCGACGGTATGTGCCCAACCAGAGTAAAGACTTGTGCTCCACTTCCAGCCGGAAGGTCTCGCGAGCAGGTGAGCGTGCCTCCGGAACCCGGCGTCAACGAATTACAACTCCATCCGCTTGGTTGTGTCAGCGAGACGAATGTCATGTCTCCTGGAAGCGTATCGGTCAAGGTGGCAGTCGTGGCCGTATCGGGTCCGCCGTTAACCACCGAAATTGTGTAGCTGACGTCGGAATCAGCAGGCGACGTATCAGGGGCAGTCTTCGTCACGCTCAGATCTGCATTCAGCGGTGCCGCGCCTACTACAAAACTGTCCACATTCGTCGAAGCCGACGCCTCGTTAGTTCCGTTTCCATCCGCGTCATAACTGATCGTACCCTGGTTCGCGATTGTGTGATCTTCAGTGCCAGTCTTGATCGTCGCGTCGATAGTAATGGTCACCGAATCCTGCGCCGGAACGATCCCATTCCAGGTAACTGTATTTGTGCCGGTATTGGCGGTCGCCGTTCCGCTGCTGGCGCTGGACGACAAAAGCGTCAAATCGGCCGGAAGCACATCGGTGAACTCATTCCCCGGGTTATCCTGCTGGTCTGAGTCGCTGTTGTTCGAAAGTATTATTAGATAACTAAGAGTTGAGCCGGGAGTACTGCCTCCTGATCGGCCCTTAGTGCCAGTGACGTTGGCCGGCGAGAGCACCGTCGTAGTGGCCGTACCGCTGTTGTTGCTTGGAGTTCCATCAGCAGTGCTCGAGGTAACAGTCGCTGTATTGCTGAGAATCGTGCCGGCCGCAACATTTGGAGCCACCGCTACGGCCAGTGTGAAAACGGCGCTGCCGACGGCGAACGAAGGGTTTGAGCATGAAACCGTGCCGCTATCACCGGGCGCGGGCGCAGTGCATGACCATCCCGCCACATCGGCCAGGGCGGCGAAACTTGTTCCTGCCGGCAACGTGTCGGTCCATGAAGCATTGACTGCCGGATCCGGCCCGTTGTTCGTCACGGTGATCGTGTAGGTCAGATTCGCTCCCGTGTTTACGGGATCGGGACTATCAACCTTGGTGATCGACAGATCGGCGGCGGCAATCGCGGCATGACTTCGCCTGGTTGCGATTGGTAACACGAACAGTAAGACGCCCAATAAGACAAAGAGACACGACGCTGCTAATTTTTTCATCTGGTTTTCTTTCGGGATGGAGACTAGCGGGGCGGGACTGTCAACCTTCGGATCTGTTCCAACTTCAGTGTGACTTATAGCACGTTATTTCGCGACAGCCAACTGGAATAATAGTTCATCCCTTTGGGTACACACTTGGTGTCGATCAAAGAAAACGATCAGAACCCACCGGCTACCGCAGGCGGTACTGACTCATTACCGTGAGCACCGTGCCTACTCGGAAGACCCACCTGCTAAGCAGAAGGGCACTAACTAGTCTTGGATTGAGAACTCTTTGTGGCATGAAGTCAGTACCGCCTGCGGTAGCGGGTGGGTTCCTTACTGATACGATGAACGACTGAATCCGACCTAAACCAGGTAGAGGTCGCGCCCTGCGTCTTCGACTACCAGGGTTTCACTGTCGCTTTGGTAGTCTTCGAGGATGAATTGCCGGTGATCGAGGTAGCCGAGGTTGACTCTGTGACAAGCGGCTTCGGCAACTGCCGAGGCGAGAGTGATCCGATACCGAGGCGTAAGTTTTCCGGCGGCATTGCGGGCGCTGCCGTAACTGACATGGGCCAGATGCGCGGCCACGCAAAGATTCGCGCGCAACTCATCCGAACCCGCCACCATTTCGCGCACTTGTTCAAGCGGCGCGTATCCATACTTTTCGATCAAGTGACCATGTGTCGCGGAAAGCTGCTTGAGTTGTGGCGCATAGATGATGAGCTCGCCACCCTCTTCGATGATGCTGCCCAGCTTGTAACTAGCCTTGCCTCCCACCCACAGTTCGTCATAATGGCGATCGAGCAGCGCGACCACGCGCTTGTACTTTCTGCCAATACGTTTGATATGAACCTGGCCGCTGACTTCGGCGGCGCGACGGAAGGCTTCGAAAATATCTCCGGCGAAAAGCGCGTGCGTTTGCAATCCCTCGCTGTTGCGGGTTGAAACCGATGTAAATGAGATTATTCTGGGAGAAACGAATGCTGCCGCCGCTTCGATCACGCGCCGCGTTGGAGTCTCGATGCGACCGATTACATTTTCAATTGTGGCCAGGGCCCCCAGCCAATGAGTTAAATGGGTTAACTCAGGACCGGCGATGCCGGGAAAGAAATATTTTGCGCCACCTGCGAAACCTGCCACTTCGTGCGGCATTGTCGCGCCAAATACCAGGACCGTGTCATACCTTCCGGGCGTGAGCAGAGCATTGATTCGTACCTGGACTGCTTCGCTCATCAATCCATCGGTTAAGTCAGCGATACGCGCAGCGCTCAATTCACCGATGGTGACCAACTCGTCGTCGCGATCCCAGCGATGATCGAAGATAGTGCCGATATTGTCCGGCGAGATTTTGCTCCAGCCAATCTTCTCGCGCTTCTCAGGTTCACTCATCGGCCCGTGAGTACCCTGTGCGATCACCGCATCGAAACGTTCAACCTTTTTCTGTGCGAGTATTTCCGCCGCAAAGGGAACTAACTGATCGGTATTGTCGTCGCGCGTTTTGTCGGGAACGATCGCGAGCACGCGTTCGCCTGGTCCAATATCCACAAGCGCTTCGCTGACAATCGCGCGCAACTCTTCCGCTGAGAGTGAAAGTGTCGCCGCGCCGCGCCCAACTGTTTTTTCCAATATTGCGCTACTCATTTTGT
This sequence comes from Blastocatellia bacterium, assembly GCA_003488005.1. Lineage (GTDB taxonomy): Bacteria > Acidobacteriota > Blastocatellia > Pyrinomonadales > Pyrinomonadaceae > PSRF01. The sequence goes on along the minus strand of DNND01000064.1, from coordinate 42,735 downwards.
TCGAATTGCTGATTCCCGTTCTACCTTCGTGGGTCGGGGAATACAGAACCGGGAGCGGTAGCGACCGGGTCTGCGCAGCGATGAGTTCATCGTGATTGAAAGCGAGCGTTCTCGGCAGTTGATAATAAATGACAGATTATCTATCGCAAGCCCGACCCGGTCGCTACTGCTCCCGGTTCTGTATTTGGTCGACCCACGATGCATATAGACTCACTAGGGAAAAACCACATTCCTATCAAAAATCCGGCGAATCATTGATTAACGCCGCTCGCGAGAAACCCGCCGTCCACCACCAGGATTTCGCCGGTGATAAAACTGGCTGCGTCTGAAGCGAGAAAGACCGCCGCGCCGGCCAACTCTTCGACTTTGCCAAATCGTTTCATTGGCGTGCGCAACAGGAATTCTTTACCGCGTTCGCTGCCATCCAGCAACTTTTCATTCAACGCCGTGCGGAAAACTCCGGGAGCGATCGCATTAACATTCACGCCGCGCGCGGCCCATTCAATAGCGAGTGATTTTGTAAGCATTGCGACCGCAGCTTTGCTGGCGGAGTAGGCCGCGACTTCATAGAGCGCCACAAAAGATGTAAGCGATGCGATGTTTATGATGCGACCATAGTTGCGCTCGAGCATGTGCCGGCCAAAGACCTGACAGGCGCGCAACGTGCCGGTCACGTTGGTGTTGAGAATGTCAGTCCATTCTTCGTCGCTGACTTCGACAGTCGGCGTGCGTTTCGTCTTGCCCGCTGAATTGACGAGAATGTCGACCTTGCCGAATTCGCTAACGCACTTGTTCAGGAGTTCGTTTAATGAAGCACGATCGCTGACGTCTGAAACAACTTCCAATGAACGCCGGTCGAGCGCGCGAATTTCCGCCGCGGCCTCTTTGACCTGTTCAAGACGCCGCGAACTTGGCACCACGTCCGCGCCGGCTTCCGCCAAACCGTGGGCTATCGCGCGGCCAATTCCGGAGGTGCCGCCAATGACGACCGCTGTTTTGTTGGTTAGATCAAAAGCTTGATATGGCATTCTCTGTTGGTCTCGATTCACGTATTCATTACAGATAACCTACACCCAACGCATCCGACAGTTAAGCTTTGCGAACCAGGGTGATGATTCAGTTTGAGTAATCTCACGATTATCGAATGCTGTTTCAATATGTTCGACGCAGTGACATGAGGTCAGTACCACCTCGCGGTAGCGGGCGGCTTCTTGGCAGTGCCAAATGACAATTGCTAGTAGTCAATTGGTCGCCAGTGACGAAAGCAATCGGCAATCGGAATCGCAGATTGGCAATCATGAAACCCACCCGCCACCGCAGGCGGTACTGACTCCATGCCACAACGGCTCATCCCTGGATCAGATAAGGTTTAGCGCTACGATTGTAGAATGACAAAGCTCACAGACTTGACCCAAGCGCGTAATCGGAATTAACTGCCAACAACAACCTAACGCAAGGGAATCTAATCTATTCCATGAAAATCATACAAGCGTTGCTCAGTTCATGCTTCATTTTGCTCGCCATGGCGGGACTGACTTCGATAGTAAACGGCCAGGCCAGAATCGCAGCGTCGCGAGTCTTTCTACTCGATGGTCCAAAGCTGGCGGAGACGAAGCGTCGCGTTCATTCGCGTGATCCAACTCTCGCCGCGGCGCTTGTAGAACTCGAAACTGACGCGCGCCGGGCCATGCAGCAGAAGCCCTCATCGGTGGTTACCAAAACCGCCACGCCACTAAGCGGCGACAAGCATGACTACCTGAGTCAGGCGCCTTACTTCTGGCCCAACCCGAATAAACCTGACGGACTGCCATACATCAACCGCGATGGCGAACGGAACCCTGAGATCAACAAGATTACCGATCATCTCGCTCTCGACCAGATGGCAGCCGGCGTCCGCACGCTCTCGCTGGCCTACTACTTCAAAGAAGATGAAGAGTACGCGGCGAAAGCGACGCAGTTATTGCGCGCCTGGTTTCTTGATCCGGCGACGCGCATGAATCCAAACCTGGAATACGCGCAGTCTATTCCGGGCGTCAACACCGGGCGTGGGATAGGGCTCATCGAAACACGCGGCTTGGCGAACACAGTTGATGCAATTGGCTTGCTGGCCGGATCAAAGTCCTGGACGGCTGCAGATCAGAAAGGAGTTGAAGCCTGGTTCGGTAAGTTTTTGCAGTGGATGCAGGAAAGCAAGAACGGCCGCGAGGAAAATGCCGCGAAGAATAATCACGGCACTTTTTATGACGTTCAATCGATGTCGTTTGCGCTGTTTGTTCGCCGGAACGATTTGGCAAAGCAGATCGCGGAAGCGGCTAAAGAGAAACGAATCGCTCTGCAAATCGAACCAGACGGTCGTCAGCCGCTGGAGCTGAGGCGAACCAAAGCCTGGAGTTACAGCAACATGAACCTGGATGGACTGATGCAACTGGCGCGGTTGGCGGAAAACGTCGGCGTAGATTTGTGGAACTACCAAACAAAGGATGAACGGGGGATTCGCGGCGCGCTTGAGTATCTCTACCCGTACGCAATGGGAGATCAAAAGTGGACCTATCAACAGATCGGCGGCTTCGAAGCGAAATTGTTTTATCCTGTAATGCGTCGGGCTGCTTCGCATTACCAGGATCAGAAATTTAAAGCCGCTGAGTCAAGAATTCCAAAGTTAGCTCCGAATGATCGCGAGCACCTTTTATCTGGAAAATGATTGGCGGAATTCTCTGAAAACTGAAATTAAGATCCAACGGAAAGTGCGAATCTTTGATCGAGCAGTATGAATCGATTTGACTGTCAGCCGCGTTTTCTACCAGCCATGTCCAGACCAACCGCAGCCACCAGAATCGCGCCCTTAATAATATTTTGCATGTAGGGCTCGACGTTCTTGAGTGACATGCCATTGTCGAGGCTCGCCATGATCAGCGCGCCGAGTAGCGCTCCAAAGACAGTTCCGCGTCCGCCCATCAGGCTCGTGCCGCCAATCACGCACGCGGCGATTGCGTCGAGCTCCAGCAACTGACCCGCATCAGGCGACGCGCTGCCGACGCGCGCCGTATAGATGATCGCCGCCACGCCACTCAAGGCGCCCATAATCGCGAAGACCGCGAGCACATGCTTTCGGATATTTATTCCCGACAGCCGGGCGGCATCGGGATTACCGCCGATGGCGTAAAGGTAGCGACCAAAGGTTGTATTCTGAGTGAGGAAGGCACCCGCCAGCGCCACGACGAGCAGAATCAAAACCGGAATCGGAATGCCGGCATACACGCCGGGCGCCAATTCATACGAGTTCATCATGAAGATGAATCCCACGATCACCGCGCAGGGAATTACGACTCGCGCGATCGTCGCAACCTTTCCCGGCGCATCGAGACCGTGTCGTCGTCGTGCGCGGTTTCCTGCGATACTCATCCAAATAACAGCCGCCACCGCTAAGGCAGCGAGCACCCATCCGGCCATCGGCCCAACATAATCTTGTCCGATGGACTTAAAGGCAGGCAGTCGTATGGGAATGGTCGCGCCGCGGCTCACACCCAAAATCACACCGCGCCAGGCCAGCAAGCCACCGAGTGTGACGATGAATGCGGGAATGTTTAAATACGCAGTCAACGCGCCCTGACTTGCGCCGATTGCTACACCAACGGCGATTCCCGCTGCCAATGATGGGACAAGTCCCCAGCCCAACCAGCCCTGCGCAATCGCCGCGATACCGCCCGCCAGTCCGACAATCGATCCGACCGACAGGTCGATGTGTCCGGTGACAATTACCATCAACATGCCGACGGCGAGCACTCCGGTTACCGAAGTCTGTCGCATCAAGTTCGAGAAGTTGCGTGGCTCAAAAAAGATCCGATCGGTTGAGTAGTGAAAGAAAACCCAGATTGCGATTAGGGCAAACACCATCGTGTAGGCGCGCAAAGTTTCGGTTGGAATTTTGAACTTGCCAATCTTTGTTTGCCCAACGACTGCCGCGGTCTGGGGAGTCGAGGTTAGATCTGCATTCGTGGGCGGAGTCTCGCGACCGGTCTCGTTTATTTTGTTAGCCATGGATTTTGATCTATCGTTCGGACGCGTTTGACCGTGAGCGTCTCGCAGTCGGCGGTTCAGTTTTCTCTGTGCTCAATTCAAATCAAAACGGTTTTGATTGTCACCAATCTCACTCACGCTGCGTGTTGTGCTTGTCCGGTAGCGCTGGCCATCACTTTCTCTGGTGTTGCTTCGGCGCGCGTAAACTCTCCGGTCAGACGTCCTTCACGCAGCACCATCAGCCGGTCAGACAGGCCCAGCACTTCGGGCAGTTCAGACGACACCAGCACAATTGCCAGTCCGGATTTTGCCAGCCGATTTATCTCGGCGTAGATTTCCTGTTTGGCGCCCACGTCGATACCGCGCGTCGGTTCATCGAGAAATAGAACTCGCGGATTCGTCAGCAGCCATTTGGCCAGCACCACCTTTTGCTGATTGCCGCCTGAGAGAGTGCCGGCAATTGTGAAAACCGACTTTGCTTTCACACGCAAGTCCTTCATGGCCCGACCTCCGGCAGCCGCCTCAGCATCAACGTCCGCCACAAAGCGTCCTGAAATCCGTTTCAGCGCAGCGAGGGTCATGTTATTTAGTATTGTCTGGTCCAACACCAGCCCGAAGCGTTTCCGATCCTCAGTGACAAAACCAATGCCTTGCTTGATCGCCTCCGCCGGGTTGGCAATACGCACCTGCCGGCCGGCAATTCTAATCTCTCCGGAGACGCGGCCGGCATGCGCGCCAAAGATTCCCATCAACAAATCACTGCGACCGGCACCCATCAATCCGGCGATGCCCAACACTTCGCCGCGGCGCACGGAGAAACTGAGATTGTCGATCAGTTTTTTGCCGGGTACGGCCGGATCCGCGACTGTCATGTTGCGCACCTCAAAAACTACTTCGCCGTGCGCGTGATCGACCGTGGGATAGACGTCCCCAACTTCGCGTCCCACCATCTGTTTGATTACCTGCGCCTCGTTGAGGCCGGTCGTTTTGTTCATGGCGACGGTTCGTCCATCGCGCAGCACGGAAATCCGATTGCTCATGCGAAATACTTCGTCAAGTTTGTGCGAGATGTAAATCATCCCGACGCCGCGCGCGCGCAATTGATTGAGAATGCCAAATAAAGTTTCGACTTCGGCGCCTGTCAAAGCCGCCGTTGGTTCGTCAAGCACCAGAATGCGCGCTTCATGCGAGAGCGCCTTGGCAATCTCGACTAATTGCTGTTGGCCTATACCCAAATTGCTAACGGGCAGGTGCGGGTCTATGGGCAGATGCAAATCCTGAAGCAACCGCTGCGCACGGCTATACAACTCCTCCCAACGAATCACGCCCAGCCGGGTGGGCTCGCGACCGAGAAAAATATTTTCGCCGACGGTCATCTCTTTCACCAGCGATAGTTCCTGGAAGATAACCGCGATGCCCGCGTGTTCCGCGTCTCGAACGCTGCCGAACCGTTGCACTCTATTCCCAATTGCAATCTCGCCACCGTACTCGGGATACGGATACACGCCGCCGAGAATCTTCATCAGCGTTGATTTCCCGGCGCCATTCTCGCCGACCAACGCATGTAGCTCGTCGGGATAAAGATCGAACGACACTCCATCCAGCGCGCGAACACCGGGGAAGGTCTTGGTGATCCCGCGCATTTCAAGAAGCGGAACTGGTGGGATGGTACTCATCTATTTGCCTTGTGGGTCAAAGAATACGGCACCGAGAAATGTTTCAAACTCAGAGATAGCTTGCGAGCTTGGTGTCTCATGGTTGGGAAGGGCGGCTTGCGCCCGCTCAAGATTGAGTGGCATTCCACGAGCGGGGGTAAACCACCCTTCCCAACCACGAGTCTCGGTATTCTTTAATCATTCTCTCAAGGGCCTCAGCTTACAGAGTTTGAATGGAAAACATCAATGAAAAAATCTCTCTGTGCGTTCTCCGTGTTCTCTGTGTCTCTGTCGTGGATATTCACATTAATCGTCGCTCACCACAGAGCCACAAAGAACACAAAGGACGCACAGAGAAAACTGATTTGACGGACTTAGAAGTTGGGCTTATGGTATCGACCCTCTAACGTGGTGATCGCTAAGTCAGAAACCTGCTGCTGAAGTAACTGTCACTCGAGCAAACCCATGAAAACGAAAACCACTCGCCGCCGTTTCATCGAGTCGTCAGCGCTTGCTGCCGGGTTGACCCTCTTGGGCCGCTGCGCCGTTGCTGGTTTGGAGTTGGGTTCGACTGCGGCGAAAGGGAAATCGGCGAGAGGGAAAGCTGGGCAAAAGCGCTTGTCGTCGTTCGATGGAAGAGTTCGTGAACTACTTGCCAGGATGACGCTGGAAGAAAAGATCGGCCAGATGACCCAAGCGGAACAGGAAGCTCTCAAGGATGCCACGGAAATTGAAAAGTATTTTCTGGGGTCGCTCCTAAACGGTGGTAGCTCCGATCCCAAAGCCGGAAACAGCTTGGATGCATGGACCGATATGTATGACGGTTACCAGGCGCATGCATTAAAAACTCGTTTGGCAATTCCTTTGCTGCACGGTGTCGATGCCGTTCATGGACATAACAATGTGCTCGGCGCGGTAGTGTTTCCACACAATATCGGCTTGGGCTGCACGCGGAACCCGCGGTTGGTGGAAGAGGCCGCGCGCATCACTGCGGAAGAAGTTCGCGCCACCGGTATTAACTGGACCTTTGCTCCTTGTGTGACCGTTCCGCGCGATGAAAGATGGGGCAGAACCTACGAAGGTTTTGGCGAGACGCCGGAACTGGCCGAGGTTTTGGGAGCAGCGGCTGTTCGCGGTTTGCAGCGAAACGATCTGAGCAACCCATTGAGCGTGTTGGCTTGTGCCAAGCATTTTGTAGGCGACGGTGGCACGACGATCGGCACCGCTGGTTTTCTTAATCCCGACAAAAAGCGCCTGCTGGACCAGGGCGATACACGATTAAGCGAAGCCGAGTTGCGGCGAATCCACCTGCAGGGCTACCTCAGCACCGTCAAAGCCGGAGTCGGTTCCATCATGCCGTCGTACAGCAGTTGGAATGGAGTAAAAGTCTCCGGCAGTAAGAGACTCCTCACCGAGATTCTTAAAGACGAGTTGGGGTTTGAAGGTTTTCTGATTTCTGACTACCGGGCGATCGGTCAAATAACCCCGGACTTCAAACGTGCAATTGAGATCTCGATCAACGCGGGAATGGATATGGCGATGGAGCCAACCGACTATGTCCGGTTCATAAATTTGTTGCTGGAACTTGTTAAAGAAAACAAAGTGCCGTTGACGCGAATAGACGATGCAGTCACGCGCATTCTGCGGGTAAAATTTGCATTGGGATTGATGGACCAGAACAGATCTCCGCTGGCCGACCGGAGCTTGCACCGGAACTTTGGTTCGGCAGAACACCGGCAGGTTGCGCGCGAATGTGTGCGTCAATCGTTGGTCCTTCTCAAGAACGAGAAAAATACTTTGCCACTTTCAAAGCGACTCGCGCGCATTCACGTTGGCGGCAAGAGCGCTGACGATATTGGTAACCAGTGTGGTGGTTGGACGATCGACTGGCAGGGAAAGAGCGGAGACATAACCAGCGGCGGCACCACTATTCTCAAGGCGATTCAAAAGACTGTTTCGCCGGCCACAAAAGTTACATTCTCGAAAGATGGCGCCGCCGCAAAGGGCGCGGACGTCGGGATCGTAGTCATCGGCGAGACACCGTACGCCGAAGGTCGCGGAGACAAAGACGATCTGACGCTCAGTGCTGAAGATGTGGCTGCTGTCAATAATATGAAGCAGGCTGGAATTCCAGTTGTCGTCGTGCTGCTTTCCGGCCGGCCAATGATCATCAACGAGACGCTGCGACAATGCGACAGTTTCATCGCCGCCTGGTTACCGGGAACTGAAGGCGACGGAGTTGCTGATGTACTGTTCGGCGATTATCGCCCGACGGGCAAGCTTTCGTTTAGTTGGCCGCGGTCCATGGCCCAAATTCCGATTAACGTCGGAGATGCGGACTATGATCCGCTCTTCAAATACGGTTTCGGGTTGACGTTTTAGGATTAGCGTCGACGACCTACCAGCCACAACGAGGCGGTGGGGTCGATTCCGCTATGGTAAGGAAGCGCTCTTCATAACTCCTGGCGTACAAATCGACACTGCGCTTAATTCTATTAAAGAGCACGCAGCGAAAGCCGTTGTCGGCGAATCGATCGCGAAGATAAAGCATGGCATTTGTCTCGCCCCAGTATTCACGATCTTCCCAAATTTCGACTGGCGTTGCTCCCATTCTTTGGGCTAACTCGATCAAACGCGGATCGTTGGTATCGCGCCCGTTAGTCAAAAGAATTTCATTGTACTGAGGCATCAATTCAAGCTGGAGTTGATAGAGAACAGGGTCAGTCCTGGCTGTTCGGTTTACGTGGCCGAACTCATGGGCAATCTTGGTCGCCGCCAGAGTCTCTCCGCTGATGGTGCGAGTTGTTTCGCTGGGCAACAGCGAATTCATCACCGGAAAATAAACTGGGTTCGGAACGCCTTCATTAAGGCGACAACCAAGTGTAATGGTCGCGGCGACTAATTTTCCGTCTCCGTTCCATTCGTAGTTACTCGTGTTTCCGCCCTCAGGATTGTCACCAGTTATGACGACGGTCAAGGTGAAGTTCGGATTGTTCTGGTAGAAAGCCCATTCCTGCCGGCCAGTCAGGGTTGCAAGAAACTCCTGCTTCCAATGCTGGTAACGGGCAGCGTATTTCCTTGGAACTTGCTCGCGAATTCCACCCGAATTGGTGGGATAGAGGTTCTCAGCGGGCTTGGATGAATCCGTCATGAAGCCGTGATAGTCGGCGATCAAAGCAGGCACGGAGGGTGACGCGACGATCAGGGTTGCGCTCCGGCGATTTGATTGGTGGTCCGCAGTCCGGCCGGCAGGAGAAGCGATTAACGCGAGCGCGACAAGCGAAACCCAAGTGAATCCAACGCCTATCCGTCTGACCTGGCCCATTTTCGCAACCTCTTCTGTTAATGAAGCGCCTGCTCGTTGCAGCTAACGGAACGTGTGACAGGGGGAAGAGTTTTTCTAAACCAATCCGGAAGGATAGTCAACAAATTACTGAAGCAGACGGCAGCGGCGGTCGGCAGCGGCAGCCGGCAGCAGCGGACGGCAGGCGGCGGTCGGCAGCGGCAGTCGGCAGCAGCAGACGGCAGGAGCAGACGGCAGAGCGGACGGCAGAGCAGACGGCAGGAGCAGTCGGCAGGAGCAGACGGCAGGAGCAGTCGGCAGGGGCAGGCGGCAGAGCGGCCGGCAGGCGGCGGCCGGCAGGGGGCAGTCGGCAGTGGCAGTCGGCAGCAGGGGGCTCGCAAGTCCAGGGCAAAGTTTTGCTATCCGCTCGCGCCGCCGGTCTGTCCTGCTGACTGCTCCTGCCGTCTGCTCCTGCTTTAAGCCCGCCCAAAATATTTTTAAAAAAACCCTTGACAAGAATCCGGCTCAGGCATATTGTTCGCGCGCCGAACAATATGTCCTCCGGCCATGCGTAAAATAAACACCACAAATTTTAGTATTGCCACTCGCACCACGGCGCGCGATATCAATCGCCGTATTGCGCTCAACGTCATCCGCGAACGTCAACCTATTTCCCGTGCCGATCTTGCCCGGCACATGAAGATGACGCGCGGCGTCGTTAGTGTGCTGGTCCAGGAATTGATCGTGCAGGAGTTGATCTACGAAGGTGCTACCGGCGAGGCGGCGCGCGGACGCAAACCTACTTTTTTACACGTTCGAACTAAGGATCGCCTGGCGATTGCTGTCGACATTAGATTCACCAAAACCTATTTAATGCTGTGCGACTTTTCCGGCCGGCAACTGGGCATAGAAATTTACGATACGGTCTTTTCGGTACCGGACTTTACAAAAGACTTGGCCCGTCGCGTCAAGAAAATGTTGAAAGGGCTCGGCGCCGGTGCGGTCTGCGAGGGTATCGGCGTCGTAGTTCCCGGCATGGTTGACCAGCGAACTGGAAGAGTTCTGAACGCGCCGGCATTGGGTTGGCGCGGGGTCGATATTCGCTCAAAGATTGCGGCCGCTACAGACTTGCCCGTTCACGTTGAGAACTCGGGACGAGCCTGCGCGCTGGCGCAACTGTGGCTGGAAAAAGCCGAGACGGCAGGCCAAAGCTTCGTTTACGTGAGTGTGTCCGACGGCGTTGGCACTGGAATCGTAATGAACGGGGAACTGATTCGGGGGCGCGATCATATTGCCGGCGAGTTTGGACACATGCCAATCGATCTCGATGGACCGCGTTGTATGTGCGGCGCAAATGGATGTTGGGAAGCCTACACATCCAATCTCGCTACCCTGGCCCGTTACTTTGGATGGAATTTGTCCCAACTCAGTCCAAAACATATGAAGGAGATGGAAAAAAACTCCTTCACCGTGCTGGACCTGATCTCGCGCGCGCGAACCGGCGACGCGAAAGCGTTGTCCGCGATTCGAGCGAGTGGCCGATTCCTGGGCCTGGGACTCGCGACGATCGTCAACATTATCAATCCGGATGCTATTTACCTGGCGGGAGAAATTACAAACGCCTGGGATTTGATTGAAGAGACAGTGCGATCGGCCATGGTCGAACGCGCCCTGACCGAAGCGGCATCACGCACGCCGCTGCGAATCACTCCGGCGCAGGAATACCCTCGATTGCGCGGAGCGGCAGCGCTGATTGCGGCGCCGACTTTTGCCGCGCCACGCGTCGCTTAAGTGGGAAAAACTCGGGGCTAGAACACAGCAAGCGGGGCGCACGGCCGTTGACGATCTCTTGATTGCCAACGGCGCAGGATCAAGTTGCTTTTTCGTTTTGAATTCTAATTGGAGGTCGCTGACATGTTGAGCATAAGAAACTTTGGTGTCTGGAAGATCCGGTTTGCCGTCTTCGCATTGCTGCTCGCCATTCCCCTAACAGCCGCCGCGCAAGGCACAACCGCCACGATGGTTGGTACCGTCACCGACCCGGGCGGTGCCAGCATGCCCGCTGCCGAAGTCACCGCGCGCAATGTCGATACCGGCTTGGCTCGCACGGTGATGTCCGGTGACGACGGCACGTACCGGATCGAATTTCTTCCAGTAGGCAACTACGTTCTTGAAGTCACCAGCTCCGGCTTTAAGAAGGCCTACATTAGCGGCATCGTCCTGCAGATCAACGAAACTGCGCGCGTCGATGTCGCGCTCACCGTTGGACAGGTCACCGAGACCGTCACCGTCACCGAGACGCAAGCCACGATCAACACCAGCACTGCCGAGATCGGGACAACCATTCAGGCGGCTGATATTGCGAGTCTTCCGCTGGTCGAGCGCAATGTTTTCACGCTGCTGGATCTGACACCCGGCGTGCAGTCTAACAATAACGGAGTAGCCACGGCGTCCACCGGCACAAGTACATTCATCCTTGGTTATCCGGAACAGCGAACACTGATCAACGGCGGCACCGACGGCGGCACCGGCTCAGTGAACTACTATCTGGACGGCGGCGTAAACATGACCAACCTGCGCAACACCGGTAACATTTTGCCTAACCCGGATGCTATCCAGGAATTCCGGGTTCAGACCAACAGCTACAACGCGGAGTATGGCCGTTATGCCAGCGGCATCATCAATGTGATCACCAAGAACGGCACCAACAAGTTCCACGGGTCGCTCTTCGAGTTCGTCCGTAACACGGTTTTCAATGCCAATGACTGGGGCTCTCAACTTACGCGCGCCCCCTTTCATCGCAACCAGTTTGGCGGCACAATCGGCGGCCCCATCAAGCAAGACAAGGCCTTCTTCTTCTTCTCCTACTCGGGCCTGCGCCAGATAACGAGTTCATTTCTGAGTGGCGCCCGCGTTCCCACCGCGCTGGAGCGCGCCGGCAATTTTACTGCCTCTGCCACCAAGCCGACCGATCCCGCCACTAACGCGCCCTTCGTCTGCAACGGAGTGACGAATGTAATTTGCCCTAACCGAATTGATCCGGTCGCGAGGAAGATCATCGACGGCTACATTCCCCTGTCCAACGTTACCCTCCCCAATGGCAACGCCGGATGGCAGGGCAATATTCCCACTCCATTTAACTCCAACGAGTATCTGGGAAAGATGGACTACCAACTCAACAACGCACACCGTTTGAGCGTAAGTTACTTTAATACCGGAGGGACCAGCACCACCAAGGGCGGCAGTCCCAACGTTCCCTGGAGCGTCCAGAATTCCACTTGGCGGCAGCATAGTGTTAACGCCAGCGACGTTTGGATCATCAGCGCAGCCAAGGTCAATCAGGTCTGGTTGACGTTCTCACGGAATTTTGGCGGGCGTATAAATAGTCCCGCGACCTCGCTCACCGATCTGGGTTCAGCGTTTACGATCCAGGGCACGCCGAATCTGCCGCAGATTACCGTCACGGGATACTTTACCCTGGGACAACAAATCGGCGGCCCGGTGGCCGGCACTAACCTCTACTCCGCACGCGACGTTTTCAGTTGGATCAAGGGCAATCACTCGCTCAAGTTGGGGGGCGAGATCTCGCTCAACAAAGACATCCAGCAGACGCTGCTTAACAACTACGGGGTTTTCACCTTCAATGCAGGTTCAACGGCAAGGGTGGTTGCCCCAGGGGTGACGGCTGCGGCTGGTAACGCGCTTGCCGATTTCCTAATCGGTATTCCGAGCGCGGTCTCGCAGGACGCTCCCGTAACGGGTTACACCAACAGCTGGTACACGGCGCTCTTCGCGCAGGATGATTTCAGAGTTCGTCCACGCCTGACTCTCAATCTTGGTCTGCGGTGGGATATGCAAACGGCGCCGACCGACCCCCAAAACCGCGTTGTCAACTACGTTCCCGGCCAGAAGTCTACCGTTATCCCGACTGCGCCGGTGGGGGCTTTGTTCTATGGCGATCCCGGTGTGGAGCGTGGCGGCATTCCGACCAGCCACACTCATTTTTCGCCCCGTATTGGCTTTGCATGGGACATATTCGGTGATGGAAAGACGTCGCTTCGTGGTGCGTTCGGCGTGTTTTACGGCAGCATTTCAGGCAACGAGTGGAACACCATGACCAACTTCCAGCCGTTCTCAACGCGATTGACGTTTACCAATATCAACCAAAAGACAAATGCGGCCGGCGTACCTCTCGGAGCTTCTTTGAGCAATCCCTATAACGCCTTCGTGGGCGGCAATCCCTTTCCCTACAAGGGGACATTCGCCACTGGTGGCGGCCTCTTCCCGGTGGCGTCGGATTTCAAGTGGCCGCGCACATATCAGATGAACGTTTCTGTACAGCGTCAGCTCACTAAAGACCTCGTCGTCGGAGCGGCATATGTCGGGACGGAGAGCCGCAACCTGCCGTTTGCTCGTGATGTCAATTATCCGGTCCTGACCCCGACTGCCACGGCTGCCGGAGCGAACATACTGGCACGGCGGCCCAACCCGCTGTTCGGCGCCGTACTGCTCCTTCAGTCGGACCAGAGTGCGAATTACCATGGGCTGCAGTTGACCACAGCCATGCGTATGAGCCATCACGTTTCGTTTAACGCCTTCTACACCTTTAGCAAGACCCTTAGCAGCGTACAGCTTTACAACAGCACGACTCAGGGATTGGCACAAAACTACAGCAAACTTTCTGAAGACAAGGGCGCAGGCGATACGGACCAGCGACACGTCTTCAGCATGAGCATGAACTTCAGGCCTGATTTCTACACGGGTAAGAATCGGGTCGCACGGGGGCTTATCAACGGCTGGAGCATCTCGCCTATCATCAAGTTGCGCAGCGGACTTCCGTTCACTGTCACAAACGGCAACGTCGACGCCAATCTTGATGGAGTAACTAACACGGACCGGGCACAGTTGGTTGGCGATCCACACCTCGCCAATCCGACGGCGGCAGCGTGGTTCAATACGGCAGCCTTTGCGCAGAACAAGGTCGTGACCGGCGTTGCCACCGACGGCAACTCGGCCCGCAACCTTCTGTACGGGCCGGGTTATCACGTCGTCGATCTGGCTGTCACTCGCGACATTCGGCTGAGCGAAAGATACAAAATCAGCCTCCGAGCCGAGGGCACTAATGTTTTCAACTTTGTGAATCTCGGCCAGCCGGGCAGCTCGGTTCCTGCTGCTGGCTCGACCTCCGCAACCTTTGGCGTTATTACCAGCGCCTCTGCGATGCGAAAGCTCCAGTTCGGCGCGCGTTTTACCTTCTGAGACTGAAGGCTGACCCTGGTCGAGGACTTCCACGTGACCCTAACCGCACAGCGGTTGTGTCCCCCAGCCCAGGGTTGCCGTCTGCGGCTACCCTGGGACTCAGGCCGGGATGATTATCAAACCGCAAAGCGGTTGCGTCGCGTGCTTCACCGAATCAAACACGGCACAACCGCTTTGCGGTTTGATAACAAGCAAGGCTCGACTCAGTGAGGCAAAACTTGAGACATGTCGCCGAGGTCGGGTTCAAGCTCCGCGGATTGCGTTGGTGGATCGTCGGGCTGATCTTTCTCGCCACGCTGATCAATTACATTGATCGGTTAACCATCTCCGTACTGGCCCCGGTGATCACCCGCGACCTTGGCCTTACCAATACTCAGTTTGGCGGCATCATTACCTGGTTTCTCCTTGCTTACACGATTAGCCAGGGTCTTTCGGGAAAGCTTTACGATCGCGTCGGCACCAAACGAGGGTTTATCTATTCGATCGTGGTGTGGTCCATCGCCGCGATGGCCCATGCATTCTCACGCGGCTTAGCAAGCCTCAGCGTATTTCGTTTTATTCTCGGACTCGGCGAAGCAGGCAACTGGCCCGGTGCTGCCAAGACGGTGGCCGAGTGGTTTCCCATTCGCGAGCGTGCGTTTGGGATGGCCATCTTCAACAGCGGAGCCGCTATCGGTTCCGTGGTTGCGCCGCCGCTGATCGTTTGGCTGAGTCTGACGTACGGTTGGCAAACGACATTCATCGTTACAGGATCGCTTGGCTTTGCCTGGTTGGTGTTGTGGCTGGTCTTTTATCAAACGCCAGATCGTCATAAATGGTTAGGCGACGAGGAGCGCCAACTAATCCGTGAGGGGCAGCAATTCGATGTTGCGGCCGATACTGTCCAACAGTCTGCGCCTCTCGGATGGCGCGAGCTGCTGCGCTATCGACAGGTTTGGGCGATTGTCCTCTCCAGGTTTTTAACTGACCCGGTCTGGTGGCTCTATATCAGTTGGCTGCCCAAGTATCTTGCCGATGCGCGTGGTTTTTCTCTCGTAAAGATTGGTCTATTCGCGTGGGTCCCTTATGTCGCTGCCGACGCCGGCAGTCTGTCAGGTGGTTGGTTGTCGGGTTACTTAATCAGTCGCGGTTGGAGTGTCGACCGCGCGCGCAAGTTGGTAATTGCAATAGCCGCGCTGTTAATGCCTGCCGGAATCTTTGCAGCCTTTGCGCGCGATGCGATGGTCGCGCTGGCGTTGATTGGTGTAGTGCTCTTCGGGTTTCAAGTTTGGATTAACAACGTTCAGACCTTGCCCAGCGATTTCTTTTCTGACAAAGCAGTTGCTTCTGTTGCCGGTTTGGGTGGAACCGGAGCGGGCATTGGCTCGATGATTTTTATTTTCAGTACGGGTTGGGTGGTGGACCACTTTTCGTATGTGCCCGTGTTGGTCGTTGCCGGCTTGCTCGCGCCTTTGGGAACTGTGGTTCTATTTGCGCTTTCGGGTCGCATCGAGCGCGTGGCGTTGAAGGTGGCGGTGTAGCACGGACTTTTTGGAAGTCTGATTGTCTTCGACGCGTAGCGTCGGTACGAGTTTAGCCCGGCGTTTCAACGCCGGGATCAGGTTCGCGCTTGCGCTCGTCGCGTAGCGACGATTGAGTTCGCGGTTGTTTCAAGCGTCACTACGTGACGCGAACATTTCCTTGCCGCTCTCCCGGCCTTGAAAGGCCGGGCTAAATTCGTACCGACGCTACGCGTCGAAACCAACGAGTGGCAAGTTGTAATTATCATTCGAGGACTAATGAGCGATTCATTCGATCTAAAAGGGAAGGTAGCGCTGGTCACCGGCGCGTCATCGGGAATTGGCCGCGCCACCGCCGAGACGCTAGCCGCGAATGGCGCTCGAGTAGCGATCAATTTTCATCGCAATCAAGCGGGAGCAGAAGCGGCTCATGCACAAATCACCGGCGCGGGAGGCAGCGCCATCGTCGTTCAGGCAGACGTTACGCGAGCGGGCGAAGTCCAGTCACTTGTCGAACAGACCGTCAATCAGTTCGGGCCCATCGATATCCTCGTTAACAATGCTGGATCGTTGGTTGAGCGCCTGAAGATTCTGGAACTAACCGAAGAGCGTTGGGACGAGGTGATCGATCTTAATCTCAAGAGTGCATTCCTCTGTTGCCAGGCGGTGGCGGGCTCGATGATGGCGCGGCAGACGGGTGCGATCGTGAACGTCGCTTCAATCGCCGGGCGCAACGGCGGAGCGCTCGGCTCGATCCATTACTCAACGGCTAAGGGTGGCGTGATTACGTTTACCAAAGGCTTGGCGAAAGAGTTGGGGCCTTTCGGAGTGCGCGTCAACGCTGTTTCGCCGGGAGTGATTGACACTCCCTATCACGAACAGTTTTCGTCGCCAGAAATGATGAAGACCTATGCAGGCATGATTCCGTTGGGCAGGATCGGCACGCCGTCAGAAGTTGCAAAGGTCATTTGCTTTCTGGCCTCGGACTCAGCCAGTTATCTCGCCGGCGAGACGATCGAGATCAACGGCGGCATGTTCATGGACTGAACTACCTGTGCTTGCTTCCGCCCCAACGGGGCCGCGTCTTCAAGCCCAGGGTTGCCGCTTCGGCTACCCTGGGAATCGGAAAGGAAATTATTCCAACCGCAAAGCGGTTGCGTTGTTTGCATTGAAGAAATCGACCAACCGTCCGCAACCGCGTTGCGGTAGGGGACTCTAAAATATTCTTCTCCCCAGGGTAGCCGAAGCGGCAACCCTGGGCTGTGGACGCGGCCCCGTTGGGGCAACGAGGGAAGGCAATCATTAGAAATCAGCAAAAGAAATACCGACGGCGTATGTTGGCTGCCGCACTCTTGCTCGCTCCAGTTGTGTTTCCGTTCGCGCCCTTGTTCGCCCAGGACGCGCGCGAGTTGGCCCAGGAACGCGCCGCAAGCAAGAAGCTTAAGGGCGAGCACCCGCTGATTGAGCTGATGCGAACGCGCAAGTCTGCTTTGCTTCCTGAATTGCGAGGCGTTCATCCGCGCGTTTACGTTACCGACAAAGAACTTGCTGAATTGCGCGAACGCGCTCGCACTTCGCACCGCGAACTTTGGCAGCGAGCAATCAAAAATGTGCGCGCGCTTCGCGCTGACCCGCCGCCGCCTCCCGCGGAACAGCGACGGCAACAGAACGATGTCGGCATCGCGATCGCGGAAGCAGCTTTCGTCTACAAAATCGAAGGCGATAAGAAATATCTGGATGCTGCCCGCAAGTACATGGACGCGGCCGTGAGTTACGACATTTGGGGTTATGCCAGCAACAAGCCGAATGTCGATCTCGCGGCCGGCCATCTCCTTTACGGATTAGCGTGGGGCTATGATTTGCTTTATCACGACCTCACGGAAAAAGAGCGCACGCGTTACCGGGAAAAACTGATCAAGCAAGCACGCTTGATGGCTGACTATTTCAAACCAAAACCCGGCCGCACTTTTGCTTATAGCCAGAACCACACATTCATTCCCATTACGGGCTTGGGCGTTGCTGCCTATGCGCTTTACGACGAAACTCCCGAAGCGCCCGAGTGGGCCAGGCTGACGCGAGCGATTTACGATCGCGTGTTCGCGACGTATTCCCAGGATGGTTATTACTACGAAGGCTTTGAATATTGGATCTTCTCGACGCCCTGGCTGGTCCATTATCTTGACGCGCACGCGCACTCGACCGGTGAAGACCTTTACGATCGCCCCGGCTTTCGCCTGATGCACAATTATGTCGCGCACTCGGTGTTGCCCAGTGGCAATTACGTTTTCGATTTTGGCGATATCTTTGAAGGACCATTGACGCGCGCCGGCAAAGGCGAAGACTACAAACGCACGCATCCGCAGGGCCGTTTTCATACGAACTACAACTTGCTTTATCGCCTGGCGCAACGCTTCCAGAGCGGCGAAGCGCAAGGCGTGGCCGAGTGGCAGCAGCGGCTGGGCCAGGTCAACGCCGAAGACTTTTGGTCGTTGGTTTGGTTTGACCCGAACCTCAAACCCGTGGCGATCGAGAAGCAAACGACTTGGCATTACTTTCCCGATCACGACGTTTTCTACTGGCGCAGCGATTGGACCAGGGATGCGACTGCCTTTGCCTTTAAGTGTGGTCCACCGGAAGGCCATCACACAAAATCTTTATTGCAACAGTTTCCTGATTGGCGTTTGTCTTCCGGTCACGCGCATCCGGACGCGAACAGCTTCATCATTTTTGCGCGCGGTGAGTATCTGACTGGCGACACCGGCTATGCGGGTTTGCCTATGACCGAGCATCACAACACTCTGTTGGTAAATGGCAAGGGCCAGGCAAAGGAGGGCACGGGGCACGACGTGTTTGCGGAGGTTTCTTATGAACTCCTGAATCGCATACGCATCAGCGAAGTAAAGGTCGAGCCGAACCAGGTCACCGTTCGCGGCGATGCGACGGCGGCCTACTCACTGGAATTAGGCGTGAAGAAGTTTGTGCGCGAGTTCGTCTACAAGCCCGGTGCAGGTTTTACGATTTCTGACGACGTGGAAACGGAAAAGCCCGCGCTGCTGACTTTCCTCTTGCACGCTGACGATCGCATCGAGAAAGAAGGCGGCAACCGCTTCAGCATCAAGGTGGGCCAGGTGAAACTGCTGATCGATCCAACCATCGAGCAAGCTACTGAACAGCGAGCGACGCAACATTTTCAAATTCCAATTCAAGCCGCAATCGAAACGAACATGCTAACTGCACCAGGCCCGCCCGGCGCGGTGGATAAAGGTGAACGGCAAGAGCGCGGCCAGAAGCTTTTGCTTTCCACTTCGAAGCCCACAACCAGAGCACGACTCATTATGCGATTGAGGGTTGAAAACTGAAATGGATCTTTCACAGAGATACGACGTTCAAAGAAGTCCGAGTAGTGGACGACTCTCAGCGCCAAAGGCGCGAGATGTGAGAGCCTGGGCCATCGGCCCAGGAAGTCTGCCCGAAGCCTCCCGAGCGCTGAAGGCGCGAAATGCTGATCATCCTGACGATGCCGCGCTTTCAGCGCTTCGAAGTTTCAGGGCTCATTACCTGGGCCGATGGCCCAGGCTTTCACATTTTGCGCCTTTAGCGCTGGGAACCGCGAGTTTTGAAACGGACTTTGAATCGCCGGGCTACTGTGATTCGTCAACCACCGCTGTAACGGATTTTTTATCCAGACTATTTGGTCCGGCCATCAAACTC
Source organism: Blastocatellia bacterium (assembly GCA_003488005.1). Lineage (GTDB taxonomy): Bacteria > Acidobacteriota > Blastocatellia > Pyrinomonadales > Pyrinomonadaceae > PSRF01. The sequence continues at coordinate 23,311 of DNND01000064.1, read as the reverse complement.
TGGGTTGTGTTTCTTTTGTTAGTGGCTGCGACACCCATGTGGGCTGCTCCGCGTTTGAAAGTCCTGAAGATCTCGATCACCAATCCGACCGATGAAGTACATCTGCATGAGAACATCGTCGTGTCCGTAGCCGACCTCAAACGCATTGCCCCAGATTTCAAAGCGGGCGACATTGTTGTAACCACTAGTGACGCAGCCACGCTCGAAGAAGACGCACGGACTTTGCAAACAATTGAACTGCCTTCGCAGGCCGACGACCTCGATGGAGACAACAAGTTTGACGAGATCGCGTTTCAGATTGAACTAAAACCAAAACAGACGCGCATCGTGACCATTGCCTATGGCGAGCCGGCCACGATGCAGCGATTGCGTAGTGATTATCCAAAGCGCACCGCCGCTAAGTTCACCATGAAGTTCGACGGCCTCGCCTGGGAATCGGAAATGAATGCGTGGCGAATTTATTTTGACAAGCGCAACGCGATCGACATGTTCGGCAAACGCCGGCCCGGCCTCTATCTCGAAATGTTTGGCGCGCCGGAATATGTCTATCACTGGGAGTCGCCGCTGGGTCGGGACATTTATCGAATCGGCGACGCGATCGGAATCGGAGCAGTGGCTGCTCTGGTTGATGGCAAGGTCGTGAAAGTTTCCGATGTGGCCGAACGCAAGTGGCGAATCATCAACGCCGGACCGGTGCGCGTCATCGTTGAACTGACTTACAAAGGATGGAAGGTCGCCGGCCGCGAAGTGAATCTCACCAGCCGCATGACCCAATGGGCCGGTAAGCACGGCTTTGAACATCGCATAACGGCCGAAGGCGCGGATGGTTTGACTCTGGTGACCGGGGTCGTGCGGCACCCGGGCTTAAAAGAAGAAACGTTCGCGCCGACCGCAATGGAACCCGCGCTCGCGCGTCTTTGGTGGGGACCTCAGGTTGAAGAAGAAGGACCACCGGCGACGGCGATTCGTAATCTTCCAAATCAGAATCTGGGACTGGCGATCATTGCAATGGGCGCGGAAAGCAAAGTTCCCAATGACGACCCCTTAAGTCTGTTGGTCCAACCGCAGTTCAAAAACGGCCAGGCAAGTTGGTATGTGCTCGGCGTCTGGGACCAGGAGACGACAGATAATCTGCTGACACTCGCAGGTGGGGCTGAAAACAAAGCTCGCCAAGGTTCTTTGGTTTTAGCGCCGAATGCGCCGGGGACGTTTTCTGCTTTTGTCGATCTTGTACGCCAGACTAGGCGACGCATTACGCAGGCGGCCCGAGTAGAAATTCTTTCACGAGCAGCCTCCTCGCAATCAGCGCCCCCGGACACGTTGCGATCCGCGCGGACGAAAACTTACGCCGAGGCAATCAATCTCCTAAGGCAATCGGCGGAACGCACCGCGACTAAATGGGAACCGATCGTCTCACGAACTGGTGCGACAGAGTTGTCGCGCGATCAAGGCCTCGGCTTTTTTACTGAGGGCGACAATCAATCCGGCGATTGGAAAGAGCAGCAGAAAGGCTTCTATTGGACGGGCAGCTTTTGGATAGGCGAGCTGTGGTTACTTTACGAAAAAACAAAAGACGAACGCTTTCGCCGCTGGGCGGAACTTTGGAACGCAAGCCTGCTGGGCAAAGAATTAACTGAGAACCACGACACAGGCTTTCTCAATTACTACGCGTCCGTCAATGGCTATCGTTTGACTAAGTCGCCGCAGTATCGCGAGAGCGGTTTGCGCGGAGCCGAACGTCTGAAGCAACTCTACAATCCGACGACTGAGTTGGTGGCGGCGTGGGAAGTGGGCGGCGACGACACCATCATCGACACGATGATGAACCTGCAAATCTGGTGGTGGGCCACGCGGGAGACCAACGATCCACAGTGGCGCGCGCTGGGTGTGAAGCACGCGCTCAAGGCAGCGGACTGGTTGGTGCGCGCAGACGGATCGGTGGCCCAGTCGGTCCATTACAACCCCGGCGACAATCGACAGGTATTCAATTCCGGGACGGACCCGACAAGGGCCGTGACTGTGCCCAACAACGCGCGTCCCGGCGAAAGAGTTTTCACTCACACGCATCAAGGCTTTGCAGCAGACACGACCTGGTCGCGTGGCGCTGCTTGGGGTCTGTATGGGTTTGCTGTCGCTGCCGATGAAACCAAAGATCCGCGAATGCTCGCGACGGCGGAACGAATTGCTGCTTACCTTCTGGATCATTTACCCGAAGATGGAGTCGCCTGGTACGACATGGTTGACGAAGGTGTCCACTTTCGCAATCGCGATACGTCCGCCGCTGCGCTCATGGCGGGCGGGCTGTTGCGGTTGTCTGAATTGACTAAGGACAAGACGAAGGCGGCTGATTATCGTCAACAAGGTGAGCGGATTGTGCAGTCACTAATCGATCGCTATCTGACTCCGGTAAGCGCCGACGACAAAACGCCGCCGGGTGTTTTACGACACGGTTCAGTTACGCGTCCGAACGACGGCCCTTTAGTCTATGGCAATTATTATTTACTCGAAGATTTGCTTTGGCTCGACGAGCATAAGGGCAAGTAGGCGGGAGCGAATAGCAGTCGGCAGGAGGCAGTAGCAGACGGCAGGAAAATCGGGAAGGTAATGTTTCACTTGAAGGATCAAGACATAACCCAAGAGAAGAGTGGATTAACAGAAAGAAGGTAATCATGAGTACGCAAGTGAAAGAACAAAAAGATCAATTGATATTTCGGCATACCAACAAACAGAAAGGCCGGCACACGCTGGTCACGCCGGCTAACAGCGCGATGAAGCATCTGGTTTATGGCCGCGTGATACTCGACCAGGAAGTTCCCGCCGTGACATTTTCAACCGGAACGCTTGAGTCAGGACTCATTTGCCTGGCAGGCGAATGCACGATCACTGCGGATGGACAACCAAACACGCTTGGCCAATATGATTCGATCTATATCCCGCGCGATACCAATGTTGAGATCAGAACGGACACTGCAGTCGATCTGGTTGAGTGTGCCGCCGGGGTCGAAAATAGATATCCGCTCCAGGTCGTAAGATACGCGGACGTCGAAAAGGACGCCTCGCTCAAATTCAAGACGGGTGGTCCATCGACTACGCGAACGGTCAACATCACGCTGGGAAAAAATGTCGAAGCAGGACGCATTCTCGCCGGCTTTACTACTTCCGAACCCGGCCATTGGACCAGTTGGCCGCCGCATGAACACGCGGCAATCCTCGAGGAGCTTTACGTTTATTACGACATGCCGGCGCCGGCTTTCGGCGTGCAATTCGTTTACACGAATCCGGACGAGCCTGAGTTCGTCGGCATTGTGCGAGACGGCGACGCGGTGATCATGCCTAAAGGTTTTCACCCGAACGTTTCGGTGCCGGGCCATCCGATTAACTTTGTGTGGATGATGGCCGCGCATCGCGAGGTTGAAGACCGGCAATTCGGCGTTGTGAACGTACAACCCGGCTTCGATCAAGCGGGCAGCGGACTCGAGGCCAGCCGTAAGTAGCACGGAGCTTCATAAGCTTCATTGATTCTTCGGCGCGTAGCGTCGGTACGAGTTTAGCCCGGCGTTTCAACGCCGGGTCAAGATGTGATAGCGGTCTTGTCGCGTAGTGACAGTTGAATTCTGTCGGGTTTCGGACGTCGCTACGCGACGTGAACATTTCGTTGGCATTTCCCGGCCTTAAAAGGCCGGGCTAAATTC
>DNND01000064.1:10750-19310 GCA_003488005.1 Blastocatellia bacterium | reverse complement strand
CTTAAAAGGCCGGGCTAAATTCGGTGCGACGCTACGCGTCGGAAGCGGTTGGTCGAAGTTTCCTTGTTTCCTTGCTATGAAAGGTAGAGCTCGTGTTTAAACGCAACATGTTTACTTGTGAAACTGGGTCAATAAACCCTTTGGTCTCGCTCAAGCTGACCGTCGTCGCGTGTCTCCTCATAACTTCAGCCGTAGCAGTCTCCGCTCAACACAAACCATCCGCAGCAACCCGTCCGGTGGTCGTCATGTCAGCGCAATCGCTCGCTGATCTGCAACAGAAATTGCAGCCGGGCAACAAGACCGAAGATCTGATCGACAGCGCGGGCATGGAGTTGCGCGTGGCGGTGCAGCACGAGAATAACAAGACGGGCGCGGCCGCTGAACTGCACGATGCTTCGGACGATGTGTATTACGTGTTGGAAGGCGGGGCGACGCTGGTGCTCGGCGGAAGACTTGACGCGCCGAAAGAGGTTGAGCCCGGCGAATGGCGCAGTCCAAAAATAATTGACGGCAAAACTTATGAAATCACCAAAGGCGATTTGGTGGTCGTGCCGCGCGGCACACCGCACCAACGCAGCACTCCAAACAAAGATTTCACCATGTTGCTAATCAAGATCTACGCGCAGCCGCTGAAGCCGGGAGCGCCCAAGCCAACTTCGTTGAGCCAAAAACCATGAGAGAAAAAATCGTGGAAACGGAACGCGTGGCCTCGTTCCCACAGCCGCTGAGCGAAGTCTCGCCGTCTGCACCCGGGGCGGCTGCGAATACCGCTCGCGCTGCCGCAGTTTTGCAAAATGTGAATGCTCGCATCGGTCGTTACCGCTGGACGATCTGCGCGCTGCTCTTTTTCGCTGCCACAATCAACTACGTTGACCGCCAGGTAATCGGCATTCTCAAGCCGACACTAAAGACGGAACTCGGCTGGGATGAGATTGCTTACAGCAACATCGTTTTCTGGTTTCAAGCTGCCTATGCATTGGGCTTCATTTTGATGGGCCGCCTGATGGATCGCTTTGGCACGCGTAAAGGTTTTTCGTTCGCGGTTCTTTTCTGGAGTGTGGCGGCGATGGCCCACTCGTTGGCTGGTTCGGTTATGGGGTTTGGTGCGGCCCGGTTCGCGCTTGGTCTCGGTGAATCAGGAAATTTTCCAGCCTCGATAAAAACGGTGGCCGAATGGTTTCCAAAGAAGGAGCGCGCGCTGGCGACTGGAATATTTAACGCTGGAACTAACGTGGGCGCGATAGTCACCCCGCTGAGCGTCCCATTTATAGCCGGGCACTTCGGTTGGCGCTGGGCGTTTATCATTACCGGCGCGCTCGGCTTTATTTGGGTAGTCGCCTGGCTCGCACTCTATCGCAAACCGCATGAACATCCGCGCGTTAAGAAACCGGAACTGGACCATATCAATTGCGATCCACCAGAAGCAGAAACGAAGATCCCATGGCTGCGTCTGCTTCCTCATCGTCAAACCTGGGCCTTCGCCGTGGCCAAGTTCATGACTGACCCGGTCTGGTGGTTTTATCTGTTTTGGATCCCCGGCTTCCTGCACGATAAATATCACGTGCCTGCGGACAGCATTACCAGTTTCGGTTTGCCGCTGGTGGTCATTTATCTGGCGGCTGATATCGGTAGCGTTGGCGGCGGCTGGTTGTCCTCGACGCTCATCAAGCGCGGGTGGACCATCAACGCAGCGCGTAAAACTGCGATGTTGATTTGCGCAATTTGCGTCGTGCCAATCGTATTTGTTTCGCAGACCGCAAACATTTGGGTTGCTGTCGCGCTGATCGGATTGGCGGCGTCTGCGCACCAGGGCTGGTCGGCCAACGTCTTTACGATGACGTCTGATCTATTTCCGCGGCGCGCCGTGGGCTCAGTAGTCGGCATCGGCGGAATGGCAGGAGCGGTTGGCGGGATGTTAATCGCCAAGGTGGTCGGTTACGTGCTGCAATGGACTGGAAGTTATCTGCCCATCTTCATCATTGCGGGTTCAGCCTACTTGACCGCGCTATTGCTGGTCCATCTGCTCGTTCCACGCTTTACGCCGGCGCGAGTTGAACAAGGGGGAGCGGCTTGATCCTCGACGACTTCACACTCGACGGACGAGTCGCGCTGGTGACTGGCGCTTCAACCGGACTGGGCCAGGCCATCGCAATCGCATTGGCCGAAGCCGGTGCCGACGTTGCTTGTCACGGCAACACGCACGTTCCCGATGCGACTTGCACGGCGGCCACCAAAGCTGGTCGAAAAACGCTGGCGCTTACCGGCGACCTTGGCGACAAAGAAACGCCGCGGCGGCTGATTGAGAAAACGATCGCGCACTTCGGACAACTGGACATTCTCGTTAACAACGCCGGCACGATTCGCCGCGCCGCCGCGACTGAATATTCAGACGAGGATTGGGCCACGGTCATCGAGGTAAATCTTTCCAGTGTCTTTCGCATGGCCCAACTTGCCGGCCGGCATATGATCGAACGCGGTGGCGGAAAAATTCTTAATATTGCTTCACTGCTTTCGTTTCAAGGAGGAGTCACGGTCCCGGCGTATGCGGCTTCGAAGGGCGGCGTGGCGCAATTGACCAAGGCACTGGCGAACGAGTGGGCTGCAAAAAATATTAATGTGAATGCGATCGCTCCCGGCTACATGCGCACCGGCAACACGCGCGCGCTGCAACAGGACGAGACGCGCAACCGGCAGATACTGGAACGGATTCCCGCCGGCCGTTGGGGCGAGCCGAGGGACTTGGGTGGTGCGGCGGTTTTTCTGTGCTCGTCTGCGAGCGACTATGTGAACGGCCATGTGCTGCTGGTTGACGGCGGTTGGATGGGGCGATGAAATTTGTCCGTTGAATTGAAGGAAGCTCGGATCAAGTATTTCGACGCGTAGCGTCGTCACGAAGTTAGCCCGGCGTTTCAACGCCGGGATCAGATGCCTTAACCGCCTCGTCGCGTAGCGACGATTGAGTTCGCTAATGTCAGGCGTCGCTACGCGACGCTGGTAATTCGCGGTCTTTCCCGGCCTTGAAAAGGCCGGGCTAAATTCGCGCCGACGCTACGCGTCGAAGATAAGTGCGAAAAAGAAGCTGTCGTCAGGAACATAATGGTTAATTTACGTTCATCACATTTCGCGCTTTCAGCGCTGGCGATTTTCGACTGGCCCTACCTGGACCGCTGGTCCAGGCTATTACATTTCGCGCCTTTGGCGCTGATCGGACTGCTAGCTTCGAGCAGCATACTCGTTGCGCAGCCCGGCCGCTCTTCAGCACCCGCGATCATCGCAACATCATCGTTCGACAAAGAAGTCAACGACTTCTTCACCCGGGAAATGACCGCCCATCTCAACGAGATCAAATCCTACGACCCAGCGCCCGATAAAATTTTTGGCGCCGGCACGACGGGCGAATACACCTGGGGCAGTTTTATGAACTCAGTCGGCGCGTTTGCCGCAATGACTGACAAAAGTAAGCTCGGCGATCACGATCTAGCCCGCGAGGTGGGCCAGGTTGGTTTACTCGAATACCGTTTGCAGAGCACTCGTTTCTCGCAATTGTATGGAGTGCTGGCGCTGCGATATTTCGGCAAGAACCTCGACAGCAATCCGGTTTGGCAGAGTCTCAACGAAGAACAGCGCGCGCAGTGGCGACGCTTTCTCGATGTTTCTGCCTTTTACGACCCAAAGACGCAGCAGGTGATTAAGCTGCCGGAAAACTATTTGGGAGTGGCGGCGCGTATCGCGAGTGTCAGTTATCAACTCGGCCTGCTCAAAGATCGCGCGTTGGTTGACAGTGTGATCACGCGAGCGGCGCAGCCATTCCTTAATCAGGGGATCTATGCCGATGATGGTCCGCCCACCGGTCGCTTTGATCGCTACTCAAACGAATACGCGCGCTTCGTCTGGGAAGCTGCGGAGAGTGCCGATCGGAAAGACATTCTCGATGCGGTCAGGCCCTCTTTAAAAGAGCAGATGCGACTGTGGTGGGACCTGGTCCTGCCAGACGGTTATGGTTACGCGTGGGGTCGCAGCATGGGTGTCGTTAGCTATATGGACACACTTGAGATCGTCGGCTTTCTCGCTGAGCATCCTGAGTTCCGTCCCGCTTCACTCGAGCAACTGTCCAGCGCGTATTACCAGGCGTGGGAATCGCTACGCCGAGACTACAATGATAAGACGCACGTGCTTTCCGTTTTCGCTTTCGGGCGCGGCAACTATTCCTACATCTCTCGCGACCGCGAATGGCAACAGACAATAAACTTTTTTGGCAAAGGCTCGTTGGCCCATGCGCGATTCATGAAAGGGCTCAAGCGCGAGCAGGTCGCAACCTTTCCGGCTGAGATTGTGCGGCCGGACGTGGCGCGTTTTGTCTTCTTTCGTCAAGGTCCGCGGCCTGCCGGAGTTTGGCTGGTGCGACAGGGGCCGCTGTATTTCAGTTTGCCGATCACTACCGGCACTAAGCCGGGCGTCGCGGACTATCTGCCGGCGCCGCATGGTCTGGCGGGTTTCGCGAATCCAGTCGAGCAAGTCTACCCGTCGCTCGTTCCGTTCCTGCAACTTGCCGACGGCCGGACTTTGGTAACCACCGACGGCGCAGACGAAATCGAACCGGGCGCCGATGGCAAGTCTTTGCGTGTGGTTTGGCGACGCTGGGCACAGCTCGGTACGAAGTCGGGAGAATTGAGCGATCCGCATATCGCGAGCGAAGTCATCTGGCGCATTGATGGATCGACGCTGACACGTGACGAAACTTTGAAATCGGAGGAAGACATCACCCTAAACCGATGGTGGATTGCCGTGCCGAGCACACTCAATTTCGATAGGGTGGAAGCGGGTTCGGAGCGGCAGGATCTTCTGATGGATGAGAATTCGGGCCTTTTGGTAACCGTCAAGGCCGACTGGCCACTTGGTATTTCGGCATGGGCGCCGGGCGACAGCGCGCTTGGCCGCGGAGCACGCCGAGCGGTGCCGCTTCATTTGATTTACGAGGCGCCGCAATTACATCTGCCCGCCAAACAGGCTGTACATTGGCGGATGACGATCAAACCCTTGAAGATTCTTGGACCATAATTCTATTGCGTTTGCTATTCTGAATACTCAAACCTGAGAAACGACTATGTCAGCTATTGAACAGATAAAAGCGAAACACACCGACTGGGACAGCATCCCGGTCGAAAAACTGGAGCCGGGCATTGAGCGACAAATGATCGTCGGCGAGAAACTGATGATCTGCCGGCTGCGCATTGGACCAAACATCGTCACTCCCGCACATGATCACCCTCATGAGCAAATGACAATTGTCGAGCGCGGCCGCGTTCTCTTTACGATTGGCGATGAACAACGGACCGCTCAAGCCGGCGATGTGCTTCACTTTCCCCCGGGCGCGTGGCATGGGGCAACGATGCTCGACGAGGAAGTGATTCTCATCGACATCTTCTCGCCGATAAGAGAAGACTTTTTGACTTAGTAGCATAGATAAGGGAAGCGCGGATTAACTTCGAACTTCGATGATTTTACCGCGAAGCGGTTGAGTAACTTAGCCCAGGGTAGCCGCGCCGCGCGGCTACCCTGGGATCGAGTTGGGAAAAAGGCGTAACCCCATCGGGGTTCCGTCGCTCCTGCAGATCGAACATACCAGTCAATCAGCAGCCTTGAACCAACCGCGAACCGCTCATCGAGAAACTGACACAACCCCGTTGGGGTGGCTATTCCTATCGTTAAACTGTTCCCAGGGTAGCCGCGCGGCACGGCAACCCTGGGCTGAGTTACTTAACCGCTTCGCGGTATTGGAAGACTGGACATTGATCAGATCTTCCCAAAATCTATACACAAGCAAATGAGTCTTACTATCAAGCCCAAAAATAAGTGCCGCTGGGATCTTCTAAGCCTGGGCGAAGTAATGCTGCGTTTGGATCCCGGCGAAGGCCGCGTCCACACTGCTCGTAACTTCCAGGTTTGGGAGGGCGGCGGCGAGTACAACGTAGCCCGTGGCCTGCGTCGTTGTTTTGGGATGGACACGAGCATTGTCACTGCGCTCGCCGACAATTCAGTCGGTCGTCTGGTCCAGGATCTTATCTACCAGGGTGGCGTCGATCAATCTCACATCAAATGGGTCGACTTTGATGGCGTCGGCCGCGGTGTTCGCAACGGCTTGAATTTTACCGAGCGCGGCTTTGGCCTGCGCGCGGCGCTGGGTTGTTCAGATCGCGGGCACACCGCTGTTTCGCAACTGAAAGCAGGCGACATTGATTGGGAAAGGATTTTTGGCGACGAGGGTGTCCGCTGGTTTCATACCGGTGGCATCTTCTGCGCTCTCTCCGAGACGACGCCACAGGTGGCCCAAGAAGCAATGATAGCTGCGCGCAAACACGGCAGCGTTGTTTCGTATGACCTGAATTACCGCGCCTCTCTTTGGAAAGATATCGGTGGACCAGCAAAGGCGCGCACAGTCAATCGCGAACTCGCGCCTTTAATAGATGTCATGCTGGGCAATGAAGAAGACTTCACCGCTGCCTTGGGTTTCCAAGTGCCGGGTTTGGAGCTAAACCGCCAACACTCAAAACTCGACCCCGACAACTTTCAAAAGATGATCGAGCGGGCAGTACAGGAGTTTCCTAACTTTCAAGTAGTGGCGACCACATTGCGTCAGGCGCGTACGGCGACGCTGAACGATTGGGGCGCGATTTGTTTTGCCGAGCGCGAATTCTATCAAGCGCCCACGCGAGATAATCTGGAAATTCTTGATCGGATCGGTGGCGGTGACTCGTTCGCTTCCGGATTGATCTTTGGCTTGCTGGAAGGGAAGGGACCGCAATGGGCAGTCGATTGCGGCGCCGCGCACGGTGCGCTGGCAATGACCACGCCCGGTGACACGACGATGGTCACGCTGAGTGAAGTTGAGAAGGTGATGAAAGGCGGCACGGCCCGCGTCGACCGCTGAGGAATGAAATTTGGTTGCTGGTGGTGCTGCCAAAAACTGTTTCGGCTGCACAAAAGAGCGGGGCCATGCCCGCCTTCCCAACCGCGAGCTGAGCAGAGTTCAAGCTTTATCGCTGCCGGAGAGGCTTTCAACGCAAAGCTTTCGCGCAGTTAAAGAATCTCGAGGTCGGGAAGGTGGGCATGCCCCCGCTCTTCGGTTGGCCCAACACTTAGTATGAACAAATCAGAAGTTCTGAAACGCATTCGAGAAACGGGCTTAATACCGGTAGTGCGCGCCGAGTCGTCGGACCAGGCGCTGGGCGCGGTTGCGGCACTGCGGGCGGGCGGCCTCAATGTTCTCGAAATCACAATGACGGTGCCCGGAGCTGTTGAGGTGATCCGCACTCTAATCGCCGAGTGCGGACCCGAGACATTGATTGGAGCTGGCACTGTGCTTGATCCGGAAACCGCTGAGGCCTGCATTCAGGCCGGGGCGCAGTTCATCGTTAGCCCGGCGCTCAATGAAGACACGATCAAGTTTTGCCGCGATCGGGACGTCGCTGTTTTTCCTGGTGCGCTAACACCGACGGAGGTAGTGCGAGCCTGGAAGGCAGGAGCCGATGCAGTAAAAGTTTTTCCGGCCGGCGCAGTCGGTGGCGCCAGTTACCTGAAAGCTTTAAAAGCTCCGCTGCCACAGATCGAATTGATTCCCACCGGCGGAGTTTCTCTGAAGACTGCGGCCGACTTTATTAAGGCTGGAGCGCTGGCACTTGGTGTTGGCGCCGACTTAGTTGACACCCAGGCGTTGCGCGAAGGTAACGGCGCGCTAATCACCGAGCGCGCGCGTCAGTTTCTTGAGATTGTGCAAACGACTCGCGCCTCATGCGCCTGAGTGGGCATCAGGAGTTTTCGAGTATCGCTTCAACGTCGATAGCGATATCGACTTCATTGCCGACGACTATCCCGCCTCGGTCCATCGTATCCTGCCAACTGACTCCAAAGTCATGACGATTGATGCGGGTTGTGGCGACAAAGCCCGCGCGCGTCCTCGGTCCCTTGTCGACTCCATCTTCCCACCAGGGCGTCAGCCACTGCCCGAGGTAGCTGACGTTCAGCGTGGCTGCGCGCGTCACTCCACGAATCGTGAGATCGCCGGTGACAGCAAAGTCGTGCTCGCCTTTGACCTCAACTTGATTGCCCGCAAAGGTGATCTGCGGATGGTGGTCCACATCGAGAAAGTCTGCGCTGCGCAGGTGGTCGTCACGTTCCTTGACGCCTGTCCAGATTCCCGCGACATCAATCCGCACTCCGACGGAAGAATTGGTCGGATTATCCGGATCAAACTCGAGCGTGCCGTGAACATTCTTGAAGTGTCCACGGACGTAAGTAACCATCATGTGCCGCGCCCGAAACTCGGCCGCAGTGTGTCCCGGTTCAAAAGTCCATTTAGCCATCGCTGAAACCTCTCTCTTCGTCGCGTATTCGCTTTGCTGCAGCAAACCCTTGCCGCACTCGCTGTGTCATGAAGTCAGTACCACCACGCGATAGCGGGTGGGTCATATCATTGCCAATTGGTCCGTCCAGTAAGTTAATCGGCAATCGGCAATCGGCATTGGGCAATTGGCAATCTTGAAACCCACCCGCTACCGCGTGG
>DNND01000064.1:7806-10425 GCA_003488005.1 Blastocatellia bacterium | reverse complement strand
GTGGTGGTACTGACTTCATGACATAATGTCCTCGCTTACTACATGTCCGACGTCTGTTGCACGAAAATCCCGGCGAAGTACTGCCGACGGGAGTAGAAGACTATGAACCACAGGATCGTGACAACGAGCGCCAATGGCCAGCCCATAGCGTTCAGGAATACGTGATAACAAATGATGTTCACAACTATTGGTCCAAGCAGCACCAGACCGAGTGGCACGAACCTGTTCACCAGTAGCAGCACACCGCCTGCGATTTGTAGCGCAGCGATTACCCAAATGTAATGAGACAGAAACAGTGCGGCGAAAAATTGTCCCGCTAATCCTGTCGGCATGGGGCCCATGCTGAGGAAGTTGAGAAATCCGTTCAGTCCAAACACGAGAAAGACTAGCCCAAGTAAAAGACGTGCGATCAAAGTTAGGATTTTCATTTCGCGTTCCTTTCGAACGTAGTTTTAAAAGCTGTGTTCAAGCATTATCGTCGCCGGCATCAGTAATCGCTAATTTTCCGGGACATTCAATTGAGCCCACGTTGAAAACCTGGTTGGTTGCCGGCCTGCTATTTTGTTTGCGAGTCTAATTTGATCGGACGAATCCGAACCCAGATAAGTATGGGCTTCCCAGTAACTGAACATCTCGGCAATTTCGGTTGCTCCAGGAAAGGAACCCGCGAAACTTTCCCTTGGGACCTGCTTGTATGAAAGACTATGACCCTGTCGGTTCAAGGTCTCAACGATTTCATTGAAGCTCATGAAATCTCCGACGAGTGGCAGATACTCGCCATTGCCTGCCTCATCCGGGTGTGCGAAGGCGCCGGCCACGATATCCCCGAGTTCGTTGATGTCGCCCATGTGAATGACCCGCAGAGTCGGATCGAGAGGAAGGGCCCAACCCATGGACCCGTCCGCCTGCTTGTGCGGACCAAGAGCGCCCGCAAGGTTTTGGTAGTAGAAAGGGGCGATGACGAAAGTGTAATTCTCAAACCCGCCATCCTTCACCACCCGATCGACTTTGGCCTTGCCGGTAAAGTGGGGAACGTCGAACTTGCCACCGCTGATCGCTTCTACGTTAGGCAGGGTTGACCAGATAAGATGTTTGGCCCCCGCATCTTTGGCGGCGCGGATGGCCGCCGTCGCCTGCTTAAGCTCATCAGCTCCTGCTTCCTGAAAATTGGTAACCAGGAAGACTCCGTGTGCCCCTGCAAATGCAGGTTTGAGTGTCTCCGGTCTGCCTAAATCTGCCTCGACGACTTCTTCTGCGAGTTCGCGATGCTTGTCTGGATTGCGAGTCAGCGCGCGCACCTTGAATTGTCCGCTGGCCTGCAGGGCGCGTAGGACTCCGCCTCCCTGTTGTCCCGTTGCGCCGATCACGGCGATCAGTTTCTTATTGTTGGATAACACCTTTATCACTCCTTCCACTTTCGCTCATTCGATTAGCTAATCGCGCCCATCCTGCCCTGCTGGTAATCTTCAAACGCCTGGCGAATTTCCAGTTCTGTGTTCATTACAAATGGGCCGTAGCGCGCAACTGGTTCGTTGAGTGGCACTCCGGCGATGAGCAACACTTCGAGCGTCGTCTTCGCGTCCCTGGGATTTTCGATTCTCACTTCGTCGCCGTCCTGCGTAAACAGGACCATTTGTCCGTCCAAGGCGCGTTCGGTTTCTGCTCCGAATAACCCCTCTCCGTCCACGATGTAAGCAAACGCGTTGTACGCGCTAGGCACCTGTTGGGTAGCCACGCCGCCGGGCTCGATCTTGTAATGCAAGTAAATGATCGGCGTGCGCGTTTCGATGACGGCTTGTACGCCCATCGCTTCGCCGGCGATTACACTCACCTGAACCAGGCCATCGCTTGAAGTCGCTTTAGGAATTTGCGCGCTCGGAATCTCCTGGTAGCGCGGTTTCATCATCTTGTCGCGCTTCGGCAGATTCACCCAAAGTTGAAAGGCGTGCATCCTTCCGCCCTTACGCGCGAACTCCGCGCTAGGCATCTCTGCGTGGACCACTCCCGATCCGGCGGTCATCCACTGCACGTCACCCGCGCTTAAGCGTCCCGCATGTCCGCGCGAGTCCTTATGCTCCAAGTCCCCGGCGAGCATGTAGCTCACAGTCTCGAATCCGCGATGCGGATGATCCGGCGCGCCTTTAGCCTCGCCGGGCGCAACTTCAATTGGCCCCATTTCATCGAGCAACAGGAACGGGTCAAACTCCGAAAATGCCGCCTTGGGGAACGGACGGCGAACAAGAAAGCCCCCGCCTTCCAAAGTCTCAATGCTGTTCACAATTCCCGCGACGGTGCGCGTTCCAACCGCGCGACTCTCTTCATTTTGTAATGCTTCAATTACCACAGACATAATTACTCCTTCTCTTTTTACCGATCTCGTTACCGATCTCGCGCGAGCCCAATAATCGCAGCTTTACCTCAAATGTCATGGGCTGCATCCGCTTCGGCTTTGCCGCCTGATGTGCGGCGGTGGCTATGCCCCGCCGACAGCAGTCGGATTGTTTTGGGGCTATGCCCCTGGTCCGGGCCTAGCCCTTCGTAACTATTGGGCCAAAGGCCGTATCAAGGGCCTAGCCCAAAACATTAAAGGCACTTCAACGGCGGGGCATAGCCACCGCC
>DNND01000064.1:0-7526 GCA_003488005.1 Blastocatellia bacterium | reverse complement strand
ATCAGGCGGCAAAGCCGAAGCCAGAGCGAATGACTCTTGGGGCAACTGTCTCACACCCTACTCTCCTCATCAGATTGCTCCGACGTGCCTGCTGCCTCATAGCCGATCTTCTTCAATAGTTGAATGAGTGTCTTGCGTTCAGCCCTGGTCAGGGAAGCGGAAGCGAGTCGTTCCAGATCGGCGGCGTGATTCGCGTAAGCGCGTGCGATCAGTTTTCTGCCTTCTTTCGTCAAATGAACTATCCGCGCACGCCGGTCGGTTCCGTGCGCACGCCGCTCGACCAACCCTTTCTTCTCCAGACGATCAACCGCGACCGTGATCGAGCCACTCGTCAACAGGACTTTTTTGCCGATTTCGTTAACAGGAAGCGGCCCTTTGTGCAACAAGGCTTCGAGCACAGCGAAGTCGCTGCCGCACATTTCCAGCCCTAAAATGCTCTTTTCGGCGTAGGCCTGAGCGGCACGCGACGCCTTCCACAACACCAGGAAAACGTGCACGCCGCTTCCACCCGTCAACGATTGCTGCTTCCTTACACTCATTTTTTTTCTATTACCTTGATATCAAGATACTTTACCAAGAGATAAATGTCAACCCCCGCTTGGTGGCGCGGGAGGTAGCCGAGCGGGCTGAGCAACAGGGAGGTTCGTCTGACAACGCTGTCCGGCGGCTTCGCCGCTTTCCGTGCGATAAGGCTCTGCCTTACCGACAGTGCAATAAGTCCTGGCGGCTTCGCCGCATTCCGTGCGGAAAGGCTGTGCCTTTCCGTTGGCCCTATATTTTTTGAGGCTATGCCTCCGTCGTAGGCGTAGCCTCATATAAAAGATACCTTCCGGAAAGGCCGAGCCTTTCCGCACGGAAGGCGGCGAAGCCGCGAGCGCCACCGTGCTAATCAGATCGCTCTGCGTTGATTGCAAGGATTGGACATCTGAGCGCGGCAATAACAATTATTGCCATCACTCGAATCGCGTGCTTGACGGTCATAAACAAACGATCCTAAGGTAATTGCAAACCCCCCAAGTTAGGATGAAGGCGGAGAGCTGAATGGGATCGCGCACGATCGTCATTGGAGATATTCATGGCTGCTATGACGAACTGGAAGATATGCTGGCCGAAGTTCGCTTTGCGGCAGACGACCGTCTCATCTCAGTCGGCGATCTCATCACGAAGGGTCCCAAAAGCAGGGAAGTTCTGGAGCGCTTCATGTCGGACCCCCAATTCTCGGCGGTGATGGGCAATCATGATCTGGCGTTGCGGCGGAAATGGAACGGGGAAAAAATTAAGTTGAAGGATTCCCAGAAACCAACTAACAAGGAGTTGAAGAAAGACAAGGAGCGCTTCCTTAAGTTTCTGAACTCGTTGCCGTTCATGATCGACCTGGGCACGCATTTAGTTGTGCATGCGGGAGTGCGGCCGGGGGTGGCGCTGCATTCTCAGACTAGTGAGGATCTGACCGAGTTGCGCAGTATGGGAAAGGATCGCGCCGCACGCGATGGTATTCCCTGGTACGACGTGTACGACGGCGAGAAGGTTGTGCTGTTTGGCCATTGGCCGGCTGAACAACCGCGCCGCGGCAAGCAAGCTATCGGTCTCGACACTGGCTGCGTCTATGGCAAGAAGCTTACGGCATACATTATTGAGACGCAGGAATTCAGAACCGTTCCGGCGCGGCAGTGCTATGACCCTGCTTGAGCCGTTAACTGTTCATCAAGAATGGGATTGGTTAGTTTGATGTCCGGCCTGTCGGTAACGTCGAGCAAGTTGATCAAAGTTTGCATTAAGCCCGCGAAGCGCGGCGATAGCATAAAGCCTGGGGTGAAGCGGAGCGAAACCCCAGGATTGGCCCCAGAAAAAAAGAAAGAGCCCACGAGGTGGGCGGCAGCCGTTGGGTCAGGTAAATCGCAGCGTTTGCGCTACCGCACGCTTCGCGCGCTCCGGTTACTTAACTATTCCACCTGGGGTTTCGCTCCGCTCCACCCCAGGCTTTATGCTCCCACCCGCTACGCGGGTTTTGAAGGTCAGCCAGAAAACAGGATGGTCTAGCAAATGCAAGACTTGCCTCAGGAAATCGAATCTTCAACAACTGCCGGCGCGACGGCCGGCGATAAACCGGAACTCGCTCGCATTGGCAGGTTGCCGCCTCCGTCTGCAGGCGAACCATTTCTCGCGTGGTCCGTTTTCAATCGAGATTTGAGCCAGCTTGAGTTTTACAAACGCGTGCTGGAAGAAGCCACAGACGAATCTGTGCCGCTGCTCGAGCGCCTTAAGTTTCTCGCCGTCTTTACCAGCAACCTTGATGAGTTTTTCATGGTGCGCGTTTCCGGCTTGAAAGAGATGCTGGACATCAAGGACTTGCAGCCGATGCCCGGCGAGCTTGAGCCGGCCGCGCAACTGAAGATGATTCGCGAACGCGTGCTGCCGCTGGTTGCGGAGCAGGTGAATTGCCTGCGAAACAGCGTGCTGCCGGGGTTGGCAAAGTACGGCATCGAAATCCTGGATTACAATTCGCTTCCGGAGCGCGAGAAAAAAACTCTGAACCAGTACTTCATGAAGAACATCTTCAGAGTGCTGACACCGCTGGCAGTCGATCCGGCCCACCCTTTTCCGCACATTGCGAATCTCAGTCTGAACATCGGCTTGACCGTCGAGGTTGATTCAAACCCGGACGAGCCCGTCACCCTCGGCAGCATGCCGCGCTTTGTTCGCATCAAGGTGCCGCCGGTGGTGCCGCGCCTGGTGCCCGTGGGAGACAGCGGGCAAAAGTTTGTGCTGCTCGAGGAGTTGATCGATGCGAACCTGCCTTCTGTTTTTCCCAGCATGCGTCTCAGTAAGAGTTACCTGTTTCGCGTGACGCGCGATGCCGACGTGGAAATTAGAGACGATAAGGCGGCCGATCTTCTGGGAAGAATAAAAGAGTCTTTGCGCGAGCGACGTTTTGGCAATGCGGTGCGGCTTGAAGTTTCTGACACCATGCCGCCGCCGATGGTTCGGTACTTAACCAATTCACTTCGGATCGAGAGCGACGACGTTTATGTAATGGGCGGCATTCTGGGCGTTGGCGATTTGATGCAGTTGTATGGTTTGGATAAGCCGGAGCTGCGCGATCGACCGATTCGCATGACGGTGCCCGCGCCCTTAAGCAAGAAGAGACACATATTCGAGGCGATAAGAAAGCAGGACGTTCTGCTTCATCATCCTTACACGTCTTACACCACGGTCACCGAATTCATCGA
Source organism: Blastocatellia bacterium (assembly GCA_003488005.1). Taxonomy (GTDB): domain Bacteria; phylum Acidobacteriota; class Blastocatellia; order Pyrinomonadales; family Pyrinomonadaceae; genus PSRF01. Next base: position 4,296 of record DNND01000064.1, on the reverse strand, counting down.
GGCCGCGGCGAAAGATCCTCGCGTGCTGGCGATTAAGATTTGCCTTTATCGCACCGGCAAGGATTCTCCGATACCCGAGGCGCTGATTGAAGCGAGTGAACGCGGCAAACAGGTTACGGCGATAGTCGAGATCAAAGCGCGCTTTGACGAAGAGAATAATATTGAGTGGGCCGGCCGTCTGGTCGAAGCGGGAGTTCACGTCGTTTACGGCCTAATGAAATTGAAGACGCACAGCAAGGTGGCACTCGTTATTCGCCGCGAAGATCAGGGGCTGCAAACTTACGTGCACATCGCCACGGGCAATTACAATCCGACGACCTCGAAAGTTTACACCGACCTTGGTTTACTCACGGCGAATGCGGAAATAGGCGACGATGCAACGGATCTGTTTAATTATATGACCGGGTTTTCGCGGCCGCGGGAGTATACGCATCTGATGGTTGCGCCGGTGAATCTGCGCCGCCGCATGTTGGCTTTGATTGAACGGGAAATCGATCACGCACAAGCGGGACGACCGGCGCGCATTACGGCGAAGATAAATCGCCTGACTGATTTGGAAATCATCGACGCGCTTTACCGCGCCTCGCAGGCAGGCGTACCGATTGACTTGATAGTGCGCGGCTCCTGCATGCTGCGGCCGGGAGTCCCGGGACTTTCGGAGACGGTCCATGTCAGAAGCATCGTGGGCCAGTTTCTCGAGCACAGCCGGATATTTTACTTTGCCAATGGCGGCGACGCCGACGTTTACATTGGATCGGCTGACTGGATGACTCGGAATCTGGATCGGCGCGTCGAAGTTGTGACGCCGATTCTGGATATGAACCTGAAAAGACACCTGAAAGAAGTCGTCCTCGGCACCTATCTGAAGGACAACACAAAAGCGCGAGTCCTGAATGCAGACGGCCTTTATGAGCGCGTTCCCATGGCTCCCGGAGAAGCGCCGTTCAATAGTCAACTGCATTTCGAAGGAAGTATTAGTTTGAGTTCGTAACCTGCTGCAACACCACACGGGAGGGTTTATGTTTAGAAAATTAATTCCGGCGTTCATCTTTGGTTTGCTTTTTATTCTTTCTGCTTTGCCCGCAGCGGCACAGAAATCTTGTTTCACTGCCGACGCCCGCGACGTCGCCGAGCGGACCGCAAAAGTTTATCGGCAGCCCGCCCCGGGTTACGATCCGGTGCTGGGGTATGACCCAACTGTGGGTCCGCGGCTGGGTGCGCCGGCGGTCAGCGTTGACGGACTTGCGGTGGGCATTACCTGCGTGGCTGACCCCAGGGGGAACGAAGGCTCTGGCACCACGCCGAAATTCTATTGCTCGGTCGCAGGCGTGGTCGATGAGGATGGTGATCCTATTCGCTATAAAATCAAGCCTCATTTCAAGGGCCAGACACCCGACAAGCGGAACGGCGAGGTCTATGGCGAGTTCCTGTCATCTCGCTTCTCAAAGGCGTTGGGTTTCTTTGCGGATGACGAGTGGGTTGCGGACGTCACGTGCCCAGATTGCGAGAAGAGTCTGAACAAGGATTTCCAGGGCGTTAAGTTCTCACCGTTTCAACCGGCGGCCGGGGTTGAGCTGCCGCTGGGCAGGGGTATCGATGTGAAATGCAACAACAAAGACTCAGGAGCGCTTTCCGGTTCGCTGGAAAAGTTGCTGAGCAATGGTGGGAATCGCGCCGAGATCGACGCCTTCAAACTTTGGCTCGCTTTCATCGACCATGGCGATACAAAAGCGGATAACCAAAAGTTTAGCTGCCTCGATTCGAAGAAGAATGCCGACGGCACGCGAATGTGTAAACGGGATCAGGCAGTTTATTACGTCGCCGACATGGGCTCGACTTTTGGTTACAGCAGCGCCAGCGAAAAGAAAGCGAGATTGGCGAATTGGAAAGACAAGGATCCGATTAAAGTTGATGGCGGAAGCTGTCACACGACAGCGAAGAGTGTCGGTGACACAAAGATCAGCGAAGCCGGCAGGCTGCTGTTGGCAGATGGATTACAACGTCTGCTCGACGCCGAGCAAAGTGGCAGCTTGATCACCAGGGTGTTTCGCGCCTCGCGCAACGCCGAACGCGATCAAGCGCCGGAAGCGTGGACAGCGGAATTTGTGCGCAAGGCGAAAACAATCATCAATGCGCGCTGCTCAAACTGAGGATTATTTGGAGTGCGGCGGCTCGACGCCGTTTTTGCCTTAGACCAGCGACGTCGTAAAAGAAAAGAGTCGACTGATTTCGGACATTAGCATCGGCGTCAAGCCGCAGTGCTGAAAGCGACGTCGAGCCGCCGCACTCCAAAACATTGGTCAGATCTAATAAGGAGGGGCTTGCGTAATGAACAAACAGTTGGTTCGCTTACTGCTAATTTTCGTCGCCGTCCTGCTCGGCAGCGGGTTGCTCGTCTACGTTCTGCTTGAACGTCGAACAACCGCGCCGGTAAGGAACGTTCCCGAGCGCGCAGTGACGCCGGCCGAGCAGCCAAATAATAATTCCTCGGCAGCGCAAACTTCTGCGGGCACCCAGGCCGACAACAATCGCTCGGTGCTTTCTGAAATCTTCGGTATTGACTCTCCAACTCAGGTCACGACAGAAGAGGAACGGGGAATTGTTGCTGTTCGAGTTTTGCTCAGATTCCTGATAGCCGCATTTCTGGCGATGCTGCTGGCCTTTCGCTGGCGGCGGGGCATCTCCATTACCAAACGTAATCCTTACGTGGCCCAAACACAGATTCTGCTTGCCGTGGTGGCGGCCGCGATGATGATCATTGTGGGAGATAGCGCCGCGCGAGCGTTCGGCATTTTTGCCGCCGCCTCGCTGGTTCGCTTTCGCACAAACATTCGCGATCCCAAAGAAACAACAGTGCTATTGATTTGCCTTGGCGTCGGGTTGGCGTGCGGTGTTGGACGCCTGGACATGGCGTTGATACTTACTGTCTTCGTGCTCGCCGTTCTTTGGATTTTGGAGCACTTCGAGTCGGCACAAATATTTCGTTCCATGGAAGTGCGAATTGAGACACGCAACCTGGACCAGACTCGGCACGTACTCAAGAGACTTTTTGAGAGACATGGTTTTAGTTTTGAAGTGCGCCAGTTGGAGCGCGGCGGCGAAGAAGGCGAACACGGGAAGATCGTTTATGAGCTAAGCCTGGGCTATGCCGATACGACAGATCAACTTAGCGAGGAGATTTTTTCCGAAGACTCAGAGAACATCGCCGCCCTGGAGTGGGAGCAGAAGAAAAGTTCGACGTACATTTACAACTAAGAGAGTAAAGCAAACTGTTAGTTTGCGGTGGATCATTGGCACTCGACCTGAATGCCGACAACCAACGCAAACTAACAGTTTGCTTTACGATCGCTAACGTCCTCTTCTAGCGCCCAGTTGCGAAGAAAACTTTAAGGAAGTTGTGCGCACCAGATTTCCGATCTTGACAATAGCTTCATCAGAAATTTGGCCGGCGGTTCCGCTGACGCCGATGGCCGCAACCACCTCACCGCTGGCCGCGAAAATGGGCGCCGCAATGCAACGCACTCGCGCCTCATGCTCTTCATCGTCAATCGCATAGCCGCGCTGCCGGGTCTTTTCCAGTTCCGCCATCAATCGCGGAATCGTGGTGATTGTGTTCGGTGTGATTGCTTTCAGCGGGTGAATCGCAACTATCGCTTCAACTGCGGCGCGATCGTGACAACAGATCAAAGCCTTGCCGACTCCGGTGACGTGCGGCACCATCCGCCGCCCAATCCAGGTGGCCATCTTGATAAAGCCGGGCGATTCAATCCGCTCAATGTAAACAGCATCGCCGTGATCAAGTATCGCCAGATGCGTATCGAGTTGGGTGCGCTCGACGATGTGCCGTAGGTGCGGCATCGCGATATCGCGCAACTCCAGGCCCTGCATTGCCTGGCCGCCCAAACTCAACAACTTAATCCCAAGGGTGTGAAAACCAGTCTCCGCATCGCGACGAACATAGCCGCGCGCCACCAGCGTGCGCAACAGGTAGCTGGTTGAGCTCTTGGGGATGCGCACGCGGCGGCTGAGATCAGAAGTGCTCAAGCCGTGAGTCTTTCCCGCCAACAACTCAAGAATGGTGAGGGCCCTGTCAACCGACGTTACCTGCTCGCGCTTGCCGGCAGCGCCGCTGGAATTTGATTTGGTTTTCGCAGTCTTGCGCCCAACCGCTGTGTTCTTGTTATGTTCGATCGTTGCTTTCATCTGCCTACCTCTGAACTGATGTACCTCGGCTTTGCACAAAAAGTCCGATCAGGTTCAACGCGGAGCGATTTCATTAGCACCGTGGCTTTAGCC
>DNND01000121.1:35349-44159 GCA_003488005.1 Blastocatellia bacterium | reverse complement strand
ACCCATCCGCTACCGCGGACGGTACTGACCTCATTGCCACTGCGAGGCCTCCATTCAAACTGCCGATGTCACTTGTTTGTTTTTTCGGCGGTCCGAAATACTATTGAGATCCTAAATGCTACTTGTCTTCATTCACGGTCCGGCCGCGGTCGGCAAGCTTACGGTCGCGCGGGAACTCGCAAGGCTGACTGGCTTCCCTTTGTTTCACAATCACCTGACCGTCGACTTGGTTAGTTCCCTTTTCGCTTTCGGCACGCCTTCATTTGTTAGCCTGCGCGAACAGATTTGGCTCGCTGCTTTTGCTGAAGCCGCAGGGAACGATCTCTCGCTGATCTTCACTTTCAATCCCGAGCGCACTGTTAGAGATGAATTTATTCAGAACACGATTGCCGTAATCGAATCGGCGCGCGGGCGAGTTGTGTTTGTGGAATTAACGTGCTCGAAAGCTGAATTAGGGCAGCGAATGGAAGAACCTTCGCGAAAACAGTTTGGTAAGTTGGCTTCGCTTGAACAGTACCGCTCGCTGAAAAGCGCAGGCGCGTTTGAATTCCCTAAGCTGCCCAGCGAAATTTCAATCGACACGACGAATCAGTCACCCGCCGTCACTGCAAAACTAATCAGCGATCATCTCGCATCACTCTAGGCCAACCTTGCATAAACTCAAACAGTTCAGAGTCCAAGCTTTAGCTTGTGTTCTTTCGAAGAAGACAAACTAAAGTTTGGACTCTGAACCGCTTGAGCTCTTGGCCGCGTGCAGTTTGCTAGAACGTGAACTTCACCGCCAACTGCAATTGTCGCGGATCGCCGACGCCTTGCCGCAGGAAACCGTCGAAGTTAAAGAGGCTGGGTGCAGTCAAAGAATTCTGATTCCCGGCGCCGGACAGCGCGTTGATCCGGTTAGCGTTGTTGAAGGTATTGAACATTTCCACAATCGGAATCAGCGCGAAGCGGTCGCCAAATTTGAATGGCCGCGACAAGCGCCAGTCGAATGAGAAATATTTGTTGTCCTTGCGTAGCGTGTTGCGATTGGTTGCGGTGCGCGTCGCGGGCGTGGCCGGCTGAGCCGAGCGCATCTGAACACGCGGCACAAACTCGAAATGCCAGGGCATTTCTGAGTACAGGAAAAAGTTGAACTTATGGCGGATGTCACGATCCGACAAGGCGTAATCCAACTGCAGATTATTGATGTCAAACGAGCGGTCAGTAAAAGGATCGCGTTCGTTCGAGTCATCGTCCTTGTCTTTCGAAAGAACGTAGTTCCATTCGAATTGGTATTTGCGGCTCAGACGTTTGCGCATGCCAACAGTAAAACCGTTGTAGAGCGATTTGCCGACGGCACTGGTCACCGCAACTTCACCGAGATAATCGCCGAAGATTGGAAAACCGGCCGCGTTAAGTTTGCGATTGACATTCAAAAAGCGCGTTAGGTGAACGCCCTTGGAATGAGTGAAATCAAAATACATCGACACATCGCGCGTGATTTGCTGCTCAAACTGAATATTGGTTGTATAGATGCGAGGATTGGCGTAGTCACGGCTGAAGACTCGTACACCGCTGAAGCAGGGGAACGGGTTAACAAACGGACCCGCAGCACTAAAGTTATTAATCGTGTTGCAGGAACCGGCAGCCGGCGTGACCAGCCCGGGCCACGTTGGCGCCGGCACGCCAAACGAGATTAGTTGCGAACTTACAAAGATCGTCTGTTGCTGCACGCCGTTGGTCGTGACCGACCCAACTTGCGACAGCATGTTTTGCCGAGCGTAGTAAATCCCATAACTCGCTCTAAGAACTGACTTGCCTTCCTTTGAAATGTCCCAGGCAAAACCAACCCGCGGCTGAAATTCTTTTTTCGGACTATGCAAGGTTCCGTCAGACGGAAAGCGCGGGTCACTTAAGAATCTGCCGTACGCTGTTTGCGCAGGTGGCACAGTTACGTTGGGAAAGATCTGGGCTTCCCAGCGCAATCCGTAACTCAATGAGAAGTTAGGCCGAATCTGCCAACGGTCCTGAGCGAATAGCGACAAGTCTTCGTTCTTAATCTTTGAAGCGCCGGCGGCATCGGTTGCCGGTCCGTTCCGGGCCGCGCCCTGCAGGAACAGCAACAATGGACCACCAACACTGCTGCCTGCCGGGCACGCCTGATTAAAAGGAGCACCGGTCGTAACCCAACCAGTGAATGCGAATCCTGGCGTCAGACATTCACCTACGTTCGGTCCAAAGCCATTCGCAGCCGGCGCAGCGGCGTAGCGTAGAAAACCAGCGACGCTGTCAAAGATGTATCGCCCCTGAAAGAAGCCACGGAACACCTGGTCGTTCAGAGTATGCAGCCACTCGCCGCCAAACTTGACGTTATGGTTGCCATGAACGATCGAAAAGTTATCTTTGAGGTCGGTGCGCCATAGCAGTTCATCAACCGTTGGGTTGAGAAAGAATGGATGACCAAATCTGAAAGTCGTTCCGAAACCCATGGCCGTATCGGCCGGCACGTTAGATGTAGTCGCGGAACGCGGCCGCAGTTCCCGCGTATATGAAAAGTGCGCTTCATTCAACTTCGTCGCAGAAATGGTGGTGAAAAGATTCAGGTTGACGTTATGGATCTTCGATGGACCCTCGGTTCCGTTGGCAGAATTTCCGTAGGTAGCGACGTCAAAAGTCTGATTGGTATTTTTGGAGTAGTCGAAGTTGTACGACACGCCGAGTTTGTTATTCGGCGAGAGGTCCCAATCAGTCTTAAACAAAATCGCCGTGTTACTGACCTGATGGTTGACAGGATCGCCTTCTCGCTGACTACGCGATGTTTGGAAGAAGTTGAGCAGCGCCACCCTTTGGCAGTCAGGACTGCTATTAATCAAGGCCTCGTTTGCTTGAACCGTTGGCGCTGCCACTGTGCAAGGAGTACCGATTGGGACGCTGAGGTTGGCGCGATTCAATTTTTCCCGAATGCCTTCGAAAGCTAAAAAGTAAAACGCCTTATCTTTCTTTATTGGACCACCGATACTCCCGCCAAATTGTTTGCGATTAAAACCGTCGAGCTTTTGGCCAGTCGAGGTCCTGGCCGTTAAAGCTTCCAGCCGTTGAAAGTAAAAGAGACTGCCATGGGTGTTGTTGGTTCCTGACTTGGGAATCACGTTGATGATGCCGCCGGCTGTGCGGCCAAACTCCGCGGCCGCTCCGGTTGCCACCACTTGAAATTCCTTGATAGCGTCCAACGGAATGTCGATCGCCGCACGCTGTCCGCCCAGTTGTTCGCCAAAGAACCCGTTGTTGTAATCGCCGCCATCGAAACTGACGTTGTTAAAAACGCCGCGCTGCCCGGCAAAACTAATCTCGTCGCCATCCGGTCCCTGCACCACGCTTACGCCCGGCGTCAAGGTGAGCAGATCTTCAAACTTGCGGCCGAGAATTGGCGTAGTCGATACCGCAGTTTCATTAAGTGTAGTACTCGACTCCGTTTTTACAGTATCAACGGTGGGCGCGGTGATTGTGACTCGCTCCTCCACGCCGGACACTTTCATTGCGATAGGCAGCGTCAAGGTCTGGCCCACTGTCAACTCAAGGTTCTCCGCGATCAAAGTGCCGAACCCCTGTTTGGTTACCGTAAGGTTGTATTTACCGGACGGGAGCGCGAGCGCGACAAAACGTCCGCCCTCGTCTGACGTCAATGTCTTGGAAAAATTTGTATCGAGATTCTTAATCTCGATCGTCGCGTCCGGCACAATCGCACCGTTCGCGTCAGTGATCGTACCTTGAATAGTGCCAGTGGTAATTTGCGCCTGGCCCAACGCAACGGCAGCGAAAGCGCAGGTGCAAAGCAGACAAAGACTCAATCCTTTGACGCTGGAAGCAAAGGAGCGCAGGGGGTTTCGCATGTTTTTCTCCTGTAGCAAAAAATCTGAGTGGCAATTCAGATCGTGTTCAGAACTTTCAAGGCTAGTTCACTGCGAGTTGGGCGTAATCTTATTGGCGGCATTGACCGCTGTCAATGATTAGTTTGTGACCGTTGTGCTTACATCGCGCTTTATCAATGTTGCCGTTGTGCACGCTCTTCGACGAAATGGATTACGATCTGCTTTTCTGCGCGGCAAGAAAATCTTCCGGGCTGTCGAGCATTTCCTGCAGCCGGTTTACAAAGCGCCCTACGTGCAGACCATCCATCAGTGCGTGATGTACCTCAACTGAAAAAGGCATCCAGGTGCGATCGTTTTCTTTGACAAACTTGCCAAAGACAATTCGCGGCACGGAGTCTCCACGGCCGCGCTTGCGCGCATGAGCAAAACTGGTGAATGACAACCACGGCAGGGTCGTGAAATAGATCAAATTATCGCGTGGCGTTGGCTGAAAAGTTGGTTTTGCAATCGTCTGTGCGACTGACTCCTGCGCGCCCTTCATGAAATCATCAAAGTTTTCGTGGTAGTCGAAATACGCGAAGGTGAAAGTCTCGTCCGGCATTAACACCGTCGTTCCGCCGTTGATGACATCATGAACGAGCACCTTGTCTTCTTGTAAACGATAATGAAACGGTTCGATTTCATTGGCCACGCGCAAGGCAAAATAGTGATTGGCCAGCGCCACGCCGGCTTTGGCGCGGCCGGGCAGCCAACTTAATAACTCGGTAACATCGAGCCGCAGACAAACATTGAAATAGGGATTGTCGTAACTAAGGAAGAACTTGAAAAGCTCACGACGCGACCAGGTTGTTACGTCAAGATACGTTGTCATGGGCGAATTGTACGAGATTCAATGGCCAACGCGATAAACATATCATCGGCTTTTGCCTGGCGGCTTTGCCGCGTTCCGTGCGCAAAGGCTCTGCCTTTCCGATCGAGTTTATTACTGATGAGGCTGCGCCTCTGTCTTTTTTTTAAGTCGTAGCCCCAAAGAAATCGGGCCCGGGATGAAAGTTTCGACGGAAAACCCACCCGCTACCGCAGGCGGTACTGACCTCATTGCGCGCGGCAAGAGTGCGTCGAGAAGTAGACTTGTAACGCTTTTCTCACGTCTCGCCACGCTCTCTTTTCTACCTGGCTCGATTGTGTTCGAATGCTTCTGCCATCGAGCAATTCATCAAGGGGATTCTTGTGCAAACAGTTGGACTGGTTTTTCTTGGTTCGTCCTCGGCCTATACAATCGTAAATTTCTTTCGCCGGCTCGGCGCGCCCGGACTTTTCTTTCTGGGCGCGCTGGATTCATCGTTTTTGGTTTTACCTTTCGGCAACGACTTTCTGCTAATAGCGCTCGTCAGTTCAAGTCACGGCCCTATCTGGATCGTTTATGTAGTGGTTTCGGCACTGGGGTCGCTACTCGGCGTTTTCGTTGTTGATTTGATCATGCGCAAAGCGGGCGAGAAAGGTTTGAAGAGATTTGTTAAGCCCGCACGCGTTAAGCAACTGAAAAAGAAATTGGACAAGAGTGTCGGTTGGGTCGTCTTCACCTCAACGCTGCTGCCGCCACCATTCCCTTTCACGCCCGTCATCATGAGCGCGAGCGCGCTGCAAACCTCGCGAACAAAACTTTTCGGTGGTGTTTTTGCCGGACGGCTGGTGCGATTTACGATCGAGGCTGTGCTGGCAATCTACTTCGGCAAACACATTCTCAAGTTTCTGAACTCGCCAGTAGTTGATTACGTCGTCTACGCGCTGATCGGGATCGCGCTGGTCGGAAGCATACTGTCACTCTTGAAATGGTTGCGCAGCAGTAAACAAAAGGAAGAGCAGTCTGCAAACGAAAGAAAACGAAAGAAGAAAGCCGGCGGGGCGTAACGGTGGAACCGACAAACGTATTATCTCAGCCCAGCAAGCGACGGTGTTCGTCCTTGACGACCTGGTAACACTCGCAGACGTGTGCCAATAGTTGCTGCCGGTCAAGAATCGTTATGTGCCCACGCACGTAACTGATCATTCCCATCTCTTGCAATCGCTGGGCAGCCATCGTCACGCCTTCGCGTCGTACTCCCAACATGTGCGAGATGAACTCGTGGGTCATTTGTAACTCGTCCGATTGCGTGAGGTCGTGAGTCATCAGCAGCCAGCGGCAGAGACGCTGTTCCACCGAGTGCAGTCGATTGCAAACTGCGGTTTGCGAAATTTGAGTTATCAGTGCCTGCGTGTAACGCAACATCAAGTGTTGGAATTCGCCGCCTCGTTTGAACTCATCCAGCATCGTCTTTGCCTTCATGCGAAAGGCTTGACCCCCGCCTTGCACCATGGCGCGGTTCGGCGTGGTTTCGCCGCCCATAAACAGCGCGATGCCCACCACTCCCTCCTGGCCCACCAATCCCATCTCGGCGGTAGAACCATCAATCATCGTGTAAAGCAAAGAGATGTGTGACGTGGTGGGAAAGTAAACGTACTCCATGTGTCCGCCGGACTCATAAACCACTTCGCCCAGTGAAAAGGAGATCGGCTCGAGGTGAACCTTCAATCGCTCGAATGCGTCAGCCGGAAGAGCGGCAAGTAGATGGTTATCACGCGCTTCACCCTTGTTAGCCGCATTACTCCCTTTACCCTTTTGCGCCATGCATCCTCTCTTTTGGAAACCGCGAGACTTAACGACACCAGCTATGTCGTAGTTGGCCGAGGAGGGCGAGTCTTCAGGCCGACATCTGCAAATTCTTTGTGGGTGGATTATAGCGGCTAGACCTATGTACGGCAACGCACTTAGAGATACCGGGCCATTTTCGTTGCCTGGAAAAGTGTTCTATCCGTGTGTTAGCGCACATACGATAAATTCCGGAGGGAGTAGTCTGTTGTCTATTCGCCTTCAAGCGGTCTACGTTGTGATCGAGTCTCCGCAGACTCTGAAGGATATGAAAATGCAGCCACCCCCCTTTCGAATTCTCTGCACTGAGGATGATGTCGACACGCGCGACCTCATTACCTTTGTGCTGAAGAGCAATAATTTTGAAGTCATCACCACTGAAACTCCCGCTTTGGCTATCGAGATAGCGAAGAATTTCTCCTTCGATTTGTATCTTGTTGACAACTGGATGCCCAGCATGTCCGGCCCGGATCTTTGCAAGGAATTGCGCACCTTTGATGCTGATACACCGATCCTTTTTTACTCCGGCGCTGGATACGAAAAAGACAAGACGGCAGCTTACGCCAGCGGCGCGCAGGGTTACCTGGTCAAGCCGGTGGACAACGGCGAGTTGGTTGCTGAGGTGCGCCGCTTAATCTCGGAATCGCAGGTCAATCGGACCACGAAAACTACGCAAGCCACCATTAGCGAAACTACTGCACCACCCGTTCATTACGCCGCTGCGTCTTACTCAGCGAAACTCTGAGGCAATTCGGAGTAGAGTCTGGTTTAAGAGTTCAATTCACCGGCAGTTGACCTGCCAAACACACAAAAATGCCGCGACTTACCGTCGCGGCATTTAGTTTAGCTGCTACTGATTTTTGGCTAACTCTTAAGGTCGGCCGAAGATACTGCCAAGAATGTTTCCGGCTCCGTTGCCGTTTCGATTGCCATTACGGCCGTTACCGTAGCCACCATACTGCTGATAGCCCTGGTTGTAGCCCTGCAGGAAACCCTGGCGAAAAGCCTGTGACGAAGCGTTCCTGTAATAGCGCGAACGTTGTGGATTAAAGTTCTGCCCGCGTTGCGCATCGCTGGCGCCGGTATTCAAACCAGCCTGGAAACCCTGGTTCAATTCAACCTGGTTCTGGTTGTTATAACCACCGTTATTGCCATAGCCTCCGCGGCCATAGTTGCCGTTATTGCCATAGCCTCCGCGACCGTAGTTGCCGTTGTTGCGATCGTTATTACGATCATAGCGGTCATCGCGGTTCCGGTTCTGATGCCGGCCACGGTTCCAATCGCGGTTTTGATCATGACTGTCGGCACGATCGCGATCCCGACGTTGGTTTTGAGCATTCCGATCATTTTGATCGTTTCGATCGTTTCTAAACTGTGCCTCCGCAGTGGTGCCGGACGCGGCCGATATGCCGAGAATGAGTGCGAGCGTCAAAAGCGCCCCGCCGATATTTGTTCTAAAACTAGTTTTCATTTTGTTCCCCTTCCCTTTCCTGGAGAGGGACTCAGCAACGTTGAGGCCGTTCGATTGTCTGGACACCCAACGTTGACAGGTATGGAGTTAGGGAGGAAGACCAACAGTCCGTCGTACTCATAAAGTGCAGAGTTAGCGCAAACCAGTGCTTTTCGGAGCGGGGCTACGTTCCTCCACTTCTCAATTCTTCGCCTTCAAGGTATTTTTGTTAATAAGACTTGATTAGTGAGGAACCAATCGTATGTGTCGAAACATTAAGACCCTGCACAATTTCGCGCCGCCTGCCACCGATGAAGAAATCCGCGCCTCGTCGCTGCAATTCGTGCGCAAGCTGAGTGGCTTTACTAAACCGTCGAAAGCCAACGAGGCTGCTTTTGCGCGTGCCGTGGACCAGGTGACGCAGGCCGCCCATCAGCTACTCGAATCCCTGGTTACAAACACGCCTCCCCGGGATCGAGAAGTTGAAGCAATAAAAGCTCGAGCCCGCACGGCAGAACGCTTTCGCTCACAGGCCGCTGAATAAGCGTCGTGACGATAGTTTCTTGAAATAGGATGGGGCGGTTGGTAGTAGTCAGTTTGGGTTGCTATATCGACTTCTTTTGGGAACTGCAGCGCTTGAAACGCTAAGCGATCTCATTAGCACCGTGGCTTCAGCCCGGTGTTCAAGTTCCACCAAATAATTCCTTGAACCGTTTCCAACGGTTTTTTCTGATCCTCCCGCAAACAAAACCGTTAGAAACGGTTCCTTATTAAATCCCGTTTGTTATCACCGGGCTGAAGCCGCGGTGCTAATGAGATCGCT
>DNND01000121.1:25070-35036 GCA_003488005.1 Blastocatellia bacterium | reverse complement strand
TGCTAATGAGATCGCTTCGCGTGCCCCGTCCTCGCCTCCCGGTAAAATCGGCAAATCAGATCCATCTTTTCCAAATTCTTAAACTGAGATGGCAGGTTACTGACGAGTGCAGCACGGCTAGTTCGATTGTGGCGCAAGCCAGAGCGCCAGATTTCGAACGTAGGTCTTGATGTCGTTCAGCTTCTGCGGCTCCCGCTTAATGCCATCTCCCGGCGCTTCAAGAAGAAAGCTTGGGCACCCCTGATCGATGTCCCAGTTGTAATCGACAAAATGGTGGAAGCTTGATTCCGCCACGCCTCGCCCCAGCCCGTTGCCGTGCTTGTCGCCGGCGCTCTCAAACGCAACTGCCAGATTGAAAGGACGGCCGGTCGTCTGACTGACGCTCGTGGCAATCACGCGCGCGTGCGCTTCACCTTGCGGCACTCCGACTGCCCCTTCGTGCGGATGAGCTGGAAAGAACTCAATCGATCCCGAAGGCGAATCGTTACTGCGCAATAGTTCATGGCTTGGGGCGACCGCGGTGACTCGTTGGTAATCGCCATTGTTTCCCGAGTGATAGTTTGGCCAGGAGATCGAAGGCGTGTCCTGGTCGTCGACAGCCCTGCGGGACTCATCCGGATCAAGGTTCCGCGAGTGGAAAAAATGTGCCGCGCCAATGCCGCCAATGGTGCAAATCGATGAGCCGAGATCCTGATGATCGCGCGTCGCCAGGATTCCCCCGCCGCGCTGGCGAAAGCGAGTGATGCCTTCGCAATCCTTAACTGACAGACCGTTGCCGGCATCGACCGCGAACAGCCACAGCTCGTCCAGGTCCGCGTTGTCTAACCGGCTCAAGATCGGATCATCGCCCGCTTCGTTTTGTGCCCGGTTGCGCGCCGTGACCTCAAAAAGTCGATTGCCCTCATCGTCCACAAGTGAACTCAGGTGTTCGCGCAGTAGACTGAAGCGATCGATGTTCCAGTCGTCTTCAGTAGGCGGGATTGTAGTCTGCAAAAGAATTCGAGTAGGCATTTCGTTTCAAGTCTCCAGCGTTTGCCGATCAAAGAAGCGAACAGGCCTCGGCGAATTCCAAACGCGGACCGCGCGGGAACAGGTTTGCCGCGTCCCCGTAACCAAGGTTGCACAGGAAATTCGACTTCACGTGGCCGGACGGAAAAAATTCCTGCTCGCAGCCTTCACATTCTTTTCCGGCGCCGAAAAATTCTTCATCCAGCTTGGCGTTATCAAATCCTGACATTGGACCACAATCGAGTCCCAATGCGCGTGCCGCAATGATCAAGTAGGCGCCCTGCAATGACGAGTTGCGCTTGGCGGTGACTTCGATCAGTTGCGGATTGCCCGCAAAAAGATCGCGCATACCAGGAGCATGCGGAAAGAGTTTCGGCAACTTGTGAAAAAAGAGTAAATCGTAGGCGACAATCACTGTCACTGGCGCCGTCATCGTCTTTTCCACATTCCCCGGTGCGAGCGTTGGTCGCAGTCTCTCTTTCGCTTCCGGCGAACGCACGAAAACAAATCGGGCGGGCGAACCGTTGGCGCTGGTTGGACCCCACTTCATCAGGTCGTACAGTTGCTTCAGCGTCTCATCACTGACAGGTTTATCAAGCCACTCCGAATGTGTGCGCGCCTTACGAAACAATTGATCGAGCGCAGCATCGTCAAGCGTTTTATTCATCTCGCATCTCCTGGTTTAGTTGTCTTGGGGGTAGGTGGGTATTTTAGATCACTGAGGAGTAGGAGACTAACCACCGTGCTCTGGTCGGCGCGCAATGATCACAAGGGAGAAAACCTCGAAATATTTTGATCAAGTCGGACTTGGGGTTTGTACCGCGAAGCGGTTAGGTAATTTAGCCCAGGGTTGCCGCGTCGCGCGGCTATCCTGGGATCGAATTGCGGAAAGAGGCCTAACCCTGAAAGGGTTGCGTCCGGCCGTCGAACATGGCAATCAAAAAGCTTCGAACCTAACCTCTACTTGATAATGGAAACAACCCCGTTGGGGTAGCTGTTGCTCACTAACCGCCTACCCAGGGTAGCCGCGCGACGCGACAACCCTGGGCTAAGTTACCTAACCGCTTTGCGGTACAAATCTTTGAGATTAATCAGAGCTTGGTGTTAGTTGACAACTAACTAGCAGCTGCGACGCGGAATCTGATCGCCGCGACGATCGTCAGCACGATGAACAGCGCCAGAGCGAGAAGTTGCGCCAGCAAAAACGGCGGTTCAGACTGCGTCGGGGCCAGCGCCTTTAGGAATGGCACGTTTTGGAAACTCTGCACGATCAAAACGAAAACATTCAGGTAGAGAGCTAACATGGCCGTGATGACATAGATCCCGCGCCATGGGCTCGTGAGGCGACGCGCGTAGCGAGCGAAAAGAGCAACCGCCAACACCAACATTGAGATAATCCCCACCGTAATTGCCGGCGTGAGACCATGAAACGGAAAGAAGAACCCGGTCACGCTCGTCAACACTGTCATCGATAGGAACAGCGCGGTCCAACGATCGAGCCGCCTGCGAGTCAGTAGTCCGAACATGACCACCAGCCCAGCAAAGATTGCTATCAGGCTGATGGCCACGTGTATCTGCGTAAAAGTTTTCATGAAGGTCCCTCGTCCACTTGAGAAGTTTCCAGCAGGATGAGTAGGACCGACGTTCCGTCTGGTCCCCGTCGCGCAGCGACAGCCGAAATTAGCGCTAGTTTCAACCGTCGCTACGCTACGCAAATGACTTGTTGACTGTCCCCGGCCTTGAAAGGCCGGACTAAATTCTTCCGACGCTACGCGTCGAAGAACTTGCAGAGCTTCCTAAAGTTTATCGGACACTTGGTGAGCCGAACACTACCGAATTCCCACCAGGCCCTGAACAGACTGAATCAGCTTTTCTGAGTCATAGCCGACACCGTCCTTGAAAACGATTTCAACCTTTTCGAGATCGTTGATGTTAGCTGCGGGATTTCCCTTCACCACCATCAAGTCGGCCTGCTTGCCGGGCGCGATGGAACCGATGCGCGCATCCTCGCCAAGAAACTTCGCGCCATTGAAGCTGGCGATCTTTATCGCTTCCAATGGGGTGAAGCCGGCTTCGACCAGCAGTTCGACCTCGCGCAGATCGCCAAAACCAGCGACGATGCCGCCGTTTCCAGTTGGATCAAGGCCGGCCATTAGTAAACCTCCGGCGGCGACGAACGCGCGTTCAAAGTCCATGGACTTTCGCACCAGCGCCGCGGCCGGCGATTCGGCCGGAATGCGCGATCGAGCCGTCAGGTAGCGTACGCGCGCGTCCGTGTTCATCACTCCAAGCATCCGCGGATTCAGGACCGCAGCGGCGTTGCCAATTCCACTCTGAGTCAGCGGCGCGCCCGCTTCGAACACCGGCAAAGTGGAGGTGAGCGCAACCTTCTTCGCCACCAACGTGCGAATGGTTTCCTTGACTCCATCGCTGTTCATATCGAGTTGGAGCAGACTGGCACTAACCGCTGTCGCGGGACATTTATCGGGTTGCTTATCGGGAACGAATTCCGAATCAGGAAGCAAACCATGCTCAAGGTTATCGATACCCAACTCAGCGGCTTCGCGATAACCGATCGAGCAAAGATGGCCAGTTACTTTCAAACCGCGTTTGTGTGCTTCTTCTACCGCGGCGCGCAACTCGTCGCGCGTGATGTTCATGTAGGCTTTGAAAGAAGTTGCGCCGGCGTCGGCCCAGTAGTTCACCATGCGCCGCGCATCGTCAGGACCGGTAAGCTCATGCATCACGGGCGTGAAGGAACCGCGGCCCTCGAGATAAGGCGCGGTGATGAACATCTTTGGTCCAATCATGCGGCCGGAATCAATCAGCCGCTTGATTTCGAGATCGGTGTAGGGCGCAACACTGCCGGTCGTACGAATGGTGGTAACGCCGAGCGCCAGATAGAGTCGCGGAAAACTGCTGCCCATATTCGAGTACATTGGCGGCGAGCCACCCATCGGAAAAAACATGTGATCGTGCATGCCGACGAGTCCCGGCAACACTGTGTAGCCGGTGAGATCCAGCGTCTGGGCGTTCGCCGGCACCTTCGCATCCGCACTTGGGCCAAGCGATTGAATCTTCCCGCCGCTAATGACGATGGTTTGATCGTCGCGGGGCAATGCGCCGGTGCCGTCAATCACACGCACATGAGTCAGCGCGATCAGCGGCGCTTCGGTGCGAATGAATTGTTGCCGATCGGGCGTCTGCGCAAAGGAAGTGAACGCGAAACAGAAGAGCAAGAGCATCGAAAGTGTGTACTTCATAGATTCTATGTCGGAAACAGGTTTGGGATTAGCTAGCGCGCTCATCTTAATCCGCATTGGAGTGAGGACGCTAGAAAACTGCGTTGGAATTAGCAGTCGGTTAGTTCGGGTGAACTGGCGCGGGTTTATGGCTTCACCGACCTGGACGGGACGAGTCCAGACATTTAGCGGCACATGGAAGATGCTGAGAAAAATTAGTTTTGGTCAGAGCAGCCGAAAGCTTTACCGGCCCGGCTAGCCCTTGTGATTGTTGATTAAGATAGAAAAACGGATTCTGGGGGTTAACGCGTATAGGCACGTAGCAGACGGGTTTCAGTTTGCGAACAGGGACCACGCCGATACACGTTTTCAAGACTGATCAGGCGTAATGCCCTTTTCTTGCGATTAAGCGCAGACACGCATATAGTTCCGTCACCGACGCAATCTAGTACCTTATTTTGTTAGAGACGATTTTTTGACTTTGCCGATTGCTTCGGCCCAACCGTACAAAAGGTATTGCTATGAAACGTTCGGTAAGGCGTACAGCTCTCACGTTGATTTATTTCCCCATTGGCACCATTACTGGAATTGCACAGGGCGAAATCGGTCGTGGTTTCCCGTATGGCGACGACGGCGGTTGGTCCGGCCTGCTTAACGTCATCATTGTGGGCGCGGTTGCGGCCATCGTATTCACAATATTCTGGGTCCTCTGGGAAATCCTTCGCGCTCTGATTTCTTGGATCATCGGATTGCTGAGATAGAGTTTTGCGATATCACGGTATGAAGGCATCGCTGCTGGATGCTTTCGTCGATGACAGATTGTCGTCGTCAATTTCGCAGCAGAAGCGAACGTGCACGCCGAAACATCACGTCGTTGCCTCAACAACCACCCAGGTCCCATTGAATGCTGCGGTCCCACAAAGAGCGTCGATGGTTTGATCATCCATCACATCGTTGATGCTGGCGCCGGGGTGTCGTTGGGCCACGTCTAATTCAACTCCCTGCCGGCCATGGCCCCATCCATGCGGAATACTCACCACCCCGGGCATCATTTCCTCGGATATCTCGATTGGCACTACAACGCCCCCAACTCTTGAGCGCACTGACACCTTTTGACCGGCGCTGAACTGACGTTGCGCAGCGTCCGTCGGGTGCATGAGGATTGTGCACTGCGGTTTGCCCCTCAATAATCTTTCACTGTTATGCATCCACGAGTTGTTGCTGCGAAGCTGTCGTCTTCCAATCAATAACAGATGGCCATTGGTGTCATTCGAGGAGCTTTCTAACGTAGGTTGGCGGGCGGCACGCTCGCGGTCCCAGTGAAGAAGTTTTGCCTTCACGCGTTCGACATCTTGCACCAGCACATCCGGCGCTAACTCAATACACTTGTCAGGAGTACGCAGACGCCCGGGTAAGCAGGAACGCAATGGACCAAGGTCGATTCCATGGACCGCCCTTTTGAGCTTTCGCAAACTCAGACCTTTTGAAAACGGATTCAACTTGGCGCCGTAAGGTCCAAACCGCAACCCCAAATCAAGAATTCTTTCCGGCCCAACGAATCGTTTGCTGAGCACACGCTTCATGCGACCGAGGCCATTGCCAAACGCGCCGTCCTGCTCCATACGTGTTTGCAGTTCGACGAAGATCTCCCAGTCATGTCGCGTCTCTCCCTTTGGTTCAAACAGAGCAGGTGAAAACTTGGCGGTGTTACGTACTGCCAACACGTGAAACGCCACGTCATAGTGTCCTCGCTCGAGTGACGAAGTCGGCGGCAAGATAATGTGAGCGTGCCTGGTCGTCTCATTTATATAAGGATCAATCGAAACCATGAACTCCAGGCCGGCAAGCGCGCGGTCCAACTCGCAGCCGTTCGGCGTCGATAACACGGGGTTGCCGGCCGATGTAAAAAGCGCCTTAATCTGTCCCGGACCAGCTGTCAAAATCTCTTCGGCAAGCGTCACTACCGGAAGTTCTCCGGCAAATTCAGGCAGCTTTCGCACCCGGCTGTGCCAGCGAGCGTAACTGCCTCGCGGCGACAGCGACGGTGGTGCTGTGATTGGGTCGAACGCCGGCAGCGTAAACATCGCTCCACCCGGGCGATCGAGATTTCCCGTGACGATATTCAATACATTAATCAGCCATTGGCAGACGCCGCCGAACTCCTGAGTGCTGACGCCGATTCTTCCATAACAAACAGCGGACTCGGCGGCAGCAAATTCTCTTGCCAGGCTGCGTATTTGTTCAGAGTTAATGCCGGTGATTGATGCAACTTTCTCGGGCGAGAATTCGCCGACAAGATCGCCGATCACATCTACGCCTTTAGTAAACCCAGCCAATGGACCAACACGAGTTAACTTCTCGTCAAAAATAACGTGCAGCAGCGCCAGCAACAGCAGAACATCGGTGCCGGGTTTTATGAACATATGCCGGTCGGCCAGGCGTGCAGTTTCCGTGAAACGCGGGTCGATGAGTATTACCTTCCCTCCCCGCTGGCGAATTTCCTGCAGCCTTCGGTTCATGCCCGGGGCAGTCATCATGCTGCCGTTCGAGACCGCCGGATTCGCGCCAAGGATTAGAAAAAACTTTGTGCGCTCGAGATCCGGGACCGGGAGAAGCAGTTGGTGACCGAACATGAGGTACGCGGATAAGTGATGCGCGAGTTGGTCAACCGAAGTTGCGGAAAATCTATTTCGCGTGTGCAGGCTGCGGAGAAATCCTGGTGCAAATAGAAGCGCGCCGTAGTTATGGACCGTGGGATTACCAAGGTAGGTTGCGATTGAATTCCTGCCGTGCTTCGCGTTAATGCGCTTAAGGTTCTGGGCTACCTCATCGAAAGCTTCGTCCCAACCGATTCGTTGCCAACCCTGAGGAGTGCGACGGACGGGATACTTCAGCCGGTCCTTATCGTAATGAAGATCTTGCAGGGCGACGGCCTTTGGGCAGATGTACCCGCGGCTGAACGGGTCATCTTTGTCACCGCGGATGTCCAGGTAGTTTCGAGTTTCGAGTTCCGAGTTTCGAGTTTCGTGCTGTTTTTCTCCCTTCTGCCTACTGCTCCTGCCTCTTGGTTCCTGCCCCTGCCGTCCGCCGCCGCTGTCTGCACCTGCCGTCTGCTGCTGCCGACTGCCGCTGATCACGATCCCGCAGATCGCTTCGCAGAGATTGCAGGCGCGATAATGAACTAAAGCTTTGTCGAGGGTTGTCATGAGATGAAGTTATATTCGCAGGTTACGCAGATTACACAGCATAAATCGTTACCGACAAGATTCTGACATCCCTGCTTCCTGGCTCCTAATCAGGCCAATAAACGTCCGGACCGAGCTCAGTCGCTCTGGCCGCATACCTACTCGGCATAACCTATGGCCCAATCCTGAATCCTGAGCTTAGTCATTGTCGGCGTCTGTTATATACCCGCATTCCCATGCATTGGGAAACGAAAGTAAAGCTTAGAACCTCGATTTAGCCGCGCCATCTTTTCTACTCGAGGTGGCAGAAATCAAGCAGAGCGGCCCAATCAGTTAGGACGGCGTACCTGCTGATGCTTCTTCACTGTCCACGATAATAGACTACGGGTGTCTTGTTTTTAAGTCTTCAAAGCGAGTGCCTCAGCGTTAATAAGAACATTTAGTTCCATTTTTCCAGCTCGCTTCGTCGGCATATAGATTGCGACTGCCTTAGGAATTCCAAGTCTCACAAATCCGTCTTCGAGAGGTTAAAAAAATGCCAACCAAGAAGAGAGCCCCAACGAAAAAGTCTGCCAAGCGAACCGGCGCGAAGAAGTCTGTTAAGCGAGCCGGTGCGGCAGTAATTCCCGCCGTAACGTCAGGTATTCCCCCGCAGGTGCGCGAATTTCTCAAGGACACCTCAGTTCCCAAAGGATTCGTCAGATCCAAGCCACTTTCACTGTTAGATCTGCGGAAGCGCGTGACTGAGATCGATCTAAGACCCACCGTGACGATGGAACAAATGCTTGACAGCGTGAACCGCATCAAGCCGGCGCCACTACCAATTGAAAAGTTGCCAAGAGACGTCAAAGAGTCTATCCCCGCACTTAAGCCAACGGCTCGACGTTTCCACGGTGTCAAGATTCCACTCTTCTGGTTTCCATTTCCATGGTTGAGTTCGCCCTGCGCGGATCACTTCGGATACATGTCTTCCGCCGCCACGCGAGCGGCGACGAAGCTGCCGTTCACCCCGGCGAACCAGACGCTCCTCGGCAATCTCGGCAATATGATGGGAGACCCTGGCCGCGATCCCAATCCCACATCACAGAATCCGGCCGACCCGGGCGTGTCTTCAATACCCGCGGGCTTCACCTATTTCGGTCAGTTCGTGGATCACGATATCACGTTGGATGTCTCGTCTACCCTCGACGCCGCTACCGACGCCAATACGATCAACAACATGAGAAGCCCGTCCCTGGATCTGGATTCCGTGTATGGGCGCGGGCCGGGCTTAGACCCTTTCCTCTACGTGTTTCCTTCAGGCCCGCCGACGACCGCAATCAAGCTCCACAGAGGCACGAACTCGCCTCAAGGAGCAGGCGGGCCCAGCAACAACGGGAACAATACGGGCATGCACCAGCAGACGAACTGGGATGTCCCACGTATACCGGGCACGAACACCGCCGTGATCGGCGATCCGCGTAACGATGAAAATCTGATCATCGTGCAGTTTCAACACGCGATGATACGTTTCCATAACGCCGTCGTTGACCTACTGGTGGCGGCCTCGTTCGCGGGCGACATCTTCGCAGAGGCCAAACGAATTGTGATTCACCACTACCAATGGGCCGTCGTGCATGACTATCTGCAAAGGATCTGCGGTCTCGCTGCGGTGAACAACGCGCTGGCCAGCGTATCTGCTCCCGTCGGCAGCGCGTTTCGCATGCCGGTCGAATTCGCGGTCGCAGCCTATCGGTTCGGCCACAGCATGATACGTGATTTCTACTGGGTGAATTTCAACTTTCCGAACGCCACACTGGGTCAGGTGTTCCAGTTCAATCGCAATCCACTGCTGCCCGTGTTCTCCACTTGGGTCGTTGACTTCAACGCTTTCTTCGACACGGGCGTGCCGGTGCCGGTCCACAACAAGGCGCGCAAAATCGATAGCTTCATGAGTAACGGTTTGGAGTCGCTGCCTGGATTCGCCGGAATGATGGCGATTCTGGCGACGCGAAACCTCCGGCGTGCTCTCGCTCTCGGTCTGCCGAGCGGACAAGGCATGGCAAGCTCTTTCGGCATCCCGCCGATGACCGCCGCGCAGTTGATCTCAGGATTACCGGCGGCCGAAGTCGCTGTGCTGAACTCCAGCGGCAGTCTGCTGCTGAACAAGACTCCACTGTGGTACTACGTGCTCAGGGAGGCTGCAGTGCTCGGCGGCGGCAATCAGTTGGGGCCGGTGGGCGGCCGGATTGTAGCCGAGACGTTCGTCAGAATTTTGAAGCGCGACGCGTCATCTTACCTGAATGTTTCCGGCGGGTTCACACCGATACTTCCTTCAGCCACGCCTGGAAATTTCACAGTTGCGGATCTGGTAGCCTTCGCGGGTGTTACCCAACCCTAGAGTTTGGCGCTAGTGGAAGAAGCGAGCAAAATTGCATAGCCCAGGTCATAAGGGCGGCAAAGCTTTGATCTCAACAAAGCTTGCCGCCTTTGTATGTTGCGTCCTGCTCTCAATAGAGTGTGCGGGCTTGGGAAACGCGAAGCGATCTCAT
>DNND01000121.1:21969-24749 GCA_003488005.1 Blastocatellia bacterium | reverse complement strand
AGCGATCTCATTAGCACCGCGGCTTCAGCCCGGTGATAACCAAATCGGCATGGACAAGGAACCGTTTCTAATCGTTTTTGTTGCAGAGGCTTAGGAGAAACCGTTGGAAAACGGTTCAGGAATCCTTTGTAGAATTTGATCACCGGGCTAAAGCCACGGTGCTAATGAGATCGCGGATTTACAATTCACATTATCTTGCCGCCTCCGAAAAACACTTTTATGATTAGGGCCCGTCTTAATCTACTATTCACTCAATGAGTAGCTCGCTGTAAGGTGCAACCGGACGGTAGAACAGATACCGATCTCTGACGAAGCTTCTTTCGTGCGCCACAGATGTAAGGCAAACTGTTAGTTTTGCGGTCGATCGTTGTCAGTGACTTGAGTGATATCTAAAAACGTAAACTAACAGTTTGTTACGCACTCTCTCCGGAAACATATTGAAAAGAACCTTCAAATCTTGAAACGATTCCTTGCATTAAGGTCCAGGAAAATAGCGCTCAAGGATTCCCGAATTCGAGCCAGAACCTTAATGCTGAAAGCGTTCGCTAATTTTGGCCCGCGGTTTGCTTTGAAACCCTGGCAGTAAAGTGCACATATTTCGTCGCGACTCTGAAAGAGTTGCCACGGGTTTGCGGTTCGGCTGAGGGCGACGCAACCCTTTCAGGGTTGCATCTTCAAAAACATTCGGATCCCTTTTCCCAGGGTTGTCAAAGCGCAACCCTGGGCTGAAATTTGCGAACGCTTTCAGCGTTGGAGCTACGGCTTAAACCATGCTGAGTAAAAAAGTCCTTCAATTCATTCTCTTAACTTTCCTGATCACTTGGTCAGTGGCTCTGGCCGCATACCTGCTCCACATCCCGTACGGCTCAATCCTGTTCTTCATCATCATCGCAGTCGGTTATATGCCGGCGCCCGCGTACGCCACTCTGATCCTACAGAAGCTGGTTTACCGCGAGACGTTGAAGCCATACGGGTTCACGCTCAAAAATATATCGTTGCGCTGGCTCTTGATAACTACCGTCGGCTTTGCCTGGTTCATCGTCCTGGGAACATTTGTGGTCATTGCCATATTGGGAAACGTCTTCGGAGTTACTCTCTTTGGCAGGATTGACTTCAGCGAAGCTGCGTTCTTGCATCAACTCACCGTCTTTGCACGCGGGGCTTTTGGCGACGTGCCACAACATCTTCCCATTCCGCCGCTTGCCATCTTCCTGCTCAGCATGGTCCAAGGTGTTATCGCCGGGTTTACCTTTAATCTTCCCTTCACTTTTGGCGAAGAGTTAGGTTGGCGCGGCTTGTTGTTGCGAGAAACACAAAAGTCAGGCTTCGTGAAAAGCAACTTATTTATTGGCGTGGTGTGGGGATTATGGCACGCACCGATCATCTTGCAGGGCCACAACTATCCGGGCCATCCGGTAGCGGGAATATTTATGATGACGTTATTCACCACCGCTCTATCTTTCCCAATGGCCTATTGCCGGTTTAAGTCGAGGTCCATTCTGGGGCCGAGCGCGCTTCATGGAATGTTCAATCCGCTCGGAGTGCTGACAGTGTTCTTCGTCGTCGGCGCAAACCCGCTGTTTGGATTTGTCGCCGGCCTCGCCGGCATCGCGGTCATCTTATTGTTGACCATCGGCATATGTCTCTTCGATAAGAAATTCCTCCGAGAATATCAGACGTTGTGAGGTGAATGTGGCGGATAAAGCGGATGTGGTTTGCCGCCGCCCACCCAAAGACAAATGCGGCAATAGGCAACAAGAAGGCGCTGGGAGATCTCTAACGGTTACCTTAAATCAAATCAGGAAGAGCTAAATGAGATATCGAAAGCCAGTTCTGCCGTTGCTGCTTCTGCCAGTCACCTTAATGGTCTTCGCGTCCATTCTTTTCTACGCTCACAACTCTGTCACTTCGCAGACGCGGAGCAAAAGTGCGAACACGAATGGCGCCGCAGGACAGAAGCGAAACTCAAACGAGCCGAGTGGTACCCCTACGCCCACTAACAGCACGGAAGTAGTTAAGGTCGATGTTGATCTGGTCAAAGTCGACGCGTTGGTGCTGCAAAAGAACACTGCGCGCATCGTCGGAGGTTTGAAGAAAGAAGATTTCCTGATTTACGAAGATGGAACGAAACAGGAGATCACGCACTTCAGCCAGGACATGTTGCCGCTTTCTGTGCTGCTGGTCATCGATCGCGGCGCCTGCCTTGACGCGTACGGGGACGAGGTACATCACGCGGCGCGTGAAGCTATCGATCGTCTCAAACCTGTCGATGAAATTGCGGTGATGGCCTACGCCAACACGACTGTTCTGGTACAGCCATTCACCCGCAACCGAATAATGATCGAAAATGCGCTTAATCGCATTCCGCCGCAAGCTGGATTTGTGGAGCATTGCTTGAACAACTTATTCGCTGATGCGGCCGCTTACATGATCAAGGCCAGCAATCCCGCGGGCCGTCGCGTGGTAATCGTGATTACCGGCGTGACGCGGCGTTTCGATTGTTCGGACGGTCCGTCAGACAAATCCGCGGCGCACGCCATTTACGAATCAGGGAGCGTCGTTTGTGGCATCCTTCCCAAAGTCAGGGCGGGAAGCATCGAAAGTGGCATCATGACCACGGCCACGCGCGTAAGCAGACTCGCCGGCGCGGACTACATGGACATTCAATCGCTGGCGAATGAAACGGGCGGCGAAGTAATGTCTGACAAACCTGAAAAACTCGACACGACTTTTCAAACGCTGATCGACCACCTGCGCAGCCGCTACAACCTGGCATTCGT
>DNND01000121.1:15917-21668 GCA_003488005.1 Blastocatellia bacterium | reverse complement strand
AGCCGCTACAACCTGGCATTCGTCTCGACAAACAAGAAACGTGACGGCACGACGCGAAAGCTGAAGCTTGATCTGGCGCCGTCAATTCCGAAGTCCCAAGGCAAATTGGTGATCAAGGCAAGACGTAGTTATATCGCGCCCCATCAACCGCAAAGATCAACTACACGTCCTGCCCAAGGAATCCGGAACATAAATGGAAGAAAATCAGCATTGCAGACGTAACCTTCGCCCGGTGAAGCACCTGATCGTAAGTGCGTGTTCAATTGACAGTGATGGCAGATCGAATAGAATGCTGATTCAACAACCATAACCGTTCGAGTTAACTATCGTGACCTTACGCAAGATTGCTAGTACGCATCACAATCGGTTCCTGCAGGAGCGAACCAATCACAAACCTACTCACGTGGCCCCTTTGTCCCTATTGCGACCTTTGGACGACGAAATCCAGAATCAAAGGTCCCTGCGTCAAAGCAGCTTAGAAGCCAGTTTAAGGAAAAGTATCGGTGAGCCGTATTTTTCAGACAGTGGCTTTACCCTCTACAACGGAGATTCGCTCAAACTGTTGGAAGGCTTACTTGCCGGTGGGCTTCAATGGGACCTAACGATTACTTCACCACCCTACAACATTGGCAAGGAGTACGAGCAGCCTCTACCCCTCGAAGATTATATTCGTTGGTGTTCCAACTGGATGGGACTCATCCACAGGATGACCTCCAATCAAGGCTCGTTTTGGCTAAACGTGGGATATTTGGAAGTTCCAGCAAAAGGCCTAAGCGTCCCTATACCATATCTCCTTTGGGACAAGTCTCCGTTCTATCTTTTGCAAGAAATAGTTTGGGCTTATGGCGCCGGGGTTTCATCGAGAAGACGATTGAGCCCTCGGAACGAGAAATGGCTGTTCTATGCAAAGGACAGCCAAAACTACACCTTTAACCTCGATGATATTCGAGACCCAAACGTAAAGTATCCAAACCAGAAAAAGGACGGAAAATTTCGCTGCAATCCTCTCGGAAAGAATCCCTCGGACGTTTGGGAGTTTCCAAAAGTCACCACTGGCAAGGATAGAAGTTCTAAAGAGAGAACCGGTCATCCTGCACAATTCCCACTGGCGGTTGTTGAACGGATAGTTAGGGCCTCTTCGAACACATTGGATCTTGTGTTTGACCCGTTTGCTGGTTCATGTTCGGCTGGCATCGCCGCGTGCGGATCAGGACGGCGATTTCTGGGATTTGAGATTAGGGAAGATTACTGCGAATTAGCTGTTATCAGGTTCAAAAGCTTCTTAACCGAACAACGCGCCGTTAGCGATCAGACTCCGTTGTTCTGACTTTGCTCGCGTGTATTTCGAGAGTGACTACCCTAATATATTGTAAGAAGTTTTTCGTTTTCAGTTTCTCTTGTAAGGTGTGCTTGTTGTCCCGTAGCAGCTGCTTGGCCTTTCCAATCGCTGGAGTCCAGCCATCCAAAGCGAATCTGCAAGATTCTAGGCCTTTTGTTTGTCTTAGAGAATTTCTCGAAATTAACTGCGAGGTAGTAACCAGATTTTGACTTCTTGCCCTTAGTAGAACCTTGAGCGTAACTGCGATTACCATAGATGTGACGAGGATTTGATGAGGTCTTCACCTCAATTGAGTATTTGTCGTCTGGAATGTAAACGATATCCTTATCGGAAGCAGTCTCTTCACCTCTCCACTCATCTGGATGTAACGCTGCGATTTCAAGTGGTATTAACTCATGCAAGAAAAAACCCATAATTTGAGGCTTAGGAAAAATGTCCCTTCCGATCTCAAATTTGGCTCCAATCTTGAAACCAAAGATCGACTCCCAAGCAGCGAGGACGATTTCTACTAGCTCTTTGGTCTGCAGTGGATGCTTATCAACCAGCCGCCGAGTCACTCCTGACCATTTTGCAACCGCTTTACCGTCATATGGTGAGGCCATTAGATGATATTCTCCAAGAGCATTGCAGGTTTCACGCGAAGGGCTCGCGCAAACTCAACTATGTTTAGGAGACTGACGTTACGTTCGCCCCGCTCAACTCCACCGACGTAGGTCCGATGAAGTGAGCAGGCAGCGGCAAGCTCCTCTTGGGACCATCCAACTTGCGTTCGAAGTTTGCGAATAGTTTCTCCGAACGCCCGTCTAGGATCTTTGTTCATCGCCGCACGGTGCAACAAGTGATGACTAAAAGTCTACAGACTATAAGTAGCATCGGAGCGAAGCTGGTATGGAGGTAAGTCACGATGCCGAAGCAGAACTACTCGAAAGAGCCAAGAAAGATAGTGAGGAATGCTGAGCGCGTTATCGAAACAGGCAGAGGTCCTGACTATAGCAGAGGATGGGCCTATGTAAACTTAAGAATACCTTTAGATATCCTGGAAGAAATTGATCGTCACCTACTTAAGCGACGAACTAAGAGTCCTCGAATGCATTGGATTATTGAAGCCATCCAAGAGAAAATGGAACAGGAGAGAAAACAAAATCCTTAACAAAGGTCTCGCTCAAGCGAGGCAGCCTGTTGTGTGCGTCAAAGACTTCATCTGCGAAGCTATGAGAAACAAGAACCTGCTACAGTTTACGTACCACAATCTCGTTCGGATTGTGGAGCCGCACTTGGACTAAGGTAAAAACAAGAGCCGCAATCAAACGTCAACTTGACAGCGATTCAGTGAGCAGTGCGCAGTGGGCGGTGAGCAGTTCTCGGACATGCTTGCAGTCACACTTTTTTAGGAAAACTAGAGTCTTGGCTTGAAAGGCCGCGATCAAAGTAGCTGCGGCCGCGAGTTAAGTCATTAAGGTCGCAACCAGAGTTGTTGAGGTGGCAACCTGAGTCGTTAAGGTCACGATATTAGTCGCTAAGGTCGCAGGTAAAGTAACTTGGGTCGCAAGGAAAGAAGCTTTACTCGCGACAAAAGTAGCGTCTGTCAGAAGAATAGTCTCCGAGGTTCTGGGAAGAGCTGCTTTCGATGGAAGCGCAGTTACTTTTGTCACGAAGCGAGTTAGTTACGCCAGATGAAAAGTCTCGGTGCTCGTGAGTTAAGTCGCTTTGATAGCGAGGCAAGCGTCTTTTCCTGGGGGCTCGAAAGCGGAAGAATCCCTCGCACTACCGCCGGGGTGAAAGACATCATGACGTCAAGAGGTTTCGCGGCTCTGCCGCCACCTGTGCGGTAAGGCTCAGCCTTACCGCTAGTCCCCGGAGACACGTTGAAGGCTACGCCTCTCACATCATGAGGCATAGCCTCAAAGAATTTATGGAGCGTTACGGAAAGGCAAAGCCTTTCCGCACTGTGCGGCGGCAAGCCGCGAGCTGATCGCTTCTGCCCGCGCACACTCCGCGCAGTGCACTACCTAATTCTTGAGTTCCACCAATTCAAGCCTGATGGTCGTATTCCCGATGTTCTCAGCCCAGTGCGTTATGGGTTCACGATAGATGACGTCGCCGGTGTGAAACTCGGCTTCAGTGACTGTGCCGTCAACACTGTGATTGCGAACCTTCCCACCTGCGATGACATAGATGACATAGGCGGGATGCGAGTGCAGCTTTTCCTTAACGCCGGGTTCAAGGGTTGCCTCGAGAACGCGCACGCGAGAGTTTTCGAGTTTCAAGGCGATGCTCTTTGAGTTTACGACCAGCGGGTCTTGCGCACGTCTCACACCCGCGTCGCCGCGCACAAATCCCGTCACGAGCAGGACAAGTACCAAGATGTGGATTCGCTTCATTTCACCTCCCAGTTTTAGTTGGCAGTCGGCAGCAGCAGTCGGCACTTTGCGAAAAGAGTAAATCGTAAATGGTGAATCGTAAAGAGCGAGCGGTGAGCAAGGCGTAGTCGGCAGACGGCAGGAGCAGACGGCTAATGCCGACCTAATACTGGGACCGTGAGCGTCCCGCCCGCCAAGCGTCGTCAGACGCCCCGACGTTGCGGGAGACAGCTCGCGAAACATCTTTCGCGCTACGCGCTCATTGCGTGCGGGACGCCCGCGGTCCAGGACAAACGGTTTCAGTAAAACGGTCCCAGTTTCTCTCTAGGTTGCGCCGACTGCGTTCCTGGGCATGCTGGGTTTCGGCGATGCCCCTGCCTTAACAGGTACAGTCAACGTAGACCGAAGTTCTTTCCAATTGATGGCAACATCGGCCAGCGGAACTGACAGGGCGAGGCAGGACCAGATCATCGCCTGTGCGATTTCTACTCCGAGAGCTTCCCATCCGGTAACTCCCAAAACAAAGCGGCCGGCAATGAAGACCAGCGCGATGGCATAGCTGCGCGTGGCCCACTGGCGGTGCAGCGCGATTTTGCGTTTGACAGCGAACAGACCAGCGAAACACGTCGCGCCCATTAGCATGAGCGCATCGACTGTCGCCAGAACAGTGAACGAACGCGGCGCTCCCAACCGTTCCTGGTAATACTGAATGTACGCACCGAGGGGCGCGAGCACTAATGCCCCGAGCACATACAGCCGTCCCATAACACGATGCGCCCGGGTAAATCGCTGTCGTATTCGATCGGAAAACTGGAACGGCGCGAACAGCAATACGATGGTGCCGAACACGGCGTGCGGCAGCAGCCACCACTTAAAGGGCGCGTAGTGTTGCCAGGCCGGATGCGACGAGTCCGCCAGAAAGCGTTCGTTGTGATACATCACGTAGGTGCTCGCCACCGCAATCATTGAAAAGACCACATACTTCGCGTTGAGCTTCATCGGGGACTCCTTCTCGCTAATTCCTGGTTCGTGCGTTTCTCCGTAATCGCCAGGTGCTTCCATTTATTAACGCGAATTTCTGTGGGCTTCCGGGTCATGAAGAGGAAAATTATTTTGTGAGAAAGGATGCGGTCATCTGAGTGTGGTGAGGTTAGCTGGCAATTCGAACTACCAAGAAGCCACCCGCTACCGCAGGCGGTACTGACCTCATGACACTTAGACTGACTTCATGACACCAGACTGACCTCATGACACTCAGATCCGACCTGGGAGACAACCGTTACTACTCGGTCGCACTGACTTCGTGGCAGCGAGCAGGAGTGGTGAACTTAGATAGATGTAGTATCGTACTGCCATAAGGAGGAGAACAGAATGTATTGTTCAGTTTGTGGTGTGTCTGTCGCGCAGGGCCTAAGCTATTGTAATTATTGTGGAGCAAAGTTAAGTGGAACAGCCGATAAAGTGCCTGAAACACCGGCCGTTAGACCGGAGCTACTCGTATCCGCGATGGCCGGAGTCTTCATCCTCGGCATGGTAGCTATCACACTGTTGATGGGAATGATGAAGTCTGTGTTGGGCTTACCGGCGGACAGAGTTCTTGGCTTCACGCTACTTCCCTTTCTGGTATTGCTCCTCCTGGAAGGCGTGTTTCTCCGGCTGTTACTCCGTGGCAAGCGACATGTCGCAGACAAACAACACGCAATGCGATCGAAAGAACAAGTTACGAACGAACTTGACGCGGCACAGGCGCGCTCGCTACCGGCACCGATGGCTAGCGTAACCGAGCACACGACTCGCTCATTCGCGCCCATCCATAACGAACAAAAATCCAAATAAACAGTCTTGGTGGATTCAACTTTGAAGTGCAACAGTGAAGTTGGCTTTCGCTCCAGCGGAGCGAGATGTTTATAGCTACGAACGCACCAGAAAAGGATCTCGCTCCGGTAGGAGCGAAACCCGCCCGCAGAGCGATAGCCCGGCCGGGCAAAGCGGTGGCGCTCCTCCGGAGCTAAGGACAAAGAAAAGGCTGACCAGGCTATAAACATCTCGCCC
>DNND01000121.1:12429-15568 GCA_003488005.1 Blastocatellia bacterium | reverse complement strand
AAACGATGTTCTGTTGCACTTCAAACTTGAATTCGCGCTTCACAAAAGAGGATAAGAAATGACAGGACGGATTGCTGAAATGTCGCCGCGTTCTCTAGCGCGGATTGCCGGCGTGTTTTATTTGCTCACCATACTGACGGGAATATTTGCCCAGGGTTTTGTGAGCGGCAGTATTGTTGTAGATGGCGACGCCGCGACAACGGCAACCAACATACTGGCGCACCGCGACTTGTTTCAGTTGGGTTTCGCAGTCTACCTGGTCGAGATGGCCTGCCAGGTCGTTATGACTGCTCTCTTCTATGAATTGCTTAAGCCGGCGGGCAGGAGCGTCTCTTTAATTGCGGCGTACCTCGGCCTCGTCGGTTGCGCCATCAAGACTTTTAGCCGCGTCTTTTTTATCACCCCCTTATTCGTCCTCGGAGGTTCGCACTACTTAAGTGTCTTTAGCACCGAACAGTTGCAGGCGCTAGCGCTTCTCTTTCTCAATGTGAATGACCAGGGCGCCGGGATCGCGTTGGTGTTTTTCGGCTTCTATGCGCTGCTTAACGGCTACCTGGTGATCAGGTCCACCTTCCTGCCGCGGATCCTGGGTGTCTTGGGAATACTGGGAGGAGTAGGTTGGCTGGCATTCCTTTATCCGCCGCTCGGCTACCGTCTGTTCCCCATCATTGCACTGCTCGGCCTGCTCGGATCAGGAGCGAAAATTCTGTGGCTGATCGTGTTTGGCGTGAACGAAGAACGATGGAAAGCGCAGGCCAGTGCAGCCGATTCGTCCCTTCTAACATGAAACGCCGCGTCAACTAAGCGCCAAGGGCGCGAAATGCAAAAGCCTGGGGCATCGCCCCAGGACAGAAACCTCAGAATACAAAGCGCCGAAGGCGCGACATAACGACCCCGCCCAGTTAATTAACTTGGATTTAACAGGAGCCCGGCGGGCAGGAGTTCGCGCCTTCAGCGCTGTTACGACTGTCTGCATTTCCCTGGGGCGGTGCCCCAGGCTTTTCCATTTTCGCGCCTTTGGCGCTGAGAGCCGCAAGGCACCTTCGCTCGACGAAACAAATGAACCACACGGGTTCACCCACCGTATTCCTTACGCAGCACGTAATTCAATCCCTACAATATTCTCCGCGCCAACGCGTCTACACAGTGGATGTATGAAATGTCGAGCACAAGCCGGGTGAACCAGCAACGCTTCGAACAGGATCGGCAAATCTCCGCGATCGTAGCGGCGGAGCGATTCCGGCTGCGGAATTTTATTCGCCGGCGTGTGCCCGATCCGTTGGACGTCGAGGACATCGTACAGGAAGTCTTCTATGAACTGGTCCAGGCCAATCGCCTGCTGATGCCGATTGATCACGTCACCGGATGGCTGTTTCGCATCGCGCGCAATCGCATTACGGACCTTTTCCGAAAGAAGCAGCGCGAAGCATTCAGCGACGCCACCGTAGAGGATGATCTCGGCGAGCTGTTGCGGGTCGAAGATTTGTTGCCATCTCCCGACGAGGGACCGGAGGCGCTTTTCATTCGCAGCGTGCTGCTTGATGAACTGGAACTCGCGATCGATGAACTGCCCGACGATCCCTATGGCCAGCGTGAAATATTCATCGCTCACGAACTGGAAGGCCGTAGCTTCAAAGAGTTGTCGCTGGAGAGCGGTGTAAACGTCAACACATTACTTTCGCGCAAGCGCTACGCGGTGCTTCATCTGCGCGAACGGTTGCAGACTATTTACGAAGAGTTTTCGCAGAAGAGGTAAACGAGCATGAATAAGAGAATGAAGAAAATGGCCTGGATAGCTCCGGCGGCCATCGTTGGCATGGCGGTCTTCATCGCGATAGGCGGCACAGTGGTGATGCTTTTGTGGAACTGGTTGGCGCCGATGTTGTTCGGCCTACCTATGGTCACCTTCTGGCAATCGGTCGGACTGCTGGCGCTCGGCCGCATCCTGTTCGGCGGGTTTGGGCTGGGTGGAGGTGGTTCTCATCGTTGCCATTCGCGCGGGCGCATACGCGAGCGGATGGACGAGCGCTGGGAAAAGATGACGGCAGAGGAGCGGGAAAGAATGCGCCAGGGTCTTTATGATCGCGGCGAAACCTCGCCGCTGGACTCGAACCCCAGTGCGTAAATTTTGCCGCGGATTCACGCGGATAAACGCGGACCGGAATGAGCCAGAGCTTTTTGGCCACGCAAAGAGCGGGGGCAAGCCCACCTTCCTAACCGCGAGCTGATCAGCGTTGAGGTTGCGATCGGCGTCGGAAAGGCTTTCAACGTATAAGCCATTGCGCCAGTCAAAGTGTCTCGAGGTCGGAGGTGCTTGCCCCGCTCTTTAGTTGGCCCAACTGAGAAATCAATAGGAGAGATTATGAATTCAAGCAAAACGACAGCGAGACTCGCAGGCCTACTTTGGATTTTGGTTGGAGTTACAACTGGTATCAGCCTCGGCTACGTTCGGTCGACGCTGATTGTATTCGCAGATGCCGCTACGACTGCGACCAACATTGTCGCTTTTGAGTCTTTGTTCCGGGCCGGGATCGTCAGCAGCATTCTTACCCAAGTCTTCTTACTCTTTTTGGGATTGACGTTGTTCCGATTATTCCGGCGCACGAATAAAAACTCGGCGGCGATTATTTTGACGGCTACTTTGGTGGCTGCTGCAATCGGAGTCGTTAACTCCCTTAACAATATTGGAGCGGTGACGGTCTTGACGAATCCCGATTACCGCAAGGCATTTCAACCGGAACAGATCAATGCCCTGGCTATGACCTTTCTGAGGCTAAACAATTTTGGTATCGGACTGCTGGAAGTATTTACGGCGATTTTTCTATTCTCCCTCGGCTTGCTCATCATAAGATCGGGTGCTCTTCCCCGAGTCTTAGGCTTCTTGTTGATAGTCGGCGCCTGTGCGTTTCCGATCAATACTTTTACAAAAATACTGATTCCGCAATTCCACCCCGCATTAATAACTCAGTTGACAATGCTCTGTAACGCCTTCGGACCGCTGGCGACGATGCTGTGGCTTCTGATCAAAGGTGTAGATGAGCAGCAGTTGATTGCCGAGAGCTGAAGAACGTAAGGGTTCGAACGGAAGTTGATTGTGGGTACTAACGCAGTTTGGGAATGAGGTCAGTACCACCACGCG
>DNND01000121.1:11973-12120 GCA_003488005.1 Blastocatellia bacterium | reverse complement strand
TACCACCACGCGGTAGCGGGTGGCTCCTTGCACTACCAGTGTCGCTTCGATTTTTTGATTCACTCGTGACCAAGCACGATCTAGCCGTTAGCCAACGCGTTGGGGACTCTAAGAACCCACCCGCTACCGCGTGGTGGTACTGACCTC
>DNND01000121.1:11072-11678 GCA_003488005.1 Blastocatellia bacterium | reverse complement strand
CGCGTGGTGGTACTGACCTCATTTCCCAAAGCGCCGCCTAATTGTGGGGAGTCTCCAAACCCATCGTCTTGCGTCTTCCTAATACTTTTGTTGCGTTCACCTCTTCGCAACGAAGCCGTCACGCCGTTTGCTAGTAACTCCCTTTGGCGTCTTCTTTTAGTAAATCCCCTACGATGATAACCATTCGATTCCATCCGGATTGAGGGCAAATGGCCGCTCATGGATGAATTTCGGTCTCTCGCTGAGAGGAGTCTTACCGTGCAAACCCTGACTAAGAACCGTTGGCTTTCCGTACTCGTCATGGTGGCGATTCTCGGAACTCTTTCGTTGGCTTTCTCGAGTGTTAAGGTCAAGAAAATAAAAAAACAGCATGCGGATAAGAAATCTGCGGTCCTCTGGCGCAATCCGGGGAACATGCGTAACCGCGATCTCTATTACGGTCCGGGGTCGAAAGCGCTGGCGCCCGTACCACCATTCCGATTCGTCAAAGAGGTCAAAGAAGGCGGCATGCCAAAGTTCGAGGTCCAAGACGCGCGCGGCGTGAAATGGCGAGTTAAGCTCGGTCCGGAAGCCCAGGCTGAGACGGCCGCGAGCCGTTTGGTTTGG
>DNND01000121.1:0-10805 GCA_003488005.1 Blastocatellia bacterium | reverse complement strand
AACGCCGAGGCGGAGGCGGCCGGGAGCCGTTTGGTTTGGGCCGCCGGCTACAATGCCGAAGAATCCTATTACCTGGGTCGAGCGCGCATCGACGGCCTGCGGAAATTATCGCGCGGGCAGAAGTATGTCGATGGCGATTCGGTACGCGGCGCACGATTCGAGCCGCGACGCGAAGATGTTAAGCGCGGAAAGGAATGGGGTTGGTCAAAAAATCCTTTTAAAAAAACGCGAGAGTTGAATGGCCTGAAGACGATGATGGTGTTGCTGAACAATTGGGACACCTTCAAAAAGAACAATCGCGTGCTTCACGACAAGACTTCAGGTGAAGCGAAATACACGGTCACTGATCTCGGCGCCACTTTGGGTGCAGCCGGCGGAATCGGCGGCCGCCGATCCAAGAGCAACGTGCAGGATTTCTCTCGCCGTGGATTGGTCAGCAAGGTCGAAGGCGACAAGGTGAAGTTTAACTACGATCTCAAACCCAAAAAGTTTGGTTTATTGAGCATGGTTTACCCGCCTTATTTTTTCCGGCAACGGAAAGCGACCAATGCCATGCAGAACGTGCGGGCCGGCGACGCAGCCTGGATCGGTTCACAACTCGGGCAGCTATCTGACGATCAACTGCGCGACGCCTTCCGCGCTGCCGGCTATGATCGCGCGACTACAGACGCTTACGTGCGCACAACGCGAAGTCGCATTAATGAACTGAGGCGACTCCGGCAGGGCGAGCTGGCGGTGAGAGAACGCCGAACTCGATAGACGCCGAAGCCTATTTGTCTGTCATCAAAAGATGGTTGGTATGGCTGTGCCCTACCGAAGAGCGCCAGACTGATTATTGGTGCTACGCCCGATTCTTTGGGCACCGCAGAACCTGCTCACGTGCGCTCGTGCTCGGTATGCTCGCGCTCCCATTCGTCCATTGCACGTTGCCGATCAGCCTGATGGCGTTTTTCTAGCTCGTAAGCGTCGCGCGGGTTTCGTCCAGTCACTGCTCGGTACCACGCAGGATGATGCGTCCACGCCCACTTCTCCGTTACCGTGCCATCGATCATCGAGCGAAACGTTCCCGGTTGGTGCGCGGTGCCTTCATAGATGTGAATGATGAGACCGCCAAGCATGACGAGAGCGGCGAGGTCATGAAGCACATAGCTGATCGCAACGATCCAGCGGGCAACAGCGTCATCGAACCAGATCAGCAAACCTGTAATCAGGAAAAATAATCCGCTAACGGCAATCGTCCAAAAGTAAAGTTTTTGCCCGCCGTTGAAGAAACCAACGTCCTCTGCCTCCAGCTTCTCTTTGTTCGTGGCATAACCCTTGATGCGCCGCAGCCAACGGCGGTCGGCCGCAGTCCACAACATGGGCGCGAACCAGTTGATGAATTGAAAGAGAAAGAAGACCTCGAACACCACGCCAAACCAGGGGTGCAACGCGCGGGTTCGCGGCCCGCCGCCGAATAGTGGGGCAAGCCAACGAAAGAGCCACGGCGAGTAGATGGCGAACCCGGAAATCAACGATAGGATGAAAGAGATCGCGACGGACCAATGCAGAAAGCGAGTGTAAACGGGATGACGAAGTAGCTCACCACGGTGAACTCTCGTCTTTCCCAGGCGCGCGAACTCACCTCGTGCTTCCCGATCAAACTGCTCGGCGGAGCTGCTCATGGCTGCTCCTTTCGCGCGGCGTCGATTTCATCCTGCGGCGTTGTTTCAACGACTGGTGTGTCTTCGGGCTCAGGCACTTTCGGGCCATAGAAAACTCGGTGGAAAAACACTGCGCCTAATCCCAGCATCGCCATGACGAGACCGGTCGGTTTAGCCAGCCATTTCCAGTAGGTATAGCTTGGCGGTATGACCGGATTCGCGGGTAGGCCGTAACGTTCCGGACTTTTGATGTCATGCAGGACGTAAATGACATGCGTTCCTTTAATCGAGGCGGGATCATAGACTCCGGCATTTGCGAAACCCGATTGCTCGCGAAGTTGTTTCGCTCGCGACGAGGCGATCTGCACCATATCGCTCTTAGTGCCAAAGTGCAGACATCCAGTCGGACAGGCTTTGATGCAAGCGGGTTCAAGTCCCTGGCCCACACGATCAGAGCAGAGCGTGCACTTGTAGACCTTCTTCGTTTTCTCGTTGAACTTTGGAATATCGAAGGGACAGCCCGATATGCAGTAACCGCAGCCAATGCAGTTTTCCTGTTGGAAATCGACAATGCCATTTTCGTATTTAATGATTGCGCCGTCGGCAGGACAGGCGCGCAAGCAACCAGGATCTTCGCAGTGCATGCACTGGTCCTTGCGCATCAGCCACATCAAGTTGCCGTCGCGCTCGTCCTCAGCAAACTTGATGAGATTCCAATAGTTCCATTCGGTCGACGGCATCGTCTGGTAAGTGTCATCGAACGTGGTTTCGCGAAACGGATGATCGTTCCACTCAACACAGGCGACCTCACAGGCTTTACAACCGATGCAGGTTGTTACATCGATGTACTTGCAAACCTCTTCCTCGCGGCGTGTCCCCTGTCCGGGAACCGGTCCTGGATGGGCCGAGATTTCCTGAATCTGAAATGTTCGTGGATTACTCATGGTCTTGCTTCCGTTTTCAACCCGCGGAGCGGGCGAGAGCATAAAGCCTGGGGTGTCAGCCCCAGGGATGCGCGACAATATCGATCGCAGCCCGTGAAACGGGCGACAGCCCCGGCGCCAGAATTAGTTTTCCCTTTGACAAGGCCATCATTACCTTTTATCTGTCGCCCGCTTCGCGGGCTCAGTTCTTTCCTTATTATGATTCCCGGGGTTCGCTTCGCTTCACCCCGGGCTTTATGCTGCCACCCGCTCCGCGGGTTTAAACCTTTTCGATCTTCACCAGGAAGCCTTTGAACTCGGGCGTGTAGGCATTTGGATCGATCGCCGCCGGCGATAGTTGATTCGCCATCATCAGCGAAGTTTTACCTGCGTCCTCCGCAATGCCGCGATAGCCCCAGTGAATAGGCACACCGATCTGGTATGTCTTCTTGCCGTCGATCAACATTGGCTTGATGCGCCTGGTGACCATTGCCTTGGCGACATACTCTCCGCGCGCGCTGGTCACCTTTACCTTCTCACCGCCATGAATCCCCATCTCGTCGGCAAGCTGCGCCGGCACTTCGACGAATGGCTCGGGCACGAGTTGAACATTCATCGGATTGTTCTTCGTCCAGTAGTGATAGTGCTCAGTCAGTCGGTAAGTCGTGCAGACAACATTGAAGCCTTCGGCGGGCGTACCAAGCTTATCCATGTCCGACTTGAATTTCTTCGCGACCGGATTGTTCGATTGCTGCGGATGGAGTGGATTTGCGATTGGGCTCTCGACTGGTTCGTAGTGCTCAGGAAACGGCCCATCGGCAAAGGCAGCAAGCGGAGCAAAGAGACGGCCCACGCCTTCCGGGTTCATGATGAATGGCCCCATGTGGTCACTCGGTTTTGAATCGACTTTGAAATCCGGGACATCATTGCCGACCCATTTCTGCTGCGCTTCGCTCCACCAAACCTGACGGCGTTCCATGTCCCAGGGCTTGCCCGATGGGTCGCAGGAAGCGCGGTTGTACATCACCCGCCGATTGGCCGGCCATGACCAGGCCCAGTTCGGATAAACGCCGAGACCGGAGGGATCATCCGTGCCGCGACGTTGCATCTGCGCTCCGGCTTCAGTCCATGAACCTGAATAAAGCCAATTGCCGCAGGCAGTCGTTCCGTCGTCACGCAGCCATGCAAAGCCTGGCACCTGTTGTCCGGCCTTGATTGTCTGACCAGGAAAAAGTTTTTCATCAGTCAGATCGGCGAGCGCTTTGCCATTTATCTCCTTTGCCACTTCAGCAAGCGACGGATTTTGCGGCGTCGTGTATGCCCAATTCAGATTCAGAATCGGATCGGGAAACTTGCCACCTTCCTTCTGATAAAGTTCACGTACTTTCAAAAAGATCCGGGCCAGGATTTCCTGATCGACTTTCGCGTCACCGGGTGGTGGGACGGCCACATACTTCCACTGCAACCAACGAGCAGAATTGACGAACGTGCCATCCTTCTCCGCGAAACCGGCGCCCGGCAGACGATAGACCGTGGTATTGATCTGCTTCATCTCGTCTTTGCTGATGCCGGGAGATTGCCAAAATTCAGCGGTCTCTTCCGGATAGAGTTCACAAACAACCAGGAAGTCGGCTTTCTTTAAGGCCGCGATGTTCTTGCGGGAGTTTGGACCAATCGCCACGCCATTCATGCCGAACGCGAACAGACCCTTCACTTTGCCGCTGTACATCTCGTCCCACATTTCAGTCCACGAGAATTTGCGATCGATCTTCTGCAAATAGTTATAGTTGAAATCGTTTTCCTTCTTAGCCGAATCGCCAAATAAGGTCTTAAGGAATGACACCATGAACTTGGGTGTGTTGGACCAATAGTTATATGAGTCCCACTCGTTGGGCTTCGATGGTGTCGGCGTCGTTCGTTTTAAGAAAGTCGCAAGGTCGGTATCGTTTGGCTGCGGAATCTTTAGATAGCCGGGAAAGATATCGAACACCCCGCCCATGTCCGTCGCCCCCTGAATGTTGGAGTGGCCGCGCAGGGCATTTACCCCACCGCCCGCCCGGCCAACATTGCCAAGAATCAGTTGCAAGATAGCTGCGGTGCGAATGATCTGCGTACCGTTGGTATGCTGCGTCCAGCCGACTGCGTAAATGATCGTGCCGGCCTTCTTCATGTCACCATCTTTGCGAATGGATGTGAACAGCTCAGCAGCTTTGAGAAATTGATCTCTAGGAATACCGGTGATGCGTTCGACCATCTCCGGCGTGTAGCGCGAGTATTGTTGCTTCAGAAGTTGAAAGACACTGCGCGGATGCTGCAATGAAAGGTCATAGGCGGTATTAGGGGGCAGCATTGGCGGTGGGCTTGGACCGGCCTGGCCGGATGCTCCCGGCCCGCCGGCGGCCTGATGTCCGCCTGCATCCCCGCCTTTCTCTGAGTTTTTTCCACCGGAATTTCCATTAGACGATGATTGACTACCCGGCGCTGGAGGCGCGGCTTTCGGATTAGAAGGTGACGCGGCTAGTGCAGTCGCCGGATCGATCTTTCCGCCCTCTTCATAGTTCCAGGTTGTCTTGTCGTAGGTCGTTGCGCCCGCATCAAAGCCCGAGAACAACCCATCTTCCGGAAGTTTGAACCCATCTTTAACGATGAAGGCCGCGTTGGTGTAATTGATCAAGTAATCTTTCGCGACGCGATTATTTTGCAGCGCGTAATTGATCAAGCCGCCGAGAAAGGCGATGTCAGCGCCGGCGCGTATTTGCAAAAAGAGATCGGCCTGCGATGCCGTCCGGGTGAAGCGCGGATCAACGACGATCATTTTGGCGTTGCGATGCAGTTTGGCTTCTACCGGCCATTTGAAACCACACGGGTGGTTCTCAGCCGGATTGCCGCCCATGATCAACATCATGTCGGTGTTCTTGATGTCGATCCAGCCATTGGTCATTGCGCCGCGTCCGAAGGTGGGCCCCAAACTGGAGACCGTTGGGCCGTGTCAAACGCGGGCCTGGTTTTCCAGGTAGCAGACCCCCAGGCTGCGCATACTTTTTACGACCAGATAATTAAATTCGTTGGTGTCGGTGCAGCCGCCGGTGAAGGCCATGCCTTCGCAGCGATTGACGGTGTGGCCGGCAGCGTCCTTCTCGACAAATGTGTCGTCGCGCGTCTTCTTCACCTTCTGCGCAATCTCGGAGTAGGCCTGGTCCCACGAAATGTCTTCCCAGTCGGTGGCTCCCGGACGCCGCACTTGCGGCTTCAGCAAGCGACGCTCATTGACGATATCCTGCTCAAGCGAAGCGCCCTTGGGACAAAGCGTGCCGCGATTGATCGGATGATCGGGATCGCCTTCAACATGGACCACCTGGGGAATTACGTTCTTGGCTTTATCGCCCAGGGTGTGAATGATCACGCCGCAGCTAACTGAGCAGTACGGACAAGTGCTGCGCGTCTCCGTCGTGCGCGCAATCTTCAAGCCCTGCGTTTGGGCATAGACCGGCGCCAAACTGAACCCAAAAACAGTGACACCGGCACCGCCGATAACTGTTGTCTTAAGAAACATTCTTCGGGAGACGTCCATGACATATTCCTCCGATCACTGCTACGCGGATGTCATCAGCTTTGGGATTGCAAATGTGGCAGAAGCAAACGGACAGAGTCCGGCCAGACCAGCTGTCTGCCGGTTGGCCCAGCGCGAGAAATTTAGTGAGCGACCAGACACCAGCTCACCTCTCTGCTCTAAGTTATAGGGGGGTTTTCGCCTCGTTGTAGGGGGGTACGGCTCGAAGGTTAGGCCGATCGACCGCTGATGTCAACGACTAAACTTAGGGTTGGGGTTGAATCGACTCAGGAGAGTTGTAAAGAAAGAGCAAGCAGTTGGCGACAGCAATAAAGTTTCGCTATCTGCCTTTCTGTCGTTTCTTTCTAGAGACCAACCAGATTCAATTCAATCTTCACATAGCCATGCGCGCGCGCCCAGACATCGAGCGGCGCCGCAGCTACCTCATCGACCAGTGGTACAGCAAAACCGAGGCGCGTAAGGTCGACACCTTTGATGTAATGCTTGCATGTATCGCAGGCTTCAATTCTGACGTGGTCATAATCCGGAGTGTGAAAGTATCCGAGCTGCGCCGGTCGCTCTTCACCGCAATTGGCACAAACCACTCGGCGAAATTCCCACGATGCCAGACAGGTCGCGCAAATCAAATCGCGATTGCCGCTTTCGGAATTACCCTCCTTGCTTTGCAGAAAACTGACCTGAGGGTTTCCGCCACAGAAGGGGCAATGACGTTCGCTGCCGGCAAGTTCTCGCCTCGGACGCTCGGCTCCCGTGTCGACTAACCAACGGCCATAAGGCTGCAAGAATGCCTTTGCGAAAAACTGGATGTCGGTTGGGCTGCGCCAGTGACTCGTGAGCATCTCGTTGATGATTTCGGAACTCGTCTCCGATAAATCGTGAGCCTCGGCAGCGAGAGCTTCCGGCCCATAGGCTTCGACTGTTTTCAATAGTATCGGCAGCGCTTCGCGAATTACCGACAAGTCGCACTCTATTTCTCCCGAAGGAAGCCAATCTTTACGGCTGCGGAGAAATTCGTAAATTTCTTTTTGGGCTCGCAGCAATTGCGCATAGAAGGCCAACAATTCTTTAGCGCCGCTGGACTGAGCGGCTAACAGATCCGCACGTTGAATTTGTTTGTCCCACCAATCGATCATTTGAACCTTATTGCGAGAAAACTAATGGCGCGGGGCAGTAGCCGACCGTGAGGGAGGGCTCATAGAACGGAAGCCCTTGCTCACGCGCGGGCTACTGTCCCGGTCGTCTATAGTAAGGACTCAAGCCTGCGCTGTGATTAGTAACGTCCACGATCTGGCGAATCTCGGGAACACTTCTTTTGATAATCGTCTCAATGCCTTGCCTAAGTGTAAAGTCCGCGGCCCCACATCCCTGACATCCGCCTCCGAGCTTCACATAAAGAGTGTCACCGTTAACATCAACTACTCGGACAAAGCCTCCATGTTCCGCGACGCCAGGGTTGATCTGAGTGTCTATGAGGTATTGAATTTTCTCTTTCGTATTTCTGCCGATGAGCATCATTTGATCATTAACTTCAGCAGCGGTCAGGGCCAGGCCCGAAATCAAGAATGCTGTGAGCACCGATTCAATTTCAGTGGCCAGCTCGCTCCATTGCCGGTCTGA
This sequence comes from Blastocatellia bacterium, assembly GCA_003488005.1. Taxonomy (GTDB): domain Bacteria; phylum Acidobacteriota; class Blastocatellia; order Pyrinomonadales; family Pyrinomonadaceae; genus PSRF01. The sequence continues at coordinate 3,051 of DNND01000121.1, read as the reverse complement.
GGTCTTTGTAACTACCAGAAGATGACCGATGAGTTGGAGCTTCGCTATACCTGAGGTGCAAAATAGTCTTTCCGCTAACGGCAATCCCTTAGCCTCGTCCAGGTTGGCAATTGTTTTTGTGCCAACATAGAGTGTTACTGCTGAAGTGAATCTGCAGATTTCGGGATTGCGTCCGTCTACTTCTTTAATGATTTGAATATTTTCGGGCACGGGGTGGTAACTGGACCGCTAACCAGTCCAATCATAAGGCAGACTCATCTCTTGTGAAAGCAAATGCGGATCATCGCAGCGGGCGGTAAGAACGATCGGTCAACGAGCCGGTATCGGCTTCTTCGGCGGTGAAGACAGAGTATGCGAACCATGGCGACGCGGCGACATTGTGAACTGTCAGAACCCGGTTCTGACAAAGCCAGCGGACTGGGATGCCGAGGCGCTTCGTTTTATCAGCGAGTGGAGTTTCTTCCGTGAATTAATTCGCGCTGATAGCCGTTGCAATGCTTGAACAGGCTTAACCGCTCAAGCAGATCAGCTTCGCAGTGTCTGGAAGTTTGCCGAAAAAGGAACAGGAAAGGAGGGTTGGTTAGTTAGCGCTGAAACGACCACGAAGGCTTACAAATCTCCTCAAATTTTTGAGAGTCTGCCAAGACTCTTCGCCAAAGTAAACGCCTACCGAAAGCTGGCACTGTTCTCCCGATGAGGCAGTTTTTCCGAACGGCTGATTAAGGGCCCATTCGCATCAGGCATTTTTTGGTCGCAGATCAATTTCGCGTCAGACCGACCCGGCGTAGTGCGCAAAAATTAGCTTTGATTGGTCTGAGATCAAGACGCTGTCCTGAATCCCAATGACGGATGACGCTCTCGGAGGACTCGAATAAGATGATCTTTCGTCACATGTGTGTAACGTTGCGTCGTTGCAATCGAGGCGTGGCCCAGGAACTCCTGCACGATTCGTATGTCCACACCATTACGCAATAGCAGAGTAGCCACCGTATGCCGGAGCATGTGAGGAGTGATGTGCCGCTCTATGCCGGCATCCTTCCGAAACTGAGCAATGATGTTTGCGATTCCCTGGGTAGAGAGACGCTCGCCTGAAGCATTTAGAAATAGAGCCGGGCTTCCCGAAGCCAATCGTACACGGGCGTCTATATGATCCCGCTGAATACGCACCGTCTGTTCGTCAACGACGAAGGCCAAACGATCTCTACCTCCCTTCCCGCTAACTTTGAAAACTGACTCGGCGACGGCAAAGTCCCCCAAGTCGAGCGCTGATACTTCCCCAACACGCATACCGGTTGCGAAGAGTAAATCGACTAACGCCAGATTACGCAGCGCACGATACGATCGCGCCGAAGCTCTCGGATCTTTATGCTTTGCCAACGCTGATCCTTTGCGCGGAACCTCGGCAGTACGATGGTTCTCTTTTGCTTGAGCGAGAAGGCCGCGTATCTCGACCTCAGTTAGAGCCCGCGGCAGTTGCACAATTCTTCCGAAGCTAAGCTTGACTCTCCAAAATGGTGATTCCGGAAGGACGCCCTTCCGAACCCAGTATGAGCAGAACACTTTGAGCACAACCATTTTGCGCCGCATTGATGCGGGCGCATAAGACTTAGTCCGCAAATCAGCAGCCCAGCCCTCGATAAGAGCGGCGTCAACCGAGGAGAGACAACAGGCCTCGGGCGCGTACGCCGCAAGCTGCTCCAAATCTGACTTGTATGCCACCTCGGTCTTCTTACTTCTGTCATGGGTGGAAAAGTAGCCACTAAAAAACTCGCTTATTGCTTGGTCTAGTTGCATGGTATGCACTCCCGCAAACGAGTCCGGGGGCGGACCCTTCGTAAAATTGAAGAGCTTGGTTGATTCGTCTCGGTGGGTGGGAAAAACCGCAGTGAGTTTAACCACGGAAGATTCAGGTTTCAAGGGATGCGCGACAGGAGCGCTCTAGACTAATGGTCTGATGATCTGAACTCTTGTCGCAGCCCTTACTTGGGAGTCATAATGCTCCGACTCAATTACGCATCTGGAAGTCGCGCCTTTCTTCTTTGCTTTGGATAATAAGGAGTCATTTGCGGCTCCGCCTCAGACCGACGCTTGGAAACGGCGGCAGTTAGGGAGCGGTACACGGATCCGATGATTCGGCGTGCGGGACCTTGGGATGTTTTCTTGCACTCAGAGACTTAGCGCGAGATTGAGTGGGTGTGGAAGTCCCTAGATGGACCAGCCCAAACTTGAGGCCAATCAATTTCCGAAGAAAAACCGGCTATGCCTGCTTCGAACATCTAATGTCTCTTTCTCAACAAAAAAAGGAGTCACGGGTCTACCGAACAATTCCTTACGCCTTATCATTGTCGCGCATTCCTCTAGCGGTGACGATCATTCTATTGTCAGGCCAAACCGAATTGCGAAGATACGTAGTTACTTTGTCTATTTTTATTGTAGCTATGGCGAGTGATGGACTTGACGGCTATCTGGCGCGGCGTTGGGGGACATACAGTGAACTCGGATACGCTCTGGATAGTATGGGAGACCGAGCGATTCATCTCGCGCTGATGTTAGTCTTTCTGTTGCGCTACTCTTTTCATCCAGTTTTCATCTGGCTTATCGTTTTTCGAGATCTCTCGATCTGTTCCGTACAAATGTTGAGCAAGGAGTGGCGATCCAAAACTGCACGGATGCGACCACTCTTTCTATTCCATGCAACGACCTTACGGATTTGGCTCGGATTGTTTCTCTTGCGTGATGGATTTCGTGTATTTTCTGGGAGTGACAGGTTAGACACGCCTTGGTTCGGCGCAATCCAAATGACCACAATATATATAACCATTTTGGTTGCTTATTACGGTTTGGTTCGGAGCTTTGCCTGGCTTGCGAGCACAAACTCTGAATCCGGCTGAGACAATCCATTGTCGACTAGAAGAGAGAGAAAGTGTTGACTTTTGTGCTACGCCGCCCTATGTTTTCGCAATGAGTTAATTGGGACAAAATACATAGCCTCAGGTAAATGATATCGTTCAGCATGGTCTACACAGTTGAGTTTGGATAACTTAGAATTAT
>DNND01000075.1:19032-23702 GCA_003488005.1 Blastocatellia bacterium | reverse complement strand
ACGGTACTGACCTCATTGCCACCGTAATCTGCGGACATGATTAGTTATTCCGAGAAGTCATGATTGATTATTCCGAGAAGGATGGCAGCGTAACGTTTCAGGTTTACGTCGTGCCACGCGCTTCGCGAAGTGAGATCGTTGGCGAACACAACGGAGCTTTGCGCGTGCGCCTTGCCGCTCCGCCGGTTGACGGCGCTGCCAATCGGGAACTAATCACTGTTCTGGCGAAAGCCCTACACGTTTCTCGCAGCAAGGTTGCCATCGACTCGGGCCATACTTCCAGAACAAAAAGAGTGACGGTGAGTCAATCCGGACCAGAAGTCCTGAACTCTATCCAGTTGTTAAAGTGACGTTGACAGCGCGGATTGAGACGCGGGAATATTGAAACCACAAACAGTTCGCGACCGTTAAATAAGTTAAGACTTCTTTAGGCTTTTCATTCGACGACGAGCAGATGGAAAACGAGAGAATCTCCCATTACCGGATTTTGGAAAAGCTCGGCGCCGGCGGCATGGGTGAGGTGTATCTCGCCGAAGACACTAAGCTCGGACGAAAAGTCGCGCTGAAAATCTTAGGCGAAGAGTACACAACCAACCGGGACCGGCTTAATCGTTTTGAACAGGAAGCCTGCGCCGCTTCGGCTCTTAACCATCCAAATATTCTCACGATCCATGAGGTCGGGAGCGACGCCGGCAGGCACTTCATCGCCACGGAATATATTGACGGTGCCACCTTGCGCCGGAAAATTTCAGGCACGCCGATGCACGTCGGCGAGATTCTCGATATCGCCGTGCAAGTGGCTGGCGCCCTGGAAGAAGCTCACTCGGCCGGGATCATTCATCGTGACGTCAAGCCGGACAACATCATGATCCGGCGCAACGGCTACGTTAAAGTGCTTGATTTTGGACTGGCGAAACTTACCGAGCGCTCCATCGATCGCAGCTCGTCTGACGGCGAGGCGTCGACCCGAGTTTTAGTGCACACCGACGCAGGTGTCGTGATGGGCACGTCTCATTACATGTCGCCGGAACAAGCGCGCGGCAAGCCGGTTGATGCGCGCAGCGATATCTGGAGTCTTGGCGTGGTGCTATACGAGATGGTGGCGGGCCGCACTCCGTTCGAAGGCGAAACCTCAACCGACGTGCTGGTTTCAATCACGCAAAAAGAAGCGCCGCCGCTCGCGCGTTTCGCCCCCAGCGTCCCGGCGGAACTTGATTGGATTATCACCAAGGCACTGCGCAAAGACAGAGAAGAGCGCTACCAGACAATCAAAGAGTTGTTAACTGATTTGCGGCGCTTGAAACAGAAGATCGAATTCGAAGCGGAGTTGGAGCGCTCAGTTTCACCCGACACGCTCGGTAGATCCACGATTGGCGCGGCCGCCGCAGTGCCGACAATCTCAGATCGCGTACCTCCGACTCTTGAGCAAACGGGGGCGCATGTGCCGTCGAGCGCGGAATACATTGTCAGCGAAATCAAACGACACAAGACCGGCGCGGGCATCATCGCTGCATTGTTTGTGCTCGCGGTCGCTGCCGGAGTCTTTTTCTATTTCAATCGTGCGCAGGCGCTAACCGACAAGGACACTGTCCTGCTCGCTGATTTTATCAATACGACCGGCGAGCCGGTGTTCGATGGCACTTTGAAGCAAGCGCTGGCGGTGCAACTGGGCCAGTCTCCTTTCCTAAACATTTATCCTGAAGAAAGAGTGCGGGAAGCGCTGCGTTTCATGGGCCGCTCGCCCGATGATCGCGTAACCCGAGACGTCGCGCGTGAGATCGGACAGCGTCAGGGTTTGAAGGCGATGCTCGCCGGATCGATTTCCAGTCTGGGCAGTCACTATGTGCTCACCCTGGAAGCGATCAACGTGCAAAGCGGCGATGCGATCGCGCGCGAACAGGGGGAAGCCGACAACAAGGAACAAGTGCTGACCACGTTAGGCCGCGTCGCCTCGCAACTCCGGGAAAAGCTGGGCGAGTCGTTGGGATCGATTAAGAAGTTTGATGCGCCAATCGAGCAGGCAACTACTTCTTCGCTCGAGGCTCTCAAGGCTTTCTCGCAAGGCAACGACTTGCGTCAGCAGGGCCACGAGCGCGAGGCGATCCCCTTATATAAGCGTGCCGTCGAAATCGATCCAAACTTTGCGCTTGCCTACGCGCGTGTCGCGGTCGCTTATAACAACTGGGGTGAGACAGAACTTGCTAAGGAATACAGTCAAAAGGCTTACGACTTGCGGGATCGCGTTAGCGAACGCGAAAAATTTTATATCTCGGAAAAGTATCACAGCTATGTGACCGGCAATCGTGACGAGGCAATCAACATCCTGAAGACCTGGACTCAAACTTACCCAAACGATTACATCCCGCATAACAACCTCGCAGTTAATTACAATTTCAGTGGACAATTCGACGAAGCTTTACAGGAAGCGCAGGAGGCCATGCGCTTGAGCCCGACCACTACGTCGGTGCAGGGAAATCTGGTCGAAGGATTCATTCGCCTGGGCCGTGTCGACGAAGCAAAGCAACTGCTTGAACAAACTCTGGGCAAGAATCCCGACCGAGGTGTGTACCGGAATTACAGTTTCACCATTGCCTTTCTGCGGGGCGATGAAGCGACTATGAAGAACGACCTTGACTGGTTTGCGAGTAAGCCAACGGAAACAGAGTTTTTTGATCTTCAGGCCGGCGTCGCCCTTTCTCGAGGCCAGTTGAAAAAGGCGCTTGAACTTAATCGCCGCTCAACGGAATTACTTGTGAGTCAGGATCGCAAAGAAAACGCGAGTCAGAACGAGGCGGCTACAGCTTTCTCGCAGGCAGTGTTGGGTCGCTGCTCTGAGTCGAAACAGCAAGCTGCGCACGCGATAACTCTTTCGCGCGGTAAAGTGGACTTGAGCGTGGCGGCCGTCGACTTTGCTTTATGTGGCGACACTGCGCAGGCCCAGTCGCTCGCCGATGAGTTGCTGAAGCGATTTCCGCAAGAGACGATAAGCAACGGCGTAATGGTACCGCTGATACGCGGCGCACTCGAAAACAATCGCGGAAAATATGCGCAAGCTCTCGAAGCAACACAACCCGCCGTTCGTTTTGAGTTAGGCGCGATTGCTGGGTTTTGGGTTAACTATCTACGGGGACAGGCTTACCTGGGCCAACATTCCGGCAAGGAGGCTGCGGCCGAATTCCAGAAAATTCTCGACCATCGCACCGCGGAACCGTTCTCTCCCATATATGCGTTGGCCCACCTGGGACTCGCGCGGGCAACGGCTTTGAGCGGAGACACGGCCAAGAGTCGCAGGGAATACCAGAACTTCTTTGCAGCCTGGAAAGACGCTGACGCGGATCTGCCGGTGCTGGTCCAGGCAAAGAAGGAATACGAACAATTAAAGTGAAAGATATTGAGCCGCGGATTAACGCGGATTCCCGCGGATATGAATAAAAGCATTTGGCAGAAAACATATTCCTCTCACTCTTTCTCTGATCCGCGCTTATCCGCGTTAATCCGCGGCCTAATCTTTGTGGTATATTTTCCAGCCTGCAAATCTACCAAGTAATACAAGGACCGAAGCGAAATGTCCGGACATTCGAAGTGGCATAGCATCAAGCACAAGAAAGGCGCGCTCGACGCCAAGCGCGGCAAGCTGTTCACCAAGTTCATCAAGGAAATAACCGTGGCTGCGCGTTCGGGCGGCGGTGACCCGGAAGGAAACGCGCGCCTGCGTAAGGCCATTCTCGATGCCAAAAACGGCAACATGCCCAACGAGACCATCGAACGCGCCGTCCGTCGCGGCACGGGCGAAGAAGAAGGCGTTAACTACGAAGAGATAACTTACGAAGGTTATGGACCAGGCGGCGCGGCCCTGTTGATTGAGTCGATGACCGATAATCGCAATCGCACGGTCGCCGAGATTCGCCACGCGTTTTCCAAGAACGGCGGCAACCTGGCCGCAGCCGGCGCCGTCGCCTGGATGTTTGAGAAGAAGGGCTACATCGTTGTAGCCAAGAGCGCCAAGTCCGAAGAAGAACTTTTTGAGATCGTCACCGATGCCGGCGCCGAGGATTTGCGCGACGATGAAGACAACTTTGAAATCATTACTTCACCCGGTGACTTTGATAACGTACTCGAGGCGGTGAAAAAGGCCGGCGTCGAACCGCAGGTTGCTGAAGTCGAAATGGTGCCGAAGGAATACAAGAAGCTTGAAGGCAGCGAAGCCAAGCAGATGTTGAAGTTGATGGAAGCTCTTGAAGATCACGACGACGTGCAGAAAGTTTCCGCCAACTTTGACATTAGCGAAGCCGATATGGCGGCGGCAGGATAGGAACGAAGTACCGAGTGATGAGTTACTGAGTTCCGACCGAAGATTAGCCTGCTCCGCAGGCTGGATTGGAATTCAGCACGCGCTGTTGCGCCGGCTTTGAGTCACTGAGCACTCAGTACTCAGCGCTTCTTACTTTTTTCTTCTTTAATCTAGCGGCCCCCTCGGGAATTGAATTCGTCATCTTGGCTTCGTGCTTTTGCCGCTCGCGCTCAGTCATGGGTTTTGACTGGCGCTCGTTGACGCTCTCGCGCATTCGCTCGTTCTTCTTGCCCTTATCTTGTCCATCTTTCTTTTTCCGGTCCTTGTCTGACATCGATCTTTTCCCCCCTAAACAAACGACCCACCCGCTACCGCGTGG
>DNND01000075.1:11917-18725 GCA_003488005.1 Blastocatellia bacterium | reverse complement strand
CCGCGTGGTGGTACTGACTTCATAGCCTGCGTTGCGGTTTTTCATTTCGTCTGCCTACTGTCTACTCGTCTTCCACCGGCGGCAAGTCGCTATTCGCCGGTCCCTGAATCACGTGGCCCAGCGTATCGTAGCGAGAACCGTGACACGGGCAGTCCCAGGTATTTTCCAAAGTGTTCCAGTTAACGATGCATCCGAGGTGCCGGCAGACAGCAGAACGTTCGTGCAGCGCGCCTTCTGCGTCACGATAGACTGCAACTTTGTGCAACCCTCGCGAGATGACTGCGCCCGACCCTGCCTTAATTTCGGATTCTGAATCAACGTCTGCGCCGAAGATCAAATCCTTGTATTGAGCCGCAACATTCAGATTCTCCTTCGCAAACTCGCCGAGCGCTTTCAGCGTGATGCGCGAGGGATCGTAAATCGACTCCCAATCGTTTTTGCGACCCACAATCATGTCCGTCAAAAGCATTCCCGCAATGGTTCCATGCGTCATGCCATTGCCGGAATCGCCGGTGGCAATGTAAATATTTTTCGAGTCCATCGGATTCCGTCCAATGAATGCCAACCCATCGATCGGTTCCATGACTTCGCCAGACCAGCGATACTCAATGCCTTCGATCATCGGAAAACGATTCCGCGTCCAGCGCTCGAGCGCGCCAAAACGTTTACCAGCGTCGTCCTTTTGTCCCGTCTTATGATCTTCTCCACCAACAATCAAAACATCGTAAGCGGCTGCGCCTCTACCCACTGTTTCAACGCGAATGTAATGATACGGATCGGGCGTGTCCCAGTAGAGTCCGCGTTTCACTGAGCCGCGCGGAATGCGCGCGCCTATGACGTAAGTTTGGTACCCGGCTTGTTTGGTGTGAATCGCGATCAGATCGTTAACCGGACTGTTGGTTGCAATCACCACAGCGTCCGCGGTTACAACTCCGCCGCCGTTGGTTTCGACCCGCGCCTTCTTGCCCCCCTCGATTTCCTTCGCATGGCTTTCAGTGTAGATGCGCCCGCCCTTTGCCTTTATCGCATTCGCCAGGCCGGCCAAATACTTGAGCGGATGAAACTGCGCCTGGCGCGGAAATCTCAGCGCCGGTCCAGTGTCGTAGGAATCCCAGGGCACGCGTTCAACTTTTACAATATTGGTCAAACCCGCTCGGTGGACTGCGGCCAATTCATCGTCAAGGATTTTCTTTGAAGCACGCGGCGGCACAAACAGGTAACCGTCGAGCCGTTCAAACTCGCAAGCGATTTTTTCATCGTTAACTATTTGCTCAACCTTATCAATAGCAGCTGTGTGACTTTCGGCGGCGAGTCGCGCGCCGTCTTCGCCATGCAACCGTTCCAATTCGAAGTAACGATCGTCGAGTGCGTTAACCAGATGAGCAGTCGTTCGCCCCGTCATACCGCCACCAATTGGACCATCATCAACCACCGCCACCGACTTGCCTTCGCGCGCCAACAGGTAAGCGGTGGTCATACCGGCGATGCCGGCGCCCACGATGCACACGTCTGCGTTAACTCGTTCGGTCAATGGCGTCTCAAGTGGAATAGCGCCAGTATCCATCCATACCGAAAGAGTTTGCGCTGGTTCGTCTTCGTGTTGATCAATTGTCTTTTCAAGTGGTTTGCTCATTTTTTTCTCGTGATTGCAAACTGATGATCCTAACCTTGTAGCCATCCGGTACAAATCGAAATGCTTTATGTCTCGTTTGCACACCGTCGTAATGGCAACTATATGGTTAGTGAATCGATGGCTGGCTAGGTAGCAAGACGGGTGCCGGATACCTTGTGCGCGGCGGGCTATCGCGCGCTGCCGGGTCGCGCGCCTACTGGAGCGAAGATTCTTTTGGAGTGTGTTCGTAGCTATAAACATCTCGCTCCGCCGGAGCGAAAGCCAATTCCACTTGTCCCACTTCTAAGTATCCACCCTTGAATCTTCTGATCTCTGACGTCTGACCTCTGACCTCTGACCTCTGACCTCTGACCTCTGACCTCTGACCTCTGGCCTCCGACCTCTGACCTCTGACTTCTGACCTCTGACTGCTATCTGCTATCGTTGCCCGCATGACTTTGCCGATTAAGCCACCTTTTCCGCCGATGGAAGCGCTGCTCGTCGAGAAGATTCCTGCGGGCGAACATTGGGAATATGAGCCGAAGTGGGACGGCTTTCGCTGTTTGGCTTTTCGCGACGGCAAGAAGATCGAGCTGCAATCAAAGTCGGGCCAGCCACTCGCGCGCTACTTTCCGGAAGTGGTCGACGCGCTGCTGAAGGTAAAAGCAACCAGGTTTGTGCTCGATGGTGAACTCGTAATTCCCGTCAAGGGCGGTTTGTCGTTCGACGATTTGCTGCAACGCATTCACCCGGCGGCCAGTCGCATTCAAAAGCTCTCGCTGGCCACGCCGGCACATTACATTGTTTTCGATCTGCTGGTGGCTGAGACAGGGAAAGCCATCTTTCAAGAAACCCTCGCCAAACGCCGGGCTAAACTCGAAAAGTTTGCAGAGAAATATTTTGCGAAGAACGCGACGATTGAGTTGTCCCCCAAAACGGAAAACTATGCGACCGCGCAGAAATGGCTTTCATCGGCGGGCATCAAGCTCGATGGAGTGATTGCCAAACGAAGTGACCTCGCGTATCGCTCAGGAACGCGCGACGGCATGCAGAAAGTCAAAAGGATGCGCACCGCCGATTGCGTAGTTGGCGGATTTCGTTACGCATCTAAAGGCAAGGTGGTTGGCTCGTTGTTACTCGGCTTGTACGACGACGCAGGTTTGTTGCATCACGTTGGTTTCACTTCGAGTTTCAACGAAGCCGGCAAAAAAGAGTTAACAAAGAAACTCGAACCGCTGATTGGACCACCGGGCTTTACCGGTAACGCGCCGGGCGGTCCAAGCCGCTGGAGCACCGAACGTTCAGCCGAGTGGCAACCGCTGAAGACAAAACTGGTGGTCGAAGTTCAATACGATCATTTTACTGGCGGGCGTTTCCGTCACGGCACAAAGTTCCTGCGCTGGCGGCCGGAAAAGAAACCAAAGCAATGCGACTTTGAGCAACTTAAGAAGCACTAACCAGGTGCCATGAGGTCAGTACCGTCTGCGGTAGCGGGTGGGTGCTTCCTCTTTCCGGTTTCCGATTTAAGAGACCTGACAAACTTTGATTGAGCGGAACGAAGCACCCACCCGCTACCGCAGGCGGTACTGACCTCATGGCACTCAAATGAGAGCTGAGGACCAGAAAACCATGGGAAGAATAACCGTGAAACCTTCCTTGGAAACCTTCAGAAAGGTTTATCGTGAGTTCATTATGAGAAAGACGATCATACTCTTGCGCGGCAGGTCTCAACTCTGTTGTCGGGGAAAAGAGCGAAGATAAGAATCACGCGCTTTTATTTTCACCAAAGTTTCGCATCGCAACCTGCCGCTAAAAGCCGCTTCCGCCTTTTTTGACCTTCTTTGGTATGAGGGTTGACTAGATCATTTACGGGCACAGCCTAAAAGATCGCGGACAAACGACGAAATTTTCGCAATCATCCCACGCGGCCTATGTCTCCTCGGTGTTGTCCCAATCTTTTAGGCCTAACCCTCAATACGGCGGCACCGGAAAATCGTACCGGACATACACACAGCGCATGTCTCAATTCCGTGCGAGTTATGCAACGGGGAGGTACGATTGCCGTAGTGGCTTAACCGAGGATGGCATTGATGATTGAGGCCGTTCAACATCCACCGCATAGAAAACCGCGCTCGGCGCGCGCCAAATTATTTGGCACGGGCGATCTGAATCGAAAGATGCGCTGCTCAGTAATTGTTGCTCACCCCGCCGACGAAGTAGTGGGCGCTGGTTGTTTGATCGCCAAACTCGTCGACGTCAGTGTCTTGCACGTAACTGACGGCGCGCCGATGCAGGATGCGAAAGCCGCCGGTTTTGAAGCGCGTGCCGACTACGCGCGTGCGCGCCGGGAAGAATGCCTGGCCGCGCTGGCAATAGCGAATGTGGCGGAGGACCGCGTGGTCGATTTGGAATTCCCTGATCGGCGGGCCTCGACCTTTTTGGCTGGCTTAACGAAGAAGATCGCAACCTTTCTGCAGCAGTCGGCGACAGACATAATTGTCACCCATCCTTATGAGGGCGGACATCCCGACCACGATGCGACGGCGTTTGCAACCCACGCCGCCATGCGCCTGCTGAAGCTAAACGGATTTAAGCCGCCGGCGTTGTTCGAGATGGGACTACATCCGAGTGCAGACTTTAAAGCTAAGGTGCCTGATTTCTTACCTGGAACTGAGCGCGAGATAACTACCTTGTTGTTGGACGATCGCGCGAAGGAAATGAAGCAGCGGATGTTCGCCTGTTTTGAAACACAGCGAGAGAGTCTCGATGCCTCGCCCATCGGTCCGGAAAAATTTCGACAGCCGGTGGCTTACGATTTCACCTCTCCTCCGCAAGAGGGAAAACTTCATTACGAAAGATTTGACTGGGCGCCGACCAGGCAGGAGTGGCTGTCACTTGCTTGCGCTGCGCTGGCGGATCTCTTTCCGCAACGCGCTGCCAGTACTTAGCTGGAATATTGTTGCGGACTTCGCCTCTTTACTGCCCCCATGAGTTTGAAACAAAGTAAAAAAAACGAGAGGGAATAAGGATTATGGGACTCTTCGACAAAATGTTTGGGCACGGCGCGTCTGAAGCGGAACAACAACAAGGCGCACAGCAACGCTTCAACGAGTTGAAACAGAAATACCAGTCGGTCCTGAATATGGCCGACCAGCAGCAGATTCAATTTCAGAATCTTCACGTTCAGGACAACAAGCTTTACATCAAAGGCACGGCGCCATCTGAAGATGCCAAAAACAAGTTTTGGGACCAGATAAAGTTAGTCAACCCAGGTCAGGACGACATCACTGCCGAGATTAGTGTCGACTCAACGCGGGCTGCGGCAGCAGCCGCCGGCGGGGGACAGGGACAAGGTGAAACCTACACAGTCAAGGCCGGTGACAATCTTTCTCGGATCAGCAAGCAGTATTACGGAGATGCAAATGAGTATATGCGCATCTTTTATGCGAATCGTGACAAGCTTCACGATCCGGACAAGATTCAGGTTGGACAGCAACTAACCATTCCGCGCGCCGAGTAAGGCTCGATTCGCACTTAACATTCAGGGATGCGCCCACCCGCATGCCGGGAATGCCTTCGCTCTTCTGCCTTGAGATCCGACAAGTCCAATGCAAGAAATCTGGTAAGAACTGGAAAGAGTTACTGCAAGAAAAAGTCGGTGCGGCCAGTGGGCGCTGTAGTATACTCGCCGCGCTGATTTGTGAATCCGAAATCTGAAATATCAGATCTCAAATTTCAATTTAAGTGACGCGGCCGCTCACCTCCTTTAGAGAATACGAGTTTCTAATTCAACATGCGCGTTTTAGGAATCGATCCAGGTAGCGAAACCACCGGGTGGGGCGTCATCGAAAGCGATGGCCGGCACTACCGCCTGGTGGAATGCGGTACGATACGGTCAAATGCCGGCCTGAGATTTTCAGCCCGGCTATTGAAAATTGCCGACGCGCTTGCGGACGTGATTCAACGTCACAGCCCGGAAGCTTGTGCCATTGAAGATGGCTTTCTTGCCACCAACGTTAAAGTCACTCTAAAACTTGGACAAGTCCGCGGTGTCGCCATGCTCGCGGCTGAGCGAGCGGCAATTGGTATTTATGAGTACTCTCCCAGACTTGTGAAGCAAACGGTTGTTGGCCACGGCAACGCGGAAAAATTTCAAGTCCAACAGATGGTCAAGACCTTACTCGGTCTCGAAAGCATTCCCGAACCGCACGACGCTGCCGACGCGCTGGCTGTGGCTATCTGTCATTTTCATCATGCCTCTTATGCCCAGCGCATTCTCGCGGCGCAGGCTGGGGCAGCCGGTAAGTTAGCAGGTTCTATTCAAACCCGTCGGCGCGTCGCCCGCTAACCCTGGCGTGTCCCGCGAATAATTCACCCAAATTAGCTCCCATTTTTGTGAGGGTAGTCGTGACGAATCGATCCTTACGCAACTTCTCAGTCGTTATTCTTCTGTGCCTCGGCATCTTGCCAGACTCGGCGCTCGCCAAACGGCGGCCTCCACCGGGCGGACGACTGGCGGTGGTTGCCGATGAAAGACTGTCGGCACTTCGAGCCAATCCGGAACTCTCGGCAAAGCTGTTACGCCGCCTGGGACGTGGCAGCCTGGTCGCCATCAAGGGAGACAAGCGCGGGCGGGACGGAATTGTCTTCTATAAAGTAAACGTGACCACCCGCACCGGGGGTTGGATTCAGCGCGACGCCGTGTTCGCGCCGTCGCGTGCCGGCGACGATGCGCGTTTGTTACGGCTGATTAACGCCTCCGACAGTTTTGACCGAGTGGTCCGCGCGAAAATCTTTCTGGACTATTTCACCGGTTCCGAGCTGCGCCCGGAAGCATTACTCATGTATGCCCTGGCGGCTGAAGACGCCGTCATCCATCTTTCGCGCGATGCAGCGCGGCGGCTCGACGAAAAAGAAATGAACGCCGGCGGCGCGCCGATGTTTAGTTACTTTCTAAACTTTAACGAGTTGGACCGGTACAACCGGCAGGGCGTCACCTTTGTCTTTGACCAGAGAACAAAACAATTTCGTTACGATGGCGAGGGCTGGCAGGAGTTAGTTCATCGTTACCCGCGCAGCCCACAAGCCGCGGAGGCGCGCAGGCGTTTAGACGCGGCATCGTTTCGACGCTGACAGGGCACCGGTTGTGTTCGAGTTTGAATGAAAGCCGCGCGGTGGCAATGAGGTCAGTACCGT
>DNND01000075.1:7169-11596 GCA_003488005.1 Blastocatellia bacterium | reverse complement strand
TGGGTTCCGACATTGCCAATTGGCCCCATCACAAGACACCAATCGGAAATCGGAAATCGGCAATTGGCAATTGGCAATCAATGGACCCATCCGCTACCGCAGACGGTACTGGCCTCACGACACTCAGTCGGCTCAAATAAAGTGCATCAATCCGTGACGCGCGGCGGACTTGATTGCCGCATTGCCGTCTCATACACTTCGCTTCAAACTAGATTGCCTGAAGAGGAGTGCCGCATGACAGTCAAATTCCATTCACGAGTTTTCATCGTCGTCTTAGCCTTCGCCTTGCTGTTTACGGTTTCGTCATGCCAGCCAGCGACGCCGCCGGCAAATCAACAAGCGAACACAGTCGAATCAAAAGAGTGGGACTCTTATGTAAACGAGTTTATCGAGGCCAATTTCGTCGCGCATCCCGAGATTGCGGTGCACGCCGGAAGGCACGAGTTCGATGGCAAGCTTACGGACTGGAGTGCCGAGGGCATTGCCAACGAGATCAAACGGCTGCATGCGTCCAAAGATCGCGTAGCAGCTTTTCAGGATGCGACGCTGAACGAGCGACAGCGTTTTGAACGCGACTATGTTGCATCCGTCATCAACGGCGATCTTTTCTGGTTGGAGTCAGCCGAATGGCCGTTCCGCAATCCGCAGTTTTACGCCGACAGCATCGACCCGGACGTGTACGTATCCCGCGAATACGCGCCGCTCGATCAACGCCTGCGTGCCTACACTGCTTACGCGAAAGCGATTCCCAATACCGTTGAGCAGATTCGCAAGAACCTGCGAACGCCTCTGCCTAAGACTTTTGTGAATATCGGGCACACCAATTTTGGCGGACTGGTTTCGTTTTATCAGAAAGATGTGCCGGGTATTTTTGCGTCCGTCAAGGACGAGCAACTACAAAAAGATTTCAAGGAAGCCAACGACGGGGCCATCAAGGCAATGCAGGACCTTGATGCCTGGTTCACGACTCAGGAATCGAGCGCGACCACAAACTTTCAACTCGGCGCGGACAAATTCAGTGAGATGTTGAAAGCAACCGAGAATGTCGATGTGCCGCTCGATAAGTTGGCCGCGGTCGGACGACAGGATCTTCAGCGCAACCTGGATGCCTTGAAAATTGCGTGCGATTCTTACGCGCCGGGCAAATCAATCACGGAGTGTGTGGCGCAGGAGCAAGCGCACAAGCCTGAGGGCGGAGCGGTCGAGTTTGCGCGCAAACAATTAAAGGATCTGAAGGCGTTCATTCTCGAGAAAAAGGTAGTCACGATTCCCGGCAACGAAGAAGCGAAAGTTGCGGAAGCGCCTGCCTATCGCCGCTGGAACTTTGCCTACATCAACATTCCCGGGCCATACGAAAAAGGACTGCCGTCTATTTATTATTTGTCACCGCCGGACCCGACGTGGTCACAAAAAGAGAAGGATGCCTATGTACCCGGCCAGGGAAATTTGCTGTTCACTTCCGCTCATGAAGTTTGGCCCGGTCACTTTTTACAATTCCTGCATGCCAATCGTTCCTCTTCAAAGCTGGGACAACTTTTCGTTGGTTACGCATTCGCTGAAGGCTGGGCGCATTACAGTGAAGAGATGATGTGGGAAGCAGGGTTGGGAAATGGTTCCGAGGAAATGCACGTTGGCCAGTTATTGGCCGCGCTGCTGCGTGACGTGCGGTTTATCTCGGCAATTGAAATGCATACCGGCAAGATGACGGTTGAAGAGTCGGAAAAAATGTTTCTCGAGCAAGGTTATCAGGACGCCGGCAACGCGCGCCAGCAAGCGGCTCGCGGCACGTTCGATCCGGCTTATCTCAACTACACCATGGGCAAGTTGATGATTCGAAAACTGCGCGCCGATTGGACCGCGTCGCGTGGCGGCAAACAGGCCTGGCAACAGTTTCACGATGAGTTTCTGAAGTACGGTGGGCCGCCAATTCCGCTGGTGCGAAAGGCAATGTTGCCGGGAGATTCGGGTTCGCTGTTTTAGTTTTGGGTCTTTAGTTGTTTAATGGTACCGGGACGTGGTTAGAACTCAGTTCGAGGTGTTCAATGGGCCTCCTGCACACAACTGTAAAACTAAGAAGTCTGGGGACTTCCAACGGAACGTACGAGGCCAAGTTCTTGGTAGATACAGGCGCGACTGATTCCCTCGTACCGACTTCAGAGTTGAAACAAATTGGAGTCGTCCCTATTGGGAAAACTATTTATGAGCTCGCAGATGGGACGTTGCAAGAGTTTAGCTTCGGCTTGGTGGAGATAGCTTTTATGGACGAAATCACCGCGGGCAGGGTCATCTTCGGACCTGATGATGCCGAACCACTCCTGGGAGTAACTGCGCTGGAGTCCGTCGGTATTACCATAGATCCCGCTAACCGGACGCTAAAACATCTTCCGGCTATCCCGCTGAAATAGCATTCTTGTCGGCGAAGACACAAACTCGATGAAGGCAAAAAAGTTCCCTCACGGTTGGGATGAAAGCCGCGTCAATAAACTTCTGTCGCACTATAAGGCCCAAACTGAGGAAGAAGCAGTAGCCGAAGATGAAGCTGCATTTGAGAACGAGGCTGAAGTCGTTATGGGCGTACCGCGAAAATTAGTCCCTGCAATCCGCGAACTGATCGCCAAGCACCAGAGGTAATGCTCACGTTCTGGCCGGGTTTCTTTCGCCTTACAGCTGTTACGATCCGCTATTTCTTTGGATAATATTGGTTTCGACTCAAATCACTTACGCAAAAACTGAAATAATTGTCGGTCTTCTGTTAATCGTTTGCCTTTCGCTTCGTTTTACTTATTGGAAACGATTTTCAGGAGGCAACCGTGCAGGCAGTTAGAACCTTGAGAGCACTTCCCCAACCGCCAAGCGAGCTGGAAACGCTGTTCGCAGCGCATCACGCTCGCGTTTTTCGCACCGCCCAGCGCATCACCGGCAGCCCGGCAGACGCCGAAGACGTGCTGCAAACGGTTTTCCTGCGGCTTGTCAAAAGTGGCGAGTTCCACGATCTTGCCGACCACGCGCAGGCCTATCTGTCACGCGCCGCCATTAACGCGTCGCTGGATCTGATGCGCAGCCGCAGTCGCTCAAAATCAGTGGGCCTTGCGGATGTCGCTGCCGCGGCGCTCGAAAGCAAATCGAAGAATCCGGAAACGCAGCATGCCGATCGCGAGTTACAAACTTTGATTCGGCAAGCGGTCGCGCGTTTAGGAAAAACTGCCGGGGAAATGTTTGCGTTGCGCTATTACGAAGGTCACGACAACCAGGAGATCGCGAAGCTGATGGGGACGTCGCAGATGGTTGTTGGCGTCGTTTTGCATCGCGCCCGCACGAAACTGAAAAAGGAAATTGCAGCATATTTGGGAAAACACGGTACCCATTCTTAACCAGTTATTATTTGAAAGCACTTTCGGAGAAACATCATGAAAACGAATCAAGAGTTGCAGAACATCCTCGACCAGGCTACCAATGAAATGAGAAATGAAGAGCTCGATTCAGTGCTGGTCGATCAAGCGGCAGAGCGTGTTTGGGCGCGTATCGCCCCGGAAAACACAGTCACAATCGCAGCCGGCGGCCACGCCGCGGACACAATTGAGAATTGCACTGACTTTCAATCGCTGATCCCGGCTTACCTGGACGGCGACTTGTCTGAAAGCCGTTCGCTGTTGCTGGTGGACCACACGCACGAATGCATTCCTTGTCGCAAGGCAATGAAGAGTGCGCGCGATCGGAATGTGCTGCCGGTGAAGAAAGCTGCCGGCCCGAAGCGTTACAGCATCCAGCCGGTTGTTTTGCGTTGGAGCATCGCCGCCGCGTTGGTGATCGGCTTTGGTCTGTTAGCCCTGCCTTTTATTCAACGCTACTCGCCTTTCGGCGGTGAGCTGGAAGCGACGGTGCAAGCGGCCGACGGCCAGGTCTATCAAATTGCTGATACGCGCAGCGCACCGGTGACGGCAGGCGAGAAACTGCAAAAAGGCGATCGCATTCGCACTGCAAAGGACGCGCACGCCAACATTCGCCTCGGCGATGGCTCAACGATCGAAATGCGCGAACGGTCTGAATTCTTCCTAACAAAAAATGGTCAGGGCACCACCATTCACTTAAATCGCGGCGCGATCATCGTCGAAGCTGCCAAACAAAAGAGTCAGCACCTGTTCGTCGACACCGGCGATTCGCTGGTTTCTGTTACCGGCACCATCTTTTCCGTCAACAACGGCACCAAAGGCTCGCGCGTTTCGGTGGTCGAAGGCGAAGTGCATTTGGACCACGCGAACCACGACGTCGTGTTGCGCGGCGGCGAGCAGGCCACAACGAATGCTTCCATCGAAAAGATTCCAGTTAAAGATGAATTGGCGTGGAGCCACAAGGCTGCAAACTATGCAGCGACTTTGGCCAACCTAACAGCACTCAACGGGGAATTGAGCCGAGTGCCGCAGCCAGGC
>DNND01000075.1:1412-6860 GCA_003488005.1 Blastocatellia bacterium | reverse complement strand
CGAGTGCCGCAGCCAGGCGTGCGCAATTCAACCCGCCTGCTCGACTTGATGCCGGAAAATACGATTGTTTATGCGGCGTTGCCGAACCTGACATCCACGATTGTCGAGTCGCACCGCATCATGCAGGAACGCATCAACCAGAATGCGGCGTTGAAGGAGTGGTGGGACAAGGAACAGTCCGGCCATCATGGTCCAAACGTTGACCAGGTCATCAACTCGATTCGCGAATTTGGCGATTACCTCGGCGAAGAGATCGCGGTCTCGGTTTCGCTGAATGATAAGAATGAGCCAGTGGCGCCGGTGGTGCTCGCGGAGCTGAAAAACTCCAACGGCTTCCGCGCGTTTCTCGAACAACAGGTTGCAAAATACTCGAAGTCAACCGACAAGCCTGGCGATAAGCCTGATATCCGGTTCGTCGAAGATCCGCTGACCGCCACTGCTCCAATGGAAAAAGGCAAGACGCTTTTTGTTTGGATTCAGAATGATTTGTTTGCGGCCAGCCCGGACTTACAACAACTGCAATCTCTGGCGCGCGGAGGCGCAAACAGTTTCACATCCAGCCCGTTTCACAATCGCATTGCTGAGGTTTACCAGCAGGGTGCGGGTCTGGTCGTAGCCGCTAATCTCGAGAAGATAATTGCGCAAACCAAAGCTGAGCGCAGCAAAGGCGAGCGCGACGCCCGTAATGAGGAAGCGCTGAACAAGCTCGGCGTTTTGAGCGTCAAGTATCTGGTGCTCGATCAAAATCAGAGCGATGGTAAGACGCACACCAGGGCTTCGCTGTCTTTCAGCGATGCGCAGCACGGCATTCCTTCGTGGCTGGCAGCGCCGGGACCGATGGGCTCGCTGGAATACATTTCGCCCGATGCGAATGTCGTTGCAGGTTTTGTCGTCAAGGATCCCGTCAGACTGGTTGACGATCTGCTTGGCGTGATGGAAACAGTTTCACCGGGTCTGAAAAAGAACCTGGACCAGCAGCAGGCGGATCACGGTCTGGACATCCGCAAAGACATCGCCGCGCCGCTAGGTGGCGAATTTGCTTTCGCGATCGATGGTCCAATTCTGCCGACACCATCGTGGAAGATGGTGTTCGAAGTGAACGATTCGGCCCACTTGCAGCAGACGCTGGAGCGGTTGGTCGTTGAAGTCAATAAGGAAGCAGCCAAGTTTGGCAAAACCGGGTTGGCCTGGGACCGCGCCGACATGAATGGCCGCACTTACTACACGCTGCGCTCCGCCGACTTTGGCGTTGAAGTGAATTACACCTACGTCAATGGTTATGTGGTGATGGGCCCCAGCCGCGCGATGGTCGAGCGCTCGGTTCGGTCGCAGGAATCGGGTTCCAGCTTGTTGCGCTCGGCGCGTTTTACTGCCGGACTGCCGACGGATGGTAACGCGAATTTCTCGGCGGTCTTTTATCAGAACCTGGCGCCGCTGGTGCAACCGTTTGCCGATCGAGTTGCAAATTCGGCAGCCGTGCCCGAGGCACAGCAACAGGCGATCAAGACAATGGCTGCCAACATGGCACCGACACTCGCGTACGCTTATGCACAGAACGACAGCATAACGTTCGCGGCTAACACTGAAGGTGGACCGTTTGGATTGAGTCCGGCAACCCTTTTCGGAATGCCAAACTCGTTCGAGATTCAGCACGTCCTGCAGCAGGGCCTGAAACAAAAGTAGGAAGCCAGGGGGTAGGGTGTAGGGTTTAGGGTGTTGGATTCTGCACCCTGCACCCTACACCCTACACCCGCCACCCTCTTATGAAGCTCACCTTTATCTCGCTAGGCTCGTGGCTGCTCGCTCTTTCAATCATCGTGCTCGCTTTTGTTTTTGTTGAAGGCGAGGCGTTGAGTGTCTCAAATATTAAAGGCGCGACCCTTGTCTCACTCGTAATCACCGCTCTCCTTTTCTCACTCGCTTACGCTCCTTCCCTATTCTGGTTGCGCAACCGCCTCGGTGGCTGCCGTCCCGCTGCTTTATTTCCGCTTGCTTGCGCGTTCGTTATCAATCTGCCGGTGTTTCTGATCGGAATTCTGGCGATTGGCAGAACTTTAGCTGCGACGGAAGCGTTTGCTTTCATCAGCGCATTCGTTTTAATGGGCGCAGTCTTTGGTCTTGGTTTTGTTTGGAATTTTCAAAACAGAGATATAAAGTCAGCAGCATGGCGATACCCGAACCCATTCACGACCAGACAGCCATCAGGAATCCTGCCAATTTCGCACCGGTCATAGATCTCAACGACCTCAGCGTGCGCTTCGGCAAACGTCCAATTTTGCAGAACCTAAGAGGTGAACTGCGCGGGCGCGCCATCGGTCTGTTGGGTCCCAACGGCGCCGGCAAGACCACGCTGATTCACACGCTGCTGGGTTTTCATCCGCCGTCATCAGGCACCGCGCACATCTTTGGCCGCGACATCACGACCGACGCCAAGCACATCCGCGCGCTGGTTGGTTACATGCCCGAACGCGATTCCTTTATTGCCAAGATGAGCGCGGTGCATTTCGTGCGCTTGATGGCCGAACTTTCGGGCTTGCCTTCCGAAGCGGCGCTCGAGCGCGCGCATGAGGCGCTTTTTTACGTTGGTCTCGGCGAAGCCCGTTATCGCAGTCTTGACACTTATTCGCTGGGCATGAAGCAACTGGCAAAGTTGGCCCAGGCAATCGTTCATGGGCCGCGTTTGATTTTTCTCGATGAGCCGACCAACGGCCTCGATCCGCCGGCACGCGCGCGCATGATCCGGCTGGTTCGTGAAATTCGCGACAGCGGCAAAGCGCACATCGTTTTGTCTTCGCATCTGCTGCGCGACGTCGAGGAATGCTGCGAAGAAATTCTGATTCTGAAAGATGGGCGCCTGGCGGTTTACTGCAATTTGGAAGAGGAACGAAAAGCAAATCGCAAGTTCCTGATGCTGGAGACGCGCGGCGATCAGCACAAGTTTGCCGCGGCAATTGGCGCGCTTGGCTGTGAGTACGCGCTCACCGGCGAGACGCGCGTCAAGGTTGTCCTGCCGGACGGCGTTGAAGTGCGCGATCTTTATCGCATTGCCGGGCAGCAGAATATTCAAATCCGGCGCTTGAGTTATAAGCGCGATTCGTTGGAAGACATTTTCTTAAAAGCGATGGAGAACGGGCATGGCGGTCTATGAGCAGACTTACAAGCAGTATCTCGGAAAGTTGACTCCTGAATGGAGCCGCTTCCTGATTATCCCGCGCCATGCTTTTCGCGACGTGTTCAAGTCGAAATTGTTCATGGCATTCTTCGTTGTCTGCTTCGCGCCGCTGCTCGTCGAGGCGATTCTGATTTACCTGCACCACAATGTGAACGCATTGGCCCTCATGAGGGTCAATGTTCGCGAGCTTATTCCCATCGATGCGTTTTTCTTTCAGACGTTCGTCAACCTGCAAGCCACCTTTGCCTTCTTTGTCACGCTGTTGATTGGACCGCCGCTGGTAGCTCGCGATCTGCGTAACAATGCCTTGCCGCTTTACTTGTGCCGGCCGTTTTCGCGCACCGAGTATGTGCTGGGAAAAATGTCGGTGCTGTTAATCCTGTTGTCGGCAATGACCTGGATACCGCAGTTGTTGTTGTTTTGTTTTCAGGCCTATCTCGAAGGCGCCGGCTGGTTTGTCGCCAACCTTTGGATGGCCAGCGCGATTTTCATTGGCAGCGTAGTTTGGATTTTGCTGTTGGCATTATTGTCGCAGGTGGTTTCGGCGCTGGTGAAATGGCGTGTGATAGCGAGTGGCGCGCTGCTGGGAATCTTTTTCATTCCATCGGTCTTTGGCGAGGTCATCAATCAACTGTTTTTCACGCGTTGGGGAAACATCATTAGTCTCGGCGCCTTGATGAAGAATGTTTCTGCCGGATTGTTTGGAACATTTGTGCGCACCAGCGGACACGTAACGGATTTCGACGGCAACGTCGCGCGCGAAATTGTGATGAACGAGCCGCCGCTTTGGGCTTCCTGGTTAGTCCTGGGGTTGATTTGCATGATTTGCCTGGCGCTGCTTTCGCGTAAGGTCAAAGCATACGAAGTGATCAAATGAATTTCGGATTGCGAATTGCGGATTTCGGATTTCGGATTTCGAATTGTCTGCCAGTGAAAGTTAGACGTATTCGGTTGAAACTGTATGAGTGAGACAAAATCAAAACTCGTCGAGGTTGATCAAAGCGAAATTCGAAATTCGAAATCCGCAATTCGAAATTCAAACGCCGAAATCCGGAATTCGACGATCGTGTTCGATGATGTCTCGAAGTTCTATGGCGAGATACTTGGGGTGAATCGCGTCAACCTGCAGATCGCGCCGGGCATTACCAGCCTGGTGGGACCAAATGGCGCCGGCAAGTCTACGCTCATGAACTTGATGACGGGCTTGCTGCGACCGACCCGCGGCCGCATCACGATTCTCGGTATCCCTACCGACCAGCCAGAACGACTTTTCAAACTATTAGGTTACTGCACCCAGTTTGATTCGTTTCCGCGCGGGCTGACGGGCAGGGAATTCATCAACTCGTTTCTGCTGGTGCATGGATATGAAAAGAAAAAGGCCGCGCAGCTAGCCACCGTAGCTTTGGAGCGCGTCAGTTTGCTCGAGGCGGCGGACCGGAAGGTTGGGGCATACAGCAAAGGCATGCGGCAGCGCATTCGCCTGGCTCAGGCAATCGCGCATCAGCCGGCGGTGATGATTCTCGACGAGCCATTAAATGGGTTGGATCCAATGGTTCGCGCGGAAACGATTGCTCTGTTTCGCAAACTCGCGGCGGACGGGCTGCACCTGATTATCTCCAGCCACATCCTGCATGAAGTGGACATGATGTCCGATCGCGTGATTTTGCTGAACAACGGTTACGTGGTTGCGGAAGGCAACGTGCACGGCGTGCGCGATGAAATGCAAGAACACCCGATGCAGATTCTGATTCGCTGTGACAATCCTGCCAAATTGGCAGCACGGGTGTTTGATAAAGATCACGTTGTCGAAGCGCGGCTTCACGACGATCGCATGGGTCTGTTTGTCAGGACCCGCGACGCCGATCGTTTTTATTTGCTGTTGAATGAGGTGGTCGCCGAGGGCGAAATTAATATTGAGTCAATCGCGCCGGTCGACGACGACCTGAGCGCGGTTTACCAATACCTGATCGGTTCCGAAGGCTGAATTAGTGGCATAGACTTTAGTCTCTGTCTGCTAAAACGCTACAGACTAAAGGAACCTCTGAACAAGTTGATAAAACGTTTGCAATGAGCCCGCGGAGCGCGGCGAGAGCGTAAAGCCTGGGGTGAAGCGGAGCGAAACCCCAGGATCTTTCAAATGAAAAACACTAGCCCACGAAGTGGGCGACAGCCGTTTATGACAAGTAAATCACAGGGTTTGAGCTGCCGCACGCTTCGCGCGCTCGGAGTTTTTAACAATCTTTGTCCTGGGGTTACGCTTCGCTCCACCCCAGGCT
>DNND01000075.1:0-1101 GCA_003488005.1 Blastocatellia bacterium | reverse complement strand
GCTCCACCCCAGGCTTTATGCCTTCACCCGCTAACGCGGGTTGGGAAGCGCTAGCCCGCATTGACTTGATCAGAGTTTCCTAATGTCTATGCCGCAGTCCAAAAAATATGAGTAGTTCAACTATAGACATCGCGCCGCACAAGGCAATCAACCAGCAACCGCTGCCGTGGTCGCTTTGGTGGCGGCAGATTCGCGCCATCTTCAGACTCGAAGTGGAGAAGAACTTCCTCGGGCGCCGCTCAATACTGCTTTACTTGTTGGCATTGTTGCCCATCGTGCCGCTGGTCCTGCTCGCGCCGTTTACTCCGCCTGGAAACGAGTGGCGGGATTTCAATCAGTACAACATGATCTTCGCGGTCTACTACGGCGGGTTAATCCTGCGCACGGTTGTATTTTTTGGTTGCGCCTGGATCTTCATGAACCTATTTCGCGGCGACATCATCGACCGCAGCCTGCATTTTTATTTCTTAAGTCCGGTGCGTCGTGAAGTGGTGGTGGTGGGGAAATATCTTGCCGGCCTGGTCACGTCTGTAGTTTTGTTTGGGGCGATGACCATCATCGCGATGTTGCTGGTTTATCTGCCGCACTTCTATTCCGAGAGCACTCGCTTCTTTTTCGATGGCCCGGGCCTGGGCCAGTTGCTGACCTACACCAGCATCACCGCGCTTGCCTGCATCGGTTACGGCGCGTTCTTTCTCGTAGTCGGACTCTTCTTTCGCAACCCAATCATTCCGGCACTGGTGTTGTACGGTTGGGAATGGCTCAACTTCCTGATGCCGCCGCTGCTGAAAAAAATCAGCGTCATCCATTATCTTCATTCGTTGGCGCCGGTGCCGGTTTCAGAAGGACCATTTGCCGTCGTCGCCGAACCAACACCGGCATGGATCGCGGTGCCCAGTTTGATCATCGTCACAGCCCTGGTCCTGATCATCGCCAGCTATCGTATTCGCCGCATGGAAATTCGCTACGGCAGCGACTGAAAAGTCGTCAAATCGTAAGTCGTGAACGGCGCGGCGCTGCGCAGGAGTGGCAGAGACTTCAGTCTGTGCCGGCGCTTCAAACATAGACTAAAGGAAAGTCTGATCAAGTCTTCGACGCGTA
>DNND01000019.1:2897-22083 GCA_003488005.1 Blastocatellia bacterium | reverse complement strand
GTTTGCTCTCACCGGGCTAAAGCCGCGGTGCTAATGAGATCGCTCCGCGTCTCCGCCCGCGCTTTCGGTACAATCGGCGAATCATCTTCTTGAAATTCCAAACTGACCCACGACCACTAGGGTGATGCACTCGGCGACCCCCCAAACTAACAGTTTGCTTTACGATTTTGCAGGATCGTCCAAGTCAAAGCGCGGGAACAAAACCGATCAATCGGTCGTATGAATCACGCAACGGAGGTGAGCAACGATGCGCGATCCATTTACCGCAGGCATTCTTAGTTTTTTTATTCCCGGCGTGGGCCAGCTTTACAATGGCCGCATCCTGGCCGGGATTCTGTGGCTGATCATTACACCAGGCATGTGGATTGGCACGGGCGGCACGCTCGGTTGGATCTGTCACATCATCGCCGCCTATACCGCGTACTCCTTCGCAAAAGATCATCCCGTCCGCGTTTGAGAGCCCAAGCAAACGCAACTTCAGGGGGCAGGTGCCCTCCATTATCATCAAGCCTGCCGTATGTTAGAGTTAGCACATGAAGTCAGTGCGCAAGAATCGCAACGGGCGCGTACGCAAGCCGGAAGTTCCGGTTACGATCGGAAAATACACCTTCAATGTAATTATCACGCCTAATGATCCCGATGGATATTTAGTTACCTGTCCTGCCCTACCCGGACTTGTTACTCAGGGCGATACTCTTGAAGAAGCTCGTGAAATGGCTGCGGATGCTCTTGCCTGTCATTTGGAGAGCATGATTGAAGACGGTCTCCCTATACCTGATGACCTGACGTTCATCACGCCAGTGAGCGTCAAGGTTGCATGACTAAGTTGCCACAACTAAAGCCTCGCCAGGTGGTGCGTGGTTTGGAACGCGCTGGTTTCGCCAAACGCAAATCGAAGGGCGGTCATCGCACCTACGTCAAAGGCGCTCTTCGAGTAACACTTCCCTATCACGCCACGGACATCAAACCCGGAACTCTGCGTTCAATAATTGACCAAGCTGGGATGACTGTTGAAGAGTTTCTCCGGTATCTTTAGCCACGTGACTTAATAATTTCGGCGCCGGTTGTGTGTTGATGGATACTACTACGTCCAGTGAAAACCCTTTGCGCGCGGGCATGCGGCTTGAGCGCGTGGCGCCGCCGTGCGTCGTGGTCATTTTTGGCGCCACCGGCGATCTCACGCGCCGCAAACTTTTGCCAGCTCTCTTCCGCTTAACTGAACAGAGATTGATACCGGCGGAGTTTGCGATCCTGGGTACCGCGCGCCACCTGATGAGCGATGACGACTTTCGCGCGCAGATGCAGGCGGCCATAAAAGAATTTGCGGCGGATGAAGACTTTGACGAAGCTACCTGGCAGAGTTTTGCCAAACGGCTTTTCTATATCGCCGGGGAGTTTGACGACGCTGCGCTTTATGGAAAGCTAAAGAGCAAGATTGACGAGATCGATACTGAATGCAACACGCGCGGCAACCGTTTGTTTTATCTGGCAACCGCGCCTGATTTCTTTGGCGTAATCGCCGGCCAACTTGGCCAGGCCGAATTGGCGCGGCCAAAAGAGGGAAGCTGGACGCGCATCATCGTCGAAAAACCATTCGGCCACGATCTCGAAAGCGCCCGGACACTTAACCAACAACTGGCGGAAGTTTTTGAAGAGAAGCAGATCTATCGCATCGATCATTATCTCGGAAAAGAGACGGTGCAAAACCTGCTGGTCTTTCGCTTTGCCAACAGCATCTTCGAACCGCTCTGGAACCGCCAGTACATCGATCACATTCAGATTACGAACGCCGAAGCTATCGGCGTTGAAGGCCGCGGCGCCTATTATGAAAAGGCCGGGGCCCTGCGCGACATGATTCAGAACCACGTGTTCCAGGTGACGTCGTTAATTGCCATGGAGCCGCCGGCCTCGCTATCAGCGAACGGTGTGCGCGATGAAAAGATCAAGGCGATGCAGTCCGTGCGTCCGATGCCCGCGGAGCAAATAGAAAAATTCACGGTGCGCGGCCAGTATGGACCAGGCACGGTCCTGGGCGACACAGTGCCGGGCTATCGCCAGGAACCGGGCGTCGATCCGAATTCTTCGACTGAAACTTTTGCCGCGCTGAAACTCCATTTTGACAATTGGCGCTGGGCCGGCGTTCCTTTTTATTTGCGGTCAGGCAAGCGTCTGCAGAAACACATCACCGAGATTTCGATCCAGTTTAAGGATGTGCCGCACCGTTTGTTCACCGACGCCGATGCGCCGCTGCAGCCGAACGTGCTGGTCATTCGCATTCAACCAAACGAAGGCATCACGTTGCGGTTTGGCGCTAAGCTGCCGGGCCAGGCCATGCGCATTCGTTCGGTCAATATGGATTTTCGCTACGGCTCGTCGTTTGGAGTAAAGCCGCCGGAAGCCTACGAGCGTTTGCTGCTCGATTGCATGTTAGGCGATTCTACGCTTTACGCGCGCCGCGACATGGTTGAGCGCGGCTGGGAAATTGTTTCGCCGATCATCGACGCGTGGCGAAAAGCGGCACCGGATTTTCCAAATTATGAAGCTGGTTCGTGGGGACCGCAGGCAGCGTTTGAGTTGATAGAACGCGATGGAAGAAAGTGGCGGCGACTTTGAAAAGCAGTCGGCAGACGGCAGTAGCAGTCGGCAGAGGGGAGAAGGCAGTAGGCAGTAACCAAAAAACGACTTCTGACTTCTGACCTCTGACCTCTGACTTCTGACAACAGACAACGAACGAACATGCAACAAATCGCATTGGGAAAAACTCTAGATGTTGAAGTCGTCGAGCGGGAACTCGACGCGCTTTGGCAGGTCAGTAGCGGCGCCGCGCGGTCTGAGCTCGCTGCCGGCGGCGAGCGTCCAGACGATGAGATGGCGGTTCTGCGCGCGCGCGCCGCAAACCTCTTGGTGTTCGTCAGCGACGACAAGTCGCTCGAGCAAGTTCATGAACTGCTGCAGGAACTAACTACCGTGCATCCCAGCCGTGTGCTCACGATGTTCGGCGAGAACAACGCACCTGATAACGACATTGAAATGTTCGTGTCGGCTCTCAGCCAAAAAGAAAAGCTCGGAGGGCAGAAACGTTTGTGCTGCGAAGAGGTCACGCTCAAAGCGCAGGGCAGCTTTGTCTCAGAACTTCCGAGCGCCGCCTTGCCGCTGCTGGTTTCCGACCTGCCGATATTTCTTTGGTGGCGCAGCGTGGTTGATAGCGAACAAAAAGTTTTCAAGAACTTGCTGCACGCGTCCGATCGCTTGATCGTGGACTCGGTCGAGTTTGCAAAGCCCGTTGCCGAGCTGTTGGCAGTAAACAAAATTTTCAAGCAGCACGATGAGACTGCGGTTGGCATCAGCGATCTTAACTGGGCCAGGCTCACCTCGTGGCGCGGTCTACTGGCAGACTTTTACGATGTGGCGGAATATCGGGCGGCACTCGAAGAAATCGATAACGTTTGTATTAGTTTTGTGGCGCCGCAAACGGACGAGACGGCGATCGCGCCGCAGGCGTTACTGATGGCCGGTTGGCTGGCAAGTAGGCTGCAATGGACCATGTCTGATAAACCCGCGACTCGCGACGGTGAAGGAACGCTGGTTGAGTTTAGCCATCAGCGCGGCGGGACAATTACGGTCGAACTGCTTCACGTAAAAGAAGTTGGGATAAACCCCGGACGACTGGCGCGGGTCGAATTGCGATCGCAGGCGCTGGGCTCAGCTTTCAAAGTGGAGCGCAGCGCGGACTTGCAGCGCGTGCTGACTGAAGCGAAGCTCGGCACAAACGTCGACCGCGGCCGCGTGTTGCCGGTGCGCAATCGCAGCACCGCACAACTGCTCAGCCGCGAGATGGAAATTCTTTGCAACGATCAGATTTATCAGGAAGCGATCAAGGTCGCTGCCAGTCTGATTGAACGTCTCGCTTGAACTGTTCTTGCGAATCTTGCTGCGCTCTCTCCCGCGCGAGGGCTTACCAGAATCTTTGCAAGAAACCAAAACTTCTCTTCTGAGGAATGCCTTGACAGAGATGCCAACTGGGGCATATGTTCACGGCGTTTTGACTGTTAACTGCCAGCAAGAGCCTCATTCCTCAACGAATCCCGCTCTTGCTAAGCAGACAGCCCTTAGAAATCTCCAGATGATAAATCTAGCTAGAAAAATTGAATTCATAGCGAATGTGTCAATTATCATCGTCGCGATGCTTTTAGTCATCGTTCTTACCAAGCAATATTTAATTAGAACAACACAGGGTGAGACTCCCATCGTGGACAGCCGGCAATCTCGTATCGGCTCGAAGACTGCGGCGCTTAATATTAATTGGAGCCAAAACGGGCAGACGCTCCTGTTAGCGATTTCAAGCACTTGTAGGTATTGCACTGAAAGTGCTGTCTTTTACCAGCGCGTCGTTAATGGGAATACAAACACGACAATCGTGGCAGTCATGCCGCAAACAGCCGATGATGCCAGGAAATATTTGGATGACCAAAAGATACGAGTTAATGAGATTAGACAGGCATCTTTGGAATCTCTGGGAGTTACTGGTACGCCGACGCTTATTTTAGTGGATGGCAATGGAATTGTAACAGGGTGGTGGGTCGGAAAGCTTTCCACGAGTCAGGAAACAGACGTTCTACACAGATTACACGTGTGATAGGAGGCAGGTATGGCAAACTCCGGTGGTCCCAAGCTGATGTTCAAGTTGGCGTCTTTGGGAATCTTGGGTGCCTGTTTGTGGCTCTTTACCAGTGGTGGGTTAACACAATCGGCCAACTTAACTATTGAACACCAGCCAGACTCACCTTTACAAATCTCATCGTCCCAAATTGACCTAACCTATTCCGAGCCATCGCTGGAAGTGACGTTGATGTTAGCTAGCCGTAGCGTTAAGCCTATTAGGGCTTTCACAATTGCTAGCTCAGTCGGGCGCGACAAAACGGGAGCGTTGCTAATTACTACTAATACGGACGAACAGATGTGGCAATTCAACGAAATAAAGCCTATCACTATGCGGAAAAGTCGAGCGGAGATTATTGATGGCGTCAAACTCTCAATAGATTTCGTAGAGTTCTCTGATGGTACTACATGGGGACCTGATAGCTTTAATTCAGCAGATGATCTCGCTGGCGAACGTGAAGGTCTTCGTCTCTCAGTCCAAATTCTCAGCCAAATAGCCAAGACAAAAGGATTCGGTGGATTCATAAACAATCTCACATCAAATAGAAGTGATATTTCAATTCCTAAAGGTAAATCTCTCAGTTGGGAACGAGGGTTTCAAAGAGGGGCGGGCACCGTTATCGAACGGCTAAATAGAGCATATACAAAAGGTGGCCCGGGACAACTAGAGAGTGAGTGGGCGCGTACCCTTGCTGACTCAAAAAGGACTTCACCGGAATGAACTACTCACTTAGGTATGTTGTCATATCGTTCCTGCTTGCGGGAATTGTTACGTGCGCTCTATTGGTGTGCATTGATCGCGTGTTTGCGACACAAGTGGGAACTGCCACCTGCGGTATCGGCTCTACTACTCATAGTCCTCCCTTTCGGATAATTCAATATGGAGACGTTGCCTGTGAAGGCAACTTTAATGGGCTTAACTGCACTCCAAACCCTGCTTTTCAGCGGCAGTCATTAGATGAATATCTCCCAGACGAATACGACTGTTACGTTGTTAATGCGTTAGCTTGCACAAATAACAACCATAGCCTTTATTACTCATATCATTGCGATAATCGTCCCGGCGGCGCCGAAACGGTTAGTATAACTTGCCCGTTAAACTGTAGCGTACCAACACCGACACCGATTCCTTGCGGCCAGGAGTTCGATATCTGCCTGATGCACTCCGACTGTTGTAGCGGAAACTGTCAGGGTGGCCAATGCGTGAGCGGATGTTTTTGTAGTCCTTTTCATGAGTGTTGTCCTGCTGATGAGTTCGGGAACTGCAACTGTAGCCCAGTCCTGGTAGATGTGTTAGGAAATGGATTCAGCTTGACAAGCGCAGCGGGTGGCGTTGCATTCGACCTTAATGCGGATGGCTTTGCCGGAAGCATTGGGTGGACATCGGGGTCGGATGATGCATTCCTGGTGCTGGACCGCAACGGCAACGGCAAGGTAGATGATGGCACCGAGCTATTCGGCGGTTCGACACCGCAACCTGCGACGCCACCTGCGGGCGAAAGCAAGAATGGTTTTCTCGCTTTGGCTGAGTATGACAAAGCTGCGAATGGCGGCAATGGTGACGGGTTGATTAGCAGCGGAGATGCGATATTTTCCTCGCTGCGCCTCTGGCAAGACACCAACCACAACGGCATTTCAGCGGCGTCGGAATTGCACACTTTGCCGGAACTTAGTATCGATTCGATTTCGCTTGATTACAAAACATCAAAGCGAACCGATCAGTTTGGCAATCAATTTCGCTACCGCGCTAAGGTTGACGATGCGCAACATTCGCATGCTGGTCGCTGGGCATGGGATGTGTTCTTGATCAAGGGGAACTAAAACCGTGAACCGTGAAAACCGTGAACCGGGAACCGTAAACAGTAAACGGGAAACAGTGAACAGGAAACCGTACCAAGCGTTTCTGTTTTCTGTTTCCGGTTCACGGTTCCCGGTTTACCGGCTTCTTATTTGGCGGCACAGCGCGCGGAATATCGCCATCGTCGATGGTTTGCGCGCTTTGAAGTTTTGGTGGTCCACCGAGCAAGCCCGGCGGCATTCTCGGCGTGGGTATCTTAACGGTGGCGACGGGTTCGGTGCGTCGCAGAATCGCGCCGCCGCGTCCGGCCACCCAAATGTTGTTGCCGCCGCGATAGGCGACGGAGTAAAGCGGCACGCTGGTAATGCTCGGTTGAATTTCCCAGTTTGCGCCGGCATCTTTGCTGTAAATGATTCGCCCTTGGTCGCCAGTCACAATCACTTCATCCCGTCCGCCCACGGCGACTGAAAAAAGATTCCCGTTTAAGCCGCTTTCGAGATCTTTCCAGGTGGCGCCGCCATCGTCGGTGCGCAGAATGATGCCGCGCGCGCCAACCGCGTAACCGCGTTTTGCATCGGCAAAGACCAGCGCGTACAACCATTCCTTCAAATTCTTATCGACCCGTTTCCAGGTCTCGCCGCCGTCTTCAGTTTGTAGAATGGTTCCGCTTGATCCGACAGCAATGCCATGTTGCGGATCAGTGAAACGGACGTCCTCGAGCCAGCTAAAAGTATTAGCTCGCTGAATGTGCCAGGTCTCGCCCGCATCTTTCGTATTCAGGATGATGCCGCGCGCGCCGACTATCCAACCAAGTTCAGGCGTAACGAAGTGAACACTAAAAAGATCTTCCGTCGCTTCTACGGGCACGCTGGCCCAGGTAACGCCGCCGGTGACCGAGCGCAGGATGGTGCCGCGATCGCCAACTGCGATGCCGGTCTTTTGATTAATAAACTGTATCGAGTTCAAGCGATTGGTTGTGCCCGAAGGCCGCACGGTCCAACTCTTTCCTCCAGAGCTGGTGAAAAGAATTTTTCCGCGCGCGCCGACGGCCCAACCGCGCGAGTTGTCCCAAAAGAAAAGCTGCGACACATCGTCGCGCCCGCCTTCAGTCAAGCGCCGCCACGAAAATCCACCATCATCGGTGCGCAACACGAGGCCATCATCGCCGGCGGCCCAGCCCAACGATTCATCGGCGAAATAGACGGTGCTGAGTTTGGGATTGGTGCGCACATTCACCGGCAACCAGATCGTGCCGCCATCCGCTGTCGACAGCACGACGCCGCTGTCTCCTGCCGCCCAACCATGCTTTTCGTCCGTAAAGAAAACTGAAAACAGATCGGTGTTGACCAGCGAGTTCAAAGCTTGCCAACTTGAGCCGCCATCATCCGTTTGCAAAATTGTGCCGTGATAACCGACCACGACGGCGCGTTTTGCCGAGACGAAAGAGACGCCGGTCAACACTACATTCCCCAGACCGCTATGCGCTTTCCAGTCGGCGCCGCCATCTTTGGTTACCAGCAAGGTTCCGCGCGAGCCGACTGCGATGCCGTTCTTCGCGTCGAAAAACGCAACTGCGAAAATATGCGCATTGGTTTTTGTCTTCTGCGCTTTCCAGGTTAGGCCACCGTCAGTAGTGGCGATCATCGAACCGAACGTGCCGGCGGCCCAACCGCGCATTGGGTCTTGTGCGGCAAAGGTGACGGCGAATAAGTGGTCCCTCGTACCCGTAGCCCGCTGCATCCATTTATTGCCGCCGTTCGTTGTCGTCAGAATTACGCCGCCGGCGCCCGAAATCACAGCGCGCGTTTTGTCGTGAACATACAACCCATAAAGCGTAGTTGAGGCCGGGGACATTTGCGCGTCCCAGGTAAAACCGCCGTTGCGCGTGTGCAGGATGGAACCGTCGCTGCCGATGGCCCACCCATGCGTTTTGTCGTTGGCAAACTTGACGGAGTTGAGAGCATTGCCTTGGGGTAACGGATTTTGCCATTGCCAGGCCGGAGGTTTTTGCGCGTGACTGTCGACCATCAGTAACGGCAGAACAGCAATAAGCAACAGCGCGTAGGCGCTGCGCGAGCGCACTAAAAACTTAAACCGGGGCATAGAGCGAGTGAAATTCATTGTTACTGGTGGAAGCGCGTCTCGGGGAGTCACTCGGAATAACAGAATGCAGAATTATAATGGTCAGGTAAGTCGAAAGCGAATGAGGAACCTTCGACGCGTAACGTCGGTACGAATTTAGCCCGTTCTTATCGGCTATTCACTCTCGGCTTCTACGGCAAGCGGATCGATGTCGCCAACTTTGTCGATCGCCGCGCTCAGCACCTCTTCATCGACGTGACCCAAAGCTGCGATCTTGCGCGCAGCCTTATCAACCGCCTCCTGGACCACGTGGCCGTTGTGTCCGCGGGTCCACTGCCAGACAACCTGGTGCCGCTTCGCAGCCTGGTCCAGGCGCTGCCACCAGTCGTGATTTGTCTTGCGGCGAAAGCGCCCGCCCATCGTCTCGACTACATACCGCGAATCGGTGAACAAGTGAACGCGGCAGGGTTCTTTCAGCGACTCCAGTCCCAACGCTGCCGCCGCTACTTCCGCCTGCTGATTCGTTGCCTGGCCCAGGTAAGTACCGACGGCACGCCACAGTCCGCGATAACCAAGCAACGCCACGGCCGCCGCGCGCGTTGACGACTGACCATTACCGAGACTCGAGCCATCGCAAAAAATCGTGACCTGCTTAACTGGCTTGGACTCTTTTTGCGAATCGCGTTGCCCACTCGTCATTCCGGTAGCTCCTTCACGCCAAGCGTAACACGGCTGTTCGCTAGTTCCCGGTCAAACAGTTCTATTAAGTCACGGCGGTCGTCAAAGTGCGATCAAAAAGGCCGGCCAAGAAAAACGCGGTGGATGGTCGCCAAATGGACCATCCACCGCGTTCGGTCTGGTGGAGACGTTCGGGCTTTCGCCTTTATGGGCTAGGCGGGCTGTCGCGATTGAGCGGCGTCGGGGCCCCATTGGTAACCGTCACCTGGCAATTTTGTGCCGAAGCTCCAGTCGAGCTGGTGTAAATGAAATCATTTTCATTTGCGCCCGTGTCTTGTGGATTGCCGGCGGTTCCTTTGCGAACAAAGCTTACTTGTTCACCTGAAGCGGGCGCGCCGGAGCACGTTGCCAAGCCGTTACCCTCGCGATAAATAGAACCTGCGGGAAGCGACGCGAATCCGACCGCATCCACAACTGCAAAGTTGAGGAAGTTGGCTTGATTGCTGGTGCGGAACAAGGCGTAGCCACCATTGTCAGCCATATCGGACGTGTACATAGCGTCGCTATCCGCGGTACGCACCGGATTCCCTGTCGGGTTGGCGCTCAGGCTGTACGGAGGAGTGCCGGTCACGCGAATCTCGTTTGTGATTAGGTAATGGCCGTGCGCCGGAATAACTGTCCCATTCGGGATAACCGCAAGCGGTGTGACTACTCCAGCGCTGTCGCTGTACACCAGGGTCCAACCATCGGATGCGTCCGTAGTACTGATAGTTATTGGGCTGTTCGTATTATTAACAAGCTCAACGAACTCGTCTCGTGGCCCAGCCGGACCGCGCATGCGGAACTCGCTAATGATAAGTCCGCTATTGAAGGCATAAGGCGCCGTCACAGCGGGAGTGATCGCTGCCCACCAGGTTTCCCAAGTGCTGGCGAAGCCGTTGCCGGCACCGAAAATTTCTCGTTGGTCCGACGAGTGTTCCTGGATGGTCCAGAAGTCGGTGTCGTTAACGGGATCAACCATTGTTGCGCTGTAATCGCCCCAACGAATGTTAACTGGGTTACTCCCGTTGAGAGTATAAGTTGATAGTCCTTCGCGGAAAGTTATTGAATCCCGCATTGTGTTTTGCGGGTCACTGGCAGAACGGAATGAATACCCGGTCTTTGGCAGTGTGAATGGCGAAAAGCGCGAATAGCCAATCAACACGTCGTTGTTTGCGTTCACGCTAATGGTCGGGAAACTATAAAAGTCACCCACCTGATTCGCGGCCGCGCAGCCTGCTCGGCTGCCGCCAGACCCGTTGTGGCAATTATCGGCCCTCGGATCCGCGATGATATTGCGCTGAATGGGTGGGGTGCTGAAGGTTGTATTCGTTATGAGCGGATCAATCTGCCACCATTGGATTGCGGTCCGTATGTCTGGATTGCCGCTGCCACCGACGCCAATGCTCGCCGGAGTTTGCGTTCTCGCCAGAAACACATGGTGCGTCGTCCAGAACGAGCCGTTTCGCAGGACTGCGTTCTGAATTCGGGAATCATTTGCTGTAGGCCGGTTACCGGATACTAGAAAAGCGTTCTGCTGGCGCTCAGGCATATAGCCTCCTGAGCCAGAAATACTCGAACCGTTGAACTTCCAGGCATATGGGGACTGCGGAAACTGATAGCCGACGGTCAGAGTGGGGGTCACTAGTGTGCCGGTAACTCTAGTCATGCGGAGTTGACCAAATTGCGGGTCCCAATCCTCAACAATGTATTCATCATTGGTGGTGTTGTCTTCGGTGATAGCCGGTACCAAAGTGAAACCACAGCCGAGGAGGAAAGGTTGTTGGCTTCCGGGCGCAGTGAGACAGCCGGCGCCTGCAAAGAAGCCGTCAAATACCGAAACTGTCCCAAGTATGCCGGTATAAGCCGTCGTCTTGTTAATAACGTAAACCGATACTCCTTGAAAGCCGACCCTGTTTCCGTAGCCGAAGCGATTAACTGAGATGACTATCCAGTTCTTGTTAAAGCCGATGCTCGGATAGTCTGCCCACGCTCCTCCGGTGCCATCTGCTGTTGAATCAGCGTCGATGGCGTAACGGTTCCAACTGCCCGTCGGATCACCATTGAACGAGGTTGCCACCAGCGTGGCCGACGTTGCCTGGCCGCTGTTGGCTTGGGTGACCATGATGAAGCGGTCGTTGAAGCGATCGTAAAGAATCTTCGGGTCGAAGGTCGAGGGTGTAGCCAGCCCGTTTGGCGTAGCGGCCCAAAAAGCGTTCAAAGTTACGCTGCTAAGGAGCACGCCGTTGCGGTTGTGAATGAGTATTTTTTCATTCGTTGTGGTTACCACGTGGTTCAGGCCTACCGCGCCCATCGTGTCGGGCGGGATAGCGAGAAGACTAATAGAGTCGGACTTGAATGTGCGGGACATCATCGGCGACGGTATGCTGGAGATTGGCGAGTCCAGACTCTCTTTCTTCTTCTTAGACTCTTTTGCGACGGCCAATTTCCCTATAGCTTCGCGTCCCTGAGAGGGAGCGTCCTGAGGAGGATGAATGGCTTTCAATTCTACAGGCTCCGCGCTCGAAGGAATCATCCCCTTCTGACGGCTGAGCGCTGCCATGTTGACGGCTCCGAGATCCTCAACTGCGCGATTGGTCGCGGCAAATTCTTTAGCAGCCTGTGGGACTGACGCTGCATTGTCTTGACCACCCGATACTGGCGCGTTTATTGCCTGGTTGGCAGGCAGTGCCAGGCCATAGGGCGCGCCCATTAATTGCCTGTTGCCGGCCCGATCTTCGTCCTGCTGCTTCGCGCGATCTTCGGCTTTCTTCTTCGCAAGTTCCGCAGCTTCCTTCTTTGCCAGTTCCCTGGCTTCCTTCTGCGCGAGCGCTTCCGCTTCTCTCGTTGCTCGAGCTTCTGCACTCCGCGCCGCTACGGTTTCGGAATTCTGCGTCGCGGAAGATTCGTTCTTCTTTGTCGTTAAGGCTTCCGCTTGTTTCGCCGCCGGCGTTATGGCTGTTTTCCTGGCGCGCGTCTTCGCTTGCTCGCTGGAAGCGGTAGCTGTGTTCACAGCCTGCTTCTTCTTGCGGTTCTTCTGTTTCTTTTTGTTATTAGCGACCGCGCTCACCTGCCGGCTTTTCGCCGTAACTGGTTGTAAAAGTGCAAGACACTGAACCAGCAGCATTAGACAAAGTCCAACACTCAAGCCACGGGCGAATGTCTTAACTGCTCTATTTTTGAAAGTGGTTAGGCGCGGGTTCGTCGTTTGGTGCTTGTTTACAAGCGCCGACAGAACTGGGGCAACAAGGTTCTTCATAAGATCTCCTAGGATTGATGGTGCCGGCTGTAACTCTTCAGTAACAGAGATGCCTGGCGAGGTTGACTGCGCTGAAACGACCGGTTACGGCGTTGCTATTAGAACGGGAAATTCTGAGTTCAAAAGTGTCTGCCAAGAGCTTTAGACTGACGTTCGATCGACGATGCGGTGATCGGCGATAGTTACCATTGCGACCAGAATGCTTGGTATTTATTGGACGAGGAAAATCTATTTGAAACGAGAAAGTTGACCCTAAATGCTTTCTGACTGAAATGTGCGGGCATAATAAGCTAAACGCTCGTCATCAGGCAAGAGACAACTATCGTATTAAGTAGAAAAATCTTACATCTTGAACCTGGCCGCTCAGGTTTCTGGGTTTTCCATTTATTTGGATGCTAGGAAAGGCACCTCAACAAACGGCCAGCTTCGCCGCGAACCAGTGTGAACTTTGCGATGACGTGATTCGTGTCCAGGCTTTGTATCGTCAGAGTCAATAACTTCCCCTTGATTTCACCAGAGTAGCGAACAGTTGTTCCGGAAGCAGTCCCGTTCATCGTGGTGAGCGTGCCATCTTCTTCTCTGCTGCTGGTTGCTCGCGCCGGGCCGCCTGCTGCGATTTCGTACTTACCGATCAAGTCGAACCGCCCAGACCGATCGGTTGCGATTTTCTTCTCTATCACTCCCTGGCCGCAATCAAACTCCAGTTGCGCGCCACTCGCAGTAACAGTCAGAGTCGCGCCGCGTCCGCCCCACTGTCCTGGCGGCAGTACACTCGCCGCTTCAGTTGCGCGCTCAGCGCTATTGAAGAGGATAACGACGCTTTGCGAACCCGGGTCGGCAACAGCCAGATCAACTCGACCATCGCCGTCAAAATCGCCGGCTGCAATTCCTCGCGGAGTTTTGCCGCTCGCTATCCGTGGCAAAGCGTTCAGGCCGCTGGCGCTGCCCAGAAAAATAGAAACATCTCCCGACCCCGAGTTTACGACTGCCAAATCGCCATACTGATCGTTGTTAAGGTTAGCGGCCACGCCGGCGAATGGCTGCCGACCGGTTGGTGAATCCTGCGCGCCTGAAAAATTTCCCCGGCCGTCACCTGATAGGATTGAGAAGTTGTCAGTGAGGTAAGCCGTCACGAGTAAATCGTCACGCTCGT
This sequence comes from Blastocatellia bacterium, assembly GCA_003488005.1. Classification (GTDB taxonomy): domain Bacteria; phylum Acidobacteriota; class Blastocatellia; order Pyrinomonadales; family Pyrinomonadaceae; genus PSRF01. The sequence continues at coordinate 8,415 of DNND01000019.1, read as the reverse complement.
CCCCTTCAAAATCTCCGATCACAATCGCGGTGGGATTGGGCCCAACCGCGTAATCCTGTGCGGAGGCAAAGCCCGAGGCTGTCCCGAGTAAAATCGAAACCGTACCCGACTTATGATTTGCCACCACCAGATCAAGTCGTCCATCGCCATTCAGGTCCCGAGCAGTAATCCAAAAAGCGCGCTCCCCAACGGCGTAAATTTTGCGTTCGGCAAAACTGCCACGTCCATCGCCGAGGTAAATTGAGACGCTGTTATTCGTGTCATCGGCAGTGGCAATATCCGCGCGGCCGTCACCATTTAGATCTTCGCAGAGGATAAAACGAGCCGTCCGAGCAGCCTTCAGTTTGAGCGGAGCAGCGAATGATCCCTGGCCGTTTCCGGTAAGCACCGAGATACTCAATTGTTTTGGGTTAACGGTGGCAAGATCCATGTGACCGTCACCGTTAAAGTCGGCGGAAGAAATCCCTACCGGCTGTCCCGGAACGGCGAAACTCGCAGTCTTACCAAACCCTCCTTTGCCGTCGCCGAGCAGAACCGAAATGTCACGCGAACTCGCATTGGAAGTTGCCAGGTCTAAATGGTGGTCTGAGTTAAAGTCGGCGACGACAATGCCACCAGGATCGAAGCCGATTGAGTAAGCCGCAGGTTTTCCAAAACCTCCCCTGCCGTCGCCAAGCATGACTACCAGATCGCTGCTGATCGTGTTAACAACCGCCAGGTCCGCTTTGCCGTCTCCGTTGAAATCGGCGAGTGCCACTGCGTTGGTTTTCGCTTCCTGATTGGGCATTGCTGGAAGTTTGGCCTGCTCGAAACCGCCGGCTTTCGTAAGCAAAACAAACAATCCGCCACCGCTGCCGACAAACACCGGATCAGGCCGCCGGTCCCCATTGAAATCGATTGCGGCCGCATAAGTGGGAGACGGCGCCGAGCGAAAGATACGCGCCGCGTTAAAGAATTTGCCGGTGCTCCTTATTAATGACTCGGTATTGGAAACGTAGTTGAGCACCGCCAGGTCGAGCTTGCTGTTGTGATCAAAGTCAGCGACAACAACGGCAACCGGGGTCACGCCCGCAGCGTAATTCGCAGGCGGCGCAAACCCGCCGCGCCCGTCGCCGTTAAGCACTGCTACAGTTTGTGAAGCGGAATTGGCAACGACTACATCGGCCCTGCCATCGCGGTTAAAGTCACCGGCGCTTACCGAGAAGGGTTCGCGGCCGACGCTAATTTCCCTGGCCGGTGAAAAGCGGCCATGGCCCAGCGAGAGAAGTATTGAAATGTTATTGGCCCTGGCGTTCGCGGTGACAATGTCCAATAAATGATCGCGGTTAAAATCAGCGAGCGCGAGGGAAACCGGACCTGCAGCCACCGTCAGATTCCCGTTCGCCGTGAACCCACCCTTTCCGTCTCCCGTCAGCAGCGAAATATCGTTCGAGTCGTTATTCGCAACGACCAAATCAATGTTGCCGTCGCCATCAATATCCGCCGCCGCCAGCGCGCGCGGTGTTTTCCCGGCGGGAAAATTGACGGCGGGCGCAAACTGCCCACGACCGAGGTTGAGAAACACCGAAACGTTTTCTGAAGCTGAGTTTGCGACGGCGAGATCTACTTTCCCATCGCGGTTAAAGTCTCCGGTCGTAATGCTGAATGGATCTTTGCCGGCCTCCAGGCTTTGACCGAGATGGAAGATCGGGTTATCAGCGGCAGCTACTGTTATGAGTGATGTAGACCAGACGAGAATCACAAATAACGCGCAGGGCAGCAAGCGAGGTTTTAAAAACACGAATGAGTTTCTCCTAATGAATTATAAGAGCCGAAGACCAATTAGCTGCGGAGCAGTGCCATCGCCTGCTCCGCGGGCGGGCAGAAACACAGTCGTTGCCACGAATTTGTCGATCCACAATGCAACATGATCAGCGGGCAAATTCACACTTGTATCCAGGGTCCCGATTTCGTTACCTGTTATCGCCGTTACGACTTTTTGTGCAAACTTAATTACCGCTGCTGCTAAGTTTGGTGTCGGCCGCTGCCCATGCTGTTTCAAATTCTTTCCGCACCAATTCGGCCGCGTAGTCTTTTTTCTGAGCACTTAACGATTGCATCAAGCCAAACAGCGAGCGGCCGTTGCGCTTGTTGCGCTGCAGGTCAGCGCGAAAGACTTGTTCGGCTTCCGCGTAGTTCCCGCTTTTCATCAGCGCGGCGCCGAGCATTTCACGAACCGGAAGAAACCAGGCGGGCGGCTCATCGTAAGCCAGCGAGTCTTCCGTCTCGACCGCCTGTCGCAACAGCGCGAGCGTTGCCTTGTCGTCGTGCTTCGCCGTGGCAAGCTGCGCGCGCAACACTTCGTCAGCAACTGACAACACGGTGTGTGCCGGGTTCAAACCAAAACTCGCGTCCGCGGGAATTTCCTTAACACTCTTGAGCATCGCCTCGCGCTCAGTGGTTGCTCTCATCACATCGCCTTTTTTCGCAAGAGCCAGACCACGCGCAAAATGCCACACCGCCGTTACGCCTTTCAATGACGCGTCCGGTTGCGGAAGTTTTTCAATGTCGTCCCACCGATTAAAACGCACCAACATCAGCGGCCTAACCGTCATGAAGCCTTCCAGCATCGGCATCGTTTTGAGATGCGGCGACACGTTCGCCTCGAGTTGTTTTGTTGCTTGCATGGCAGCAGCGAAGCGGCCTTCCATGCTGTACGCGATCGCCAGGAAGTGAAGGTTGTGGCTGTAGTACATCAGCGGATAGATGCCCTTCAGGCCACCCGATTTTATGTACGCTTCGTCGGCCGCGGCCGCGTGCAGGTTGCTGATCGCGGCGTTTTTGTAGTCGCCGGTGCGCGCATAAATGTGTGCCGGCATATGGACCAGGTGGCCCGCCGCCGGCATCAGGCTGCCGAGTTTGGGTGCGTAAGCAAGCGCGCGTTCCGGATTTGGCGAAGCTTCGATCGCGTGGATGTAGTAATGAATTGCGCCGGGATGATTGGGATTGCGGCGCAGCACCGACTCGAGTATGGCCACAATTTCTTCGGTGCCGGGCGCCGGTTTGCCGTCGGCGGTCCAAAGCTTCCACGGCCGCAGGTCCATCGCACTTTCGGCATACAGCGTCGCCAGATCGAGATCGTCTGGATAGGCTTTCACTAACTCGCCCATCGCATGCTTGTAGTCGTTGTCGAGTTTTCGTAAATCGGCTTTGGGATCGATTGAATAACGTTTTGCCAGCGCGGCAATGTAAGCCCGTTCATTCTCAGGCGCAGTCGCTGCGAGCGCGCTCGCCTTTTGCACCGCATCGTAGGCCGCCTTTTCGCGCGCCGGATCGACCTCGAGATTGATGTTTGGACCAAGCGCGAGTGCCACGCCCCAATGGGCCATCGCCAGGCGCGGATCGAGTTGCGCGGTGCGTTTGAACGAGCGGATTGCTTCGTCATGATTGAAAGCAAAGACGAAGGCGAGCCCTTGATCGAAAAACTTTTGTGCTTCCGGGTTTGTAGTCGACACCGGGTGGTGAACGCCGCCAATCCCAGGGACGATTGTCGCCCGCTGTTCGGCTGCAGCTTTCGTGTGGCCATGACCAGTGTGCTGCGCGCCGGCCAGCGGACAGAAACATAGCGTCAATACAAGCACAAACAGGGATCGCATATTCTGACTTCTCCTTTGGTAGGTCTGGGTCGTGGGAAAGAATGATCTTTTTCAGGCGTTGTTGGCAAGGCAGCCGGCATGGTACTACCCCTCCCGGGGGATTCGATGGTTAGAATGCTCGATGGATTCTTCGTTAGAATACACCCATGGGACATGCTCATACCCACGGCTCGGCAAACTACGGACGCGCGTTCGCGATTGGCGTCGCACTCAATTTAGCGTTTGTTGTCCTCGAAGCAATCTACGGTAAGTTGTCCCACTCACTCGCGCTGGTGGCCGACGCGGGACACAATCTGAGCGATGTGCTTGGTTTGGTTTTGGCCTGGGGAGCAATGTTGCTTGCCCGCCGCCGGCCGACACCGGAACGGACTTACGGCTTTCGGCGCTCTTCAATCCTGGCGGCACTAGTCAACGCGGCAGTTCTGCTAATCAGCGTCGGCGCGATTGCCTGGGAAGCAATTGGGCGCGTCAATCATCCGCACGCGGTGGCAGAGACGACAGTCATCTGGGTGGCGTCGGTCGGCATTCTTATCAATGCCGGCACGGCGTTGATGTTTATGTCCGGACGCAAGCGCGACTTGAATATTCGTGGCGCGTTCATGCACATGGCCACGGACGCAGTCATCTCGCTGGGCGTGGTCCTGACCGGCGTAGCGATGCTGGCGACCGGATGGTTGTGGCTTGATCCGGTGGTCGGTTTGATAATCGTCGCGCTGATTGTTTATGGCACCTGGGGTTTGCTGCGCGATTCGCTCAACCTCGCGCTCGATGCGGTGCCGGCCGGAATAGACATGAACGATGTCAAAGAATATTTGTCAGCACTGCCGACCTGCGTTGATGTGCATGACCTGCATGTCTGGGGCATGAGCACTACTGAAACCGCGTTGACCGCGCACGTGGTGATGGCCCAGACAACTTGTGATGACGCGCTGCTGGCAAAGATTACTGACGAGCTTCAGCAAAAGTTCGGCATCGAGCACGCGACGCTGCAAGTGGAATTTGGCGACCCCACTTATCCTTGTCGCTGCCGCCTGACGCCGGTGTAGGACAGACATTCCTGCCTGTCCCTGACACTACTTCCGATGCTTCGATGCAAGAGATCAGGCATTCCTTCAGCTTGGATGCTAATCGCGCGCCGCAGCTGAAGGCCATCGTTATACGTCTTACTTCCATGAATAAGATTTTTCTAATCATTGTCATCCTCGTTCTAACCCCCTCGGTGTTCGGCCAAAAATCGACTACCCCTTCGCTAGGTTGGGACTTAACCTACATATCTGTGCTTAGTGCAAATCGAGTTGCTCCTGATGAATGGGTAAGGAAATGGTTGGGACCGAATTTTCAATCTCCCGCAAGACAATTGATTTCGAAGTGGCGCGATGGGCCCATCGAGTCCTCCGTTCTCCTCGAACACCCAGCTTTCCATGCGGGCGAACACGTTACGATATGGTTAGTGCGTACAAAACATCATGCGTACTATATCGAACTGGTTGAAGCTAACCCGCGTCATAAATTGAAAGAGTCACTTAGCCTGCACTTGTACGACAAATTATTCGGCATGATGTCATCATGGCAGCAAGCGCAGCCTCTAATGCCCGAGGACACGCCCGAGAACGGTATCCCTGGATACATGGGCTTTCTCAGTTTCTATAATCGGGGTGATTCAAGACAGATGCTTCTCACTGGTGAAGACTTCGTGATTTGTAAGACCAAGAAATGTGACGAGGCTAAACTCGGCAGAGTGTATCAAGCGCTGACAATTCTCCCGCGTTTCAAGGTTCAATCGGATCGACGGTCGACGTATAACAATGCCTTGCAGCTGTCGGCGCGATAGCGTGCTGCTGAAGTAACTTTATTCCTTCGGCTTGAATGCTGATCGCGCGCCG
>DNND01000019.1:2091-2598 GCA_003488005.1 Blastocatellia bacterium | reverse complement strand
GCCGCAGCTGAAGGCCAGCGTTCTGCACTTGCGGTAACTCTAGCTTTCTAACCCAAAGGTTCTGAAATTGAAATTAATATGAGGTTCCAACGTGGAAAGTATCATCCCATCGAAAAGAGAGTCTCCCAGGCAAATTGAGCTAGCCTCGACGCTGGAAGTCGATAAATTTGAAGGCATCGCTTCAGACTTCTTTCCGAGAATTTTAGATATGGATCGCAATGACTGCATCATCACAGATGAATCTAGCTTGTGGGATTTTCACAGCGACGAATCGAATGGGCCATTCTATTCCAAAATCTTGGAGGCCTATGGTATCGATGTCTCCGATGTGGATAGGGGAAACCTTGCAAAGATTTTCCAGCGAATCACCGAAGCTAGGCAGTCTAAAGAATAATTAGCCAGCGACGAAGGTATATTGGACAGCGCGCAGAACAAAGCCTTGCAGCTGACGGCGCGATAGCATGTTTCTCAATAACCTTGTTCCTTCAGCTTGGATGCTGATCGCGC
>DNND01000019.1:0-1783 GCA_003488005.1 Blastocatellia bacterium | reverse complement strand
ATCGCGCGCCGCAGCTGAAGGCAGGCGTTATCCGGCTAGAGGAGAGTGTCGTATGAAACGTCATCACTGGACAGAAGAAGACGATATCGTCGCGCTATATTTCTACAAATTCGGCGACCTCCGCCGCTCATCAAGCCTTGAAGTCGTAGGTGACAATCGTGGAATGGGCGGAGGGAGCCTTCGCATGCGCGTCGCGAACTTTCGTGCTATCGGTGGAGGCGGCAGTCTTGATCATGCCGCGCAGCAATCTCGATCGGTGTATCAACGTTACGCTCATCTGTCAGAGGTCGAGCTGCGAAAATTGGGAGGCTTGTGACGCCGCCGGATAACAAAGGCAGGCAGCCGACGCGAATTAGCATGTCTCTCACGCAAGGCTTGAATGTGGAGCCGGTTCGCGCGCGCCGCTGATGCCCAGCGTTGGGTGCCTAATTTCTTGTTATGACCGAAGCAGAAATCATCGAACACTTTCGACGCGCTCGTCAGGAACAGGCTCGCTTCTTTTCAAACGCTGCCAAACCCGAACGTGAACGTTGGGTCGTCGCGGAATTCTTAAAGACCTTGTCGGTTACGTTCTCGGACGACGAACTGGTATCACCAAACGAATCTGACGACATCGATGTCGTTTTCCGCGATGCTAACTTCCAAGTCAAGGAACTTCCTGAACCAAATTGTCTTCGCTCCTCTGAGGTGCGCGATGATTTGAAACGTGCGGAAACGGCCACGAAGCCTATGGAACTCTTCGGGCCGTTGGTTGCGACAGACATTGTGTACGAAGATGCTTATCCGTCGATCCAACGTTTCGCGAGCGACTCCCGGTATCCACCGGCGTCGCGGGCGAAACTAGATTTACTTGTGTACGTGACGCATCATCACGCTGTTGTGAATCGCGCCAATCAACCGTCGGAACTTTCTCCTTCCGGATGGCGCTCTATTTCTTGCTTGTTCGGCAAGCATGCGTATGTCTTGGTTGCGGCTAACGATGCTCCAACGTTCCTTCGTGCTTAAGGTCGGCACCCAACAAATCGTTGGACGCGAGCGGCGGGAACGCGTTTCGCAACTTGATCGGACCGGCGAGGGTTGAATGTAATCGCCGCGCCCGGTCAACTCAACCGTTGGGCATCTCCAGTCGACACTATGAGTCAAATGAATGAAGAGCGCGAAAAGCAAGAATTAGAAAAGCTGCGACTTGAGGTTCTGAAGCTTGATCAGGAGATCAAAGTCTTGGGACGCCGACCTATTTTCCACCCCAGTGCCTACATACCACTGATCGCCGCCATGATTACTGTCGTAGGGGGCGCTATCAAACTCAACACGACGACTACCGAGCGGAACGAAGCGAAGGCGGACGCACAAGTTGCCGAGAAATCATTAACATCAGCTATCGCCAAGGCTTCGCCAGGCCAATTGAAAATTGTAAACGTAAGATTCAGGGGCACATTGACTCGAGAGCAGATTGCGGGCCTGCAGCAGAAGTTCAATCAAAGTGGCATCATAACACCGAGAGCCGAGCGAACTCCGCAAATCGAAACAAGTGCTATTTCTTATTATGACGATGCGGACAAGGCATTAGCGGACTCGGTTGCCGCGCAGGTTATGGACTACTTCGCAAATCTCGGCTGCCCATTCGTCATCGCGGCGCAAAAGAGTGCAACCAGTATTAACCCCGGAACCGTCAACCTTGCCATCTATCAATCGTGTAATTAGGGAAAGGTGCCCAACAAATCGTTGGACGCGAGCGGCGGAAAAGGGGTTTTTTTTTTTTTTTTTTTTGGGGGGGGGGGGG
>DNND01000083.1:6944-8218 GCA_003488005.1 Blastocatellia bacterium | reverse complement strand
AGCTGAGCGGAAAGAAGTTACTTGAGAAGCATACTATCGCGCCGTCAGCTGCAAGGCTTTGTTCGGCGGCGTGTTGGTTTCACAACTCAAAGCCCGCTACACGTAGCAATGATAATCTCGCTTGCGAACTCGGCCGCGCCTGAATCTCAATTCCTGAGGCTTAACTGTCGGAGTCGGCGCGGGCGGATTCACTCCGCTGGGAACAATCCAAAGCTCAGCCTCCCACGTCTCACGATAGCCACCATTTACCACGACGATTCGCCCCGGATCGGAACCGCGCCAACCATTAATCATGTAAGGCTTCAAACGTGCGGCACGCGCCTCAGCTTCTCCACGACGCGGCAGCCTTGAGCGCGAACTATTAGGGTACGGGTAGCGATCCCGACGCCCGCCATGAAAAATGATATAGCCTTTAGCATCAGGCTGGTTCTGCAATTGAATCGCAAAATTGTCCAACCTGGCCTTTTCATCATCGCATTGAATGTTCCCGAACTCATCAAACTTCGCTGCTTCACGTTGTTTGGAAGCAGCAGGGGGATTGCTGACTAAGGTGAGGCCAACTGCAATTACTAAGAAGATTCTTTCCATACCATTCAGGAAGCCACCGAACGCTGGCCTTCAGCGGCGCGCACGAACCGCCGCCAGATTCAAGCCTTGCATGAGAGACAAGCTAATTGCGCGTCCGCTGCAAGGCTTTGTTCGACGGCGACCTGTACCAAGCTAACGTCGTTCGTTAGTTGTTGCGCGATGAAGGCCATTGCGGGTTCCATTTGCCAAATTCTTCTCTGAAGCCTTCTTTTGCGTCTGCGATGAAAACCATGAGGTCCTGTTCTGGGACACGAACAATGTTGATGTCATGATTTCGCGCTTCCAACTCCAAGTTGTTCGCAAGCACGTTGCTCGAAATGAAAAGGGTTCTAGGCATTTGTTGCTTGTGCGCAAAGCCATCTTCCAGCAAATGCCGCGCCTCTACGTCCGACGGGTGTCCACCCTCAATGGAAACAAACGTTGAGGTAAGGATGAAACAACTATACGCGTCCATGAGAGCCACGCAATTGAAGTCTCCTTTATCCCGAGTGTGAATCGGCGCATCGTTCAGCCGGAAGGCAATCCACGCTTCGTTGACCTGGAACTGGTTTGGATGAAGCACCGTCATATCCATTTTGTGAAGCCGTCGAACGCCGGCCTTCAGCTGCGGCGCGCGATCAACATTCAAGCTAAACGAAGAAAGATTACTTGAGAAGCATGCTGTCGCGCCGTCAGCTGCAAGGCTT
>DNND01000083.1:3081-6655 GCA_003488005.1 Blastocatellia bacterium | reverse complement strand
CAGCTGCAAGGCTTTGTTCGGCGCGGCTGGCAAAGGTAAGCGCCGTTGCTTCGATGTCAGACGTAGACGACCACGCGTCCAGAGAGATGTCCCTCGTGCTCTTTTGAGCCGTCAACAAAGATCTTTCCATGATTGGGCTTCACGTCAAAATGTGCCTCGCCTTCGGAATCAGTCCATTCGCCATGGGTGACTCCATTCGGCATCCCCAATGCAACCTTCTTACCCTTTATGGGCTTGCCGGAACTTCGATGAATTACTTTTACTGAGATCATTTCTCAATTCTCCAAATTAGAAGTCGCAGCCACCGCTAAAAGCGATCGGTATTTTTGAGTAAACGCAGAATAGGCTCAAGCAGGAGATACCTTGTCGCAACTTTAAGAATCCTCATCTTTGAAATCACCAACGCCAGAGGTGGGGAGGCAAGGTAATAGCACCTAACAAATAAGGAACCGAGTTTTGAGGCAAGCAAAACCTCATCTCGGAAACGACGAAGGGTCAGAACTTCCGGTGCAATTGGAGAACCATATGCGGCAGTGGCAATGAAGCAGCCAGATTTCTTTGGAGTCGTCTGCGCACTCTGCTTTTGCGCGTCAATTCTCTCTCTTTCCTCACGAGCTAGGCATTCAAGCGGCGGCAACGCCATCAACGCTTTATCATAGGCTGCTTTATTTGCGAGCATTTTAGACAGGCCCATACCGATGAAATATTTGCTCTGATGCCTGGCGAGTTCATGCGCTCGGACACACATCCTCGCCAATTCAGCCTCACCTTCATTAGTGGGAGTGGCGTTTACTACGGTTTCTTCATAGATTTTGATCGTCCGTGCAACGCAAGAACCCGCACGAGTACCCCATGCTATGTCTTCATAAGAGAAAAGGTCAGGATCTCTGTTAGCCCAGTCAAACTTGCGCGATATACCCGTACATAACTGGAACCACGCAAGCATCTCGACATAAGGACTTGGACTTGCACACAAGCAAGCGTCATATTCCGCGATTGCCAAGTCTAGTCTGTCAGAGTCAAGAAGCTTGTTTCCCCGATTGTAGTGCTGAAGCGCAAGGTCAAGTTGGGGCTCAGGATTCATCGGGCTTTCTTGAACACGCTTCCCGTATCGCTCGAAGGTGCGGGGGTCTATGCCGTCTCCTTTGCACGCGGTACAGTCACCAGTGCCTATACATCTGCCACATCCTCTGCCTTCACCATTGCACTGAGGGCAATAGCCTGAACCCCCACACTCTTTGCATTCTGCCATTGCGTAGACTCTCCTTTCTTTTCTCCAAGCTATGAGAAGCGCCGAACTATATATTATCCAGCTACTGCTTGATAATAACCCAGCGAGCGCATTATCACGCCAGCGCTGGATAATAACGGCCTGACGGTATTATCACGCCAACGCTGGATAAATATGACACTGAACGTAGGGACAGTTTCGGTTTTTTGTGAGAGCGTGCGGCTAGTCCTTCTTGTCTTCAGGAACGGGATTGGTAAGGTCCGCGACCACCAGCCACTTGCCCGCCTGCTTTTTCCAAATGCGGTAGTAGTTGCCGCTCTCCAGATTCTTTGAAGGCGTGTCCTTGCTCGCTATCCGGTAGGTTCCGTAGGTGTAGCCGAGGTCACCCGAACGCGAGACGTCGGCGAAGGCCGGCTCCCAGGTCCAGATGCTCGGGTTCGCGGGCAGAGCGGTTAGGCCCGCGGCTTTTCCGATGAAGGGAAGTTTTTCATCGCGAAATACGCGCACGTTCGGCGAGGCAAAAGATTCGAAAGCTGTTTGCGCATCGCGAACGGCGGAAACGCTTGAGAACTGTCTATCGCGTGCGCGCAACACCGCCTGTTCAGTTTCCAGTTCCGCACGCGCAGCGTTGGTTTCTCGTTTGGCGTTATTGGTCACTTGCCAGGCTGGGATCGTTTCGCTCGGTTGGGGGCCGGATATGCCCAAATCGATCACAAATTTCCATGAGCCGTCGGTTTGTTTCTTCCAGACCGTCAAAAAATTTCCAAACGCAACCGCCTTGGCATCGTTAACATCTGGTCTGAATTCCCAAGGCCCGGTGGTGTAGCCCATGTCGCCCGCGAGCGCAATGTCCGCGACCGCGGGATACCAACTCAGCCACGGATGCTTGTCGGAAACCGGCGCCGGATTTTTTGCCAACCATTCCTTTCCTTTGACTGGACCAGGGCGAAACAGAATTCCATCGTCCGCAATGAACGCACTGAACGCCGGGCGCGTCCCCTGCTCTTTCGCCGTTTTGGCGAAAGCGAGCTCGGTAGCGACCATCGATTCCAGCGCCGTCGGTTCTTTCTCTTTTTGAGCACGCCCGGGCGCAATAATTCCGAGCAGCAACATCACGCAGATCAACTTTTTCATTTCAGGTTTCCAGTAGCGATCATTAATTCGGCGTTCAAGATGGCAGCTCCGGCGGCGCCGCGAATCGTATTGTGACTCAAAGCAACGAAGCGGTAATCGAATACGTTGTCAGGTTGTAAGCGCCCGATGGAGATGCTCATGCCATTGCCCGCGTCGCGATCGAGGCGCGGTTGTGGTCGATCTTTTTCCTCGCGCACTATGATTACCTGTTCCGGCGCCGAATGAAGTTTCAACTCCTGTGGCAGAGCGCTGAACGACGCCAGCGCCTGCTTCACATCTTTGAGCGACGCGGTATTTCTTAGCTTCACACGCACCGCCGCAAGATGGCCGTCGGAAACGTTCACGCGATGGCATTGCGCGCTGACTTTCATTGGCGACTCGTCAATCATCTCGCCGTTCAGCTTACCCAGAATCTTCAAAGTTTCCTGCTCGATCTTTTCTTCTTCGCTTTCGATGAACGGCAAAACGTTGTCGCTGATTGCCAACGAAGCGACGCCCGGATAACCGGCTCCCGATAGCGCTTGCATGGTGGTTGTTATCACACTCTCGATTCCAAATTGCTGGTCCAACGGCGCGAGTGCGAGCGCCAACATGATCGTCGAGCAGTTTGGATTAGTAACAATGAAGCTATGTTGTCCAGCACCAGATTTTTTTTGCGTGTCAATCAACGCTAGATGTTCTGGATTTATTTCCGGAATTAATAGCGGCACATCATGGTCCATCCGAAAAGCCGAAGAATTACTAATTACCGGATAACCCGCCGCGGCAAAGTCCCCCTCGGTTTCACGAGCAATGTCCCCGGGCAAACTGGAAAACACGAGATCGCAATCGAGCGGCGCGTGCGGCGCCTGCACCGTCAGCGCTTTGACAAACTCCGGCATCGCACCGGCGAGACGCCAGGTGCAAGCTTCGGCAAAAGTTTTTCCTTGCGATCGATCGGAAGCGGCCAGCGCCGTGATCTCAAATTGTGGATGGTTTTCCAGTAACTCGACAAAGCGCTGCCCGACCATGCCGGTGGCGCCGAGAATTCCTACGCGAATTTTTTTAGTCATCGTATTCCTGGTTATTCTTATCGCGGCTTTGCCGCCTTCCGTGCGGAAAGGCTATGCCTTTCCGGCGAGCCAAATTAGATCTTCGCGAGGCTGCGCCTCGCGTAGCGCAGGCATAGCCTGATCTAAGTTAATCATTTCGGAAAGGCGAAGCCTTTCC
>DNND01000083.1:0-2773 GCA_003488005.1 Blastocatellia bacterium | reverse complement strand
AAGGCGAAGCCTTTCCGCACGGATGGCGGCAAAGCCGCGCAGCAAATTTTAACGTTTAGAAAATTCATTCAGCGCCGCTTTCATCCGCTCCACACCTTCCGTCAGCACCGGCAAGTCCGCGCAAAATGAGACGCGCAGAAAACCTTCGCCCTCACTACCGAATGCGCTTCCCGGAACTGTTACGACGCCCGCACCCAAAAATGTTTCTGCAGCTTCCAGCGACGATCCATATTCATGGATGTCTACCATCGTATAGAACGCGCCGTCGGGCGTAACGCAACGTAGTCCCGCGCTGCGCAGCGCTGCCAGCAGGTGATCGCGCCGGCGGTGAAAGGTGTCGCGAATCTGCCGGCGCGCTGCAACGGCTTCATCACTCCACGCGGCGAGCGCCGCCTTCTGCGAAATTGCTGAAGCGCAAGTGGTGACATAACCATGCAGCAGATGAGCAGCACGAATTACAGCTTCGTCGCCGAGGATCCAACCCAAACGCCAGCCAGTCATGCACGTCGATTTTGAAAGACCGCTGATTACCACAGTGCGCGGATAGAATTCCGAAATTGAGCCGGGACGTTCTCCAGTGTAATAAAGGTCGCGATAAATTTCGTCGCTGATGATGAACGCGTTCGACGCACTTTCCTCAACAGCCTGGCCCAGCGCGCGCAGTTCCTCGTTCGTCAATGTGCGACCGGTTGGGTTAGATGGACTGGTACAGACAACAACCTTGGTCTTTGCGCTGAGCCGATGCTTGAAGTCATCCAGATCAAAACTGAAGTCGTGAGCGGCCGGGAGTTTATAGAAGGTCGGCGTGCCGCCCGCCATGCGCGTAATCGTCGGATAAGCAACGAAGCCGGGATTGGGAATCAACACTTCATCGCCCGCTTCGACGAGGGTCATCAAGGCCAGATACATCGCTTCCTGCGAGCCGGCAGTGACGATCACCTGATCGGTCGAGAGATTCAGTTGTGGATAGTCATGGACCACGCGTTCGCGCAAGGCCGGCAATCCGGCTTGCAGCGTGTAGCCGTTCCGTTCCTCCTGAATGACGCGCATTGCTTCGCGACGAATCACTTCTGGAGTCGGGAGGTCCGGTTCGCCCAAACCAAAACTAATATCGCCCGGCTTCGCGCGATCCGTGATCTGGCGAATCGGACTCTTCTCAATGCCGCGCAGAAATTTTGGTAGTTGAAAGTTTTTCAACGAAGGTGATTTTGTGCGTTACAGAAAGACGATGTTCGAACAATAGTTAGTTTCGATTGTAACCAAACTGCCCGCGAGATAAGAGTGCCTCTTTCCAATAATTCTCGCGCTCAATTATCAATCGATCATCGGTCCTTGCAGGCCTGTATTCAAGCAGAGAAAACCGAAAGTTCTTTCTAGCGTATTCGATGCCCTGCTCGCTTATGAGTTTTGTAAGTTCATCGTTCCAGCCATGGCCCGTACCAACATAACATGCCCATCTCGCCCAAATGCCGGAGTCGCCATACGCCGACCCAACATATTTCTTGCCGTTGGACTTGTCGATGATGAGATATACACCCTTGACGCTCTCGAGCGCAGCTTTCCAATCTTGTCGGCTTGCCCTGAATACTGTTTCCAACACCGTGAAGTCATGGTTGATATTGTCGTAGCCACAGAAGCGTTCGCCTGAATATGGCTCTTTGAGAATTTCGCAAACAGTGATCTGCGAATAGTAGTTCTCCAGACGGACAGACTTTGTCCTACCAGGTCGCTTTAGACAGACTTTAAGCCGCCCGATTAATTCAGCGCCGGTTTGCGCGAGGTACACGTTGTAACTAGGCGCCTTGATTTCTAAGCCTCGAGAGAGAACCTCGAAGATGCCCCCAAATAACCAAACATCAGGTTCTGGATAGAAGTCAATTAGCGAGAAAATGTACCGCCGGTTAAAGTCATCTTTGCTGGACCTCCACTTATTCCACACTTCCCACTCGGTACGATCTCTGACGAAGACATCAAGGGGCTGGTGACTGCCATTCCAGCAAGCCAAGTGCGCCTTGTATTCTCGAAGGTTCGAAATCGGTAGGATTGTTTGAAGTGCAATAGTCATTCTTTGTCTGCGCACCGCTAATTGGATCATTTTGATGCGTGGGTTGTGATCAGAGTGTCAAACTGTCGGAGAGATTGCTTGAGACGTTTGTCGGGTTACAACATCATGATGGTCCGGCATGGGCTACGCGACTCTCTGCTGAGCCGGCAAGCCGCTGATTTACCACGCGCCAGAATATTGCGACCGCCTTCGCCTTCTCGTCAAAGAAGTCTTCAAAGAAACCGGACTTGTTTAGCGCAGCGGGATACGAATAGCGCTCGCCATCCTTGCCAAGCTCAGTGATCCAGTCAACGGGTTCTTTTGGATCGATCAATGAAAAGAGATCGGGTGGATATAAGAACGGTCGACCGGCATCGTTCAAGAGGCGGAGTTCATCGGCTTCGATGCCAATCACGACATATGGCTGTCCGAACGTCAGGTCTCGATAGCAACCATTTGTTTTCTTCAGTTTTACGATCATGATGAAATTAACTTTAGGAATCTCTGATTCAAGTAGTTCATTCACAGCGCCAACGGCGCGAAATGTAATAGCCTGGGGCAACGCCCCAGGTGAGAGCGCTTAACTCCCAGAGCACTGAAAGTGCGAAATAGCAACGTATCCTGTCACTTTCTAGAAGTCGCTAACGCTGTTCTCATTTCGCGCTTTCAGCGCTCTTCCATCGAATAACTTTTCCTGGGGCGCTGCCCCAGGCTATTACATTTCGCGCC
>DNND01000005.1:12193-12410 GCA_003488005.1 Blastocatellia bacterium | reverse complement strand
ATTGAAGGACACGAACACGAAGAAATTGCCAGGATGCTGGGTTGCTCGGTTGGGACCTCAAAGTCGCAACTTCATAAGGCAAGAATGAAATTGCGCGGACTTTTGAGGCAACAGAAGGTCAAGGACTAGCTTCCAAGATAGCTTGACTGGTTCATCCCCGGACCAGGGAAGTTTGAAAGAACAGATTTTTACGCAGTCTCCCCTTGATTGCTTGAAA
>DNND01000005.1:11557-11890 GCA_003488005.1 Blastocatellia bacterium | reverse complement strand
AGTCTCCCCTTGATTGCTTGAAAGCCGAACGCCGGTGAAGGCGACTCGCAACCAGCGAGCGCGCGGCAGGTTTTAGAGGTTGAAAGACAATGAACTGCGAGAAGTGTCAGGACCTAATCAGCGATTTTGTCGATGGGTCAATAAGTCATCAAGATAAAACAACGCTCAGTTCGCATTTAGAAGAGTGTTTGCATTGCGCCGAGGTGCGCGACGATCTGCAATCGATCGTCGGATTTTGTCGCACGCAGCAAGGTCAGTATGCGGCGCCGCCAAACGAAAAAGCGTTGTGGTTGCGTATTCGCAATATGATTGAGGCGGGTGCCAGCGCTGATG
>DNND01000005.1:0-11241 GCA_003488005.1 Blastocatellia bacterium | reverse complement strand
AAGAGGGCCCCCCCCCCCCGCCGCGACACGCCGAAGTTTTTTGAACAACTGGACGGCGCGTAGCTGGGAACTTTCATTTCCACAACTGGCAGCGATGGCTGCTGCCATAATCCTGATCGTATCTTTGTCAACAGCAGTTGGTTTCCGACGCTGGCAGAGTGGCGCGGTCGATGCAAAATTTCAGAGTAGCCAGAATGGTTTGAGCGTTGGTGCGGTTGACGTGCGGAATCGCATATCGCAGCAACAGCAATTGATCTCTTATTGGAACCAGCGCGTTGAGTACAACAAGGCGCGTTGGAACCCGCAAATGCGTGAAACTTTTGATCGCAACCTGGCGGTGATCGATCAGGCCGTGAACGATTCGTTTGACAGTTTGAGCAAGAATCCGCATGACGAAGTTTCAGAAGAGATGTTGAATACTGCTCTTAACGAAAAGCTTTCGCTGTTGAAGGAATTCGCGGAACTATAAGTGGACCGGCCCGCGCCGGCATTTGATTCCCCTTGGTTACTGTTCAGCAGGAATTTGGTTATTGTATAGCCCCACATTGAAAATGACTGGAATGTTGCCCACTCTAACTGAAACTTCCCGCACTTCTCTGTTTCGAAAACTCGCGTTGTTCGCAGTTGGTTTGGTTTTCGCGGCGCTGAGCGTCTCCGGCGTTGTGGCCCAACAGCATCTGTCAAAGCGCTATCCCGTCAGAAGCAATGTTCGCGTCGAACTGAAAAACATTTCGGGAACCATTACTGTTGAATCCTGGAACCGCGACGAAGTCAAACTTTCCGCCACCATGGAATCGCCGGCAGCTAACGTCTTACCGCGCCAAACCGGCGATGGTTTGATAGTCGATGTCATGGCCGACAATCGCGGGCGCAGCGACATTGGTGACGTGAACTTCAAACTCCAGGTGCCTGTCAACTCTTCGGTCGATCTCGAAACAAAGCGTGGCCAGATTACGGTAAGCAACATTCGCGGCGGCCTGGTTCGGGCCCATGTTTCCTCGGAGGGCGACATCGAGTTGAACGGCATTAGCGCCTCGCAGGTGTTCGCGCAAAACCTGATTGGGAACATTTTCTTTGACGGTGAATTTTCCCGCGGTGGCACTTACCAATTTCAATCCGGCAAGGGCGAAATAACAATTCGAATTCCTTCGGACTCAGCTTTCAGCCTGGTTGCCGCCACGCCGACAAAAAGGATTGCGCTGGGACCGTTTTGGAATGATGGCTTAAAGAATCTCGGCGATGGCCGCAAGTACACTGGAGACGTCGGTGACGGACGCTCGTCGGTGATGGTCACTACGTTTCAGGGTAGTATTACCTTTATCCGAAAATAGAACGCGGAATATTTTGCAAGTTCAGGCGGACGCTGCGATCGTTGATCGGGCGTCCGCATTAGTTTTATGACCGGTCAGTAGTGTTACTATCGCCTCATGATTTTCATGTCCGGATTCACGGCAACGATCAAACCAACAATCAAGTTCATACTGCTGGCTTTCGCGTGCGCCCTTCTTTTTTCACCCAACCGCGTAGTTGCTCAAAAGCAAAAAATCTCAGTTCCGCTTGCGCCACCGGCGCTGGTGCGCACTACGACGCGGAATGAAACGCGGCGGTTGGGTTATGGCGGAACGCTGACACTGATCGCCGCGCCCGAAGGTTCAATAACCATCGAAGGCTGGTCTCGCAGTGAAGTTGAAGTGCGCGCCGAGATTCAAATGCGCGCCGACACGGAAGCAGATTTGGATCGGTTGGCAGCCGTGAATGGGTTTCTGCTCGACGAAGATCTGAATCACTTGCGCGTGCTAACCACGGGCACTCATGACCGCGCGTTCGTGAAAGCGCACGCGAAAAACTTTCCCAGGAAATTGCTGGGGTTGCCCTGGAAAATTGATTATCGCATTCGCGTGCCGATGTCTGTTGACCTTGACATAAATGCCGGGCGCGGACCGATAAGTTTGAAAAGCGTTGAAGGAAACGTTCGCGTTTCTTCGCCGCAGAGCGAGACGAGCCTGGAGTTTGCGGGCGGCACGGTGTCGACCACGATTGCTGCCGGAAGGGTGACTCTAAAAGTACTCGGCAGGAGCTGGCATGGAGTTGGCGCGGACATCAAAGTTGCTGCGGGCGATATCGTGCTCGAACTGCCGGCGGGATTCAGCGGAGACCTCGATGCCGACATTCTGCGCTCCGGCGAAATCGAAGTCGCTTACGAAGGTCTTGAAGCGCGAGAGAAGCCGGGCATCACGAAACAGCACATCAAGGGACGTCTGGGTTCGGGCGGCGCGTTCCTAAAGCTTACTGTTGGCGATGGGCGAATCTATATCAAGAAGCAGGAAAGCAAACAGTAAACAGCAAGCAGTGAACAGCAAACAGCAAAATGGGCGTAAGCGGATCCTTTGATTTACTCCGGCTGTTTGCTGTTAACTGTTTGCTGTTTGCTCATTCGCCACGGTATTCTCTCGACTCATTATCATGAGCATAAAATCAGATAAGTGGATCCGAAAAATGGCGAGCGAGTTCGGAATGATCGATCCCTTTGAACCCGGCCAGGTTAAGGAAGTGAATGGACGCCAGATCGTTTCTTACGGCACTTCGAGCTACGGGTACGACATTCGTTGCGCCGATGAATTCAAACTCTTCACCAACATCAACAGCACGATTGTCGATCCGAAGCAATTCGATGAGAAGAATTTCGTAGATGTTAAAGCCGATTCGGTATTGATTCCGCCAAACAGTTTTGCCCTCGCGCGCACCGTCGAATACTTTCGTATTCCAAGAAACGTTCTGACGGTGTGTCTCGGCAAAAGCACCTACGCAAGGTGCGGCATCCTGGTGAACGTCACGCCGTTTGAACCGGAATGGGAAGGCTACGTGACGCTGGAGTTTTCAAATACCACGCCCTTGCCTGCCAAGATTTATGCGAATGAGGGAGTGGCGCAAGTCATATTTTTCGAATCGGACGAAGTCTGCGAAACCTCTTACAAAGATCGTGGCGGAAAATACCAGGGCCAACGCGGCGTCACCCTTCCGAAGATGTAGGGCGAGGAATTCAAAAGATTTCGTATTCATCATTTGCCATTTCTCATGGTCCATTGAACTGAAATGCAAACCGCTCCAGCTAAAGACGCGTCTACTTTAAGTTTCAAAAAACTGGATGAGCGGGCGCTGCTGCCCTCGCGCGGAAGCGCGCTGGCGGCGGGACTTGATCTTTGTTCGATTGAAGATCTGGCTATCGAACCAAAGCAGCGTCAATTGGCGCGCACTGGTTTGGCGGTCGCGATTCCGGAAGGTTACTACGGAAGGATTGCGCCGCGTTCGGGGCTGGCGCTGCGAACAGGTCTGGACGTTTTGTCCGGAGTCATCGATGCGGATTATCGCGGCGAGATTGGTTGTCTCCTCTACAACACCGGCGACGAAACAATCACGCTGCCGGCGCAAAGCAAGATTTGCCAATTGATCATCGAAAAGATAATTACACCTGAAGCCGTTTGGGCCGATGAGATTGATGAAACCGATCGCGGCAGCGGCGGGTTTGGTTCAACGGGCTAAACCGTAAGTAAGAAATTCTGCCGCGGATGAACGCGGATAATCGCGGATATGGAAAAAGACGAAAGCTAGCAAAGAGGAAAGAGGAAAGAAGAAAGAGGAAAGAGAAAACAGCGAAGAGGAAGCGGTACGAACAAGTGCAAAAAATGTTTTCTTATTCAGATCCTCTTCTGTCCGCGTTAATCCGCGGCAACAATTCTTAACGCTCAGTTTCTCGGCTCAACATGGCATACACCGTCGGCGTCACCACCAACGAGAGTAACAACGCCACTGCTAACCCACCGATAACGGCAATCGCCAGCGGCTGCAAAAGTTCAGCGCCGGATCCAAGCGCCAACGCCAATGGCAGCATACCTAAAATCGCGGCAAGGGAAGTCATCAACACCGGGCGAAAGCGACGCCGGCCTGATCGCAGCAGTGCTTCGCGCAACGTGTCTCCAGCCGCAAGATGATCTTCGACCGCATCAAGCATCAGGATGCCGTTCTTGGCGACAATGCCGACCACCATGATCATTCCCATCAGTGAAACTATGTTGAGCGTGCTTCTCGTAATGAAGAGTCCCGCCAGTACGCCACCGAGCGCCAACACTGCGCCGGTGACAATCGCAATCGGATGAGCAAACGAGCGAAACTCAATCAGTAAGGTGATGAAGACCAGCACGATTGCCAAAATAAGTGCTTGCAGCAGCTCGCGGAAACTTGCCTGTTGCTCCTGGTAAATCCCGCCGTATTCCAATGTCATTCCCGCCGGCAACTTCACATCCTTTGCGAGTTGCGCCTTGATCGCGCTGATCGCCGAACCTAGATCGCTGCCGGAAAGATGCGCCGTCACTGCCACTGATGTCCGCAAGCCATCGCGTTGAATCTCGGTCTGTCCCTTGTCATATTCAATTTGCGCAACCTGATCAAGCCGAAACTGCGCGCCGGTAGCCGAACGAATTAACAAACCCTTCAAGGTATCCAGTGATTGACGCGCTGTTGGCGGCAGCAATACGCGCACGGTTATCAGCCTGCCTTGTTGCAGAATCGCAGAGGCGGCATCGCCGGTCATCGCCGTGGTGACTGTGTTGGCAATGTCGGTCGCCGAAACGCCGAAGCGTGCTGCGAGTTGCGGGTCGATCTTGAAAGTAATGGCTGGCCCGCTGACGACTACTCCATTGAAGGTGTCCACGACGCCGGGGACTTTTTTGATCGAATCTTCAACCAGCGTGGCAGTGGCATCAAGCGCGGCCGCGTCCTCGCTAAACAATCTAATTTCGATTGGCGCGGGTGAACTGGTTAGGTCGCCAATTAAATCGGAAAGAATACCGACGAACTCGAACTGGAGCGCCGGCTCGGACGATTCGATCTTTGAGCGCAGATCAGAAGTGACTTCTTCGGTAGTTTTTGTATGTCCCGGTTTTAGTTTGGCAAGAAAATCGCCAGTGTTTGGCTCGGTAATGAAAAGTCCGAGCTGCAGCCCAGTGCGGCGCGAATAACTTTCAATGTCCGGTTCCTCTTTCAACATCTGTTCGACGTGCAGCAACATGCGATCGGTTTCCGCCAGCGACGTGCCCGGCGGCGCGGTGTAGTCGAGGATGAACGCGCCCTCGTCGAACGCCGGCAGAAAGTCTGAACCAAGATTGCGATAAAGCAGGTAGGACCCGACTAACACGACGCCACACACTGCGATCACCAGCCAACGGTTGCTGAGTGCATGCTCAAGCACCCATTCGTAACGGCGAATGATCGAGCGCAGGAATCGTCCACCTTGTTCTTCCTCTGCGTGCTCCTGGGCGCGCATTTCGTTTGCGGCCTCAGGCGATTCGTCCTCGGGCGGATTATGCAAATCTTTTCGCCGAACTTTGACGAAGCGTTCCGCAAGCACCGGTGTAAACGAAAGCGCCAGCACCAGTGACGTCAGCAGCGCGACAGCCATAGTCAATGCCAGCGAGCGGAAGAACACACCGGTTACGCCGGTCAGCAGCGTCAACGGCAGAAAGACAACGACGGGTGTGATTGTCGAACCGATGATTGGGATCGTGATTTCTGAGATCGCAGCCTCGACCGCTTGGCGCCGCGATTGCCCGCGCGCCAGATGGGTATAGATGTTTTCGACTACAACAATCGCGTCGTCGATGACCAGCCCAATCGCCGCCGCCACACCGCCAAGCGTCATGAGGTCAAACGAAAGCCCCACCAAATACATCGCGAGAAACGTCGCCAACACCGTCACCGGAATAACTAGCGTGGCAACGAAAGTTGTGCCCCAGTTGCGCAGGAACGCGTAAAGAATCGCCACCGACAGCAACAAGCCGAGCAGGATCGAATCGCGCACTGAGTTCATCGACTCGCGCACCAACAGCGATTGATCGTAGAAGGGCGCGATCTTCACGTCCTTCGGCAGCAGCGGCTGAATGGCTGCTAGCTCCGCTTTAACTTCGTCGTCCACGGTTACTGTATTGGCGTTAGGTTGACGGCGGATGTTGAGCAACACCGCCGCGTGTCCATCGGCGGTGACAATCGTGTATTGGGGTTCAACTCCGGCGCCGACCGTCGCTACGTCTGCCACTGTGATGGGTGCGTTGTTCACCACGGCCACGACGATCGAATTGAGCTGCTCGGGAGCGGTGGCTTGACCGCTGACGAGTGTGAGTTCAAGTTGATGGTTCTCTTCGATAAGCCCAGGCGAGGCAACGACGTTGGAGTTACGCACGGCGTCAGCGACCTGCTGCACGGACACGCCATGAGCGTTAAGGCGATCGGGATCGATGGTTACGTGATACTCGCGCACCTTGCCGCCGGCCACCGAAACATCCGCTACGCCGGGCAACCGCGCTAACCGCGGCTTGATTGTGTAGTTGCCAATGTCGCGCAATGAAGCAGGATCGCGGGTATCCGAAACCAGGCTGTACCCCGCAACCGGAAAGACGGCAAAGGTGAGCCGGTCGACATTGCGTATCGCAGCCGTGGGCGGCAGGCTCGACGAAAGTTGCGACAGACGGGACTGCACCAGCTGCAACGACTGAAGCACGTCCACACTCCAGTCAAAAAACAAATTGATTTCAGTGGCGCCGCGGGAGGTGGTTGATTTGATGCGCACGATGCCGGGAATTCCGTTCATCGCTTCTTCAAGTGGACGCGTGACCGAAGCCAACATCTGCGGCGCAGGCACCACGCCGTTGTCGACGATGATGACGACGCGCGGAAAGTCGGTTTGTGGAAAGATGGCGGTTGGAAGCTGCCACGCAGCGTATAGCCCGGCGGCAGACAGCAGCAGGATGAGTACTACTACGGCGCGCTTTTGCTGCGAGATGAAACGAGCCAGATTCATAAGATTGCTTTTTGGAGCGCGCCGGCAGAGCGAACCAACCCGCGGAGCGGGTGGAAACATAAAGTCTCGCACCCCAGCCGGGCTGCCCGGCTGGGGACCCCGCCCTGGGGTGGAGCGTAGCGGAACCCCAGGTTATCCAGGGAGAACAAACCCGAGCGCGCGAAGCGTGCGATAGCGCGAAAGCCCGATGTACTCGTCATGAATAGCTGTCGCCCACCTTCGTGGGCTGGCCCCTTTGTTCTCCAACCGTCCTGGGGTTCACTGCGCTCTCCACCCCAGGCTTTATGCTATCGCCGCGCTTCGCGGGCTAACTGCAAACTTTACGGCGCCGCCGGAGACGCGTTAGCTGCGGGAGCTTCTTGAGCGACTTCCACCTTCGTGCCGTCGGGCAGCGCATAATTACCTTCGATGACTACGGTCTCTCCGCCGAGCAAACCGGAGGCAATCTCGATCTTATCCGCGGTGCGAATTCCTATCGTAACTTTCGTTTCATGCGCGACATTTGCCGTGTCGACGACCATCACTGTCCCCTCATTTCCATTACTCGCGTCCAGCGTAACAGCGGCGGCCGGAACCACGATCGCATCGGTTTTCGTCAGCGTTGCGGCCGTGACCTGAGCGGCGCCATTGGCGCGCAATCGTCCGGCACCGTTGCCTAATGTGACCCAGACTTCCACGCTGCGGTTAAGCGGA
Organism: Blastocatellia bacterium; assembly: GCA_003488005.1. Classification (GTDB taxonomy): domain Bacteria; phylum Acidobacteriota; class Blastocatellia; order Pyrinomonadales; family Pyrinomonadaceae; genus PSRF01. Next base: position 3,698 of record DNND01000005.1, on the reverse strand, counting down.
TCACTCGAACGGCTGATGAGCGTCACCTTGCCGGTCATCTCTTCGCCCGTGGTGTCGGTCGGGATGACCTGGGCCACATCCCCAACCTTGAGTTGAGCGGCAACCGTGTCGGCGAAGGGGGCTTTGACGATCACTTCGCTGATGTCGGCAATGTTCACCAACCTTCCGCCCGCCGCTGCAAACTCGCCTTCATACTGAAACTGATCGGTGACAACGCCGGTGATCGGCGAGCGAATGGTGGCATAACTCAGTTGCGCGTCGAGCGTGGCGACGCGTTGCTGCGCTGCTTGCACGCGCGCGGCAGCAATCGCGCGATCGTTTGGGTTAAGCGACTTCGCGCGCAACGCTACCGTTTGTTCGGTGAGACGCAACTCGTTTTCCGCAGTCGTAAGATCGAACTGCGAGGCCTCGAGATCCTTTTTCGAAATGCCGCCCTTGTCATAAAGCACCTGGCGGCGTTCGTAGGTAGCGCGCGCGGTCGCGACTTTGGCTAAGGCATCGCGCAGCGCTTTCTGATCCTGGGCGTTGGTTTGCGGGATCGTTCCGGTAGTTACACTGCGTTCGTTTGCGCGCTCCTGGTTCAGGGCCGCAATCGCTTCATTGCGCTGGGCCACCAGGTCGCGCGATTCCAATACTGCAATCACTTCGCCGGCGCGCACGACCTTGTTTTTCAAAAGTCCCATTCGCTTTATCTGCGCGCTGATCTTTGCGGCGACTGTTGCTTGCTCGCGCGGAAAGATAGTACCTACCGCGGATACGGGCGCCGCGATTGTCTCCTTGGTAACTTTGGCTACCTTAACACTGACAACCACCGCGGCGGTTTGATCCGCTGCGGGAGCGCTTCGCCATTTCCAAATCACGAAGACCAGGACAACCAACGCAACGACTGCGACCGACGCTACGATTATCAAATTGCGCCGTCGCTCACGGGCCAATCGTTCACGTCGCACGGCGAGCCACATTTCCTGCTCTTCTTCGGATTGCGGTAGGCCCTGCTCGCTATCGCTCGCGATATCGTTTTTGTTTGAGTCGCTCATTTGATTCGTTGGCGCTTGAAGTTCAGAGTCCAAGCTTTAGCTTGCCGGCTTCGTTCCCAGCGCCAAAGGCGCGGAATGTAATAGCCTGGGGCAGCGCCCCAGGTGAGAGCGGTAACTCCTGAAGCACTGAAAGTGCGAAATAGCAACGCGCGCATGCTCTTAGTTTCGACAGTTGCTAATCTTTAATTTCGCGCCTTCAGCGCTCTTCCATGCACAGAACTTTTCCTGGGGCGCTGCCCCAGGCTATTACATTCCGCGCCTTTGGCGCTGTTCAACACTCAATCCCATTTCACTGACCGGTCGCCTGGCGCAGGCGCGCGAGCGCCGTTTGGTAGTCAAAAATTGCCTGGTAAAGTGCAAACCTCTGCGCAGCCAGCGTGGTCAATGCATCCGTAACTTCGATTATCTGCGCTTCGCCGGCGCGGTAACGCGCAATCGACGCGTTCAAATTACTTTGCGCTTGAATGACACCTGCTCCCGCCAACCTGATGCGTACGGCCGCAGAACTCACTTGCGCCTGCGCGGCGTAAAACTGCTGCGTGAAGCCGCGCAATGCGATGGTCCGTTCGTTCGCCGCAATCTGAGCGCGCAGGTTTGCCTGTCGTTCCCTGCTTCGACTCGCTCCCCAATCGAATATCGGTATAGCTAGAGTGAAAGCGCCTGAGACTCCGGTGTGCTCCTTCAGGCGCACCGGTTTAAGTGAATCGGTATCAAAACCACCGAGCAGTGAATACGAAAGCTGCGGCAACCGATCTGCTCGGGCTATGCGAATTTCCTGTTTGGCCGCGCGGAGCTGCGCTTCAAATTGCGCAAACTCGGGCCGGCGCGGAATATCGTTAACTTTGAACTGCTGAAATTCAGAATCCACCGGCGCTGCCAAAGCCAGATCAGTCGTGCTGATCGGTTGCGCAAAATCATAACCAACGAGCACACGCAATGAACCGCCCGCAACTTCTTCATTAGCGCGCGCGATTTCCAATTCGTTGCGACGTGCGAGCGTCAACAATTGCGCGCGCACCAGATCGACGGAAGCGATTTCCCCGCCGCTCAGAAGCAGGGAAGTGATTCGCTCAAACTCTTCCGCTGCGGCCAGATTTAGTTCAGCCGCGCTGCGCTGCGCCGTCGCCAATGCCAGCCCATAGTAGGCATCGATCACTGCCTGGGCCAGCGCTCTTCGCGCCACTTCAGTTCCGGCATGTGCCGCCTCGAGCAGCGCGCGGTTTTTCGCGAGCGTTGCGCGCAAACGGCCGGCAATATCGATGTCGCCGGAAACATTCAGATACGCCTGATATTCGCTGATGGCATTGTTAGCGATAAAGCTTGGAGCACGCGGCGTGCCCGGCGGTAGCCCAAGGGCCGGCGAAGTGTAAATGTAGCTCAAGGGCGCCGTGACTCGTGGCAAAAATGCAGCCTGCGCCTGGCGGACATCCTCAGCGGCTATCTGTTCGTTTAGTCCGGCTTGTTGAAAACCCGACGACAAGGTGTTGGCCCGACGCAATGCATCATCAAGCGTTAGCAGACCTGCGCCCGGCGCAATCTGAGTCGTCAACGGAACGGTCGGCGATGGAGAAACTGCCGGGGTCTGTATACCGGAAGGAACGGACGATGGACCAGCTACAGCCGGAGTCGGCACCGCGAAAGGCGTCGATTGCGGCAAAGGCGTTGTTTGCGGCGACGCGCTGGGCTGTGCTTGTGGAGCTGCGGTCGACAAAGGTGTGTTCACGGGCGATGGACCAGGCACCCTCGACGGTGCTGGTGTTGTCGGCGTTGGTTGCGAAGTTGGCGCCGGTTGAGCACCTTGCGGTGAAGACGCTGGGGCTGGTTTCTGTGCGACAGGTCGCGTAGTGGCCTGCTGTGCCCGCGCGCCGTATCCGGCGGCCAAAAGAACCATCAGCCCCAGTGAGACCAGGAAAGGACTGAATGATTGGCCCACACGAGTCAAACAGCTCAGACGTTTCATCACGAGTTGCGCGTCTCAGATTCAGAATTTGACTTAAAGGGGAGCCGAAGTTTAGCACTCATGGGCCAGATTCTCTACATTAAGAAGCTAAAATGGGGAGTCTGTCGCCGGCAAACTCCCCGTCCCATCTTATTGTTTGGCTGAAGGGTAGCAGCGCTCTAAGCCAATTCTCTAGTGCTTCTCTTTGCTTTCTTTTCTCTTCTCAGCGCCTTCCTGAGCTTTGGTTTCGTGCTCGACGCGCACAATCTTTCCGGTTATGGCGCTGACCTGCACCTCGTCGATCGTGCCCTTTGCATTTCGGATGTCGAATGAGTAAACGAGCTTGCCATGCTCCCGTTCGAGCTCGCCGCTTTCGACGTTGCCGGGCCAGCGTTTGAGAGCTATTTCCTGTGCTTGCTCTTTGGTAATCTTGGCCTGTTTCGCAAGTTTCGCTTCATTTGCCGACTCTTCCTGGCCTACGGTTTTGGCCATTGCCAGCGAGCCGCCGGTTAAGAATGCCGAGATTAAGACTGCCAGTACAAAATTCTTCTTCATGATCTTTCTCCTTGATAGCTGCATGTTTGTTGTTTGCTGAAGCAGGCGGCTCTTAGCGCCAAAACCTGCGACTCCTTATGACGACGAGCATCGTACAGTTGGGAAGATTAATGGAAGGTTAATTTGCCGCTATGCCCAGTTGTTCAGCAGTTTGATTCGGCTTAGCC
>DNND01000065.1:45424-49830 GCA_003488005.1 Blastocatellia bacterium | reverse complement strand
CTAAATTCGTGCTGACGCTACGCGTCGAAAGACTAGCCGACGCTACGCGTCGAAAGACTAATACCCATCCTATTCGGCTTACTTAATCAGAGTTCCTGAAGTCTGTGCCACTACAAGGATCACGGGTTCAATTTCATGAGATTTATTTTTTCTGGGGTCTGCTTCGCTCTAATTGTTTTCGGCTTTTCGGAAATAGCCCGAGCACAAGCAGCACTCACCAGCTCTGCTGCACCGCCAGCAGCAAACAGCACTGCTAGCAAACCCGCGACGAGCGAGCCACCACAAGGATTAGCGGACGTAAAGATTCTCCTGCCCGGAGAACCTGCCGCGATTTCCACAACCGCGACTGCGTCTTCGGCCGAGCCTTCTCTTTACTTAAAGGGATTGACGTTCCTTGATACCGGACACAATGCTGAGGCCGTGGAAACGCTGCGACTGGCCGTCGAGCGCGATCCTAATGACGCGGCAGCCTATGGAAAACTCGGCGTAGCTTACTCAGCTTTGAAGCAATACAAAGAGGCCGTTGTTGTTTTTAAGATGGCGATTCGGATTAAGCCGGCGATCGTCGATGCCGAAGATTATTATCATCTGAGCAGAGCTTATACCGCGCTTGAAAAATTTCCCCTGGCGCTCGAGGCCATTAAGTTAGCTCTTTATATCAAACGAGCCGAGCAGGTTAATGCCGAAAATGGAAGTATGTCCCGCGCGCCCGCAATGGCCGACTTGCATTACTCCGCCGGACTCGCCTTGTTCAATCTGCAACGCTATCGCGAAGCGCTTGAAGAACTGAAGCAAGTCGTAGCGCTGAATCCGCAACATGCGCCGGGCCAGTTTGGACTGGCTCTCACCTACCTGGCGACGGGGCAGCGCAAAGCGGCTGAGAAGCAGCAGGAAGTTCTTGAGCCTTTGGATCCTGTTTATGCCGCAAAGCTCGCCAAACTCCTCGCCATAAAATCAGATAGCACACAGGGCGCCCTCGTATTTGTCTTCAAAGCAAATCCTTAATTGTCAGTGGTCGGTTGTCAGTAGTCAGTTGAAAACCCGCAGACTAATACTGGCAACAAATCAGGAACGCGCTTAATGGTAGCACTTCAAGCTTGAATAACGACTGACAACCAACAACTGACTACTGACTTCGGCCCACGTGGCCTTCCGCCAAGTGCTTGAAGTTGAGCAACTGCCTGCGCATCATGACGAGATCGCCCCACGGCAGTACTGCGGACATCAACCGGCCCCGTGCGCCGGGCGGATATCGCGCAACGAGTTTCACCACCAGGCGACAGGAATCTTGTTCTGCGGGAACTATCAGATAGCTGACCGCAATGTCTCCGAAACTACGCGCCGCACGCGTACGTGGTTTCATGCGCAACGTTAAGTGCCGATTCCCTTCGAAACTTAGCAGCGTGAAAATTCTCATCACGTCTTGTCCTACTTCAAGTTGCTCGAGTCCAGCCGACAGCTCACGCGGACTCTGTCGCCCGCCGTTATCGATCCAGTCGTAGCTGTACGGTGCGGCGCGCATCTGACACAGCCAGCGAAAGACAGTTGCGGACGATGCATGAATCGTCACAGCACGAAAAAGCGAATCATCCGGATTTGAAATAATACCGTCACAGGGAAAGACAAGTGCGCGCTCATCTGGTGTGGTGCCCCAGGTGTGACTCAGCGAATCCATAGCCTTCCGACCTTAAAACTCTCCCGCAGTTTCTACGAACATACAGCTTTGCACAAAAAGTCCGATTACGCGTAACGCGGAGAGTTTCTCATTAGCACCCCGGCTTTGGCCCGGTGACCACGGATGATTATGAACTGTTCAATCGTTTCAACGGTTTCGGGCTTCCCGGTAAACCGTTAAAACGGTTAAGGAAAAACGCACCTCCGTTATCACCGGGCTAAAGCCACAGTGCTAATGAGAACGCCTCCGCGCAATGCATGTTAGCGAATGCGGTTCGGCACTCAGGTTGCCATGATCGTTCCTCGTCGATCGCCTGAAACCAAATTGAATCGGAAGTGAACAGCGAATGTGTTTGCCTGTACCGTTGCAGGGCAAGCCGAGGGTTACCCAAAAAATGCCGGTAAAGAGCGAAGACCTTCACGGGAATGTGCCTGACAATGCGGGGGCGGCGTTGTTGCTGATTGACGTCATCAACGATTTTGAATTTGAAGGCGGCGCAGAACTTTTGCAGTTGGCGCTGCCGGTGGGCCGCAACATCGCCGAACTCAAACAGCGCGCGAGGCAACATGGCATTCCAGTCATCTACGTCAATGACAACTTTGGCAAGTGGCAATCGGACTTGAACAAGATTGTCTCGCACTGTCTTGAAGATGGAGTGCGCGGCGAGCCTTTCGTGAAGTTGGTGTTGCCTGACGAGGAGGACTATTTCGTTCTCAAACCAAAGCATTCGGGATTCTATTGCACCAGTCTCGAACTGCTGCTTGAGCACACCGGCGCGCGCAGCTTGATTCTCGCCGGCATCGCCGGCAACAACTGCGTGTTCTTCACGGCCAACGATGCGTACATGCGCGATTTCAAATTGTTTGTGCCGGCAGATTGTTCAGTATCAATTTCGCCGGACGATAATGAGCATGCGTTTAAGCAGATGGAAAAGGTGCTCAAGGCGAACATTGGACCAGCGCGAGAGTTGAATCTTGAGAAGTTGAAAGCGGGTGAAGACTAATCCACAGACACATCGGTTACTTTAGAAAGACCGTGTGAAAGCTCTCAGGTAGGGAAGGGGTCAAGCGAAGCGCTGCCCCCTTCCCTACCTGAAAATTTTCCGCACCTGAGAGTTTTCACATCGCTCGCGTGGTAGTGCAATATCTGGCGGACTCCGGCGCACTCTACCCAAACGGCTCATCGATCGACTTGCTTTGCGGCGTAAAAAACTTCGCGCCGTTTTCAGTGATGTAAAGACAATCTTCCAAACGAATTCCAAACTCGCCATAGATCACGATGGTTGGCTCGTCGCTAAAACACATGCCGGGTTGAATCGGGGTTTTGTTGCCGCGCACGAAGTTGGTCCATTCGTGGCCCTCCAGGCCGATACCATGACCGGTGCGATGCGGCAGTCCGGGAACTTTGTAATCAGGACCAAAGCCGGCGTCTGTAATCACCTTTCGTGCGGCGGTATCGACTGCTTCGCAGGGAGCGCCAATTTTCACTGCGGCGAAGCCTGCGTCCTGCGACCGACGCTCAAGGTTCCAGATGTCGCGTTGCCGCGCGGTTGGTTTGCCAAACACGAAAGTCCGGGTGATGTCTGACTGATAACCATCGACGCTGCAACCACCATCCATTAACACCACATCGCCTTCTTTCAACTTCTGCGGCGTGACGCTGCCGTGCGGAAACGCCGTGTATTTGCCGAAGCTGACAAAGATTCCACCTGGCGCACCGAGCGCTGTTAACGCCGCGGCACAGTTTCGCGCAAACTCATCCTGCGGCATTCCTTCGCGCATCGAATCATGCGTGGCTTCATAAGCCACCAGCAAGATGTCGTTCGACTTTTGCAGCAGCGCGATCTCGGCAGGCGATTTATACATGCGACAGCCCGCTGTGATTGGAGTTGCGCTTACGTATTGCAGCCCCGGCGCCGCCTTGCGAATGCCGTCGAAAAGAAAGAAACGCACGCGCTCTTCCATGCCCACTTTGCCTGCGCGGATGCCGCGGTCGCGAAAAATTTCAGCGACGCGCTGGTAAGGGCTTTCATCCTCTTCCCAAGTGCGTATGTCGGTGCCGATTTTTATTAACTCGCGCGCACGTTCCTCTTCGAATTTCGGACAGACCCAGGCAATGTCGCCGCGCGCCGGGATAACCAACCCGAACATGCGCTCGCTGGTTCCCCACTGCATGCCTGTGAAATAGAACATGCTGGCGCCTGGCTCGAGATAAATGGCGTCGACGCGCTTTTCCCGCATCAGTCGCCGCGCCTTTTCAATGCGCGCGTGCCGCTCGTCCAGCGAGATGGGCGTTACATCGCCCGTCATCTTCTTGAGTTTGCGAATTGCTTCCGGTGCTTCGCGCTGTTGCGTGGCCTCCGCCGGATCTGCAAACGCAAATCCACCGAGCAAACCGGCGCCGGCCAGCGCGCTAGATCGTCGCAAAAAATCTCGTCTATCAGTACACATAAGTTTTTTTAGGTAGCACGGACTTTAGTCGGTGCTTTCGCCGAATCAAGTTTCAAAGTGAAAAGTGTGGGTACGAGCGCCGCCATGCTACCTGACCGTTGCGCTTCGAGTAAAACTTTTTTGGGGAGAAGTGCAGTTTGATGTGAGGCCTTGCAGTGGCAATGAGGTCAGTACCGTCCGCGGTAGCGGATGGGTTCCGACGTTGCCGGGTTTCGATTGTCGATTGCCAATTGGACCAATCGCAAGACTCCAATCGGCAATCGCTGCACCCATCCGCTACC
>DNND01000065.1:4694-45132 GCA_003488005.1 Blastocatellia bacterium | reverse complement strand
CGGTACTGACCTCATTGCCACTCGGTGGCCTCAAATCAAGCTGCCTCAGTGCTTCATCTTTTGTCCCGTGACCCTCAAACGTGAAACATGATAGATTCCCTTTCCGCAAACAACAGATTGAGAAGCACGAAACACGTAAAAGGAACTGCTAATGGATACTGAAAACAAACCGGTCGAAATTTCTTATGAGATTCGCGTGAAGCCAGGACGCGCAGGCACCGATCCGGATGCTCCTGATTGGGAAGTGTTGGAACTCGAGGATGGCGTGGTGAAAAACACCGCAGACATCTACGACAACATGACGCAGGCCGAGGCAAATCAAATCGCCGGCATGTGGAGAAAGAAAAAGGAAGAGGCGGAAACTGCGGTTTCAGCCGAGTGACAACCGGCTGTACTGCGCACGTTCCAGAGCGGGAAGATTCGCGGCTGGCTTTGGCGCCGCAGGTTTTTCCAGACTAAAACTCTTCAACTTCCAGTCGTGACCTTCCACCACCAGCGCACCAACGTAGTCTGCTGGCGCCGGAATCGCATTCATGGACCAGCGTTCGACCTCGCGCTCTTCGCGATAGTTGTTCAGTAGCGCCGCCGGCTCACCCGGCCTGAGACTTACATCAAACTGATCTAGCGGCATCGACAAACCTTCGCCGCGCGCCTTTATGTAGGCTTCCTTGCGCGTCCAGCAGTTGAAGAACGCCTGATTGCGTAACTCTGCTGGCACCGCGCGCAAGGCCCACACTTCCGACCGCGAAAAGAAGCGGTTCGCGATTAACTCGGCTTCAAAATCTTCTTTCACGTATTCCAGGTCGACGCCCAGCTCGCGTCCGCGGGAAAACGCAAACGCGGCGCGGCCATGCGAATGTGAAAGATTGAAATTGATCTGCGTTTGGCCATCGAGCAGTAGGAAAGGCTTCCCTTTCGCTCCGTACGAGAACCGTAGCTCCGCACAATTAATGCCGAGATAAGCAGCCAGCAGATTTCGCAGCAGACCACGAGCGACGACAAAGTGGGTCCGGTCTTCAATGAAATGAAAACGATTAGCGCGGGCTAATTCGTCCGCGGATAAAAACGATTCGAAGATGTCAGCGGGTCGCCCATCCAATGAGGCCTGCCACAAGTGAACCTCGGTAACCTCCAGCGCCAGGCCGGGAAACCGCGAAGGTTTCAGCGTAACCGATCCCTGACTGATTGCCTTAGCGTGTAACATTTGTTAATGCGGCTATGGTCTGGTGCTCAAACAATTGGCGCGGCGAGAATTTGACGCCCGCCTGTGCCGCCCTGGCGAGAATCAGCGTGCCGAGTATCGAGTCGCCGCCGAGATCAAAAAAGTTATCGTTTAAGCCCACCTTTTCGACCTTGAGAACTTCCGCCCAAATTTTCATCAGTGTTTTCTCGGCCTGAGAATGTTTGGTTGCGCAATTTTCCGTGCAGCCGTTTTGTTTGCGATCGGGCGCCGGCAAAGCCTGGCGATCGACTTTTCCGTTTGTCGTCAGCGGCAGCGCTTCCATTTTCACAAATGTCGAGGGCACCATATATTCCGGCACCTTGCTCTTCATCGCCTTTCGCAGTTCATCCACTTCCGCTTGCGGCGCGTCCTCAACGACATAGGCAATCAAGCGTTTTTCTCCGGTCGCGTCTTCACGCGCCACCACCGCACATTCGCGCACGCCAGCGAATTGGTTGAGGATGGTTTCCACTTCATCAAGCTCGATGCGAAAGCCTTTGATCTTTACCTGGTTATCAATCCGGCCCAGGTAAACCAAATTGCCGTCTTCATTAAAGCGGGCGAGGTCGCCAGTGCGGTAAAGACGGCCACGACAGTTTCTGCTAAAGGGATCTGCGATGAAGCGATCATCTGTCAGTTGTTTGCGATTGAGATAACCCAGCCCAACACAATCGCCACCAATGTAAAGTTCGCCCGTCGCTCCCCTGGCCACCGGCTGCAGTGATTCATCAAGTGCATAGAGTTGTGAATTCGCCACCGGCGTTCCAATTGGGACCGGGCCTGAAACGGGATCGTCTTCAGTTACTTCATAGACGCAGCAACCGACCACCGTCTCGGTTGGTCCATACTCATTTATTAAGCGAGTCAAAGGCGCGTGAGTCCGCCAGAAGGCAAGACTCTCCATGTGCAAAGCTTCGCCGCCGATTACCAGCGCACGCACGCGGCCGCGAACTTGATCCGCGGGCATTAACTCTGCAAGTGCTCTTAAGTGAGCCGGCGTAATCTTTACAAGACTGTAGTTGTCACGCGCCAGTAACGCCTCGACCAAATTCTCAATGCCGTCCGCAATCAGGAATATGGTGCGGCCGACCATCAGCGGGGCAAAAAGACTGGTGATGGTTAAGTCAAAAGAAAATGAAGAATGGACCGGCGCGCCGCAGCCTGCCGCGACTTCGTAGGTTTCAGTCGCCCAGGTTAAGTAGTTGACCAGGCGGCGATGGTGAATCATCACGCCCTTGGGTTTTCCGGTTGAGCCAGAGGTATAGATAACGTAGGCCAGATTTGCCGGATTGGCCCACGCCGCCAGATTCTCTTTTCGTTCCTTGGCGATAAGATCCCAGTCAGAATCGAGCGAGAGCCGCGGCCCATTGTGCGATGGAAGTTGATCGAGCAGATGCGACTGCGTCAGCAGGACGAAGACATTCGCATCTTGCAACATGAACGCCAGCCGATCTTCGGGGTAGGTTGGATCCATCGGCACGTAACCCGCGCCTGCCTTTAAGACACCAAGAATGCCAACGATCATTTCCAGCGAACGATCTACACACAAGCCCACCAGCGAATCAGGTCCAATACCGAAACGTCTCAAAAAACGCGCAAGCTGATTGGCGCGCTCGTTGAGCTCGGCATAAGTAAGTTGCCGGTCGTCTGCGACCACGGCAATTGCTGATGGCGTGCGTTCAACCTGGGCTTCGAAAAGCTCGTGAACACACTTGTCGTAAGGGTACGCGCGAGCAGTGTTATTAAACTCCGCCACGACGTGCCGGCGCAGCGATAAGCCGCCGGTTATTCTTTCCCTGATATTCAGGATTTCTTGAACAAGAGTTGCCATAGTTTTCGCTTCTGACGGGCGCTTAGGCTGCCCTCAAATATTGCTCAAAATTTCGTGCCGGGCGGCGCGCGCGTATACCGGTTGGTTCGGTTCAGCCATACCGACAACCACCTTGCGTTTGCCGACAAACGGCTTGCGGCCGTGCGCGGTTAGCATGTTGTCGAGCAGCAGCACATCGCCTTCGTGCCAGGGAAAAGCAATTGAGTGCTCTTCGCATACGCGAGCAATCTCTTCAATCACTTCCGCTTCGATCGGCGACCCGTCGGCAAAATAGACGTTGCGCGGCAGGTTTTGCTCGCCCAGTGATAACAGCAGCCATTCACGAACTTCCAGCGGCAGTCTCGACACGTGAAACAAATGTGCCTGATTAAACCAAACCGATTCGCCCGTGCGCGGATGTCTTTCAACGACCTGGCAAATTTGTTTCGTGCGCAACTGGTCGTCGGCGAGCCATTCAAATTCCATGTCTGACTTGCGACAGAAATTTTCAACCACGGCTTTGCTGGAAGTCTGAAAAACTTCCTGCCAGGGAAGATCGAGCCCGATGCCGTAATTGCGCACATACAGCAAACCCTTGCGGACGAACGAATCACATATCGCCGCGGGAATCGCCTTAAAGATTTTTCGGCTATCGGCAATTGGTGTCGCTCCACCTTGTTTCGCCACCTGCATGGAAAAGAACCAAATCTTCATGGGCCAACTGCGCGAATAAGAATTTTCGTTGTGTAGCGGAATCGACTGGTGCGCCGGGTATTCGGTGGACGAATAAATTCTGCCGGAAACCAAACTGCGCGGCGTCGAGCGATACGAATAATTTAGGAGCGGACCCGAGACCGTCTCAATCAGACGTTCGAACTCGGCAGCCTCGACCAGGTCAAAACCACGAAACAAGACGGCTCCGTGTTGCAACAGCGAACTGTCGATGAAGTCGGTGTTGCTTCTCGCCCATTCAATCAGGCTTACGCCGCGAGTGGCCGGGCGCAAGACCAACGGCAACGGACTGTTCGGCCGCAGAAAACCGAGGTTGACTTGTTGCGGCGCCGTGGACTTGACGGGATATACAGCGGAACTTGTGCTCATACTTTGTTTGAACTCGCTTTTGGCCTGAACTCGCTTCCGGAACCGCCTAAGCTCGTTCCACATTCACGCCCGTTTCGATTAGTTGGTATTAGTTAAAAAGTCTCAAAAGCATGCGCTTGCCAGAATTCATTGCCACTGGCCCGTTTCACCGCACATCAATTTCACCATTTGCGCGATCCAGACAAGCCCGCAGTTTTTCCGCGAGCGTTCGCACGTGTGGCTCTTTCACGATGTCGAGGTGATTGCCGGAGACATGAATTTTTTCCAGGCGCCCGGCGACCAAACCCTGCCAGCCTTCTTCAACATCGAAAGCGGCGGTGCGATCGTCGCTCGCCAGAAATAGTGTGGCCTGGCCGGAATAAACTTGCGGGACGTAATCTTTAACTGCGGCGAAGTTGAGCTCTTCAATGTTTCTGAGTACTGTCGGCAAGCGGCGCCCGACTCTTTGATACAAGTTGAAAACCCGTCGATAAATTTTGTGTTTAGTCTTAGCCGGAGCGAATTTCAGTTTGCCGGTCAAGTAAAACAATTTCTCCAGCCCAGCTAATTCCTGGAGGTTCTGCCCGTGCGTCTGGATCTTTTTCGCATAGCGAACTGCCCGCTGCGCAAACGATCCCGAGCCCGGTAGCAGCTTGAAGTAGCCGGCCGGATAAGCATCAAGCAAAGCCAGCAACGCAATCTGTTCACCCTGGGCCGCCAACTGGCAAGCCATCTCAAACGCAACAGTGCCGCCTGACGATCTGCCGCCAATCAGATATGGACCTTCAGGCTGGACCTCGCGCATTTCGCGGATGTAGTGCGCTGCCATTTCTTTGATAGACGTGTGCGGCGCTTGATTCCCATCAAGGCCCTGTGCTTGAAATCCATAGAAAGGCTGATCTGACCCCAACAACTGCGCGAGCGCGTGATACTCAAGCACGTTGCCGCCGGCAGCGTGCACACAAAAGAACGGCCGCCGCTTGCCGCCACCTTGCAGCAACACTAACGAGGACCAGGGCGCGGCCCAACCGTCTTTGCGCAACACTTCGGCGAGCGAACGGATCGTCGGCGCCTGGAATAGAGTGGCGAGCGGCAGATTGCGGCCCAGCGACTTTTCGATCTGCGCGAACAAACGAACGGCGAGCAGCGAGTGGCCGCCCAGCTCAAAAAAGTTGTCGTCCATACCGATTGGACTAACTGCCAACACTCGCTCCCAAATCCTTTGCAGCTTCAGCTCTAATTTGTCCTGTGGCTGCACACAACGTTCCTGCGCCTCGCCATAGTTCGCAACGTTTCCCTTGATTGCCGCCAAGGCTGTGCGGTCGATCTTGCCATTGGCTGACAATGGCAACTCTTCAAGCACGACGAAAACTGAGGGCACCATTTGACTGGGGAGTCTCTCACTCAGAAACACGCGCAAATCGTTTGTGGTGGGCGTCGTTCCTTCTCGCGGCACCACGTAAGCCGCCAGGTGTTTGTCGCCCTGATCCGCACGCACAATGACGACTGCGTCGCGCACGTTGTCATGTTGCGCCAATACCGTCTCAACCTCGCCGAGCTCGATGCGATAGCCGCGCACCTTTACCTGACTGTCGATCCGGCCAAGAAAATCGAGTTCGCCGGTTGCGCGGCGCTTGACCAGATCGCCGGTCTTGTAAAGTTGCGTGCCTTCGCCGTTGCGAAACGGATCGTTAATAAACTTTGCGGCCGTCAACTCCGGCTGATTTAGGTAACCACGCGCAAGGCCATCGCCGCCAATGTAGAGTTCGCCCGGAATTCCTACCGGCGACGGATTCAAATGCTTGTCCAGAACGTAGACATAACTGTTAGAGATGGCCCGCCCAATCGGCACCGAGCCATTGATTGCCGCCGGATTGTCTACCGGATAACAACAGGTGAACGTCGTGTTTTCCGTTGGTCCATAACCGTTGATTAGCCGGCAATTCTTAAGCTCGGCGACAACTTTCCTGACGTGCGGCGCAGACAGGACATCACCGCCCGCAAGCAACTGCTTGAGACCGCGCAGATCGTCGAGGTGCGTGTCGACCATTAGGTGAAATAAACCTGCAGTCAACCACAGCGTCGTCACCTGGTAGCGTTTCAGCGCGCGACCTAATTCATCAAGCGATGCAGCACCCGGCGTCATCAGTGCCAGGCGCGCTCCGTTCAGCAGGCTGCCCCAGATTTCAAAAGTCGAGGCGTCAAATGAGATGGGCGCGAATTGCAGGAACACTTCATCGCTCGAAAAGTTTGCGTAGTTAGTGTTCTTCACCAACCGCACAATGTTTTTGTGCGTGACTGCTACGCCCTTCGGTTTCCCGGTCGAGCCCGAGGTGTACATGACATAGGCAAGACTGCCGCCTCCGGTATCGCTGCGCGGATTTGTTTCATCGCACGCCGCAATCTCTGCCGCAAGCCGATCGATGCAGATTGTTTTGACTTTGTGATCTTGAAATGAAGCAGCCAGTTGCTCTTCGGTTAATAGAAGAGTGACTGCGGCATCCTCGAGCATGAAAGCCAGCCGCGAGCCGGGATATCCAGGATCGAGCGGGACATAAGCCCCACCGGCTTTCAGGATCCCCAACACCGCGATGATCAGCGCCGGCGAACGATCGAGGCAGATGCCAACCCGATCTTCTGCGCGGACTCCCTGCGCGATCAGGTAGTGGGCCATTTGATTGGCGCGACGATTCAGTTCTCGATAGGTGACAATTTCGTCGCCAGACATCAGCGCGTTTGCGTCTGGCGTGGCTTTGGCTTGCTCTTCGAATAGAGCCTGCACGCTGCTTTGCGCGGGATAATCAGTGCGCGTGTCGTTCCATTCGACCAGCAACTGATGACGTTCCGCTTCGCCTAACAACGGCAGCTCCGAAATGCGCGTTTGCGGTTTGCTAACAATGCCTTGAAGCAGATTTTCAAAGTGTCCCAGCAGGCGGGTAATGCGGTCATCGTCGAAAAGATCGGCGTTGCTTTCGAGCAAACATTCAAGCTGGCCGTTTCTTTCAACCGCGTCCAGTGTCAGGTCAAAGTTGGCGACCACATTCTCGACCTGAACGTGACTGACCGTGAGGCCCGGGAGTTCGAGCGTCGGAATTGATTCGCTTTGCAGCACAAACATCACTTGGAAAAGCGGGTTGCGCGCCAGCGTGCGATCCGGTTGCACTTCTTTTACGAGAGTTTCAAACGGCAGGTCCTGATTTGCGTAAGCGCCGAGCGCGACTTCCTTGACGCGTGCCAACAACTCACGAAAGCTGGGATTCCCGGACAGGTCGACGCGCAACGCGAGCGCATTTACAAACAGGCCGATCAGACTTTCAGTTTCGGCCAGACAGCGCCCGGCAATCGGCGAACCGACAACAATATCTTCCTCGCCGCTGTAACGATGCAGCAGCACCTGATACGCCGCCAGCAACACCATGAAGAGAGTTGCTTCTTCTTTCTGGCATAACGCCTTCAGCTTCTGCGTCAACTCTTTCGACAGCGTGAGCTTCCGCTTGGATCCGCGAAATGCTTTGTGCGCCTGGATGGATGGTCGCGCATGGTCGGTCGGCAGCTCGAGCGGAGGCGGCAGCGTCTTGAATTGATTTTTCCAATAGGCAAGCTGCGATTCGTAAACTTCGCCCTGAAACCATTGACGGTGCCACAACGCGTAATCGGGATATTGAATTGTCAGTTCCGGCAGCGGCGAAGGTTGTCCACTCGAGAACGCTTCATATAAATCCATGAACTCGCGATGCATTACGCCAATCGACCAGCCGTCGGTAACGATGTGGTGCATCGCCATCAGAAAGATGTGCTCGTGCTCAGCAAGTCGCACCAACAACGCCCGGATCAGTGGGCCATGCGCGAGGTCGAAGGGGCGGCGTGTTTCTTCTCTCAACAAACGCCGTGTTTCCAGTTCCCTTTCCGCTTCGTCTAGTTCGCTGAGATCGATTACCGGTAGCGCCAACTCGAGCCGCTCGCTGATGACTTGCATCGGCACGCCCTCTGTCGTCGCGAAGGTCGTTCGCAATGCTTCGTGACGCTCAACCAGATGGTCCAAGGTATTCTTCAAGGCCGCGACGTCGAGCGTGCCCGTCAGCCTCACTGCTTTCGGCACGTGATACAGCGACGTTTCCGGCATCAATTGACTCAACACCCAAAGGCCCTGCTGATAGAACGAGAGCGGTACCGGCGCGCCTTCAGGCCGTTTGGAAATCAGCGGCTTGGGCTCGCCGGCCTCCGCTTTTTTCTTCATCAGCTTAAGTTCGATCAGCGCCCGTTTGGCGGGCGACAGGCCTGCCAATTGTTCTCGAATATTCAATGCACTTGTTGACACGTTGGGTTCTGCCTCGCTTGTTCTCTAAAGTGCGTCAGCCAATAACTGCACGGCGCCGCTTGCGATCAGCGCCAGCTTCAACGCCTGCGCGCGCAGGCCGCCTTTTCCGATCTCCTGCGTCAGACGCTGTTGCGCCTCTTCGTCTGATAGGTTCACGATCTCAGCCAAAAGCGAAGCCAGTTCGTCGTCAGCTTCACTCTCGGTTTGCCGTTCGTAAATCAGCGCCGCCAGCTTGGCAATCGTCGGTGACTGAAACACATCGATTAAGTTCAACTCGACGTGCAACTGCCGTCGCAGATTGGAGATAAGTTTTGCAGCCATTAACGAATGTCCGCCCAACTCGAAAAAGTTATCGTGGATACCGGGCTGTTCCAGCTTAAGGACAGTGGCCCACACTTCCGCGATTGATTCTTCAAGCGGACTACGTGGTCCCTCAAAGTCTTCAGACGACGACGCGTCCGGAAATTGTCCAAGATTGAGAAGCGCACGCCGGTCAGTCTTGCCATTCGGCATCAGGGGAATGGCATCGATGAAAGTAAACGTCGCGGGCATCATGTAACCGGGTAACTTCCCGCTCAGAAACTGTCGCAGTTCACCGGGCGCGACAGGTTGCGCATTCCGCGCCCCCACCACATAGGCGACCAGCTTTTTGTCGCCGCCGTCGTCCGTCCCCAGCACCACCGCCTCGGCCACGTTCGCGTGTTCCCTGATTGCCTGCTCAATCTCTTCCAACTCAATTCGGAAACCTCTGATCTTTACCTGGTTGTCGATGCGGCCGAGAAACTCGAGATTGCCGTCCGGCCGGTGGCAAACCATATCGCCCGTCCGGTAGATTCTGGGTGCGCGGTCGTCGGCAAACGGATTCGTAATGAATTTTTGGTTCGTGAGTTCGGGTTGATTGAGATAACAACGAGCGACACCGGCGCCGCCGATGTAAAGTTCGCCCGGCAAACCCACCGGAACAGGACGCAGGTTCGCATCCAGAACGTAGAGAACCGCGTTAGCGATTGGCCGGCCAATTGGCGCTTCGGAAACGGCGTTTGCATCCGCAACCGACAGGTCGCAAATCGTCGCGACGATCGTCGTCTCCGTTGGACCATAACTGTTGAGCAGACGCACGCTGCCCGGAACATGTTCGCGCCACGCCGCCAGCCGTCCAGGTAACGCCTTTTCTCCGCCCAGAATCACCAGCCGAATGGATTCCGGAAGCGATAGGTTGTCCGCTACCAGGTCGACCGTTAGCTCGTGCCAATAGGCGGTCGGTAGATCGAGGACAGTAATTCCAAACTCGCCGCACGCTTGCAGAAAGTGTTCGGCAGAACTCAACATTGAATCCGTGCGCAAAACCAGCTTGGCGCCTCTTGTTAAGGCGGGGAATATTTCTTCAGCGCTGGTATCGAAACTGAGCGATGCAAACTGCAGCACCCGATCGGTGTCGGTGATTTCATAAGCAAGACTAGCCGCTTGCGTAAAGTTCAACAGCGAACGATGTTCGATCAGCGTACCCTTCGGTTTTCCGGTCGAACCCGAAGTGTAAATGACGTAGGCAGCATCCCCGGGCTTTGCAGCTACAACGAGATTTGCAGACACTTGCGCAGCTATTTCCTCAGCCGCAGCGTCGAGACAAACGAGCTTGCCTTTGTAATCTGGAAATTGATTTGCCAGCGTCCGCTGTGTCAACAACACATCAGCGCCGCTGTCTGACAACATGAAGGCCAGACGATCTTTCGGGTAAGCAGGATCGAGAGGCACGTACGCGCCGCCGGCTTTAAGAATGGCGAGGACCGCCGTAATCATGGCCGGCGAACGCGGCAGGCAAATCCCCAACAGACTTTCAGCGCCCACCCCAAGTTGCTTGAGATGATGTGCCAGTCGATTGGCCCGCGCATTCAAATCGGAATAGGTAATTGCTTCCGCCTCATACATGACCGCGATCGCGTTCGGAACCAGTTCTGCCTGCAGTTCGAACATGCGCGTGACTGCGGCGGCGGAAAACGCTTTAGACGTGTTATTGAAATCCACCAGCAGTTCTCGCGTCTCAGTCGCAGTCAACATCGGCAGACTTTTCGGGGACTGCTCAAGGTCAACAGCAAGTCCAGCGAGAATGGTTGCCAGATGGGCCAACATTCGCTCGATCACGTCATCCGTAAAACGGTGGCGGTGGTAAACAAGCTGGAGTCGCAATTCGGCTCCCGGATTTACTACCAGTGTCACTGGATAGTTGGTCCTTGATAGTTGCGAACTGGAAACTTCAACTGGCCCGTCGAGATCAAAAGACGAACCCGAGCCGGCAAAATTTTCAAAGACCAGCAGCGTCTCAAAGAGCGGCAGATTAAAGGGCACGTCGCTCCAATTTTGAATCTGCTTCAGCGAGCAGTGCTCATACTCAAGCGCGCTCGATACCCGGCGTTGGATCTGCTGCAGGCAGGCAAGGCTGGATTCGTTGTCAGACAGTTTGACGCGAACCGGCAAAGTATTTATCAACAAGCCGACCAACGACTCAACCTGCGGCAGGTCATAAGGCCGGCCTGAGACCGTTATGCCAAACACAACGTCGTCGTTCGCCGAATAGCGGCTCAACAGAATGGCCCAGGCGCCCTGCAACACAGTGCTAACCGTCAGGTGCTGTCGCTTTGCGCAATCGCGAATTGCAGTCGTCAGTTCCGCCGGCAGCGAAAGCGTCTTTTCCGCAAACGAGTCAACGACGGCGCCGCTCTGAACCGCGCCACTGTCAACCGGCAGAATGTTTGGCCCCACGATACCGGCAAGCTCACTACGCCAGAAGGATTCGGCTGGTTGCGAGTCCTGCTGTTCAAGCCATTGCAAATAACCCGAAAAGTCCGGTGCGTCCTGCAGGTTTATTTCGCGGTCGTGGACCAGTTGCTGGTAAAACTGTGACACTTCGTCACGCACCAGCGACATGGACCAGCCATCGAGAATGATGTGGTGGTTGCTGACAACAATCCAGGACGCTTCGTCGTCAGTCTGTAACAATGCCACCCTAATTAGCGGCGCCGTCGCCAGGTCAAAACCGCGATCACAGTCTGCTTTCAGGAACTCATCACGTCGCAGCTCCTGTTCGCCGGCCGATAAGCTGCGCCAGTCATGTTGCTGAAGTGAAAGCGTTGCTTCGCTATGAACAAACTGCGAGAGCCGCTCGGCGTCGCCGGTTGAGAAAGAAGTTCGCA
Source organism: Blastocatellia bacterium (assembly GCA_003488005.1). Taxonomy (GTDB): domain Bacteria; phylum Acidobacteriota; class Blastocatellia; order Pyrinomonadales; family Pyrinomonadaceae; genus PSRF01. Next base: position 33,514 of record DNND01000065.1, on the reverse strand, counting down.
GAATTTGGTGCCGTTCGATCACACGTCGCCAGGCCGCGGCGAACGCAGAGGTATTGAGCGGTCCGCGATACGTGTAACAGACCTGCTCGAAGTACGCCTTCGACTCGGGTGCATACAGCGAATAGATCAACATCGCCTGTTGTGTCGGCGTCAGCTCATTAACCTGGTTTTGTTCAGCAATCATCGGTTATCCGGACTCTTCACAGGGTGACTAGAACTCTTCGGCAAATTTACGTTGGGCTTCTTCTTCTGAAAGCTGGCTGAGTTCCGCCAGCATCGCAGCCAGCTCGTCGTCCTCAGTTGCCGCGGTCTGCATCTCGTAGATTGCGGCTGCTAAACCGGCCACGTTCGGCGTTTCAAAGATCCGTCGCAGCGGAAGTTCTACCGAGAGCGTTGTGCGCGTGCGCGAAATTACCTGCGCTGCCAACAACGAATGACCGCCCAAATCAAAAAAATTGTCGAACATGCCGACGCGCTCAACATGCAACACATCGCTCCAGATATTGGCGAGTCGTTCCTCGATCGGCGTGCGGGGAGCAACAAATTTTGGTTTCTTCCGCGGTTCAACTGACGTCTCGGAGGCCATGCCCGCCGCTGCCGCTACCTTTGGCTGCCAGCGCAGCGGCGGAAGTTGCGAAACAGTTTGCTGCGGATTCGCCACGATTGCTTCAAGCGTTTGCGTGAAGTCGTCGAGCATTAAGGTAACGCTCTGGTGCGCGAAAAGATCGGTGCTGTAAGAAAACCACATCTCGAGCGATCCGCTCTTTTCAATCGCGCCAAGCGTCAGATCAAACTTTGCCGCAGGCGTCTCCACTCGCAGCGTTTCGACTTCCACCCCTTTAAGTGTGAGTTCGGAAGCAGACTCGTTCTCGAGCACGAACATCGTTTGGAACAACGGGCTGCGGCTTAGACTTCGTTCGGGCCGCATCTCCTCTACCAGTTTTTCGAACGGAACGGATTGATGCGTGTAGGCATCGATGGCGACCTCGCGCGTTCTGCGTAGCACTTCGCGGAAGCTTGGAGCGCCGGAAAGATTTCCGCGCAATACCAGCGTGTTGATGAAGCAGCCAATCAGCGGTTCAGTTTCAATCAAGTCGCGGCCGGCAACCGGAGTCCCCACCAGAATGTCATCCAGCCCACTGTAAGCGCTCAGCAAAATCTGAAACGCGCCCAGCAATAACATGAAAAGCGTTACGCCTTCCCGGCGGCAGGTGTCGCGCAAAGCCTGATACAGCCGGTCCGGCAGGACCATTGATTGCTGGCCGCCGGCGAAACTTGGTTGCTCAGGAGCAGCGAAATCGCTCGATAGATTCAGCGAAAACGGCGCGCCCTGAAGTTGCGTTTTCCAGTAGGTCAGGTGCTCGGCAAGCAGCGCCCCCTGCGTGTTCCGGCGCTGCCACTCAGCGAAGTCGGCATACTGGATGGCAAGGTGCGGCAACTCAACGTTTTCGTTTTCCGCCTCGTAGAACTTCGCCAGCTCCTGAAAAAATATTTTCAAAGCCCAGGCGTCGCTAATTATGTGATGGATCGCGAGCAGCAACACATGCTCGTCGTCGGCCAAGCGGAACAGGGTCACGCGCAGCAGTGGTCCACGCGAAAGATCGAAAGCTTTTTCGGTTTCGCTTCGTATGAGCCGGTCGAGCTCCGCTTCTCGTACCGTTGTCGAAACTGAAGTTAAATCTGCGATGTGAAAAGGGACATCGATCGCGGGAACAATCAACTGGACAGGCTGGCCGTCGTGCTCGATAAACGTGGTACGCAGTATTTCGTGACGCGCGGCAATCGATTGCACCGCACGATTTAGCCGCGTCGCATCAAGCGGACCGCGGCAGCGCAGCGCCTTGTTGATGTTGTAAAGCGAGCTGCCGGCGTCAAGCTGATCGATGAACCAAAGGCGTTGTTGGGGAAAAGAAAGCGCAAGCGGCTGCTCGCGATCGACGCGTTGAACTATTGTGGAGTCGCCACTGTCTCTTTCGGCCAGCGCGTCAACCTGTTCCGCCAATCTCTTGATCGTCGAACATTCAAAAAGCGTTCGCAATGGCACGATGATTTTGAACTGTCCGTTGATTCGCGCCATCACTTGAATCGCGAGTAACGAATGGCCTCCTAGTTCAAAGAAGTCGTCGTTCACGCCAATCATATCAATGCGAAGCACTGCCGCCCAGATTTTCTGCAGCCGATTCTCGGTCGTGCTCGCCGGCGCTTCGTATTTTGTGGCGAGCGTGGGCCGCATCTTGCCCGGTTCGGGCAGCGCGCGTTTGTCGACTTTGCCGTTAGCCGTTAGCGGCAGCGCAGCTAATTCGACGAACGTCGATGGCACCATGTAATCGGGCAGGCGGGCGTTGAGAAACGCGCGCAACTCGCTGATGCTTGGAACCGTCTCGCGCGCGACGAAATACGCAATCAACTTCTGAATGCCATTAGCATCGCTTTTCGCTATCGCGGCGTTGTCTTTGATTCCGGGATGGCGAGCCAGCGTGGCTTCGATTTCGCCGAGCTCGATGCGAAAACCTCTAACCTTCACCTGACTGTCTTGCCGCCCGGCATATTCGATGACGCCGTCTTTGGTGAGACGCGCGAAATCGCCGGTGCGATAAAGCCGGGCGCGGCAATTGATCGGGTGTTCGATAAATTTGAGGGCGGAGACATTAGGGCGATTCAAATATCCCCGCCCAACGCCAGCGCCGCCTATGTAAAGCTCGCCGGGCGTTCCTGGAGGCACAGCTTGTCCGTGCTCATCGAGAATATAGATTTCTGTATTAGCGATTGGTTCGCCGATTGGAATCGCCGTCACTTCGAGTTTGGCTGCTTCGGGAATCCTATAGACGCAAACGATGCCGGCCGTTTCCGTCTGGCCAAACATGTGCACGTGCCGCGCGGGATGCGCGAATCGGTGCATCCAGGTTTGCGGAATGTCAGACAAGAGCGGCTCGCTCGCCGACAACATCAACCGCAGCCGATTGTCCAGCAACGTGCTGCGCGTGTGCGCGTCCAGCGAAGCCAACACCTCAGTGCAGTTGCGCCAGAATGAGGGCACCGCATCCATTACCGTAACGGAACGCTGCTTGATCATCGCAAACAACGCCAGCGGATCTTTTCGTTGCTCCGCAGTCGCAATTACAACTGTTGCGCCCAGCGACAGCGGTAACAGCAGTTGACGGCGCGAAGAAGAAAACGAAATTGACGCGGTGTGCAGATAGCGGTCGCCTTGGTCCAACTGCAATTCAAACTGAAGCGCGAGCAGATAGTTTGCCAGGTTGGCGTGTTCGATCATCACGCCCTTGGGATCGCCGGTTGAACCTGAGGTGTAGATTACGTACGCGAGATCGCTCGGTTCGGCTTGGTCATCCAGGTCCGTAGTTGAAGTTCCTGCGATTTCAGCGCTGTCCGCATCAAGCAAGACCAGGTTCGCCGTTACCCTCGAGAGGCGAGTAGCAGGACCCGTCTTAGTCACTACCAACGAAACTCTCGAGTCGTTTAGCAGCCACGCCAATCTCTCTTCAGGGTAGTCGGGATCGAGAGGCAGGTAGGCGGCGCCGGCCTTGAGAATTCCCAGAATGCCAACCGCCATGTCGAGCGAACGATCGATGCAGATGCCCACAAGCGATTCCCGGCCCACGCCACGATTGCGTAATACGCGAGCCAACTGGTTAGCTTTGGCGTTCAGTTCGCCATACGTCAGTTGTGCGCTTTCCGAGACAACCGCGACTTGTGCCGGATCGCGCGTCACTTGTTCCGCAAACAGCCGTGGAAATGTTTGCTTTAGAAACTGATCTATCCGCGGACCAAAGCATTGCGACTGGCGCGCGACCGGCCCGGTGACAATGCTGTTGGACTCGAGACTAAGATTCTCAATCGTGGTTGACATGGTGGATCGGCGCGCGGAAATCCGTAGGGTAATTCGTCGCTTCAGCTCTCTTTACTAATTTTGACGATGAAACCGACGTTATGCTTTAAGTCGGATTGGATGGACACGTAGATGTCGCCGCGTTCATCGACGGTAACGCCTTGAACGTTTTTGAGTTGGCCACCAAACGCGGCAATTGTTTTCAACTCTTCATTCGGCGTGTACAGGTAAAGCTTGCTGGCGTGACTGTCGGTAATGTACAGCGCACCTTTTGAGAAAAAGATCGTTTCCGGTGAAAACTGATCCTTACGATCGATCACAACGTGAAGCTTGTGGTTGGTGTCCAGCAGGTAGAGCACGTTCTTTTCGTTGTCGGCGATGTACAGATTGCCCTTGTCGTCATAGGTCATGCTCTCGGGTTTAGTAATCTCAAATTCCCGGCCGAGAAACACTGAGACGGCGCCGTCTCTGGTGACCTTGAAGACTTCATGCGCGTCTGCGTCGCCAACCAGGATCGATCCATCCGGCGCCAGCGCTATTCCTTCCGTCGAAAACAAACCCTTGTCTTTTCCAGCGAGCAGCCGCTGCTTGCCAGTCGCATCCACTTCCCAAACACCGCCCGCATCATCGTCACTGAAGAAGACGTTGCCTTGCGCGTCCATTACCAGGTCTTCGGGCGACTTGGCGCCAAACTGACTATCCATCAGTTTCTTGAGCCCATCGTTTTGATTCCAAACTTCGAGTGCGACACCGCCCTCGTCGGCCAGGTAAAGCTTGCCCTGGTTCCAGAGAATGCCGTCAGGTGATCCAAAACCAATCTTGTTGGTGGCAAAGATGGTCGCCTTGTAAGACTCATCGGTCATCAAAACGAGGCCGTCTTTTCCCAGCGCGTTGCAAGACGTGAGCAGGAACAGCGCGCCGAGCGCAATCGCGAGGCACTTGACGCTGCCGTTAATCGATATGTTCTTCTTCATTGACATAATTCGTACTCGCTATCCGGCCATCAGATGGACTTTCGCAGCCGCCAGGAGGGCGAGCAACGCCCGCACGTGAAAGAGCGTGCTCGAAATCTCAAATACGATTGCAAAAAGGAGCGCAGCAGAGAGCGCGCTGTACTTGAAACTCCAGAAACTTATCTTGTCGAGGATTGCGCCCAGCCGGGATCGCGCCGCGATGCGTAGAACTGATAACTCAGTTATGGCGACGGCTGCTCCGGCCGCGATGTCCAGTGGTGAGTGTTCTGCCTGGATCATCTTGCCGGCAAGAATCACAAACACGGTCCAGCCGATTGCAACCAGACCAATGCGGCGCGAAGCCAGAAAGATTCCCAGCGAGATGGCGAGAAAGAAGCCGGCATGATCGCTGGGAAAAGATCCAAGGTCATTAGTTTTGACGTCGCCATTCAAGAGATCGCGATGGTCTTTTTGGCTTTCCTCGTCCAGGGGCACGCGAACACTGGTGCGCTTCATCGCAACCAGACTTTCGTCGCTTAAGTGAAAGATTTTCTGTGATTCGATTGCCGGGCGCGGCAGAAAGATGGTGTGTGACAACACTTTCGTAGTGGCCAACACGCAAACAGCGGCGACCAGAGTCACCAGCAACACTTTGCGGCGCGCGCGCGTGTCTTCCAAAGTTTTGCCGCTGTACCAGGCAGCGAAGAAGCAACAACCAATCAGACCGGCCTTGATGAGATCGTTTCCTTGAGTAAGCCCGACGATGCTGTCGAAAAACCACGAGCGGCCGGCCATGCCGTTCATGCCCGCAAGTATTTGATCGTTCAGACTCGTCAGTCGCGCGGTCAGTTCCGCGAACAAGGCCGAGAGCGCAATGCTGTAAATCACTATGGCCTCCTATGGCTGCAGCCGTTCTCGCAAGCAAGCGAGCGGCGGACTTATCACTTGGGCGCGCCAGTCGAGCAATCACTCGGTGTTGACGCGCGCACCTACGGGGTCTGGTCTACAGAAATAGAAAGTTGTAAAAGGTCAGATTTGCCAGAAAAATCGCGGGTTTAAGTTGAAGCGCAGACGGGCCTTTAGTCAATACCATCTGAAGCTTAAGAGTCGAGAATTTCTGGCTTTAGGCGGGCAACTCAAAACACTCACTTGCATCAAAGACCCTTCTTGGCACGCATTTGTAGCAGCTCGGCTCAAAGCCGGTCTTGATTAGTAACTGAGTTAGTCTTTGGCCTTTCACGGTTCTCCCAAAGATAGCCTTCACTCACAGCGTAGGAAGCTCATAATGAATAAGTCTCACGCCGCCTCGCGTTGTCTGTCTCTCTGCCTCTGCCTGCTCTTTTCTTACGCTCTCTTACTTTCGACGATTGCGCCCTTTGGCCCACGAACGGTTAATGCTTATCGGTCACAAACACTCGCCGACAAATCTGAGCTTACCTTTCCCTCTTCTAAGAAGACCCAAGCCCGCGAGGGCGAAGTCCTGGTGCGCTTTCGCGCTGGTGCTTCGGAACAGGATAAGGCCAATGTAGCCGCGGGCCATGGCAGTAAGCGCGGAAGGTTACGAGGCGAGTCGGGTGTCGAGAAGCTCGACTTACCCGCTGGAAAATCAGCGCAAAGCGCGGCGCTGGAATTGTCTCAAGAACCTTCAGTTGAATTCGCCGAACCGAATTTCCTGATCAAGCCTGATCAGATAAGTCCGTCTGCTGAAGTAGTTCCAAACGATGCCCGATTTTCCGAGCAATGGTCACTACGCAATACTGGCCAAAGCGGTGGGCGGTATGGGTCCGATATTGGGATGCCCAATGGGTGGCACACAAGCACGGGCAGGCAGGCGACAGTAATTGCGGTTATCGACAGTGGCATTGACTTCACTCACCCAGATCTGGCCAACAACGAGTGGACCAATCCCGCCCCAATGAATGGAGATATTCACGGCTGGGATTACATTGCCGACTCTGCAACTATTAAAGATGAGCAGGGACATGGGACGGCCGTGGCGGGCATCATTGCGGCTCGAGGCAACAACGCCGACGGCGTCAGCGGTGTGATGTGGCAAGCCAGCTTGATGAGCTTGAGAGTTTTGGACAATACGGGTACGGGTGACATCGCGAGCGCCGTTGAGGCTACCGATTACGCTGTCGCGCACGGCGCGCAGGTGATCAATCTGTCCTGGGGTACAAACAATTCCTCCGTTGCATTAAAGAGCGCGATTGATCGCGCGACAAAGCGCGGAGTCGTAGTGGTTTGTTCGGCGGGAAATGACGGTCAGAACATTGATGCGACGCCTTACTATCCCGCATCCTTTAATTCAAAGGACCTTATTTCCGTCGCCGCCACCGGCAACACCGATCAACTCGCGTCGTGGTCAAACTGGGGCTACAAGACCGTCACGGTGGCCGCGCCTGGAAGCAACATCTTAACTACGCAAATAGGTGGCGGTTACTGGTCTGTTACAGGAACCTCTGTGGCGGCACCGCTGGTAACAGGAGTTGCCGGTCTAATGAAGAGCCTGCGACCGTCGCTTACTGCGGCACAGGTCCGCTCCGCAATTGAAAGCAATTCTCGGGAGCTATCGCAGTTGTCCTCGAGAGTGTCTTCCGGCGGAATTGTTAATGCCGGAGCCGCTTTGAGCGCGGTGGAATCCAACTCTTCCGGAAATGGAACCCAGGGTGGATCTGGAAATGGGAACGGCAATGGAAATGGCAACGCGTACGGGCAAGGCGACCGGCAAAGCACGCCTGGACCATACGTCCCTCCAGGCCTGCGAAGCGATAATAATGAACGTCGGGCTAACGGAAAAGAGGGATTGCATGCAAAACCTCCGGCGAGTATATCTGGAGCACCGCAGGCGAATCTTCCGAACCTCGACGAGTCTCGAAAAGTCAGAATCTCGCCGAAGACTAGCGCCACCACCACAGCGATTCACTCAAACATGATGCTGTGTGCTGATTGTGGTCCCGGCGCCGGTGGCGGCGGTGGTGGCAGCGATCCTTATGTGGGAACAGCCCGCTCTCGGCCGGAGAACGAAACCGGTGATTCCGGCGTCAAGCTCGGTTCGCGCAATTTCAATTGGAGCCTGCCGCTGGTTGGTCTTAAAGGACGCTCCGGTCTGGATCTCTCGATCTCTCTTTTTTACAACTCGCTGGTTTGGACGAAACAAGGAAGCTCGATTCAATATAATGCCGATCATGGAACGCCGGCGCCGGGGTTCCAGATGGGATTACCCCGCTTGCAAGCACGATATCTCAATAGCGACGCCGGCGCGTATGCCTACATGATGATTACGCCGTCCGGCGGACGAGTCGAAATGAAGCAGGTAGGTTCGTCCAGCGTGTACGAGTCGAGCGACAACGGTTACACACAGTTAACTTTCTCGGGATCAATTCCAGTCGTTCGTACAACTGACGGTACTCAATACGTCTTTGGCACCGCTTCCGCGGCCGAATGGCGCTGCACGAAAATCGAGGACCGAAACGGCAATTACATTTCGGCGACCTATGACGCCACCAGCGGGCACGTGTTGACCATGACTGATACGCTCGGACGCACTTTGAACTTTGGGTATGACGGGGATAACAATCTTTACAACATCACGCAGACCTGGGGCGGCGTTACGCATTGGTGGGTTGTCTTCATTTATGCGCCACTCAGCATGTCTTACCCTTTTTCCGGCGTGACACCGGTTGGGGTTACTAATAACCCTCAGACCGTCCTCTCGTTTGTTGCCCTTTCTGACAACACTTCATATCACTTCGATTACAACTCCTATGGCCAGGTCTACCAAATCAGGCACAAGGCCCCTGATGGGCATGAGCTTGAACACACCTGGTACAACTTTGATTTATCCCAGGCCCAAACCGATTGCCCCCGCTTCACTGACAAACGTGAATACGCGCAGGACTGGAACAACGGTCAGGAGGCGATCACTTATTACTCGGTTACAAATGGCGCAAGCTGGACGACTCCGGAGACCAACGCGACACAGACCGGAACGCTGGTGCAGCAGACAGCCCCCGATGGGACTATTTATAAAGAGTATTCTCACTCAAGCGGCTGGGACGTCGGCTTGGGCAGACTGACTGAGTTCTGGTCAGGTGGGGTCCGTAAGAAATATACCAGTACGTCGTGGACTTCAGACAACACAGGAGTGAGTTACCCCCTGAATCCGAGGGTCACCGAAGTAAGTACCTACGACGACGCGGGCAATCGGCGGCGCACCACTATTGAATACAACTCCGGCTACAGTTTGCCGACGCACGTAAGAGATTATGCCAATGACGGGACGACGGTCCTGCGGATGACAGCAACGGCGTACAAAATGGATAGCGTTTATATTGACAAACGCATCATTGGCCTTCCCTATGAACGTTTGGTCTATGACGCCGCCACCAATTATCCGGTGTCGCGGTCCATTTTTATGTATGACTGGGCTGATCCCTACTTTTCAACGCAGGCCCCCTCTACAAATTACGATTCAGACAATTATCCTTCGTCGTTCATCGTTGGCCGTGGGAATCTGGTTGCTGTTTTTCGCTATGATTGCACAAATGCGACGACTGCTTACGATGACAATCTGGGCATATGGTCCGAACGCTACGGCTATAACATGGCCGGCTCAATGATCTGGTCTCAAGATGCCGCCGGCAATCGCACCAATCTCAGTTATGCCGACGCGTTTTCCGTTGCCGGTAATAATGTACGTAACACCCTGGCGTATGTCACGCAGGTTACTGACCCCGAAGGCAACGCCTCCACTGCTGAATATAACTATGATTTTGGCGCCGTCACGCGCACCCATGTGCCCACCAGCGGCATTACGCCGTATAGAACTTTCGTTGACGAGGTCCGGACCTACGATGGTTACGGTCGACTCGATCGTGTCACGAATGATACTAATCATGCCTACACACGTTTCGTTTATGATGCCAATGCCAATTTTGTTCATACCTACCAAACCTTGATCGATCTGACCACTGCCAATGAGCTTCACTCGTGGCAGGTATTCGATGGCGCAGGACGAGTGCGTGCGACGGCAGCAGATCATGCGGGAACTACCGATCATTACGATGGCCAATACGTTGTCTACAACAACATGGGGCAGGTTATACAGCAATCAAACCCGACGGAGATGACGGGCAATTGGACGCCTGGCAGTTGGTCCCCGGGCGGCGACGATGCTGCCTGGCGAATAACCGAGCAGGCTTATGATTGGAAGGGCCGGCCCACGCAAACGACTAATGCTGATGGCAGTACTAAAGTCTTATCATATGGCGGTTGCGGTTGCGCGGGTGGCGAAGTCACCACTATGCAGGATGAGCATGGCCGGCAGCGTCGGCTGACGAAAGATACGTTCGGGCGGCTGGCGACAGTAGAGGAACTAAACTGGAGCGGCAGCGTGTACGCGACGACCAATTATGGTTACAACGTCCGCGATCAAATTACGCAAATCAATCAGGCCGGGCAAATTCGGAGCCTTGCTTACGATGGGCATGGCCGGCTGAAAACACGCACCACGCCTGAGCAGGGTGCAATCAACTACAGTTACAATCAGGACGACACGACAGCGGCTGTGACCGACGCGCGCGGGGCGAAGACCGTGTTCAGTTACAATTCGCGGCGTTTGCCGACTAATATTTCCTACGATCTGTCTGGTGTTATTGCCGGGCAGAACGTGGCGACGACCGCTGGAGTTTCTTTTGGCTATGACGCTGCCGGGCATCGCACTTCAATGACCGACGGCATGGGTTCAACGACATACGGCTACAACAACCTGGGCCAAATGACTTCAGAGACGCGCAACTTCAACAATGTCGGCTCGTTTGGACTGAGTTACGGCTACAATTTGGCAGGTGAGTTGGCTTCTATTACTAATCCCTGGGGCTCAGTGGTGACCTACAGCTATGACAAAGCAGGTCGCGTGAATGGCGTGGGCGGCTCGGGAGCGGTTAGCAATTCCAATTACGCCAGCTCCATCACCTATCGCGCGTTTGGCGGCATCAAGGGCATGAGTTTTGGAGACGGCAAGTCGTTATCGACGGCTTACGATAATCGCCTGCGGCCCACCACCTGGAACGTTTCCGGGGTACTGGGTTACAACTACAATTACGATTATTTCAACGAGCATACCGGTCGCGTGACCTATGCGGGCAGCCTCAACGATCCGACGCTGGATCGCAGTTACGAATACGACAACGTAGGACGGTTGGCCACCTCACATTCGGGCACAGAGGCGCGCGCGGCTGCGTACTCCGGCCAGTGGGGCACGATGGATGGTCCATACTCGCAAGGCTATGATTACGATCAGTGGGGCAACCTAACCCACAAGTATGGCTGGGGCGGCGAAGTGCAGGGCGGCACCGCCGGGCAGTCCAGCGATATCTGGTACGGCTACACCAACAACCGGCGCAACGGTCTCTACTACGACGCCAGCGGCAATCTCACCAACGACATTGGGCAAGCGTTTACCTACGATGCGACTGGTCAGCAAACGGCATCGAGTTACACGAACCTGCAAAACTTTTACGACGGCGACGGCCTTCGTGTGGAGCGCACGGAAGACAGTCTCACTCCGGCGCTGTTTCTGCGTTCGACTGTGCTGGGTGGACAGATAGTCGCAGAGATTGATTACATAAGCGGCAGTTGGCAATGGCAGCGTGGCTACGTTTACCAGGGTTCGCAACTGCTGGCAGTGCAGCAGTCGGGCGCCGTCTACTGGATGCACGAAGATCCGGTAACGAAGAGCAAGCGCGTTACCGACGCCGGCGGCAATGTGGTAAGCACGGTTGAAACAGACCCGTGGGGCGCAGACACGCCGCGCAGCAGCAACGCCGCATTCCAGCCGAAGAAGTTCACTTCGTATGAGCGCGATGCGAATGGCAGCGATGAAGCAATGTTCCGCCGCTACAATCGCTGGCACTCGCGCTTTGACCAACCCGATCCCTACCAGGGCAGCTACTCGCTGGCTGATCCACAAAGCCTCAATCGCTACGCCTACGTGGAAGGTGATCCTGTCAACCTCGTAGATCTGAGCGGTTTGGACAAAAGCGATATCGATCCAGGGACAGGCGGCAAGATGCCGAGCTTTTATGTGACTGTTCCAATTTCTTTTGACTACCCGATTGATACCAGTTGGGGTCGTGCGCTTGGTTTTGTTAACCGACTGCGACCGCGCCCACTGGACCCGCCAACCAAAGGCGGAAACAACGGTGGCGGCGATACTGGGAAGGCTCCGCCGGTTGACAAGGGCTACGGCTGGTGGGGTCTGTGTAACAGAAGCGCCGACGACCTTATGCGAACCATCAGGCGTGACTTTTCCAAGTTCGGCAACTTCGCGGAAGCAGTTGCCGGCGGACTGGGATTCGCAGGGATAAAATTTGATTCGGGTCCCATTCAACAAGGCCGAACCATAGGAATCAGCGTCGGTGCCATGTCGACAATCGACCCGTCAATATCATATTCGCGAAGTATGTCAGTAACAGTATCCTCTGCGAGTACGTCTAGTTTCACATTTACGACAAACCCTGGACACGTGTTTTATCCGGGAACCATTAGCTTTTCTGCGAACGATACCTCTTCAGGAGTGCACTTCTCAATCTCGCTTAAGGGGGAGCTTGGTGATCGACAGGCTAAGATCGGTTTTGGGCTCGGTGGTGGCACCTTTGAGGACGACAGCTGGAATCACTTCCTTAGTCTGGTTAGGGAGTCTTGTGGACATGCAAAGTAAATCATTTATTAATGCTCGCGGGAGGACAGGCAAAAAAGCAAGCCATCATCCCCTGAAAATCCGTTTGTCTCATCTAATATTGAGATTACTCGTAACAGTAAATGTGGCTCACTTGTTGTTGTTGGGTTATCAACCCTACTTCAGAGCAGTTGGTAATTTCGTTGGGTGGGTTGATGTGAAGTGGATGATGGTTTCCTCCTTTCTCTTGCCATTGTACGTTGGATTTGAGACTTGGTGGATGTTTCGGGTCGAGCCATCGGAAAAGCGAGCGCTTCTTATCGATTGGGCATTTGCGGTGATCTGGTTCGTGTCATGGTGGGGAATCGCTCTTTATAGTTTGTACTTATACTATCCAACGCTTTGAGAACACCTAGGCCCAGAAAGCCCGCCTTGTGCGGGGGGGGACGAATCAAAGCGTGTGACGGACGCTAACGGAACCATCGTCAGTTGGGTTGAAACAGACCCGTGGGGCGCAGACACGCCGCGCAGCAGCAACGCCGCGTTCCAGCCGAAGAAGTTCACGAGTTACGAACGCGATGCGAATGGCAGCGATGAAGCAATGTTCCGCCGCTACAATCGCTGGCACTCGCGTTTCGATCAACCCGACCCCTACGACGGCAGCTACTCGCTGACTGACCCGCAAAGCTTCAATCGCTACGCGTACACGCAAAACGACCCGGTGAACTCCACTGACCCGACAGGCCTCGAAAAAGTGCAGTACATGCGGATCGTTACATGGACCTGGGAACCTCTGCCTGCCTATCGTAGCCTGGGCTTCAATGTTGGCCGAATGCACATGATAGAACCGAGCGGCTCAATCGATCCGCAGCAAAGGCAGGATCTCAAAGGTGACAAGGATATTAAGCCTCCCGATGTAAAGACAGAGTTCATTACCCCATGCGTTCAGCAATATCTCTCGAAGTTTTTTGGTGGACAATCGCTGGGAGGGATTCAAATACAGAGAGATTATCTTCCGCCCATTGCCCCTATTGACGCACTGGCATTTACAAATACCGGCGATCTCATCTCCTTCAACAAGGGCGAATATCAACCGAACACGATGGACGGAATCGCCCTAATCGGGCATGAGATAACCCATAATTTCCAAGCCAGGAAATACGGCGACGCCAGGTTTGGCGTCTCGTATTTGGGCGACAGTGCTGCCCAATGGGCCCGAGGACGAGACGCTTACTTGAGCAATAGGTTTGAGAAGGAGGCGTTCGCCAAGGAAAAGGAAATTCGAGCCGATTTAGCCAAGCGTGGCAATCCATGTCCGTAATGCCGTTTTTTTTTGGAGGTTAGGTTATGAGTCGAAAGCAGCGAGCGCATAAGAACCACATTTCGTTATCACTGCTCATAGGGGTCGCACTCTTCCTGCTTTGCGCATGTGATCATGGAATCGCGTATCGACCTAGAGGCTGGTTAAGCACCCAACTGAATCGCTGGAGTAATACGTTCGATAAAGTCGAAATAGAAATTCCCGAGATTGGTGGACTGATTGGTACTGAATCTTTGATGCCAGAGATTGTAATCCATAACCACGGAGACTCGGTAGTGGTGCTAGAAAGCGCTGTTCTCAAGACAAGACTTGCCGATTACAGCGCGCGGCCCACAGAGCACGAAAGGCAATGGGAGACGATTCCTCCGGGTGGAAAAGGCGTTATGACGTTGCTTTTGGAATTCAATAAGCCCATAGCTGAAGTGCTAAAAGATCCCATCGAGTTGCGATTGAAACTGAGGATTGGGAAGCAAGGAACTGAGCTTTCGGTTCCGATGGAGAGACTATCGAGGTAGTGAGTACCGAAGAATCTGTCACAGCGCCTGTAAATGGCCGGAACAAAAGAATACGCAAACAGCCAAACAAAACCGATACTAAAATTTTGGTTCGCTGCTCAGACAACCAAATTCCAAAAGGGTAGCCACTTTCTGATTGTTGAGGTTGTTCTAGACGGCGCTACGTTGGGCTGTTTCAAGCTTTGCAATTGTTAACTTTCCTGCGGGAGTTCCTCAGGACCTGGAGTAAATTTGAAAGTGAGAGTATCTAAGTCGCGTTTCGTCTGCAGGCTGCTAAGTCAGAGTTAGTTTAACCAGGGTTCGCAACTTCTGGCAGTTGCAGCAGTCAGGCGCCGTCTACTGGATGCACGAAGATCCGGTAACGAAGAGTAAGCGCGTCACGGACGCCAGCGGCAATGTAGTCAGCACAGTTGAGACAGACCCCTGGGGCGCCGACACGCCACGCAGCAGCAACGTAGCGTTGCAGCCGAAGAAGTTCACGAGTTACGAACGCGATGCGAATGGCAGTGATGAAGCAATGTTCCGCCGCTACAATCGCTGGCATTCACGCTTTGACCAACCCGATCCCTACCAGGGCAGCTACTCGCTCACTGACCCGCAAAGCTTCAATCGCTATGCCTATACGCGAGGAAATCCGGTGAGCTTCGTCGATCCAACGGGCCTAGACATTTCCCTGCCTGGAATTCCCTTTCTGGGACCAAGGATCGGTCCTCCTCCCTCTACTGTTAACGTGCCAATCTCTTTTGATTGGGCTATTGACGCTGGTTTCAGCAGCGGTGGACGTGGGTTGGGCTTTGGCGTGAATCGACTGAGACCGCTTCCGCTTGACCCACCAACCAAGGGAGGAAGCAACGGTGGCGGCGAAACCGGAAAAGCCCCACAGGGTGCCCCGAAGGATGATTGTCATCGGTTTGCCGATTTAATTCAGGGAATCGCCGAAAGAACTAGTAGTGATACTGAGTTTCTTGATGAACTGGCACGGACTTTTACCTCAGCGAATAACAGTAGCATTCGAGAAATGCGAGATAATTCTGGTGGCCCCGTAAATCCCCCCAGGCTGTCATTTGGGGTTAGCGGCTTTAAGCCGCAGTTTCAAGATAACAGTAATCAGGTTCGGCATTTCGTCGCGGGTTTCATTGCAGGCGCCGATTTGGGCATCCCCGGACTTCTGTTTATGAATAGTCGGGAAGATCAAGAGAACGCAGATACACGTCTCAATGGCGTAAGTACAAATTTGGGTTCTTGGTTTACTGGACAACCCAGTTCGCTTGAGTTCAGAAGGGCCAGACTAGCGGATCAGTTTAGAAAGGATGTGTGTCAAAAATAATCTCAAAAACGCACGTGAGGTGGGGAATTATGAAGACTATTGCCGTAACGGTTGTGGGTTTAGCTATCGCCCTTGCTTTTGGCTACGAGTTCCGGCCAGGAACGCAGCAACAAAAAAAGATTAACGAGACGTGGGAAACTACTAACGACAGGTTCAAAATTGGCGTTACCGCTTACGCGGAAGAAAAGGGAGGTTTTGCAGGGGGATCTAATTACGTCTTTACGTCGGCGAAAGTCGGTTCAGATGACTGGAAAGAATTCATGACTTTTCGGCATGACGATCCCATCCCTATCCCACGCCAACAAATCCATTTTGTGAATGATAAGATCGCGTATGTCTTTATAGGCTGGATGTATGCTGTGACCACAGATGGCGGTTCCAGTTGGTCGGTTTGGAATGCAGAAAACGATTTACCAGGCTGGCGGTGCTGCAACTATGGCCTCATTCAAGATCTCCGGGTTGAGCCTGATGGAGTTGGAAAGATGAAACTGAAGCCCATTATGCAGCGAGACGGAGAAGTACCGGAGCTGCATACTCGGGACTACGGACGCCATTGGATCTCAAATTAGGATGCAAGTTGTGATCGTATAAGAGGGAACTTTCTCCTGCGCTGTTCCGTTAGTAGCTGGATTGACAACGGAACGACATTGGCCAGGCTTTTACTTACGACGCGACCGGCCAGCAGACCGCATCGAGTTATACGAACCTGCAAAACTATTACGACGGCGACGGGCTGCGCGTGAAGCGCACGGAAGATGGATTGAATCCGGCGGTTTTCCTGCGCTCGACTGTGCTGGGCGGGCAGATAGTCGCAGAGATTGATTACATAAGCGGCAGTTGGCAATGGCAGCGTGGGTATGTTTACCAGGGCTCGCAACTTTTGGCAGTGCGGCAAGCGGGCTCGGTCTATTGGGTGCATGAGGATCCAGTGACCAAGAGTAAGCGAGTAACCAGCACAAGTGGGAGCATAGTCAGCAAAGTTGAGCTGGATCCCTGGGGCGCAGATACCCCGCGCAGCAGCACTGCCGATTTCCAGCCGAAGAAATTTACCAGCTACGAGCGCGACGCGAATGGCAGTGATAGCAATGTATTAGTCTGCTATTTCCGCGGGTCTGAGGGCGGCCGTGAGCTGGCGTGAAGTTAGCTTGCCTTGAAACACTTCGGCCTTTGCGTGCATTACGTCCGGGGCGACGGTTTGTAAATAGTTAAGCAGCCGAGTGGCAAACACTGTGCGATCAAACTTCGCCGCATGCGCGCGCAACTCGTCCGCATTCCAAGTGCGCGATTCGAAATTTTTAATGGCCTGCATCAGCGATGCGGCTTCCGCGTGATCAAAAAAGATTCCGGTGCGGCCTTCGACCACTGTTTCCATAGCGCCACCGGCTCGGAAAGCAATTACCGGGCGTCCAGCTGCGTTTACCTCGAGCGGCGTCATCCCAAAATCTTCTTCACCGGGAAACAACAGCGCGCGACAACGAGCCGCGTGGCGCGCCACTGCCTCGTCAGGTTGGCGGCCGAGGAAACGAATTGATGGCCCGGCAATTTTTTCCAGCCTGGCGCGATCGGGACCATCGCCAATGACCATGAGTTTCCGATTGAGCCTGGTGCAAGCCTCTACTGCTAAGTCGATCCGCTTGTAAGGCACCAACCGCGACAGCACCAGGTAATAGTCTTCCTGCACCGTGTCGGGCTTAAAACGACTTACATCAATTGGCGGCGGTATGACGATTGAGTCGCGACCGTAAAAAGTCTTGATGCGTTTGGCGACTGTCTCAGAGTTGGCGATGAAATAATCCGGACGGCGTGCTGCCCGCAAGTCCCAGCGCTTCAATACGGAAAGCAACAACGGTAAAAGTTGCCGCGAGAGACGGCCGAAACCGGCGCGCTCGCTGTAGTCCTCATAACGCCAGACCCAGCGCATCGGCGTGTGGCAATAACAAACATGAATTGCGTCTTTACGCTTGCGAATTCCTTTGGCGTAACCAAAACAACTGCTGACTATCAAGTCATAGCCGGAGAGATCAACTGACTCGACGGCGAACGGATAAAAAAGGAAGTAGCGACGAAAGTGTCGCCGCAGTCCGGGCAGGTGTTGCATCCAGGACGTCTTGATCTTTGCTTGCTGTAAGCCGCGAGACAAAATTTCGGGAACGGCGACAGTCGAATGCAGGCTCGCGCCAGGCAGCAGGTTATAAATCTCCTCTGCTACTTTTTCCGCGCCACCCATCTGCGCGAAGTTATCGTGAAAGACTGCGATTCTCGACATTGCCAGTTCTCTCTTAACTAAACACTCATGCTTCGGTTGCAAATGTCCGATAAACTTTAGTTTGTCGTGGCGTTACGACAAGCTAAAGCTTATCGGACATCACGCGAAGCAACCGCATCATTACCCTTAACCAGTTTCTGAAGGCAAAGGCACCAAATGTTCTCTTACCGCGGGCACTGACTTAGATGTAGTTTCCGTGTAGATCGCCTCAATGCGCGTCATAAACTTATGGACCGGGAAAGTTCGGGTTACATGCCGGCGCGCTTGCGTTGCAAGCTGGGCGCTCAGGTCACGTTGTTCAAGCGGCGACACTATGCCGTCAATTAATTTTTCCTCATCGCCGAACGGCACCAGCCAACCGTTCTTTTCATGCGTGATAAGTTCGGGCAAGCCGCCGACAGCGGTGGCCAGCACGGGCACGCCCGCAGCCATACCTTCGAGCGCGACCAACGGAAAAGCCTCCGAACGCGAGTTCATCACCAACAGATCGAGCGCACCCATAATCGCCGGCACATCGTTTCGTTGACCGAGAAAACGAACGCAATGGTCGAGTCCCAGCGCGCGAACTTCCGCTGACAACTGTTTCTGATAGCCGTCACCGCGATTGAAAAGTGTGGAACCAACCACCAACAGGGCGAGGTTGGGAATCCGTTTGCGCGCTTTCGCGAAGGCGCGGATTAATTCAAGCTGACCCTTGACGGGCGAGAGATTGCCGACGATGCCAATCAGCCGATCGCTGTTTCTAAGCCGCAATTCTTTGCGGATTGACGCGCTGGTTGACGTTGAATTCAGTTTTGCGGCTTCGACCGCGTTGTAGAGAACGGCAAAATCGACTCTCCTGGAAAACTGCCGCAACAACTTTCCTTTGAACCGCTCAGCCGCCGCGTTTGCCACCACGACGATGCGAACTGGTGGCAGCAGCAGCGTGAACAAACGGATGCAGGTGCTAAGCGGATGCTGTGGCAAGAGATCGTGAACGTGCCAGACAATTGGAATTCCGAGGCCAACGGTTGCAGCCGATATGACCAGCCCTGCGCGCACGCTGTTCGCATGTATTAGCTCCGGGCGCTGCTCGCGTACGCGCGCGCGCACCTGGCCCATGGTCGAAACGAAAGATGAGAAATAGCGAATGAGCGCCGCAATTCTCCAGGTGAAGCGAGCATTCAGTTGATCGACGTTGGCGCAAGGGACGTTAAGCGTTCTGGCTTCTTTTTGCAGTTGCCCGGCGCCCGGACTCAACAACACCGCTTCAAAGCGACCGCGATTTAGTCGCGAAAGTATAAGCAGCAAGACGCGCTCGGCGCCGCTAACCTGGCCGGTGTGGTTATAGAAAAGGATTTTCAATTTGCTTCTCGCGCCCGACCTTCTTCGGCGCTAATCCAGCCGATGATTAACCAGCCGATTGGAGCTACCGCATAAAGTGAAAACGTCAGACCAAAAATATTGTTGAGAATGAAGACCGGCATCATCGCCGCGATGATTCGCGCTGTCACGGCCGCAGATGAGTGCGGCGTTGCCCGGCGTGTTTGGCGAAATGCAAACAAGGTTGCGCGCCCCAGAATCCACAGAAACAGCAGCGCGGCCGGAATCCCACCCGCAACCGCAAGCACCAGGACAAAATTGTCGATCGCCATTTCTTCAACGTTGTCGGAAAATTTCAAAGCGCTCAGTGAACCAGCGCCTGCGCCAGAACCGAGCGGCCGGTAAGGAATAACGTTTGTAATCAGGTCCTGCCAAACTTCGAAGCGCACATACAAACTTTCCTCGCCGGTAGGCTGCAGAGTTCCACGCTGCGTGTGCGACAGCAGCGTGCCCACTTTGTCGGATTCTTCCCTGGACCACATGTCGTCTTCGGCCGGTGGCTTGGCGATGACCATGATCAGCACCAGCGGAATTAACATTATCGTCAAGCGCATGGCCACTCCGCGCATGCCGCGGGCGCCAAGCAGAACCAAACAAGCAACTCCAAGCAGCAGCCCGAAAATTGCGGTGCGCTGTCCAGTGAACAGCAACACAGTGGAGAGCATCGCGCCGCAAACAAACCATCCCGCGCGATTGAGCAGACGCGAGGCGCTAGCGCCAAATCCAAAAGCGATCAACGTGCCCATCGCAATGTAGCGGCCCCATTCTTCGGCGCTGGTGAAAGTTGCGAGTGGGCGCTTCACATGGCCCACGCCAATCGAGGCGTAAAACTCAACATTCTCGAGCCAGTACTGCTCGAATTGAGGGTAGCCATAGATCAGTTGATAAATTCCGTAGAGCGAAGAGATCATGCCGAGCGCGACGATCACTTTGAACGCGATATGAATGAAACGCGGATTTACGGCCTGGCCAAAATAGAACCAGCAAACGGGCATGAGAATCAGCATCGCGCCTGACATGCCAATCATCAGCCCGCCCTGCAACGGATTGAAAATCTGGACGAAGAAGATGGCGGCGAGAATTGAAACTGAGGTCGCCAGTGGCGTCGCCCGCAAAATGTTCAAACGATATCGTTGCAACATCATACCGAGCGCCATCAGAGCGACGATTGGTGTCAGCACGTGGATGGGATCAAATTGTGAGTAGTCAACGATCAAATACTGGATTCGGCGTATCAGGCCCCGAAAGGGTTCGAACAGAATCATTGCCAGCAAGCCGGCTTCGAGGCTGACTGCGAGCGGCAAAGCCATTAAGAAAAGCAGGGACGTGAGAATCCAACCGCGCAGGATTTGTCCGCCACCAACGATGGCCAGGACTGTGAATACGCAGATGGCCTGGATGGGGGCGAGCCAAACGAATAGCGAGCGGCGCGGTCGCGACGATCGCTGTTTCGCCGGTAAATGCCGAGCTGATGACCCTCCCGCTAGCGACTGCCGCGCCGGCGATTGTCCCGCGATTGTGATTTCCGGATAGGCTGCACTCATCTCAAAATTCCAGATTCCAAATTCCAAATTCCAGATTTCAAAAACTGCCTTCTGCCTTCTGCTTCTGCCTTCTGCCTCTGCCTTCTGCCTTCTGCCTTCTGCCTTCGCCTTCTGCCTTCTGCCTTCTGCCTTCTGCCTTCTGCCTTCTGCCTCTGCCTTCTGCCTTCTGCCTCTGCTCCAGCCTTCTGACCTCTGCCCTCTGACTTCTGACCTCTGACTTCTGGTCTTTAGACTTCAGCTGCCGGCATCCTGATGCGAAACAACGATCGCAGTTGCGTTAGCGGCAGATCGCTGGTGCGCGGCTTTAAGTAACTCCACATGCTGCATTCGCGCTGGCGCATCAGCGCGACGAACGCGACGATCATCATCACGCTGTAACCCAGCAACGACGCTATTGCCGCTCCTGCAATTCCCAAGCGTGGCAACAACGTCAGCAATGCGACGACGGTAACGACGGCGGAAGAAACACGGGCAATCGTGCTGAGACCGGGATGTCCAAAGCCGTTCAGCCCGCTGACAGCAATTCCTCCGGCCGTCAGCACGACCGAGGCAACCAACAGAATGCGAAACGTTCCGCCGGCGGCACTGAAGCTTGGGCCATAAACAATCCGCAAAATGTGCGGCGCTGCGAGCCATAACGGAACCAAAACAACGAGATGCGTGTAGACAGTCAACCGCAGGCTGCGGGCGAGTAAATTATCCGCACGGTCGCTATGTTTCGCAGCCGCGACTTCCGGCATTACAGCATCCGCAACCGAGCCGGCGAGGATGGCGGTAATTTCCGAAAGACGCACCGCTACAAAATAAAGACCGATGGCAGTACTGGACGCGAGACCGCCAAGTAGCAGTTGGTCCATTCTGAGCGTTGCAAAATCCGCGACTGTCCCGGGATAACCGCGCAGGCCGTAGTTCACTGCATTACGCCATTGCAACCAACTCGGCCTCCACTGCGGACGCAGTTCGTGCCATACCGCAAACAGCGACAGGAACATCGCCGCAAACTGGCCGGCCATCGCGGAAAACGCAGCAGTCTCGACCGTCAAATGATTGAACAACCAAAGCACCAGATACGACGCCGCCTGGACCACGAATGTAATCAAACGTGAAGTGCCGGCCCAGCCAAAACGTCGCGATCCTTCAAGCAAACCAATCATCAGAAATTGGACCAGCGCCGCAGGAATGTTCAGCAGGTAGATGCGCACCAGCCGCATAACTTCCGGGCTGCGGTGACCAACCAGATGCGGAATGATGACTTCGGCCAGCGCGAGTGCCGCCAGGCCAACCGCCAGCGAAAAAAGTATCGCGTTCGAGAAAAGCATCGAAACGCACGACGGATCTTTGGCCGCCCAATAACGGTGGGCTTGCGTCAAACCAAAAGTCGCCAGCAACGCGCACACAGGCGGCCACAACATCACGATCAACAGGTCGCCGCGGCCGGCGGGCCCCAGCGCCCAGGCGCTGAGCAGACTCGTCAACACGCCGCACACCAGAATGAGCGCGTTGGTGCTGAAAACCATTTTTATGTTTCTGATGAACATGAAACTCAGGCGGCGCCTTCCGCCGTCAGGATGGCTGGAATTGTTTGCAGCAAAATCTTGCAGTCAAGCGCCAGCGACCAGCGATCGATGTATTCGAGGTCAAGCTGCATCCATTCTTCAAACGAGAGATTGCTGCGGCCGGAGACTTGCCACAAACAAGTCAGACCGGGCTTCACACTGAAGCGACGTTTTTGCCAGGCCACATTCAATCCCAGCACGTCGCGCATCGGCAGCGGTCGTGGACCAACCAGACTCATATCGCCAAACAGGACATTAATAAGCTGCGGCAACTCGTCAATGCTCAGCTTGCGCAGGATGCGGCCGACGCGAGTCATGCGCGGATCGTTGCGAATCTTGAACACTGGGCCGTCTTTTTCGTTTAGGTGCTCGAGTTCTTTCATACGAGCTTCGGCATCGCTGGCCATCGTTCTGAACTTGATCATGCGAAACCGGCGCTTGTTGTAGCCCATACGTTCCTGGACGAAAAAGATCGATCCGGTCGAATCGATTCTTATCGCCACGGCAGCCAACAGGAACAATGGCAGCAGCAACAGCAACAACGCCAACGAACCGACGAAGTCGATTACGCGTTTGGCCTCGGTGCGCCAGCTAATTGAGGGCGCGCTATGCAGCGAAACCAGCGGCGCTCCTTCAAATTCCCAGGCGCGCGAACGGGCCAGCTTGTGCGGAAACAGATCGGAAAACAGGTGCACCATGATTCCCTGCTCTTCCAGAATCGTGATCGCCGCCTCGATGCGCGAGTACTGCGACTTGATGGGCAGGGTTATGAAAACTTCGTCTATTACTTCGTTGGCAATGACTCGCTGCAGGTCCTCGACGCGACCCAACCACGGCACGCTAAAGGCTGCGGGATCTTTCAAACGCCGCTCTTCGTCAACGTACCCCACCAGGCGATAACCGAAGTCCGTGCGCTCCGAAACTTGTTTCGCGAGCCACTCCGCGCGTGGCCCATTCCCTATCAGCAAGAGCTTCTTGATGTTGAGGCCGCGCAGTCGCAACCGGCGCAGGTTTAGTCGCAACAGGACGCGCATGCCGGCGATCAATGCGGACGCGATCGCCGCCACGTAGACGGTAGTTTTGAAATTCACCGTCTCCCATCGACCTATCTGCGCCACAATCAACAACGCCACCGAGGCGGCAAAGACCGCGCGGCCTATCTCTTTCATTTCATCGGCGAAGGTGGTTAGTCGGTGCGACCGGTAAAGTCCCTGCAGCTCAAAGGCTATGTACCAGACAACCAGCAGTAGTCCGGCCAGCAGCGCGTTGCCGAGTTTTATTCTGGTGGAGAGAAAATCAACCGCGTAGGCAGGAACGCTGGGCTCGCCGGACGGCGCATAGTTAATGACAATCGCGAGCAACAGCGCCGACAGCATCAGCACCAGGTCGCTCATCTTCAAAAAGAAGTTTGCCAGCTGTCCGTAACGGGCTGTCATAGGCGCAAGGCGAAAACATTTCGATAAAGACGCGTGCGAGCAGCGCGCGCGAAGGTTGCAAACAAGCTAGCGCATCAACGGATAAAGAAAAGTAGTCAAGCTGGCGAGCCTGACGTAGCGCTCGATCTTGCTGATGCGGTTTCGCGGCACGAGAATCATGTCTCCCGGCTGCAAGGTCAGATCGTTTTCCAAATCGCTGGTGCGTTTTAGCGTTTTGAAGTTGAGACTACGAACTTCGGCCGTATCGGCATTGAGCTTGCGAAAAACCAGAATCTGCGATGACTTTGCGCTGTCTTTGAAGCCGCCGGCGAGCAGCACCGCCTGAATCGCGGTTAGGTTTTCTCTCAATTCAAACTTACCGGGCTGCGCAACTTCACCAGACACTACGACGTAAGGCTTCTGAAACTCTTTCAGCACGACGGTCAGTTCCGGTGATTCCAATCGCGCGCGCACTCGCGTCAGAATCAGGTTGCGAACCTGCTCCAGATTGCGCCCGGCAACTTTCAAATCACCGCCCATCTGCAACGAAATGAAACCGTCCGGCTGCACGCTGACTGTCTGGTTAAACTCCGGCGTGTAGCGATACTCGATGCCGAGCACATCGCCGGGGTGCAGCACATAACGTTCTTCAACACCGAAAGCGGTGAGTCGCGGACGTTGGGTGCGCGTGGGCGTTTGCGCATACGCAACCAGGCTCGCGCTGATGCAGAGCAAAGCAATGACAAAGATTTTTCTGAGCAACATCATGAGATCTTTACAGTCGTTGATAGATCCAGTTCGGCACTGGATATCGTCTTTGATTGAGAACGAAGCCAAGAAATTTGCCGTCCGCGCTTTCGATCATTTTTTGACTGCGCTTGATTTGAGCGCTACGGGTTTGGCCCGCCTTAACTACTACGCTTATTCCGTCAACCAGCGACGCCAGCGTGGTCGCATCCGCCGAGACAGCCAGCGATTCACAGTCGATCAGGACGTAATCAAAGTTCCAACGCAGCGCCTTCATGCAAGCGATGCGATATTCGGGATTAGAGTCAAAATCATTTGCCCGTGAAGCGCCGCGAGCGGTGACCGTTTGCGCCTTCGGTTTAGTGGTCGAGATAGTGAGCAGATTTTCTACTTCCGTTTCTTCGCAGTACCTGGATACGTAATTCGCGTCGGCCAGATGAAGCTCGCGCAAAGCAGCGGCGTCGATGCGCAACACTCGCTTGTTGGTTTGCAGCGCCAGCTCCTTCGCTATCAGGTTCACGACATAGGTCACGCCTTCGCCGGGCGCCGCCGCAGTAAAAGCGACAACGCGATTGCGCAACTTTCCGTCTTCTCCAACCGCTTGAAACAACGTTTTGATTAACTCCAGGTAGAAGCCCAAGTTGGTTGCCCTTCCCTTTGAATGCGAATGCTTACTTGAAATCTCAGATCTCAAATTTGAGATCTCAAATGCCTGAAATTCTGAAATCGCTTTTTTACAATCCGAGATCTCAAACGATCTGAAATGTCATTTTTCAATTCTGAGATCTCAAATTTGAGATCTGAAATATTCCTGTCAGTCCGCCCACTCGAGCCGCGGCTCGGAAGCTATCTTCGGTTGCGCCAGGCGCGACGGTGCCGTTTCCTTTTCCGCAACTGTTTTCGTGACCACCGTCTCCGCATTGTTTGGCAAAGAAGCCAGCACCGCTTGTCCGGTTAGAACTTCGAGCTCGTGTGGCGTCAACACCGTGTCACGCATGAATTCAGCAACGACCACACTTCCCAAACTCAGCAAACCGCCCAGAAACAATCCGAGCAGCAGATTCATCGGCCGATTGGGCCGCGCCGGCATACTCGGCTGAATAGGCGCCTCGGCCACGGAAACATTCGTGATCTTGTTCTCATCAAGCTCGTCGGTAATGCGCGCTTCCTCTTCCTTCTTCTGATAGAGCTGATAGTTATCGTCGGCCTGTTTGACTCTGCGAGTGAGCTCTTCGTATTCGCCGGTTATGCCTTCGAGCCGTGACAACTGGCTTTCATACTGCGCCACCTGCCCTGCGAGCATCTCGAGCCGCCCCTCGGCTCCCGCTTGATCGACACGGGCGCGAGCCTGTTCCGTCTCGAGTGTCTGTCGCAACGGATTGAGGTCGGTTGACTGTTCCGTCGCCGTCTCGCCGGTAGCTTTGTCCAGCGCCAGACGCGTAGTTCTAATTTGCTGATCGACTTCCCTCACCAGGCGATCGTCGGCGCGAAACTTTGTCAGCAACTGCGTCCGCTTGTTCTGCAATTCGACGATCATTGTGTTCAGGTGCTCGGCCGAGTATTGGTTCGGCAGTGCCCGGCTTTGCGTCACAATGCGCGGATGAATGGTGCGCAACTGCTGTTCGAGCTTGGCAATTCGCTCGTTTAGTTCGCGCAGCGTAGCCTTCGTTTCCATCAAGCGCGATTTTGCGTCGGTCAGTTTCTGCACCGTCTGCTCTTTTTGTTGAGTCAGCGAAACAACGTTCATCGACTGCTGAAAGGTCGAAAGCTGTCTCTGTGCTTCGCGCAATTGATCTTCAGACTGAGTGGCCTGGTTCTTGAAGAAATCGTAAGTGCCGGGCGGGCGGTGGAGCTTCAGATGCTTTTCCAGATAAAGGTCCTGGACTTTCCGGAGCACCTTCGCGGCCATCTCAGGGGAACCGGACGTATATTTGACTTCGATGATATTGGCTTTTTTGACGGGGGTGATAACCAGATCTTTTGCCAGCCGTTGACTCGCTTCTTCAATCTGCGCGGCCTGGGTCGCGGCCGGTTGTCTCAATCCCAGCTTCACCATGAGCGAGGCCCGCGGTTGATACAAGCCGCATTCCGCTACAACTTGCTTCAGCAGGTCGTCGCTAGTCAACAACTCAATTTCGGAGTTAATTTGATTTTCGGATACTTCGTTGTCGAAATATGTGCCGGCGGTTCCGGTCGTGCGTTCAGGCGTGATGGGCACGTCTGAGCGCGCATTCTTCACCAGGATTTTCATGCGCGACTCGTACTCGTTCGGCATCAGGAAGGTCAGCACTGCGGTGCCGATAGCCACCGTCAAAAACGTCGTAACGATCAAGGCCTTGTGGCGAAAGAGCACGCTGGCAATATCGCGCACAGAGAATTGAGCTTGCTCCGATTTGTTCGGGGTGAAATTGTTCATAAGTAAAGTTCTGCAAATGATTTAAACGGGGAATCAAGGTCTACTTCCGCATTTTCTGGAAGTCACCTGAGCGAGGGGAGGGATGTTCAATAAGTTGAGGAAAACCAGAAAGACTGCGCTTTTAGCGGAGTCGCTTCGACGCGTAGCGTCGGTGTGAATTTAGCCCGGCGTTTCAACGCCGGGATCAGAGTGTTGCTTGGTCTCGTCGCGTAGCGACGATTGATTCGCGTTAATTTCAACCGTCGCTACGCGACGCGAACCATTTCTTGACACTTCCCGGCCTTGAAAGGCTGGGCTAAATTCGCACCGACGCTACGCGTCGAAAGACCGAAGCAGACCTATGCGTCTTACTTGGTCACAGCTTCCTTTAGTTTTTCGCGGCGTCACGACAAGCTAAAGCTTATCGGACATCAATTAACCCATTCCCGGTTTCAACGGCTTCGCATTTCGAGGTACTGAGGTGCGCTGCTGAGCTTGAGTTCTAAACCGGACGCATTGCTGATTTTTTCACCGCCGGATTCACCAGTCACCGAGGTTAAGCGATAGGTGCCCGGGCCTAACGGCACGATGACGTTTCGCCCCAACCAGGACGTGCTCCATGCAGCAAATTTTTGGGCGCCGTTACAGCGGAACGCCAGAACATAGTCGTCAGCGCCCAATTGTGGGCCCGTCACGCGTTCGCCAAACCCGCAACCCGTCAAGAATCTTGTTAGTGTTTGCGTTGCTCGATACGCCGGCTTTGGATCGTAGAGCGGATCGCGCGCGGGATAGGCCGAGGAGAAAACGGTGCCAAAGTGATGTTCGATCTCGTTTGCGTTGCGGCCATCGTCACGCCAGTCATACCAAATGGAAAGCGCGATCCCCTGTGATTGATTAATCAAAATCTGGCGGGCCAGGAGTGACGCTTGCTTCTCTTCGCTAATATTGAATGAAGCGGACGAGTAACCCCACTCGCTCGAAATAACCGGCACACGTTTATTGGGCGCGTATTTTTGAATAAGCTTTCGCAAACGCGCGTAATCGTCAACCACACTTTCGGGATCTGACTTGCGGTAAGGATGAACTGAAACTGCGGACCAGTAATCCAACAGGCCCGCGCGCAAACACTCCTCAACAAAAGGAAAGTCGAAGCCCCAAACTCCCGGACCGATCAACTGCTCGTCCGGCGCCACTTGATGAATCGCCTTACTGGTTTCAACGGCGAGTTTCACGTAATCCGATACGTTTGGCGTTGGCGTCCAAAAACCGGTGTTAGGTTCGTTGTAAAGTTCCCAGATGATGCCGCGTCCGCGATAACGTTTCACTGCCGCCGCCGCCCAGCTTGCAAAGGCCTGCCTGCCTTCGCTTGTGAAGGGTGCGTGATCACCGTCGTAGAGTGTGTTTGTGTAGTCGAGAATGAAGAGTGGCCGCAAGTGATGTTCGTTCAGCGCGCTCAGCAAACGGTCATAGGCGGAAAAGTCGTAGGTGCCTTTTCCAGTTTCCGTGCTCTGCCAAACAAAATCCATGCGCACCCAGCGAAACCCGGCGGCTGCCAACATTGCCAACTCACCCGGCTTAGGCTCGGTGAAATGAATATTGACTCCAAGCGCGCCGGGAATGGCCGGGGCTGAAGTGTCACTGGGCCAAGGTACCGTCGGGTGCGCGCTTAACGCACAGCTCGAAAGCACCAAAGCAAGCAGACATAGGCAGACAACTTTTCGCATTATGGGACTAGCGTTTCGACAGAGGTCTGTAATCACAGGAAAACTATCAATGGCATTCTTCTCCCCAAACCGATCGAAGCATCATCGAACGGAGATAGCTTTGTCTCAAGTTTTAGGGGCATGTTGGTTACGGCTTTGCCGGCCGATGTGCGGCGGTGGCTATGCCC
>DNND01000065.1:0-4386 GCA_003488005.1 Blastocatellia bacterium | reverse complement strand
GGCGGTGGCTATGCCCCGCCGTAAAGGTGCCTTTTACATTTTGGGCTAGGCCCGCCGCACTCCAAACTTGCTGCCTTCTGCGTAATCTGCGTAATCTGTGGATTAGTTTCGATCACTCCGACTCCTGAACCGAGCTTATGACACTAGCTTCAACTGCTGACATTCGCGCAAACTTTCCCGCGCTCAAGCGCAACCACAACAACCATCCAGTCGCATATTTCGACGGCCCCGGCGGCACCCAGGTCCCGCGCCAGGTTGTCGAGGCAATGTCTGACTATCTCTACAACCACAACGCGAACACGCATTGGGCTTATCCGACCAGCGAAGAAACTGACGCCGCGATCGAAGCGGCACGCCAAACCTGCGCCGAGTTTCTCAATGCTTCGCCCAGAGAGATCGCCTTCGGCGCTAACATGACCACGCTAACATTTCATCTGGCGCGAGCGTTGGGCAAGAGGTGGCAGAGCGGCGATGAGATCGTTGTGACTGAATTGGACCATCATGCGAACGTAGCGCCCTGGCACTATTTGCAGATTGAACGCGGGATTAGTTTGCAAACCGTGAAAATGACGCCGGAAACAGGTCAGCTCGATTGGGAAAGTTTTGAACGGTCGGTAACAAAACGTACGAAGCTGATAGCAATCGGCGCCGCCTCAAACGCGCTGGGCACAATTAACGACGTAGCGCGCGCGATAAAACTGGCGCGTTCGGTCGGCGCGCTGGTTTTTGTCGATGCTGTTCATTACGTGCCCCACGCGCTGATTGACGTTCAGGCTTTAGACTGTGACTTTCTCGGCATGTCCGCATACAAATTTTATGGCCCACACGAAGGCGTGCTGTTTGGCAAAATCGGATTGCTTGAAGCGATAGACTTTCCCAAACTAATCCCCGCACCTGATGCTGCGCCGGAAAATGTTGAGACGGGAACGCAGAACCAGGAAGGGATCGTGGGCACAGCCGCAGCGATCGATTTCCTCGCGTCAATCGCGGCGGCAGGCACAAGGCGCGAATGCTTGAGTAATGCTTATGACGAATTGCATCGGCGCAGCGCGGCGTTGGCGGAAAGACTGTGGAACGGATTGGCGTCGCTGGATGGTGTTCGGCTCTATGGACCACCGCCGAACTTACCGCGAACACCAACCGTTGGCTTCACAATTGATGGTGTGGCTTCAACCGAAGTTTCGCGCCGGTTGGCAACGCGCGGGCTGTTTCTGTCGCACGGAGATTTTTACGCGGCCACTGTCGTCGAACGCCTGGGGCTTGGTGCTGAAGGTTTGGTGCGCGCCGGTTGCGCTTGCTATACGACGGCAGACGAAATCGATCGCTTGATTGAAGGTGTTGAAGAGATCGTCAAAGTGAAATAGGCCGCGGATTAACGCGGAGAAACACGGATCTGAAAGAAAAATAATTATTGCTTAGAACTGGCGAGATGGTTTCTACGTTGTTTTATGCTTTGCTGTTACTTTCTTCGCTAATCAGTTCTTTCTGATCTCTTCGTAACAACCTCTCTTGCTTTTCCGAATTCGCGTTTATCCGAGTTCATCCGCGGCCAAGTCTTCTTCTCTTTATTCTCGAACAGCATTGATGAAATCCGCCAGCAGCCCATAGGCAGTGCTTTGCAGATTTGGCCGGTGCGACGTAATGGTCAGGCCCGGCATCATGTCGAGCTCAAAATGGATTGCGAGCGAAGTTCCCCGCACATTTCCGAGCGGCTCAAGTGTTCCAACCTGTTCCGGCCTGACAGTTGCCAAAAGTTTTCCGTCCGGCTGGCGGCTGGCTCGCGCGACGAGTTTGAACGGCTTGCCTTCCGCGCGAGCTCGCTGCAATTGATTAGGATTCAACTCGCGAATGCCGGAGCGCGCCACCTCGGAAGGCTTCAGCGGAACATTCATCAGCACATTCGCCAGCGCGCATACCTTCACCGTCGCATCCCAACCGTCAATATCATGACTCGGGTCGGTTTCCGTAACGCCTAACTCCTGGGCGGTTTTCAATCCTTCGGCAAAAGTTCGACCGGCTTCCATGGTTTCGATGATGATATTTGTGGTTGAACTGAAGATGCCGCTGAAGCCGCGCAGCTTCACCGCCGGCAGAGTCTCGCGGAAGAGCGAGAAGACGGGAGCACTGTCCAGCACGGCAGACTCGAAAAGAAATTGTTTGCCGCCGGCCCGCGCGAGTTGGTTCAACTCTTGAAAGCCGTAAACCAACACGCCCTTATTCGCCGTAATTGCGTGCGCTCCCGATTGCAGCACCGCTCGCAGATAGTCGATCGCCGGTTGTCCGGAATCCGGATTGAGTGACGTCGTTTCAAAGACAACGTCAGCTTTTGACTCTTTCAACCAATCGTTGATCCCCTGCGATGTGGAACCAGTTTGGAAACTGTCGTTTGTGCCCAAACTTGCGAGCTCAAATCCGTCCGCGTTTGCTTGCCAGCCGATAGTCCGGCTGGCGACTCCGGTGACTCGATATTCAATGCCGTACGCCTGGCGCAGCTCTTCCGCCTTAGCTGTCAACAAACGAGCCAACGCACGACCAACTTTTCCAAAACCGAGGAAACACAAATTGTAATGTTTCATGCTTACTTATTAAGCTTGGGCGCAGTTATACTGCACCGACAAGACTGCCAGACAGAATTTACAAGATGAAACAAGATAGCAGAAAGACTCAACATGAAGTTTTCAATTCCATTGTGTACACCTTGTGAACCCTGTCCTAATTTGTTTGGATCTTTTCTCAGCAATCTTGTTCATCTTGTAAATCCTGTCAAGAAAAAGTTCATGAAACAATATCACGATCTACTGCGATCGATTCTGGAAAACGGAAGCGAGCATCAGGACCGCACCGGCGTCGGTACGATTTCTCATTTCGGTTATCAAACGCGTTTTGATTTACGCGCCGGCTTTCCGATCGTGACTACGAAAAAAATTCCCTTTCGCTGGGTCGCGGAAGAACTGTTTTGGTTTCTGTCCGGCGACACCAATGAAGCGAATTTGCGGGCAAAAGGCGTCGATATCTGGGCCGAATGGGCCGATGAAGAGCATACGACCCGGTTCAAACGCGAGGCGGGCGACCTTGGTCCAGTTTATGGTTACCTGTGGCGTTCGTTCGGCGGCAATTATCCTGATAGAAACGGCGTCGATCAGATTGCAAGGTTGATTGACGAAATCCGCGGCAACCCAAACTCACGTCGTTTGATTGTAACCGGTTGGGATCCGCGGCAAGCCGACAATGTCGATTTGCCTCCGTGCCACACGTTGTTTCAGTTCAAAGTTGACGAAGGATTACTGCATTGCCAGCTCTATCAGCGATCGGCTGACGCTTTTTTGGGCGTGCCCTTTAACATTAGTTCGTACGCTCTGCTGACACATATGATCGCTCATGTTACCGGCCTGGAAGCCGGCGAGTTTGTTTACACGCTCGGCGACTATCACATTTATAAGAATCACCTTAAACAAGTGGAGACGCTATTGTCGCGAGAGTTTTATCCACTTCCTAAGCTTGAAGTTCTCGATCCGAAAAACAAATTGAAAGGGCTCGAAGGTTTGCTGGCGATGCGTTATGAGCATTTGAATCTTGCGGGTTATCAGTCGCACGGAAAGATCGCTGCCGCCGTTGCGGTGTAACGACTGCCGCTTCCTTCGCCTGCCGTGTCTCGCGGCTCTGCCGCCTTCCGTGCGGAAAGGCTGCGCCTTTCCGATGAGCTCTTTTCATTTGGAGGCTACGCCTAAGTTCTTAATGGAGGCATAGCCTCATTCGAAACAGCAAGCATCTGGAAAGGCAGAGCCTTTCCGCACGGAAGGCGGCAAAGCCGCAAAACCGCGGAAGCCAACACTGTCGGCAATACTTTTATGATCATTGGAATAGTTGCAGTGGATCGGAACGGAGCAATCGGCAAGGGCGGCAAGCTGCCCTGGCACTACTCTGCCGACATGAAGTTTTTCAAGCACACCACGATCGGTAACGCCTGCGTGATGGGTTATAAGACGTGGCTAACTCTAAAAAATCCGCTGCCTAACCGTTTGAATATTGTGCTTAGCCGGCAAGCGGAAATCCCGCCTCAGGATTCACTCGTCGTGATGCGCGACATCGATTCTGTGCTCGCCATGGCGAAAGTCTTGACAACTGATCTGTTCGTGATTGGAGGGGCGAGCGTCTACGAATCTTTCCTGCCTCACATCGACAAGTGGATCGTCACTGAGGTGCCGTTGACAGTTGCGGGAGCGGATACGTTCGTACCCAGGAATTATCTCGAAGGATTCGTCGCTTCCGGCTCGCAACAGTTAGATGACGGTCTAATCGTAACTTCTTACGAACGCCCTCAAGCGAGCGCCTGAATCAGTACTAATGCAGTTTGATTTGAGGAGACTGAGTGTCGTGAGGTCAGTA
>DNND01000068.1 GCA_003488005.1 Blastocatellia bacterium | reverse complement strand
ATTCCAGATCTCAAGATTCAAGACTCCAGATTTCAGATCTCAAATCTGCTACAGCGCGCGCATGAACGCCACTAAGTCGCCCTTCTCCTGGGGTGCCAGGCCCAACTCCAGGACCAGATTGAAAAACTCGACCGTGTCTTCGAGCGTCAGCAGGCGTCCATCATGCAAATATGGTGGCGACTCTTTGATGCCGCGCAGCGGAAAAGTCTTGATTGGACCTTGTTTCGTCATCACCATGCCGGCTTCCATACGCGGCGTGAAGAAGCGCTCGACCATCAGGTCGTGCATCAGGTTGTCGGTATAGAAAGGCGGCGTGTGACACGTCGAACAGGTTGCCTTGCCGAAAAATAGTTCTTCTCCTCTGATCTCGGCCGGCGTCGCTTTCTTGCGATCGAGCCGCCCATAGACGTTCAGCTTCGGCGCGGGCGGAAAATCCAGTATCTCCTGAAACTCCGACATCTCGTGAACCTGATGCCCGCGATCGAGAATGTTGATTCCTTTCTTGGTGGCAATAACGTTATCGCCATCGAAGTAGGCCGCGCGCTGTTCAAACTCAGTAAAATCTTCCACCGTCTTCAGCGCGCGCTGCGAGCCGAAGAGACGTTGAATATTCACGCCGCGCAACGACGGAGTTTCAATACGCCGGCGATTCTCTTGCGGCCTGATGTCGCCGACTTCGTGAAACGCGCCGTTAGTGTGGCCGTTGACGTGGCAGTCGAAACAAGCCACGCCCTGCATGCCGTCATTCCTTTCGGTCTTGCGATCGGCAGTTGCATTGAATTGCTGCTGCGGAAACTGCGTGACGAGCAGACGCAATCCATCCAATTGCTTGGGATTGAGAATGCCATTGAACAGGTCGTAGAAGTTGTTGACTGTAACAAGCTGTCCTTTTGAAACGTCACCGAGATCGGCGCGCGTCGTCAGGAAGATTGCCGGCGGAAACTCCGGCAGGAAGTGGTCCGGAATATCAAAATCCAGATCGAAACGTTCGAGCCGCGGTTGCACCTTGATATGTGTCTGCGGAAAAACCATGCCGCCGACGGGGTGGTTCGCATGTGGCAGCGGCAGGTAAGGGAAGAGTCCCTTCGCCCTGATCTCGTCCGGCGACATGGCGCCCAGTTGTTCCCAGGTGACGCCTTTGAGTCGCGCTGTTGGCCCAACCGGAATCGGCTTGCCATGCGTCATCTTCACGTCCGGATCGACGTGTCGTGATAAGTCGTAACGCTGATCGAGTAAGCGCATCGCCGCGGCCATCACGCGTGGCTTGTTTGCTTTGTCGCGCGCGCGCACGACGTCGAACGGCTCTTCAATAACCGGCATGTACGATGACGGCGGATCTTTTGGCGGCGGGTTCCGCGGCGCCTTCGTGCGATCCTGCGCCCCGGCATTCGTGACGACGAGCAGCAAGGCCGCGAGCGCGAGCGTCAAGGCAATTGTCAGGAGCAACTTGAGCCGAGCCGGCGAGTTTCCTGTTGGTTTCCGGTGAGACTTTTCTCTGGTTTTCGCTGGGGAGTTCGATTTGATTCTCATGATGCTCTAGAGCGCTCCTTTCATTTCATCGGCGCGTGGTTCTTGCCATAGACGCGGTTGTGCGCCGGGCAATGACTTTAGGAAAGTCCCGTTGTAGAGTCGCGCATTGTCTGCCTCATCAGGTTTGCCTTAGGTTGCGTCACCAGGCGGCGTGCTCTAAAAGTACCTTGTGAACGTCGGCGAGAGATTTGCTGCGACGTTCTATTCACAAGGCTTTGGGGGCTAGTAGGGTTTTAGGCACCTATGATATTCCTCGCCGCGGTGGTGTCAAGGAATTCTCGGCTTACAGCGTCTCCGCTTTCTAACTTTTATGAGGGAATACAAACCATTCAGGCGAAGGAGTGGCGACTCGCTCAGGCGAGTGAGTATTGCCATCATCGCGTTTCACGTGATCGTGACGGCGGCGCATGGGACGGCGCATAACAGTCTCACCATCCTGATGAATGGTTGGCAGAACGCTTATATCTTTATTGTGATAGTTCTGTTGCCCCTCGTTGCTGCTTATCTGATTTGGAAACGCGCCCGGCTTGGTTACCTGATCCTTTTTGTTTCAATGCTTGGGGCGCTGGTGTTTGGTGGTTACTATCATTTCGTGTTGGCCGGCGGGGACAATGTCAACACTGTGGCCCATCATGCGATGAGATCGTGGGCGCAGGTGTTTCGAGTGTCGGCGGTTGTGCTGGCGCTGGTTGAGTTCGCCGGGGTGGTGGCAGGAGTCTTTGGACTCGTAAATCGTGAATCGTAAATCGTGAATCGATAAGAAGCGGTGGATGGTGAATGGTAATCGTGAATCGTGGGAGTGAGGTCAGTACCGCCTGCGGTAGCGGGTGGGTTGTAATAAATAGCGCGCGCAACGCGTCGAGTCAAAGCGCTGTAGGCGCAAAAAAAAATGGCCCAGGGTAAAGCGCGCTTCGCGCGGCACCCTGGGATCACGCAACGGACAAAAAAGTTCGCCGACCCTCGATGGGTCGGCGTTGCCTTTTAGTTCAACGCCAAACAAAATGTCACACATCCTTTTGGTCCTCAGCTTTTTTCCCATAGACGCAAAAAGCGCCGCCGACCCATCGAGGGTCGGCGAGATTGTTTTAGAATGACGTGATCCCAAGGTGTCGCGCGAAGGGTCGCTTTACCCTGGGTTATTATCTTTCGCGCCTACGGCGCTCTGACTCGACGCGCTGCGCGCGACGTCTACCACTCTAAATCGTGGATCGTGAATAGCGGGGATGAAGGTCAGTACCGCCTGCGGTAGCGGGTTGGTCTCAACATTGCCGAATGTCAATTGCCGATCTCCGATTGCTTCTTTCGCGAGGAGCCAATTTACATCCGAGCATTGGCAATTGGCACTAGCAAGAGCCCACCCGCTACCGCAGGCGGTACTGACCTCACAACTGCACGTAAGTAGATTTCAACAAATACCTAGGGACCCGCGGGCGTCCCGCCGGCAATGAAGCGCGAACAATTGTGCAATGAAAAAAATAACGCCGACCCGGTGAGGGTCGGCGAGTAGGAAAAGAATTAATAAGTGTTAGGCGCACCCCCGCGCCCCCCGGCATTTCAGATTCCAGATTCCAGATTCCAAATCTCAAGTTTCAAGATTTCTGATTCCGGATCTCAAGTTCAAGATTTCAGATTTCAGATCTCAAGATTCAAGATTCC
>DNND01000003.1:20794-50071 GCA_003488005.1 Blastocatellia bacterium | reverse complement strand
TGCACTTCCAAATTGAATTCGCCGATGATAAATGGAAAATCTGCTGTCTTCTTCCGGAACACTGCCGCTGCCAGTCGACCGACAGAATGTCTGTTACTGCTGATAACGAAGCAACATGCCGTCGCCGCCCACCGCCCAGCCGGCCTTCTTTACAAAATATAATCCGTAGAGATTTTGTTTCGTCCCTGATTCCTGTTCGATCCAGGTCGCGCCTGCATCATCGGTGCGCAGGATGGTACCGCTGCGGCCGATCGCCCAGCCGCTGTTGTCATCGATAAACTGAACACTCAATAGCGTCGCGCGCGTTTTGATCGTTACCGGCGTCCAGGTAGTTCCGCCGTCTACCGTTCGCAAAACTGTGCCACGTTCGCCGACCCCGATACCTCTTTTTTCGCCGCGGAAATCGAGATGATAGATTGTCGCCGCCGTTTTTGAGTCTTGTTTTGTCCAGCTTAGTCCGCCGTCAATGGTCGTAAGAATTGTGCCTCCAGTGCCCACAATCCAGCCTCGTTTGTCGCTGGCAAACTCAATATGAATCAACTCCAGCCGGCTCGGCGCGCGTTGCCGGCGCCACGTTTCGCCGCCGTCTTCGGTGTAGAGCAGAATGCTGTCGGTAACGCGATCGTTTTTGCTGACTGAACCAACCACCCAGCCTTTTTTCTTGCTCGAGAAGCGCACGCTGTAAAGCTCGACATCGGCGCCGTCAAATTCTCGCGGCAGAAACCGGCGCACTTCGCTCCAGCGAGCGCCATCATCGCGGGTTGAAAAAACCGCGTTTCCGGCCAGCACAAAACCAATTTCTTTGTCGCGAAAATAAATGTCATTGATTGCGTCGGCCGTATCAACCGGTTGCCGCACCCAATTGGTTCCGCCATCGTCGGTGCGCGCCAGGAAACCACCGTCGCCACCAACCCAGCCTCGTTTGTTATCAACAAAGAAAACTGTGTTGAGATCTTTGCCGGCAAGGCCGACGCGCGTTGCGGTCCAGCCCTGTTGCGCCTTGGCCGAAAAGGCAAGCGCAAATAGAAATAGCGTTGTCGCGAATAGTCGGGTTTGTGATTTTTGCACGAATGTTTCCCCTGGGTCGTAATTGGATGCCGAGCTTTTTTATGAAGAGCCAGCCCAATCAATCTGCCTCTTCAACAAACTATTTTCTGGGGGTTGATTGTTTACAGTTTTTACCCTAACTGCACAGCCAACACAAGCTGAAGATAGTCCAGCTGTGAATACGAGCTGTAGCTAATCGCACTGCACAAAAAGTCGCGCGGTGACGAAGATGACTCCAGCCTGCGGAGCAGGCGATAGCATAAAGCCTGGGGTGAAGCGTAGCGGAACCCCAGGTTAGGTTGGCCTCAAAGACGATGCTAGCCCGCGGAGCGGGCGGCAGCCTTTGCGTGATGTAGGGCTGTCACCCGCTCCGCGGGCTCTGGTCTTTTTATCCACGGTCCTGGAGTTCCGCTACGCTTCACCCCAGGCTTTATGCTATCGCCTGCTCCGCAGGCTGGAAATCAAGGTCGAACGTTTACAGTCTTCTCGCGCGCTGTCCTCAATTACCAGCGGCGTCCACTCGATAGACATTACCATCGAGAATGACTACGACTTTTTCTCCTAACGAGAAGAACGCTGCCAAACGCGGCTTCTGTTTGAGCAGCGCAAAATATTCGTCGCTGCCGAATTTCACCACCGTCTGCGGCAAAGTTGTGCCTGCCTTGAAATCCGCATCGGTCCAAACACCATCGCGCAAATAGAAAGTCTTGCCGCCGGCGATTCGAATCGCGCTGGATTGATCATCTTTCTCGACACGCATCACTTCCTGTTGCTCGCGCGCCTTCTTGCTTTGCTGCACGGCGATATTACCGGTGACTGCTTTCGCATCGGCGACGCTAGGCGCCGGTGGTGGCGGTGGAGAATTTAACCCGCCCCGCCCACTGCCAAAGCCCTTGGTACGCGAAGTTGGCATGCTGGTAAAGCTCTGTGCTGATGCATTCTGCTCGACCGCCAAATAAGAAGTGTAAGGCGTAACGATGCCGTAGCGCGTTCCCAAATCAACTATCTCATCCCGCAGTTCCTGCTGCTCGCCATTCGTTCGCACCTGTTCCATCAACCAGCCGACGCGTCGGGTGGCCCATAAGCGCGGCAGAAAATCATTCGCTTCTTCAGTCAAAGCAAAATGAAGATTGTTGTAGTAAAACTTTCGTTCGCTGCCACCACTTTTACCGGTCAGCGTCAGACGCACAAAGTTCATGTCGATCGGATTGCGATAGCGGCCAATGATTGTAAGTTGCGAGCCGCGGAACAAGTCAGGCAGCGTTCGCGGATAAGACAGATCGGTTTCAACTCCTGCCATATCCAGCCGCAGGTCGCTCAGCACCGGATAACTAATCCGTGAAAAGAAGTTGGACACCTTAACTTCCAAATCCTCTTTCGGTTCAATGTAATCAGCAACGCCACCCGATTGCGACGCCAGCCGATCCAACAGCGATGTGTTCACGTCATAGCCGACGCCGAATGGGAAGATGCGCGCGTCGTCTGTCTTTTTCGCGTTCGCCAGAATTTGTTCGATGTTGGTCGTTCCAACCGTTGGCAAACCGTCAGTCAGAAAAACGATCATGCGCGGATGGCCCAAATTAGTAGAACGACTGATCTGTTCCCTGGCCGCTGTGAGCGCCGCATCGATGTTTGTCCCACCAACCGGCTTTAAGTTTTCAACAAAACGCAAGGCGCGGTTCCGGCCGTTTTCGTCAGCATTGATCAGTTCGTTGGCCAGCAGGTGCTCTTCGCCGGCGAACGAAATCACGTTGAAGCGGTCCGCGGGACGCAGAATCCTGATGCCATAAAGTAAAGCTGCGCGCGCTTTCTCCATCTTGCTGGCATCAGCCATCGAGCCAGAGGTGTCGAGCACAAAAACGATGTCCTTAGCCGCATACTCCCGTTCCGACCAATCGTCTTTCGGTGAAACCATTAAAAGGAAATAGCCATCCTTGCCCGGCTCGCGATGCGTCAACAGCGTGACGCCGAAATCCTCGCGCGAGAGGGCATAGAACAATTGAAAGTCCTGTGGCTCGCCCTGGTTTTCAAAAGTCACCATGGCGCGGCCCGTGCCGTTTCGTTTCACTTCAATTGCATGCGTTGGTGAATAAATGTTGCGCAGCGGGTCTTTACTCTCGAGTTCTATCCGCCCGGATACAGATCCGATCTGGGCCATCTGTCTGCCGGTACCAAGCGGATAACGATAGGCAACGGTGCCGGACTCG
This sequence comes from Blastocatellia bacterium, assembly GCA_003488005.1. Taxonomy (GTDB): domain Bacteria; phylum Acidobacteriota; class Blastocatellia; order Pyrinomonadales; family Pyrinomonadaceae; genus PSRF01. The sequence goes on along the minus strand of DNND01000003.1, from coordinate 46,817 downwards.
GCGCGCAGAATCTGGCTATAACTGATTTCCAACTTCTTGTCGGCATGTGGCGGAATCGGAAATATGCTCGCCTGAAAAAGATCTTTGCCGGCGTACTCGAGTAAACCGGGGTCGCGTTGACGGCGCACAATCTCATCGTAGATGCGGCGTGCTTCTTCGCGGGTTCGTACTTCGCCGACGAGTCGCCGATCGCCATCCCAAATTGCAAACTCAGTTATTGATGCTTGTTCGGGAATGGGAAAGAAGTAGGTGCCCTCCAACGTCGCGTCCGTATCGTTGCGAAAGATTTGCTCGATGTGAGTGGTCGCGACCTGCGAGACAATCTTTGTGTCAATCTTTATTGATTTGATCGGTAACGAGCGCGGCAATGCCGGCCGAGGTTGATCCGGGCAGCGCCGGCATGGGCCGGGAACAATCACGCCCTGGGCCGCAGCGCTTGCAGCAACCAGGAATAACATTAAGAGTGACAAAAGAAGTGGTCGAATATTTGTGGCTTTCATGATTTCCTCACTCGCGTTCTCACACAGGATTACCCTTGCCTGCTTTGTAGAACGCTGCTCCAGTTCTTTCTTGCGCTGAGTCTTATTGAGCAACGTAAGAGCGGGGGCATGCCCACCTTCCCAACCTTAGAGATTGCCTTGTTGAGTCTTTCAGTTGAGCTTGGCGGCTTCTCAAGCGTCGGGTAACCAGTCCAGCTTAATAACCTCTCAGGTTGGGAAGGCGGGCATGCCCCCGCTCTTGCTTTGAAGCTCAGTAGAGTTCGCGCAGTCGCCGGTTAAAGAAAATCATTACGGTTGCGAATAAGGAAATGATCACGCCGCCAACCGCCAGCGTGTGCGGTGCGCCAAACCGGTGCGAGGCCGAGCCGGCGATGATATTGCCAATGGGCATGGTCCCAATGAAGGAAAGGATGAACATGCTCATGACGCGGCCGCGCATTTCGTCGGTCACCAGCTTTTGCAGCAGCGTGTTTGTGACCGCCACCGACGTGACAATGGCAAAGCCAAGGCAGAAAAGAAATACGTAGCTAAGGTGCAAATGAGTTGACAGCGCAAAGGCGGTAACACCCACGCCAAAGAAAAGACTGCCACCGAGAACGAACCAACCCTTGCGGCGAAAATCACCCATCACAGTCAGCAGCGCTGCGCCACAAAACGCGCCGGCGCCGGCCATGCCCATCAGCCAGGCCAGACCTGTAGCGCCGAGATGAAAAATGTCGCGCGCATAAATCGGAATCATTGAAAAGTAAGGCGCGCCAAAAAGACTGTTCACCGACGAGATCATGAGCAACGACCAAACACGCGGCCGGTGGCGTACGTACCGGAAACCTTCCACCAGATCCGTCCAAAGCGCGCGTCGATCTTTTACTGAATGCGAAGGCACGCGTGCGGGGTGCGTGGTGCTGTCGAAGCGCACCATATTCAAACTGATGACCACAGCCGCAAACGATAGGCCGTTTACATAAAAGCAGCCGGCCAGTCCAAACAAACTAAGGCCAACGCCGGCCAATGCCGGTCCGACTACGCGCGAGAGTTGGAACTGCGATGAGTTTAGTGCGACCGCGTTGGCCAAGTCTTCGCGCCCGACGAGATCAAACGTCATCGCCAAATAAGAAGGACTGGCGAGGGCCATGCAACACCCGGTAACAAAAGAAAAACCCAGCACCATCCATCTGTTAATGAGTCCCGTCCAAATCAGTGTAGCCAAGCCGAGCGCAGCCACACCAGCAACGACTTGTGTGTAGATCAACAAGCGACGGCGATCAACGAGGTCGGCAAAAACTCCCCCAAGCAAAGTGAGAAAGAAGCCGGGAATGGTTGCCATGAAAGCATCCAAGCCCAACCAAAACGCGGAGTTGGTTAACTGTAGAACGAGCCAGCCCTGGGCGACTGCCTGCATCCACGTGCCACAGTTTGAAAGAAATGCGCCGGCCCAAAAGAGGCGAAAGTTGCGATGCGAGAGCGCGCGAAACATTCCGCTTCTCGCGATGCGGGGCGCGGGGACGCGTTCGAGATTTTCAGTCTGCATTGTGATTAAGTAAATGTCTTAACATGAGCGGCGCAAAGCTTCAAATACCGCTCGTGCTGGATGCAATCGGCAATCGGAAATCGGCAATTGGCAATACGAAGCCCTCATGCTTTAATGCCCCACCAGTTGATCATTTGTAAATTTCAGGAGCGTCACAGTGAAACTACTCCGAACGTTTTTCGAATTTGTTCTCGCCAGCTTAATTTTGTCCGGCGCAGCCAATACGATCATGGCCCAAACAAAAACTCCAACGCCGCAACCTGACACTTCCGCTCAAAAGCCGGCTGCTCCAAGCAACACGCCGGCGCCGGCAGCGACGCCCTCGGTTCCCTCGCCGGCTGCAGCGAATCCGGCGGACGTTGCTTCGGTCGACTCGATCGTCGCCGCTGTCTATGACGTTATTTCCGGACCCGCCGGGAAGCAGCGCGACTGGGACCGCATGAAATCGCTGTTCATTCCAGGCGCGCGCCTGATTCCAACCGGTCCCAAACAAAGCGGCGGTTACGGGTCGCGAGTCCTGACTGTTGATGAATACATTCAACGGGCCAGCGGCCTGATGGCAAAGGAAGCTTTCTACGAACGCGAAGCCGCAAGAAAGACTGAAGAGTTTGGCCAGATTGTTCACGTCTTCAGCACTTATGAATCGCGGCACGCTCCGGATGCGAAACCCTTCCAACGCGGTATCAACAGCATCCAGTTGATGAACGATGGCACTCGTTGGTGGGTCGTCACCATCTTTTGGCAAGGCGAGGACGAGAAACATCCGTTGCCGGAGAAGTATCTGAAGAACTAGGGGGTAGGGGATAGGGTGTAGGGTGAGGTGAGGATCTTTTTACCTTCTCGTCACCTGCCACCATCGGCACCCAGCAACTCCTCAATCGATTCACTATCACGATTCACGATTCACGATTCACGATTTACGATTCACGATTCACGATTTACGATTCACGATTTACGAGGTGCGTATGACTCCGGAACTGGAAACGTTAAAGTCAAAACTAAAAGCAACCTGGAGCGCCGGCGATTTTGGACAAATAGCAAAATCGACTGCGGACGGCGCGGCCGAGTTTATTGAGCGTCTGCATTTACAGCCGGGAATTAAGGTCCTCGATGTGGCCTGCGGCTCCGGGAATCTTGCGCTCCCAGCCGCGCGCGCGGGAGCTATCGTAACGGGTGTCGATATTGCGCCGAATTTGATCAAGCAGGCGCGCGAGAATGCCGAGCGCGAGGGTTTGGAAATTCAATTCGACGAAGGCGATGCTGAAGCCTTGCCCTACGACGATGCGAGTTTTGACGCAGTGGTAACGATGTTCGGAGCGATGTTTGCTCCTCGCCCGGAACTAGTAGCTGCGGAACTTAAGCGCGTATGTAAGCCCGGCGGCTTTATCGCGATGGCGAATTGGACACCCACCGGTTTCGTGGGCGGAATGTTCAAGACCGTTGCCAACCACTTCCCTCCTCCCGCCGGCATGCCGCCTCCCGTCCTCTGGGGCGTTGAGGCAACTGTGCGCGAACGTTTGCATGACGGCTTTTCCAACATTCGGACTAATGAGCAGACCATAACTTTCAAGTTTCCGTTTCCACCCGCGGAAGTTGTCGAACATTTCCGAACTTATTTTGGTCCGGTGCAAAAAGCATTTGGCGCCCTCGACGAAAGCGGCCAAGCTGCGCTGCGTCAGGACCTCGAACAACTTTGGACTGGGAACAATAGTGCCACCGACGGAACGACCGAGGGCGACGCGCAGTACCTGGAAGTGATTGCTGTTCGTGAGTAGAACAGGACAAATCCGCAGATTACGCAGATTACACCGATTAGAAAACAAGGGCAGTAACGACAAGGGAGCGGTTCCGCTTTCTGCCTTCTGCCTTCTGCTTATTCTTCTGCGTAATCTGCGTAATCTGCGGATAGTCTTGTCGGCTCAACTACCACTGCCTTTGTCGATTCACGATTTACGATTTACGATTCACGGGCCTAATGATTCCCATCTCCATTCTCGACCTCGTCCCAGTCATCGTCGGTGAAACACCGCGCGAGGCGCTGCCGAAGAGCCTGGAGCTGGCGCGGCACGCAGAGAGGTTTGGTTACAAACGGTTCTGGGTCGCAGAGCATCACAACATGACGGGCATCGCCAGCGCGGCGACTGCTGTCGTGATCGGTTATCTCGCTTGCGGCACCTCGACCATTCGCTTGGGTGCTGGCGGCATCATGCTTCCTAACCATTCGCCGCTGGTAATCGCCGAACAGTTTGGCACGCTCGAATCACTCTATCCGGGTCGTATTGACCTGGGCCTTGGCCGCGCGCCCGGCACTGACGGGCGGACGTTGCGTGCGTTGCGTCGCGATCCGGGACGCGCTGATAGTTTCCCTGAAGATGTGCTGGAGTTGCAGTCGTACCTCGCCGCAGTCAAACCCGATCAGCCTCGCGCGACATCCCCAGTAGTTCGAGCTGTGCCCGGCCGCGGCACTGAAGTTCCACTCTGGATTCTCGGCTCGAGTACCTTTGGCGCCGAGCTCGCCGCGGCGCTTGGACTGCCATACGCCTTTGCTTCGCACTTCGCGCCCGACGTTCTGCTTGACGCTCTCGAAATTTACCGGGCACAATTCAAGCCCGCGAAGCACAATAAATCGCTGCAACAATTGGACAGCCCGTACGTCATGGTTGGCGTCAATGTTATTGCCGCTGATACGGATAAGGAAGCGCTACGGCTGTTCACAACGGTGCAGCAATCGTTCACAAATCTCCTGCGCGGCAGTCCCGGAAAACTGCAACCGCCCATCGATGACATCGAACAATACTGGACGCCGCCGGAAAAGCATCACGCTTCGCGCATGCTGAAATATTCGATGGTGGGTTCGCCTGAAACTGTCCGCAGAGAACTGGAAACTTTCGTGGCGCTAACGAAAGCAGATGAATTGATGGTTGTTTGCAGTCTTCATGACCACGCCGCGCGCGTCAGGTCATACGAGATCGTTGCTGAGATCGCTCGCCGGCTCTAGTGCTCGCGGATTCGTTACTCCGATCGCGCGGACTACGGGGTCACTGCCTGGCGGCGCCAGCTAACGGCATGATAGCTCCGTCACAAGGGTATTCCGTTGGAGAATGTTTGTAGTGTTGGCCTTCGAAAACGCCCTTGTGCTTGCACTCGGGACAAGTCAATTGATAGCTGCCGCGAAAACTGGATGCACCTTGCGTGAGATCACGAAACAAAGGTACGAGCGTTTTGCAGTGCGGACAAACGGCGCCGATATACCACACTCCAGCTCTGAGCGTTGCGGGGAACATGGGGAACTCCTCTCGATTGGTCGCGGGCCGAACGGTTGAAGTCGGGAAACCATTCGACCCGCATTCTACGGCGATGTGCTTTATCTTAAATCAGGCCGTCTGTACGCTTGCGGACATTCGCTGTTATCTGGTGTTTGAAGACACTTTGTTTGCCGGCAGCAGGAGGCGGACTAATTGACCCCAAAACGCTATCGAATTGACGCAAAAAAAGGTACACTTTTCCGGTTCTTTCAGGGTCTACGAAATGGGACTTTTTTCATCGAAAAGGTATACTAACCAGGGAAGTTTTTGTGGCAACGGCGTGAGCAATTCGTGAATCTTATTGTCGGTTGTTTGATGAGTTCAATGTTAGTAATTACCTGCTGGTAGTTGCCTTTTTTGGTTCCCCGAATTCGGGAAATCAAGTAATCCCCCGACAGCGTTGTTTCGATTTATGGCCTTATGGGCCGCTGGTTATCAACCTGTTCGATTTACTTGAGGAGTTTTAAGATAATGAGTTTTGTTAAAAGGTCTTCCCTAACCGTCATTGCAATATTAGCCGTTGTTTTCTCATTTTCCGCGGTTTCCTTTGCCAAGAGCAAGGACAGCCGTTTCCCGAATGTCAAAATCTCCAACTTTGGTAAAATGGACGAGCGCTTTTATCGCGGCGCCCGACCTGAACAAGGGGACTACCAAGCTCTCGCCGCGCTCGGAATTAAAACCGTGATTGATTTAACCGACAATTCGCGTTCGTATGAACAGCCGGCCGTCGAGGCTGCCGGACTTCGCTACATCAACATCCCCATGGTTGATAAGAGCTATCCCAGCATGGACCAGGTAAATGCGTTTCTGAAGGTGGTTGACGATCCGGCGACGGGCAAGTTTTACCTGCACTGCGCGGGAGGCCGTCATCGCACGGGTGTGATGGGCGCGGTCTATCGCTTCAATCATGATCACTGGAACCTCGATCAAGCCTTTGCTGAGATGAACCAGTACGAATTCGGTTCCGGCATGGGTCACGGCAAGCAGAAGAGCTTCGTTCAGGACTATTGGCAGCAATTCCAGGCGAAACTGAGCAACACCAATGTTGCTGCGAGTGCCGGTCGCTAAACGAGCCACACAGCACTATTCAGGAAAAGGGCCGCTCAATGAGCGGCCCTTTTCATTTGCCGAGTGCATTAAAGTCTGTGTTACTGGCCGGTGCCCTTATCTTCTTCTTGGCAGCGGTATCAGCATCGAAACTTTCTGGCGATAGTCGCGATAAGTTTCTCCGTAAGATCTAATCAAGTCACGCTCTTCAAATTGAATCGCCACGACAATGTAGGCGGTGGTCATTACCGCGAAGAACAAATGGCCAAACGTCATATGCGGCGTGCTCCAGAACGCAATGATGAATCCAAGGTACAGCGGATGCCGCACCATCTTGTAAAGAGCGGGCGACTGAAAAGGTATCGGCTCTGCTTCTCTACCTTTGGCGTAGTGGTAAACCTGCCTGAGTCCGAAGAGGGCGAAGTGATCGACCAGATACGTCGAGACTAGAACAATTCCCCAGCCAATCCAGAACAGAGCTTGCAAGAGCATGCCGGCCGTCGCGTTTTGAACGTTCCACACCACCGGTCCCATCGGCTGCCACTGCCAGAAAAGCAACGCCAACATTAGGCTGGCCAGCAAAACATAGGTGCTACGCTCAACCGGCGCCGGCACTATCCTCGTCCAGGCTCGTTTGAACCATTGCCGGGCCATCACACTGTGCTGCACGGCAAACAAACTTAGCAGCACCGCGTCCAGGACCAGCGCGACTCCCAGCGGACTGTTTAGCGCGCCCGTGTCGATCGCCTTGGGAACAAAAACATTTCCCACAAAGCCTATGGCGTAGAGAAACGTCACGAAGAAGATCAGGTAGCAAATCACTCCGTAAAGGAAAGCAAGGATTCGGCCCATGGCTGGAGTCTCCTTAATTTTTTGTTTTGAATGAGCGAAAACTACAGATAAAGATTGCTGGTGGAGTAATAGGTCGCGTTACGCGCGGAGCTTACTTTGAGGACTGCGCTTGCGTCAAGGCAAACGGCAAGGTAACGCGGCGTGAGTATGCCGCCGAGAATTTGCTTGATTACAGGAGTTCCTCACCCGGCCTCGGCGCATCCTCGGGCCGACGTGGACCATCTGGCCTTGGCGGGCCCTCAGGCCGGGGCGCCATCCTCATGCCGCGAAGTTTTTCCTGCTGTTCGGCCGTCAACTGGTTCTTGAGGCGAATGCCGAGGCCGAAATGGAGGCGTTTGATCTGACGCTCCGTATCCAATACCTTTTCTAGTTGCGACAGTGCTTGTTGTTCGTCCACCGCATTGCCTTTCATCGTGTCGTGCAACGCTTCCATCGCATCCTGAAGTTGCCACTGCAGCTCGAGGAACCGCGTCGTCGCCTTTTGAATTTCACCGCGCATAAAGCCTCTCTGATCGTCCGTAATTCCGAGTTCGCGCGCGTGGCCCATGATCATCTCCGGCGGAAACATCACATCGCCCAGGGGATCCATTGGCGGTTGCGGGGGTAGCGGGGCGCGCGCCGGCGCAGGCGGGGTTCCCGGTGTTGCCGGAGCTGCGGGCGGCGCCGGCTGTTCAGCCTGAAGCAATGGACTTGCAGGAGCCAACGGTTGATGAGCCGGAAGCGGCGGACTTGCGGGCGCGAGTGGTTGTTGTGCCTGGAGCAGCCGAATGCCAAGCTGCAGACTGCTGCTGACGACAGCGATCATAATTCCGATTCTTATCTTCATCGTTTTCTCCTTCACTGCAATGTGTCCGGCAGAAATGTTTTCAAGTCCTTGACCGAGAGATCAAGTTGCGGCAGCGTAGTCAACATGTCATTCGCCGGTGACTGCAACAGAATAGTTGTCGGCGATTGCCAGCTTGAGATCGCGACAGCCTCGGCAATGTCGGTGTTTGCATCTCTATCGGTCTGATGCCGTACTGCAAGTTGCCGCCTCGGGCGATGGACCTTAGCGCGATCAAGCGGTTCTGCAATGACAAGTTGTGGGGAAACGGGCGCAACTGAGGGAACCATGGTTGATTCAGCTTGCTGCAAAACGCTAACGGCAGCCGGCGTTGACCTCTGAATTCGTTCCCAGTTTCGCGACCAAAGCGAGAACAGTGCGATCACAACAAGGCAAATGGCCACTGCAAACGATGGCTTCAAGCCGCGCGTCGATCCCTGTGGCATCGCTTGGGCACGATTCCACATGGTGACGAAGCGGGGCGCCACGCGTTCGTCCGCGATTTTCAGATCACGAAATAGCGCCTGGATTTTCTTTTCGTTTCCAGCTAATTCCATAGTCGAGTTCCCCTCGATTCAACGATTCGCGCAAATGCTTTTTTCCACGTTCGTAATGCTGCCGGGCACTGCCGATCGAAACTCCCATCACGTTCGCGGCTTCGCGCACGGTCAAATCTTCGTAGAACACCAGGTGCAGCACTTCTCGCTGGCGCGCCGGCAAACGTTCGAGGGCCTTTTGAAACTGCTGCTGCGCTTCTGTTCGTTCGAACGCCAACGCGGGTTCGGCTGCGAACGAGTTTCGCGGCGGTTTGATGCCCGGGACGGCCATTGATTTTAGTGCGCGCAGCAACCGCTTGCGCTGCTCAGTGATCGCGGTCTTGCGGATTACCGCGAACAGCCATGTCTTAAGACTTGATTCACCTCGATAACACGCTTTGCCTTCAAGGATCTTCAGATAGACTGTTTGCAAAACTTCTTCTGCATCTGCCCGGTCGCGCCGGCAACAGCTCAGGGCCCAACCAAAACTTGCGCCATGAAGTTTTTCGAGCTCGGCTTGCAGCTCCGAGATGTCCATCTGTTTGTGTTTCACGGTTTCGTTTTCCGTGCTCAGAATATTAGTCGCTTCAGTGGATGGATTATATGACTTGATGTGAGGAATGTTTTATCGGCTCGAAAGCGAGCGGCCGGTGCCGCCGCGACGAACGGCAACAATCTCAGCAAGGATCGCCAGCGCAACTTCTTCCGGCGTGACGGCGCCAATGTCGAGGCCAATAGGTGCATGAACGTTTGCTAATTGCTCGGAGCTGATGCCGGACTCGCGCAAACGTTCGAGCACGATGCGCGTGCGCCGTTTGCTGCCAATCAAACCAACGTAATCGGGAGTGCTGGCTGACAGTGCCGCGCGCAGGCATTGTTCATCTTCACTATGGCCACGCGTCACGATGGCGACAGAAACGCCGCGTCCGTTGCCCGACGCGGCGCGCACTGCTTCACTCCAACTCTCGGCCTTAACCAATTCAATATTCGTCTCCGGAAAATCTTCTCGCCTTACGAACTCTTTGCGGTCGTCAATCAGCGTCGCGCGATAACCCAACAAAGCTGCGAGCCGCGCCAGCGCAGCGCCGACGTGTCCTGCACCACAAATAACCACGCTCTGCTCTGGCTGAATTAGTTCAAAAAGAAATTGCGCGTCGCTGAACGCGCTCAACTCACGCGCGAATTCGCGGCCGTAAAAAGTGCGCGTCTCTTCTTTTGACGCGAGAAAGACAACAGCTTGCCGGATCACTGCTTCGTCCAGGGCCGCATCGGCGAAACTACCGTGATGACTTCCCTTCCCTTCAACGATCAGCTTCGCGCCGACATTGCGCGGCGCTTCGATCAAGGTTACGACAATCGCGCGCGCGCCATCCTGGAGAAAGCGACGGAGCAAAGAAGAAACTGAGCGGGGGTTGTCGGTTGAATCCTTCATACTCGAAGGATTCTATTTCGACAGCGGTGGCTTTTGCGAACTGTGCGAGCCGAAGGCGCGGCGTAATAACCACCAGGGACCGACTAGCAGATAGAGCGGGTTGCGGAAAAAGGCGGGCTGGTTCCCTTCAATCAAATGACCGAGAAACTGGAAGGCCCAACCGACAATGAAAAGTCCCAGCGCCCAGCGCCAGTTGAAGAAAAACAGCGGCAGCGAAATTACGATCAGCGGAATGCCAATGCTGTGCGACAGCTTATTCAACGGATGGCGATGCTTGGCTTTGTAATTTTCGACAAATGATTCAGGCATACCGTTTACCAAAAGAACGGGGGCATGCCCCCTTCCCAACCTGAGAGACTTTCTAACCAGCTCGATACTTTCCTTCTGCAAGGCCTTCAATCCCAAATCAAAGCGCAACTCTAATCAACTCATGGTCAGGAAGGGGGCATGCCCCCGCCGGCGCGGCCAATAAGCGCCAGTCCATATCAGCCGCCTTGATTACGTGTTGGGTTTGGCATCACGGAGCCTTTGATAGAACCACCAATGATGTCCTTCGAGGTCCTCGCATTCATAGCCGCGATCGGTCCACCACTCTTCGCCATAGTCGGTTGTTTGCGGCTCGGTAACAATCTTCGCGCCGGCGTTGCGCGCCTGAGCGCAATGCACCTCGACGTCGTCAACATAGACCATCATGTTTTGCGTGTTCGCGCCGCCCACTTCACGCGGCGATTTGCGAAACGAAGGTTTGTTGGCAAGTCCGGCCTGGCCCACCATCACCAGGCCGTCGCCGTAGGTCAGTTCAGAATGCTCAATGCTGCCGCCGTCACCTTCGATCTTGACGCGAACTTCAAACCCAAACGCGCGGCATAGCCAGTCGATAGCAGCCGGTGCGTCCTGATAATAGATGGCGCTGGAAATGCGCGGCCAGCCTGTTGGGGAAGGTCTCATAATTGCCGATTGCCGATTTATGCCGTTTCCGCTTCAGGTTTCCAAACGTCAAGAAAAATATCCATGGTCCCGCCACAGACCATACCTTCTTCGCTCGCTTCCTCAGCGGTCAGCGAAAAGTGATGCAAAGCAGACTGTCCCGAGCGCAGTGCCTCGCGCGCTTCGGCCCAGACTTCCGCTTCGACGCAACCGCCGCCAACTGTTCCGGCTGCTTCGCCGCTGGCAAAGAAAAGCATCTTGGCGCCGCGCTGCTGCGGCGTCGAGCCACGAGTGCGCGCTACTGTCGCTACCACGACACGCTCGCCACGTTGGTTTGCCTGTTCGATTTGGCGATAGAGATCCGCCGCTGGAACTGTACCCATGGCTTCAGATTCAAACTAAGGCTTGTCCGGTGTTGCCGCCGGCTCACCGCGCGAGGCGTTGTTCAATTGTTTCTGGTCCATGCGCCGCCGCAGCAGGTCGACTTCGGCCTCCGCCGTAGACAGCGAAGCTTGCAAACGTGTGCGACTGTTTTCTAACAAATTAATTTGCGCCTGCAGCCGCGCCTTCTCGTTTTCCAGTTGGCGGCGACGAGCTTCACGCGCCTCTTCCGGATGTACAGTCCCGTAACCCGCAATCGAGCGGTCGATGTTTTCCGGCTTCAACGAATAATCAACCTGGTCCATTCGCGCTTGTAAATCTGCCAGCTTGCTTTCGGTGTCCAGCATCTGCGAGCGGATGCTTTCAGCGCGTTGCTCGGCGCGCGTCAGGCGCTCCATGTCGATCAGCGAGCGGTCATTCTCCTGCATCTGGCTTAACTTATCGTTGAGCCGGTTGACCTGATTCGAAAGCGCATCGATTGTTTGTTGAATGTTGGCTTCGCCGCTCTTGGCAACTCTCTTTTTCGCCGGCGCGCCTTCTTCGCCCGTATCAACCGGGTTGCCGTTTTCATCGGCGGTGCTAATGATTTTTTCCGAACCGTCACCCTGCTCGCTTCCCGGCGGCGCGATAATGGGATTCGTGACTACCGGCCGCGGCGCACGCCTGACTCGCCGCTTGCGCCGCCGCTGCGCATCAGTTTCGATCGAGCACAGACTGACGCCAATTAGAATGGCCAATAGAAGCGTGATGTAGCGTATAGATCGATTTTGCATTTTTACTTCCTCAATTGCCACAGGAGTTCCCCTAAAAGATACGCCGGTGGCGAGAGCCCTTCAAGCTCGCGCCACCGCTTTGAGATTTAAACGACTATCCTCGCGACTGGTTCCTTAACTTGAACTGGCGCGGAACTGATTGCCCGCCTATTACTTACACGAGCTGCATGCTTCAACCGACACTGATGTGGATGAGAAAGCGATACAACCGCACCCATCATCGACCTCGACGTTGGCGGTGTATTCTCCAGGGTTCACGCCGCTCAAATCCCATTGAACGCGAGGACCATCACCAGTGAACCGGCCGCCGGTTGAAGAGTAGGTGTAAAGCAGACTGTCGCCGTCAGAATCAGCGGCGTTCGAGGACAGTGATGTCTTCATTTCATTATTGCAGGTAGAGGATACTGTTCCACCCGGGCATCCAAAAACTAGAGTTTTCGTTGAAGCGTTAATTGCGACGGTAGGTGGTGAATTCCGTAGAAATTCGCCATCACGTGGCCGAGAGCGCCCGCACCGCGAACCAACTACCTTTATTCGCTTTTCCATGTCTTTGTAGCGGAGACGCGTGCAACGCGATCCCGGCGCGTCCTGAACAATCGTGTTGACTTCGCTTTTGTATCCACTGTTGGTAGCGATGGCTTTGCGGCTTCCAGCCAGGCTGAGAGCCACGAGAATTAGACAACTGACGGCTAACAAGATGAAAAGTTTACGCAATGGAAAGCTCCTTTTGATCTGTTCTAAATAAGGCCATAAGTATTCCTTAAAGTATTTCGCTGGGTAGGGCAAAGCCGTACCTTAGATTGTCCAAAACTCTTGGACGAAGCTCTGGCCGTAATGCTTTGGCGTTACTCGCAGTGTCTTCACCCTAGGTTCGCAATACTTTGATCGAGTTGTGCGTTCCGCTGGGCGATGTCGGCAATGCGGGCGCGCACCTCTTCGACCTTTTCGGCCGGCGCCCGGTCAGCAAATTGAGGATTGGCAAGCTGAGCCTCCAGCTTTGCGGCCTCGGCTGACAATTTCTCTTTTTCTTTGGTTAGCCGTTGGCGCTCTTGTTCGAAATCAATTAAACCTTCGAGCGGCACTGCGACTTCCGCGCCGCCAATCAAAACCGCTCGAGCCGAAGCACGCGGCGCTTCAAGTTTTTCATCGATTGAAACTTCGGCAGCCCGCGCCAGCCTGCTGATTTGCGCGGTGTTGGCCCTGAACACCGCGCGTAGTTTCTCATCCGGTGAACCAATCAACAGCGTCACGCGTTCGCCTGGCTTGATATTCATCTCCGAACGAATGTTGCGCACACGCGTGATGAGATCAATGACCGCCTGCATCTCCCATTCGGCATTCTCATTGATTAACTCCGACTGCCCCTCGGGATATGCTGCCAGCATGATCGACGGCGTCGCATCTGCATAGGCGGGATGCAGCAAGGCGCTGCTCACTCCCGGCAGCGTCTGCCAAAGCTCTTCAGTGATGTAGGGCATGAAAGGATGCAAGAGTCGTAGCGATTGTTCGAGCACGGTCAGCAAGCGCGTGCGTGCTTCAGTGCGATTTGCGCTTGCTTCTTCGGCGCTGATTTCGCTTTTCGTTAATTCGATATACCAATCGCAAAAATCGTCCCAGAAGAAGTGATAAAGCGTCTGCACTGCCTCGTGAAATTCGTAACCAGCTAGCGCCTTGCGCACGTCTCGCGCCGTCTTGTTAAGACGCGAAACTATCCAGCGATCGTGCAACGCTGAGTCAGGACCGACATTCAATGTGTCAGGATCAATCGTTGCGCCTTCTGAATTCATTAGGCAAAACCGCGCGGCGTTCCAAATCTTGTTGGCAAAGTTGCGATAGCTTTCGACCTGCTTCTCGCTCCAGCGAATGTCGGTGCTGCCAACCGAAGCGAGTTTCAAGCGCGTCGCATCCACGCCATACTTGTCGAATACCTCCAACGGATCGACGCCGTTCATTTTCGTTTTCGACATGCGCTGACCGTGGGCGTCGAGGATCGTGCCGGTGACGAATACATCCGCGAAAGGTACCTCGTCCATAAACTTCAAACCCGACATCACCATGCGGGACACCCACAGAAAAATAATGTCCCGTGCGGTCACCAGCACCGACGTCGGATAGAACATTGCTAGATCTTTTGTTTCTTCCGGCCAGCCCAGAGTGGAAAACGGCCAGAGCGCGGACGAAAACCAGGTATCGAGCACGTCCGGATCCTGCGTCAGTTCGGCCGTGCCCGCTTTCGCACGAGCTTCCTCTTCCGAACGCGCGACTACGACTGTGCCATCCGGCATATACCAGGCCGGAATCTGGTGACCCCACCAAAGTTGCCGCGAGATGGTCCAATCGCGCAGGTTCTCGAGCCAGTTTGCATAAACTTTTTCGTAGGGAACTTCCGGCACAAACTGCGGCGCCTTGTCTTGCTGCAACGATTCAAGCGCGCGGTCGCGCAACTGGTCCATGCGCATAAACCATTGCGTCGAGATCAACGGCTCAATCACCGTCTTGCATCGTTCGCATTTCGAGATTGCAAACTCGTAGTCGTCCACCTTCTCGAGCAGACCAAGCTCTTCAAACTTTTCGACTACCTTTGTGCGCGCTTTGTAGCGGTCGAGGCCTGCAAACTCTTCGCCGGCGTCTGCCGTCATCTTTGCCTGGCCATCTATTACAATTAATTCCGGCAAGGAATGCCGCTGGCCCATCTCGTAGTCGTTCGCGTCATGCGCGGGCGTGACCTTCACCGCGCCGGTGCCGAATTCTGGTTCAACAAACTCGTCGGCAATAACCGGAATCTCGCGTCCGGTAAGCGGTAGCAACACGGTCTCGTCGACCAGCGCGCGATAGCGTTCGTCTTCCGGGTTGACGGCCACAGCCGTGTCACCGAGCATCGTCTCCGGCCGCGTTGTTGCAACCGTCACATGACCGTTGCCATTTTTCAGCGGGTAGCGCAGGTAATAAAGCTTACCGTTTTGCGCTATCTTTTCTACTTCCAAATCCGACAGCACCGTCTGATCGTTTGGGCACCAGTTAACGATGCGATTGCCGCGATAAATCATTCCTTCGTCATAGAGACGAACGAAAACTTCGCGCACGGCCCGCGTCAGGTCGGCGTCCATCGTAAATTTTTCGCGCGACCAATCGACTGACGCGCCCTCGCGCCGCATCTGTTTGGTTATCTGTCCGCCCGATTCCTGTTTCCATTTCCAAACGCGCTCGACGAATTTCTCGCGGCCAAGGTCGTGCCGCGACAATCCCTCTTTTTTAAGTTCGCGCGTGACCACCATTTGCGTCGAGATGCCGGCGTGGTCCATGCCGGGCAGCCACAAGGTGCGATAGCCGCACATGCGTTTGTAGCGCGTCAGCACATCCATCATCGTGTGCTGCAGCGCGTGGCCCATGTGCAGCGAACCGGTCACGTTCGGCGGCGGAATCACGATTGAAAAGACCGGCGCGAGTGGATCGCGGTTGATCTCGGGCGCGAAAAACCCTTGGCGCTCCCAACGTTCGTAATGATGTTGTTCGGCCTGTTTGGGATCGTATTGTTTAGGAATTTCCATTTGGCTGTTAGTCAGTCAGTTGTCCGTAGTCAGTTGTTAATCGCAAAAGATGTATTGTAAGGCACAGTCCGCCGTTTTTCATGTGACAAGTACATCACCAGCACCGATGCAGTTTGATTTGAACCGACCGAGTGTAAGGAGGTCAGTACCGTCCGCGGTAGCGGATGGGTTCCAACATTGCCATTTTCGATTGCTAATTGCCAATTGGCCCGATCGCTAGACACCAATTGGAAATCGGCGATTGCCAAGCGGCAATCATTGGACCCATCCGCTACCGCGGACGGTACTGACCTCACGCCACTCGGTCGTCTCAAATCAAACTGTATCAGTACTTATTGTTTCTCGCGTTTGTAAAACGGGGTCTTAACGATCTCTGCGCCGACCAGCTTACCCCGAACATCGATCTGAATCGCCTGACCTTCGTTTGCGAATTCAGTTGGCACATAAGCCATGCCGATGTTTTTCTTCAGATAGGGAGCCGGACTGCCTGACGTAACTTTACCGACGCGTTCGCCGTTAATCAGCACTTCCTGTTCGTCGCGCGCGATGCCTCTCTCTTTCACTTCGAAACCGACCAGGCGGCGACGCACACCTTCTTCCTTTTGCTTGGCCAACCGGTCGCGGCCGACGAAGTCGCCTTTGTTCAATTTACAAATCCAACCGAGGTTTGCTTCGAGCAGCGTGGTCGTCTCATCAATTTCGTGGCCGTAGAGCGCCATCCCTGCTTCCAGCCGCAAGGTGTTTCGCGCGGCGAGGCCGCAGGGAAGCACGCCATCATCCGAGCCATACTTTCCCGCTTCCAAAAGTTTCTGCCAAAGCCGTTCGGCCATGGTTGCGGCAGCATAAACTTCAAAGCCATCCTCGCCCGTGTATCCGGTGCGCGACACGATCGCCGGGACGCCGTCAACCGTTCCTTCGGCAAAGTGGTAGTACTTGATTTCTGAGAGCGGCAAATCAGTTAGCGGTTGGAGAATTTCGAGCGCGCGCGGTCCCTGAATCGCAAGCTGGCAATAATCTGCGCTGACATTTCTTAATTCGACCGCCTCGTTTTTGTGGTGCGACTTGATCCAGGCCCAATCCTTTTCAGTCGTGCCGGCGTTCACCACGAGCAGCAGGTGGTCGGCTGAAAAACGATAAACCAACAGGTCGTCGATGACGGTGCCGTCAGGCGTTGTCAGCGCTGAGTATTGCGCCTGGCCATCAATCAACTTTGTAACGTCGTTCGAAGTTATGCGATTTACGAAAGCGATCGCCTCAGCGCCGCGCACATCGATCTCGCCCATGTGGGAAACGTCAAACAGACCAGCGGCTCGCCGCGTGCGCAAATGTTCCTCTACCGTTCCGGCCGGATACTGCACCGGCATGTCCCAGCCGCCAAAATCGACCATGCGTCCGCCCAGGTTGCGATGGACCGCGTTCAGCGGCGTGCGTTTGATCTCGGCGACAGCAGTCATGTTGCGGGCGTCAGACTCTTGCGATCAGTCTGATTCAATTCGAAATACTAAATAATCAGGATGAATCGGCAAACTAACACGCGGGGTGCGGTGCGTCAAGCAGGTGAAAACTGGCGTCGTGCTCAATTAGCGAGTTGGGAAAAAAGACGTGGGAGTGTGTTAGAAAACCAGGAACGGTTCGAGGCAATGAGGTCAGTACCGCCTGCGGTAGCGGGTGGGTTGCTCCCGAACAAGATTGCTTGGGCAAGACGAGATTCTTCCGACGTTATGACTGCCGCGACAACCCACCCGCTACCGCAGGCGGTACCGACCTCATTGGTTCGCAGTCGCTGTTGGAACAAGATATTAAAAACTTCGATCGCGCACATCAACCTTTTGCACCGTGAAAACCACGCGCATTGTGTCGGGACGACGATCGAGCGAGGCAGGTACAAAGGCAGTGCTCTGTCGCAAGGCAACTTCGAAGTCAGCGAGCATTTGCCGATCGCGTGGCGCTTGCACTACGTCAGCTAAAGACGCCGTGCCGTTACTGAAAACGTCTGCTACCACAACCATGTCATCGCCTTCCTGGAATTGCCCAATCCGTGGCTGGGCATAGTTTCCAGTCAAGGTAGCCAGGGCACCGCCGGGATTGAGGCTGGGTGATTGTTCGGCGAACGGCGCGCGCCGCGCAGAGAAGTCTTCGGGCGTAACCGGCTTGGTCAAATCGTAAGGCGTCCATCGTTCAATAACGATCGCCGAATCGGTTTGTCTTGCCGCCTCGTGTAGCGCGATGAAATGTGGGCGCAGTCCGACCAGCATGGCGGTGAAAAGAATTACCGACGCCAGCGATCCGACGCTGTAAGGCATCAGACGCGGCTCGATCCAATTTACTATCTGTTCACGAAGACCAGGGACGGGCGACTGTCGACGCGCCGCCGCTTCGATCATCAAGGCGTCGCTTATCGCCGGCAGCAAAGCCGACGGAGCAACTGGCCGAGCGAGTTGGCGCAGGCTATTCCTCATGGTGCGCAGTTCGACCAGCTCCGCGCGGCAGACAGGACAGGAATCAAGATGAGTCTCGACTAGTGCGCGCTGAGCCATGGACAGTTCATCGTCCATGTATTGCGACAGTGATCGTTTTGTTTCCTGACAACTCATAAGCAAATTTCGAATTTCGGATTTCGGAATTCGAATTTCGATTCGCGTCATTGGATTTTGACTCGTTGCTATTCTCCAAATCCGCAATCCGAATTCGCAATCCGAAATTCTCAGGATGGCCGGCCGGCCCCGGCTGTTGCATCTAAAGAAGCAACTTGGGCGTTCTCTGTGGAGTCAAGCAATTCCGACTTGGGCGATGCTGTAACGGGTGTTGCTGGCCACGTTTCAAATTCGCTTCATCGTAAACTCACTCTGTCCTCAGACTCGCTTTCTCACTTCGACCCATTTGGCACCGAGTTTTGTGAACCGGGGCGGGTCGACCATCCACCTGGAATTTCGAATTTCGGAATTCGGATTTCGAATTTATTTCAGTCGCACACGGGTGCTCTTCAAGTTCAGTCCGCCAAGTGCCCAAGGAATGCAATCCGAAATTCGCAATCCGAAATTCTTACAAAGATCCTTCCAACTTCTTTCGCAGCTCCTGGCGACCACGCGCCAGTCTTGACTTTACGGTGCCGACGTTAATTCCCAATGTCTCGGCAATTTCCTCGTACGTGAATCCTTCGATATCCCGTAGGATTACGGTTTCCCGATAAGCTTGGCCCAAACGCTGTAGTGCTGATCGCAATGCCAGTTCACGTTCGCGCGCCAGGGTTTGCTGTTCCGGATTCTCTGACGGCTCGGCGAGTGTGCCGATAATGCTCTGTCCGGACTCACCCTGATTCTGGTCCAACGAAACGGTCGCATCGCGCTTGCGTCTGCGCCACCAGCGAAACCGGTTACGCGCCTGGTTGATGGCAATCCGGTAAATCCAGGTGCGAACATCCGCGTCGCCACGAAAACGGTCGATGTTCTGGAAAGCCCGCAGAAAAGTCTCCTGCGTCAGGTCGCGAGCCTCTTCACCATTCTCAGTCAGGCGAAACAGCAAGCCGTAAATCTCGCCGGAACGTTCGGCGATCAGCTCTTCGAACGCCGCTGCTTCGCGCCGCTTTAATCTTTCAATGAACTCCTGGGTTGCCGACGGACGCAAGCCGACGGAGGCTGCGATCGCAACCTGCTCCATTTCCATTTGCCCGCCGAGGGCTATTGGCTCTCCGTAACTCACCTGTTACCCCTCGGGCCGCAATCGGAGGAGCTGGTCCCTGCCCATTTACGGACAGTCGAGCGGTTAGACACCGCCCGCCACCAGTTTGTTCCCGTTTCGGATTCCATGCTCTCTGATTGGATGCTGTTTTTGTTTTTCGCGCTTGGAATACTATACAAGCACCCTGCTTGACAAGTTTTCTGACCACCCACTAGAGTTACTGTTTCTCGAATCATACACCCCAAAGAACGCAGTTCACCATGGGAACTTGCGAGAGAGAATAAGTGGCAAAGTACAACAAGAAACGCGCGCGCGAATTGCAGCACGATAAATTTCGCGATACGGCGGGCAGAGTTTTTGACCGCGTGACTGACCGGCTGGAAGGCCGAGGCCAGGCTCTCCTTTACGGAATAGTCGGCGTCATTGTGCTGGCGGTGCTGATTGGTTTTTGGTTGAACTGGCGCCACCGCAAGGCAGATGAAGCGCAACGCGCGCTGGGCCGGGCTATCGCCATTGCCAGTGCTCCGGTTACCAACCCGTTGGCGCCGCCAGCGGTCGCGCCGACCGGGCCAACGTTCAGCAGCGAGCAAGAGCGCGCGCAAAAAGCGATTGAAGAGTTTCAGAAAGTTGCTGCCAAGTATGGCGATCCTTATCGGTCCGAAGCTCGTTATTTCATTGCCGCAAACTTGCTCTACAGCGATCGTGAAAAGGGATTGACTGAACTGACGGAGATGACCAAGAGCGACGTGCCCGAGGTTTCAGTTTTGTCGACCTTCGCTTTGGCCCAGGCAAAAGAAGCGGACGCAAAGTATGACGAAGCCGCGCAGCTTTACGTCCAAATTGCGCAAAAGAACAGCCCGGTAATCACTGCTGAGACTGCAAATTTGCGTTTGGCTTCGGTCTACGAGAAGCAGGACAAGAAAAAGGAAGCGGCGGACTTGTTGTTCAGTATTGTCGAAAACTCACGCAAAGCAAAAGACAGCGATGGTACTCCATCGCCGCCATCCGCGGCCGCTCGCGAGGCAAGTAAAAAACTGGAAAAGCTCGATCCTGAACGTTACGCCAAACTAACTCCCGAGGCGCCCGCTTCGGATCTTCCGTTCTAATATTTTTCTCGCTCGATGTTCGACCTTTCCAACTGTGAAAGCTAAGGTTGGCAGCGAATGGACAACCTGACTCATTCCCTGGTTGGACTCGCTGCCGCAAAAGCAGGTCTGGAAAAACTTTCGCCGGGCGCCACCGGGCTGTGTGTGCTGGCCGCTAACTCACCTGATGCCGACATTGTTACCCTCGTCGGCGGACGCTGGACTTACCTTCAAAATCATCGCGGCATTACCCATTCGATTTTGGGGACGATTGTACTTGCGGTTGCGCTGCCGCTCTTCTTTCATGGCTGTGCCTGGTTGATCGCTCGCTTGCGAAAGCGCAAGCCGGCCACTCGGCTGCGCGGGCTAATGATCGCGTCCATCCTGGTAACGGCCACGCATCCGTTGCTGGATTGGACCAATAATTATGGCGTGCGGTTTTTGTTGCCATGGAACTCGCGTTGGTTTTATGGGGATTTAGTTTTCATCATGGACCCGGTTTTTTGGTTGGTCCTGGGCGGCGCTGTTTTTCTGGTGGCAAGGAGAACGAGACTTCAGACTTTCATTTGGCTGGTAATGGCTGCAATTCCGACCTTCCTGGTTTTTTTCGGCCCCGCAAGTCGCGGTGGCTTGGCGAACGCGTTGCCGCTTCGCATTATTTGGATAACCGCATTGGTTGGGCTTGTAGTTCTCTATACGCGAGAGATGGGTCTGCGTTGGGGCGCAAAAATACCGCGCGTCGCGCTCATGATAATGGTTCTTTACGTCGCCGGTTTATTTGCGGTTCATGCATTAGCCCTGCGCCGCCTTTCGGCAGTCGCAACTGAGCTTGCTAAAACTGCGAATGAGCATCCGGTGGCGATGGCGGCGATGCCAACCCTTGCCAATCCGCTTCGTTGGATCTGTATCGTCGAAACGGAAACTTCAGCGTACCGTTTTGACTTGGCGCTAAGCGATGGGGAATCTAAACCTGCACATCTGGTTCGTTATCAGAAACCTACTGCGTTTTCATCTCCGGTTGTTACGCGTGCCGAGGCAGACTATCGCGCGCAGGTGTTTTTGGGCTTCGCAAGATTTCCCGTTTTGCAGATCGCAGATCCTAACTGTACAACTCAAACGCTCGTTCAGTTTGCTGACTTGCGTTACACTGAACCCGGCAGCACCGGAACATTTACATTAGAGGTGCCGGTGGAATGCGGCCTCGCGAATGAAACCGTCAAATGAACGAAGTCGATCAAATTGAAACTCTGAACAGCCTGGCGGAAGTTGCGAGCCGGCGTGAACGGCCTCGGGAAGGCTCACGCCTGGCAAGCGTGCGCGTGTCGCCGGGTTCGTATCTCGCGGCGGCCAGCGTGTTGACGTTTGTCTCAGGATTGTTGCTGCGATCCGAGCGGGACATTTACGCGCTCGCGGTCGTCGCCCTGGCATGGCTCGTTATTCCTTTGCTCGCGTGGCGCGATCGCATCGAATTTGACGGGGCCGCTTTGTCGCGACGGGGATTCGCGCCGGCTTTGCTTCGGCTACTTGGCATTGGACCAAAGAAACTGCGACTCGAGCAGTTTGAAAGAGTCGAGACCCAGGCGGTGCGCACTATCAAAAAGGGTGGCAAGGTTCGCTATCGCTATCGCACGCAGATTGCCGGCCGGAAGGTTGAATTCACTTTTGCTTCTGGCGGAAAAAGCTATCGCAATATGGTGCGCCAATTATTTCCGCTAATTCACGATGACAAGATGGATTTGCGAACGATAGAGCTGCGCGACTACCTCTGCGATCCGAAAGAGCTCGACGCCGAAGTGAATGAACTGCAACTCGCTTCTTCCGATGTTCTTGAAACTGCAACACCGGATTTTAAACTTGGCGGGAGCAAACGGTCAGGCAGCGATGGCGTTGCCGACCCGGATGGTGAGCCCGCAATGGAACCTGGTCGCGCGCTGCTGTTGGGAGAGCTGGGCAGCAAGCTGAGAGTTGCCGGCAGGCTGGCGGAAGCGCGCGAGGCTTTTCGGCGAGCGCTAACAGCGTTCCCGAATGATGGCCGGCTGCTCTTTGAGTTTTCTCGATTGCTGCGGTCACAGGCGAGTAGTGCCGGCGATGCAAAACTGCTGCAGCGTTCACGCGCTGCCTTGCGACTTGCCGCACAACGCGCTGCCGCTGAGCCCGGATTACTGACTTCGATTGGAGAGATTTTTCTTGAGTGGGGAGAACTCAACGCCGCGCGGAGAAATCTGCAAAAGGCATCAGCCATGGAGCCGCGAAACTTTAAGGCGCGGGTGGGGCTTGCGAATCTTGCTCTGCGTGACGGAAAACTCGCCCACGTGATTAACCAGTATCGCGATGCGAGCATGGCGGCTTCGGACAAAGCTTTAGTTGACTACGCGCGGCGCGAAGCGGATTACTATGCGCAACTCAATGACGACGATGATTATCTTAATTCAGAGTTGCGACGCATAAACTGGCTACAACATTCGTTGCGGATAAGGCGGCTGGCAGCGCGCGTTACCAACGCCAGCATTCTCGTAGCCTTAGTCGCCGCATATTTTGATTCGTCCTTTGCCGGCATTTGCTGGTCGCTCGCCACATCATCGTTGTTTGCCTGGGTCCTCAGTTTGTTTGGCATCAAGCTGCTCGGCCGGCGCAGCACGCCGCGGCTGGTTGAGTAACGGCACGGCAATAAATAACAATTGAAAAAGGAAAAGGTAGAGCCAACGTGGCTCTACCTTTTTTCTGTACCGCGAAGCGGTTACGTAATTTAGCCCAGGGTTGCCGCGTCGCGCTGCTACCCTGGGATCGAATTGTCGAAGAGGGCCCCACCCCGAAGCGGTTGCGTCCGTTACCGATCGAGAACCGCCACAACCCCGTTGGGGTATCGCCATGCCTGGACCCGTTTACCCAGGGTAGCCGCGCGGCGCGGCAACCCTGGGCTAAGTTACGTAACCGCTTCGCGGTACAAATCACATTCAATTTTGTGACGGCAGCTCGGCTTATGTCTTCGAACGGGTTGAGTTCCGTCCTTCTTTCCTGGTTCCGGTTCGCGACGTTGTTTTTGCTTTCCGTTCGTCGGTTGCGTCGTTCGCTTCACCAGCCGCCGTCGCTGCCTTCGCCTCGGCATTCGGCTGTATTGTTCGCGACTGTTGTTCGGATCGAGAAGCAACGGCCTCTGTCTTAATAGGTGCCGGGTTCAGCAACGCATCCCAACGATATCGAGGTCGCTCACGTTGTTCGCCCAAGCGCTTAAATACTAAATCGGTTACGGCATTCGTGATCCAGTGATGGTAAAACTCGCCGACCGAAGCAAGTTCAGCGTCCGGCGCCGGGTTCATGAAATCTATCGCATACGGAATGCCGTCCTGGATTGCAAACTCGACTGTGTTCAGATCGTATCCGAGCGCGGTGCAAAGTGTGCGCACGTCTTTCCTGACCCGATCGGCCAGTTGCGGCGATAGATAATCCGGATTGTGAATGTATTGTTCGCCAGAAAGGTAAGGCTTGCGCGGATCGTAGGCCATGATCATTACTTCGTCCTGGCCGACACAGTAACAACGCACGAACTGTTCAAAGTCAACGGCTGCCTGCAAGGTCATGCAAAGCGTCCCAGTCTGATCGTACTCGGCCCACAACTCTTCGAGCGAATTGACCTTCGAAACATTCTTCCAGCCACCGCCATCGAAGGGCTTGAGAAAGGCCGGCATGCCTACGTAGTCGACGATCGCCTGCCAGTCGAGCGGGAACTCGAGATTGCGCAGACTCTCGCTGGTAATTCCTTTGATGTAATCCTTCTGCGGCAGCAACACCGTTCGCGGCACCGCGACGCCGAGCTTGGTCGCCAGCGAGTAATTAAAAAACTTGTCGTCGGCGGACCACCAAAACGGGTTGTTGACGATGACCGTACCTTCAAGCGCCATCCGTTTCAAAGTGGCGCGATAAAAAGGCACCTCGTGTGAAATGCGATCAATTACCAAATCGTATGCCGGCGGTGCATCATGTTTGATCCCACCGAGCTTGATGTAGTCAGCAACAACCTCGCCGTCGCCACGTTCGTTTATGTTCTTGATCAGGGCTTCCGGAAAAGTTTTCTCGCGCCCAACTAAAATGCCAACCTTCTTCATAGCTCACTCCATCCTGATCGAATACTTGTGGGTGGATTCAATTTCCAAGTGCAACAGTGGATTTGCCTTTCGCTCCGGCGGAGCGAGATGTTTATAGCTACGAACGCACCCCAAAAAGATCTCGCTCCGGTAGGAGCGAAACCCGGCAGAAACCGTTAGCCCGGTCGGGCAAAGCGGTTGCGCTCCGCCGGAGCTAAGAGCAAAGAAAAGGATCACCAGGCTATAAACATCTCGCCCCGCTGGGGCGAAAAGACAATCGATGTTCTGTGGCGCTTCCAACTTGAATCCACAGTGTCCAAATCACACTGAACCGCCATTGGTTTCGTGTTACTTCTCGTCTACTTCGTAGGGGTCTGCTGGAAAACCTTGGAGACTACGATTTAAGCAGAAGGCTTGTCAATTGCGGGAAGGAGAGGCCTGGTGGTGATCGACCGGGTGATCTTAACTCAGTCAACGGGCGCTTGGCATCCTTGCATTTCTCAAGGCTCAGGGCATCCCGACGATGCTACAAACGCATCAATTCAAGGCGTTTCGCTGCCGGTTTTAGAAATGCGCGTATGGTACAATCCGCCCGCTGGATTCAACAATCTTTTGTGTGTGACTGTCGCACCGTTCCCTGGAGATTAACTTGCATCGTTTAGTCATCATTTTTGTTCTTTGCTGTGCGTTCCTGTTGGGAACAGCTTGGCCAAGTGTGGGCGCGGCCGATCAACCAAAGACTCTCACTGGAGAACAGATCGCCGAATCGGTGGTGTTCGTTTATGGCTCAAGAAATATTCTGTCGCAGATTCGCCGTAATGGGATTGAGCGGGGACGCATCGTGCGTTTCGGCACAGACGGCCGGAACGAAGAAGCCTCGTACGAGCGCCGTTTTGTTCGCGGCGAAAGCATAGACAAAGACAAGATCCGTTTGGATCAAAAGGCGCCGACGCTCGAATACTCGTTGATTTTTGGCGACGGCCATCTCTGGGGAATTATTAACGGCGCAGCCTTTACCCCTCGTCAGGATGCCGCCAACACTTTCCTTTCGCAACAACATCACGGCATCGATACGTTGCTGCGCTACAAAGAAAATGGCGCCACCGTCACTTTGGTCCGCAAGGAAAAGCAGAAGGGAATTGATCTCTATGTGCTGGACCTGGTGGACAAGGACAAACAGTCCACCCGGTACTACATCAGCTCGAAGACTCTTCGCATTCTCTGGCTTGAATACGAGGAACCAGTACCCGGCGGCTCACCTGCCAAATTCGTTCGGAAGTTTTTCGATTATCGATACGCTCAAAGCACGCTGGTCCCTTATCGGACCGTGCTGATTGAAAACGGCAGGGAAGCCGTCGAGACCCGCATCCTCACTGTCACCTACGGAATCAAGATCGACGATTCGGTGTTTAAGAGTCCCGAGGCTTAAGGGTCTCGCCTCCATAATCTTTCCTAAAAAAGTTCAATCGTGGGTTGACGGTTGGCTAATTAGCACTCTGGTGCTCGCGGCTTTGCCGCCTTCCGTG
>DNND01000003.1:0-20493 GCA_003488005.1 Blastocatellia bacterium | reverse complement strand
CCGCCTTCCGTGCGGAAAGGCTCTGCCTTTCCGGAAAGTGTTTTTTATCCTTGAGGCTACGCCTCTGTCGGAGGCATAGCCTCGACTAATGTGCAGACGAACGGAAAGGCGCAGCCTTTCCGCACGGAAGGCGGCGAAGCCGCGAGCGCGAAAGTGTTGACGCGACTGGGTTCGTTATGAGCGTTTCGCCAATCTGTGAACCGTAATTGCCGCGCCCGTAATTGGCGACTTTTTTGCGGAACGCAGAACTCTCCAACTCTCGCGCCAAATTCACTAATCAAGTCGGCCTCATCCTTTCGGAACCCAGCCGGCTCTTGAGCGTGTATGAACTGCGGCCAGTGGTCGGTCAGGGTATAATCGGGGGACGGAGGCCGCCTGGACAAGCAGCGAATTTAGCGAAAATTCAAGGACGCTCGTCAGCGCGTGGAAGAGCCTACCTGCCCTGATGGACACTGTAAGCACGATCGATAATCTCCCTTTTGCTGCTGCATTGCGGCCTGAGGTGGTCGCGAGCCCGAGCCCGACCAGTGACCACGCGTTGTTGGAAGCGACGCGCGTGGGCGACGAGGATGCGTTTGCTGAGCTTGTGAGCCGTTACCGAAATCAGATCACAAGCTACATCTACCGCATGACGAACGACTATGACGGCGCCGTCGATCTGGCCCAGGAGACTTTCGTAAGAGTTTATCGCGCCGCCGAGCGCTATCAGACTAGCTATGCGTTTTCAACTTATATCTATCGCATTGCTACGAACCTTGCGATCAGCGAATTGCGCAAGCGAAAACGCCGCAAGTTGGTTTCGCTCACCGGATTTTTCCAGTCGCGAGACGGTGGGGAGCCTCAGGAGTTTAATCCCGCTGACGAACGACCGCTGCAGGATAAGGAACTGGTTGATACTGAGCGGCGCAACGCAATCGCGCGAGCGATCGCCACGCTTCCTGAAAAGTACCGCGCGCCGTTAATTCTGCGCGATGTTGAGGGCCGTAGCTATGAGGAGATTGCCGGCATACTGCAAACGAGTGAAGGCACGGTGAAGTCTCGCATCAGCCGCGCCAGAGGTTTTTTGCGAGAGAAGATGAAAGCTTATTTCTGAGGACTACCATGAAGAGAATCGACTGTAGCAGCACACGTCGCGAAATCGAGGAAGCCGCAAGCGGCGAACTATTAGCCGCGCCGGCACGCGACCATCTGAGAAACTGCGATGCCTGCGCGACCTTTAGCAAAGAGCAGCAGCAACTCAAGGAAATGGCGGCGAGTCTCAGCGGCGTTGAGGCTCCTGCTGATTTTGATTTTAAGTTGCGCGCGCGGCTGGCGGCTTCACACTCTGCGCGTCGTGAAGTCTCTGGAAACGGTTTTGGCATGCGCTCGATTGCCTTTGCCACATTGCTTTTGCTTTTCGGGTTCGTTGTGCTCTTTATGAATATGAGATCGCGCAGTGGCGAATCGACGCCGGTCGCACAAGCCCCGGCGTCCGAAACAGGGCTGCACTCCGCGCAGATTGGTAAGAACGGGCCCACGAAATCAATACCAGGCGCGTCCACGGAGGTTGCCGCAATCACGCCTTCTAAGGATGCAGATATTCAAGTCAGCAGCAGGGCTGGGCAGCTAATCAAACGCGTGGGGACTTCACGGCCGCAGTTTGTTGCTCGCAATGGACGGATGAAAGCCACCGATCTAAGCGCTACTGCCGCGCCCGTTTTTCGGCCGGAAACAGAGATGGGCTCATCCGTATTTCCGCTGGGTACTTCTAATCAATCGCTGAAAGTTTCGGTTGATGATGGGCGGGGTAGCTCGCGGACAATTTCGTTGCCGACAGTTAGTTTCGGTTCGTCGCGCGTGCTGGCCCGAAACCCGGCGCCGGTAAATGTTTCGGCGAGAGATTCCTGGTAATGATGCTGGTACAAGGACCAGGTCTTAATGTAGCAATGATCATCGTGAAATTAATCAGACCGATAATATCGCTGACGGTGGGCCTGTGCGTTACTGCATTCGCGCAATCGCCCACGTCACCATCACCATCGCCGGCGCCGCGAGCGCCAAGCAGCAAACTGAGTACGGCTGTTCAAGTTGAAAACGGCGTCTCAGCGCCACAGGTTGTAACAATCTTGCATCGTCTCAACGGATTGAAAGTCATCCGTTTGCTGTTGCGTGGGAATGAACAACTCGGCGCGATCGCGAACATCGACGATGCATTTCAGATGTCCAGTGAAGTTCATACGAACGTGATTGCCGGACTGGCATTGAGCGATGGTCATACCATCGCTGCCTGGTTGCCCGAAGCAGAGGCCGAGTTGCCACCGCCGTTGGCGTTCGCGCCCGCGGCGCCCATGGCCCCTTTTCCTCCTGCATCGCCTGGGGCTGGACCAGTCGACTTTGCGCCCAAGTCAGTTCCGCCACTACCGCCAAATACGTTTCACCGCAGCTTTACTACCGTCGACGTTAAGATTGTTATGCGCGATGGCAAGGATTTACCTGGCCAGTACGTCGGGCTCGATGGGTTGACGGGGTTGTCCGTAATCACGGTCAGCAATAGCAATCTTCCGAAAACTGTAGATGCGCCTAATGATTCGATCCAGGCCGGTCAGCGCGTGCGTCTGATTGGGCCTGAGCCCGTTTCACAAAGCGAGTCGGGTTCGAAAGGGATCTATGTTCGCGTCGGTGAAACCGAAGCCACGGTCGTCGACGTGACGCGGACCGCCATGAAAACGGTTGCGCGCGTCAGAATCAAGTCGCCGAAAATCACACCGGCAAACATCGGGGCCGTTGCCGTCAATAGTGCCGGAGAGCCGCTCGGAATCGTAAATGCCGTCGAAGGCGATGAGGCATCAATCTTACCGGTCGGATTAGTTCGCAGTGCAGCCAGCCGCGTGATGGAGCGACGAGCAAGCGTGCCGCGACCGTGGTTAGGTGTGCGCGGTGAACCGATCGGCAGGCTTAGTCTCGAGAAAATATTGCAAGGTGGTTGGAAAGGAGATCGTGCGCGCGCGCTGGCAGAAAAACGCCAGGGCCTCTTGCTGACTTCGGTGATGCCCGGAAGCCCTGCCGCGAGCGCAGAGCTGAGAGCCGGCGACGTCATCTTGACAGTCAACAATGAAACGGTTCAGAACGCGGATGACTTTTCCCTGTTTCTTCAGGACGCGGCGCCGGGCAGCTTTGTTAATTTCACCGTTACGCGACCGGGCACAGTCGCTTTCGAAGCATTCAAGATCAAGTTGGCGGAGTCCCCCAATTGGTTTTTCGATCCCAACCTGTTTGAGATGAAGACCGCGCTATTGCCCGACCGTCACTTCATGATCCCGGGAATAGAAACCATCGCTATCAAGCCAAGGGTGGCGGCGCGGTTGGGCGCAACCGGAGGCTGGCTGATTGTTTATGCCCAGCAGAATAGCGTTGCCTTCGCAGCAGGGCTCAGGCCCGGCGACGTGATCGAGTCCGTCAATGGCGAATCGATTGTTAGGCGCTCAGCGACCGGAGTAATAAATAAAACTAACACCACGACAGTCGTCGTTGTGCGAAATAAGAAAAAGTTGACCGTCACTATTCCCGCTGTTAAATAACTTCAAGCACCTCAAAGGCTGTACTGCTTCCCGGACCTTGGCCGCGCCTCAGGCGGCTGTGATACTCTAACGCCCTCCTGACGCATTCTTGTTTACGATTCATTGTCGACGCTTATGTTGAATGACGCCGTCACGCGTTATCACGAACTGCTCCGCGACAGCGAGCTTGCCGAGTCGTCGCGGGCCATGCTCGACGACGGACTCGAGCAGGCGAAACTGATCTTTGGTGGCCGCCGGCTGTCGCCTTACCTGCGGCCGCATTTCGTTGCCGAAGACGATTTCGCGATGATTTGCACCGCCTGTGAAACGGTCTGGTCCGCTATCCAAAAAGTGAAGGATGCCGCCATCGCCGACGATTCCATTGTCTCAGACCTCGGCGTCACGGAAATTGAGCGGGAACTGATCAGCATCGATCCGGGTTACGCAGCAGTTTCACCGACCGCACGGTTGGACTCGTTTCTCACCGAAAAAGCGTACAGTTTTGTAGAACTAAACGGCGAGAGTCCGGCGGGCATTGCTTACGTCGACGCGGCTTACGATATTTTTTCGCGGCTCCCGGTGATGCAGAGGTTCGGCGAAAGCTATAACGTTCGGCCACTTTATGGCCGGCGTTTCATGCTCGACGTACTGCTCGATTCTTACAAAGAGTTCCTCGGTCGCACGCCCGACAGTACGCCGCAAATTGCCATCGTCGATCTGAAAGACATGCCGACGCAGAACGAGTTTGAACTTTTCAAGGAGTTCTTTGAAAGGGAAGGTTATCCCACGCGCATATGTTCACCCGATGAACTGGAATTCAAAAACAACAGGTTGCGCGCCGGCGACTTTCAAATCGATATCGTTTACAAGCGCTTGCTGGTTAACGAATATTTGCCGGTGATGCGCGAGCATCCCGCGCTGTTGGAAGCCTATCGAGCAGGCGCCATCTGCATGGTCAACAGTTTTCGCTCGAAGCTGATTCACAAAAAAGCATTGTTTGCGGTGTTGACCGATCAGCGGCGCGCATCGTTGTTTTCCGGCGACGAGCAGGAAGCGATTCGCAAACACGTGCCGTGGACCAGGCTGGTGCGCGATGAGACGAGCGATTATCATGGCGAACAGATCAGCCTTCTGGAATTCATAAGGTCAAACAATCAGCGGCTGGTGCTAAAACCAAACGACGATTACGGTGGTCACGGAATCACGATCGGTTGGATGGCGGATGAGAATGCCTGGGACAGCGCGCTGGCTGACGCGCTTAAGATTGGCGATTATCTGGTGCAGGAACGGGTGCCGACGGCCCGTGAGACATTTCCCGCTCTGCAACCTGACGGCACTTTCGAGTTTGCCGAACAACTGGTAGACCTCGATCCATTATTGTTTAATGGCAAGGTCAAGTCGGCTTTTACGCGGCTTTCGTTCACCGAATTGGCCAATGTCAGCTCGGGCGGCGGCATGGTTCCTACATTCATAATCAGCGAAAAGCACGCCTAAAGCGTGTACAATATGGGCAACGTTTGCGAAACTCAGGAGACTCACCGTGGTTGATGATCTCAACGAAAGCCAGGAACCGGAGCCGGACGAACGACGGCGCTATGATCGCTCGCGGCTGATCGTCGATGTATTTTTTGACGGTAACGATGCGACCGGCGTGGCCAGCACCAAAGACATTAGCGTCGGCGGCTTTTATATGAACACGCAGGCCAGTTTGCCCGAAGGCGCGTCGCTGCTGGTTCGCATTCCGCTGACTGGCGGCAAGCAGGTGGTCGCCAACGCGGAAGTTGTCTATAACAACCCCGGCCGCGGCGTTGGGTTGCGGTTCCAGAACCTGACTGAAGAGAATCGCTCTTTGATTGAAAGTGAACTCGGAAACGGTTGAGACAGCCGCAGGTGTTCAGCAACTCGTCTGGTCCGAGCTGGCAGCTGAGTTGCGCGATGCTTTAAGCGGCAAGCTCGCGGGCCTTTGGGATGCAGCGACGGATGAAGCGGCGTTCAATGCGCTCTCGGTTGATAAGCAACAGGCATTACTGCTTCTGCTAACGAGATTGCAGGCGAAAGAACTTTGGCATCTCATCAGAAACATCACCAATGTTTATGGTGAGGGTGGTGTTGGCATCGCATTTAATTGCTGGCCGCTGTTGGAATCGACTTTGAGCCGCCGCAAAGATTTCACCAGGCGCTGGGCCAGGCATCGAGACACCAGTGGGGGTTTCTACGAAAAGTCGCGCGCGAACGCAGTGCTGCATTTCCTTTATGTAAACGCGACGCCGCGACGCTGGTATGTACACTTTGATCTTTATAGCCCGGTGCATTCAGCGGTCAGCGCTTTCAAGCATGTGCGGCATGAGTTTATTCGCAAAGCCACACCCGATTGGCGCATGATTCAAAAGGCGCTGCTGCGCGGCGCGCAGAAGTGAGTAGAACTTATGTTTGATACGTTCACATTGGGAATAGAAGAGGAGTTTCAGATCGTCGATCCGCAAACGCGTGAGCTGCGTTCACACGTGGTTGAGATTCTCGAGGAAGGCACTATGCTGCTCGGCGAGCAGATCAAGCCCGAGATGATCCAATCGATGGTCGAGGTCGGCACCGGTGTTTGCAAGAACATTGAAGAAGCCCGCGTCGATATTACCCGCCTGCGCAGCATTATCTCGAGCCTCGCGCAAAAGAATGGACTGGCGATCGTGGCTGCGTCGACGCATCCTATTTCGCGTTGGCAGGACCAGAAGATTTTTGATGACGAACGCTATGAACTGCTGGTGCAGGAACTGCAAACAGTAGCACGTTCGCTTTTGATCTTTGGTTTGCACGTTCACGTGGGCATGGCGGATCGCGAGCGCGCGATTCACATTATGAACGCCGCGCGTTATTTCCTACCGCACGTGCTGGCGCTGACTACTTCTTCGCCTTTCTGGATGGGTCACAATACCGGGCTCAAATCCTATCGCACCGAAATTTTCAAACAGTTTCCACGCACCGATATTCCGGATCATTTCGATTCCTACGGCAGTTTTCAGCGCTACGTCGATTTGCTAATCCAGACGAAGTGCATCGACAACGGCAAGAAAATCTGGTGGGATATCCGGCCGCATCCGTTCTTTCCCACGCTTGAGTTTCGTATTTGCGATATTCCCACGCGCGTCGACGACACCATTGCCATCGCTGCTTTGTTTCAAGCGATAGTCGCGAAGCTAACTGTATTGATTGAGAAGAACCTCGGCTTTCGCCTCTACCGGCGTATGTTGATTCAGGAAAACAAGTGGCGCGCGGTTCGCTGGGGGCTGGACGGCAAAATGATCGACTTCGGCAAACAGAAAGAAGTGCCGGTGCGGGATTTGATTCTGGAGCTGCTCGAATTTGTCGACGATGTTCTTGATCCATTGGGGTCGCGCAAGGAAGTCGAACACATCCACACCATTCTCCAGCGCGGCACTTCGGCTGATGAGCAACTCGAGGTTTATCAGCAGACTGGGGATCTAAAAGCGGTAGTGGACAAACTAATCGAGCGCACCACTGAAAACGTTCCGCTGACGAAGCAGATAGATCTTACGGCCCTCAAACAGATGACCACGACTTCAACGATATCGAAATAACTCAGCGACCCTCGAGGTAAAGCGAACTGTTAGTTTGCGGCGGTCCCCAGGCATCCGGGTTGAGCGCAACGAACCACCACAAACTAACGGTTTGCTTTGCGTTCCTCGACGTCACGTTTGCCAGTCTTTCCGCTGCGCCAGGTAGTACTGCCACAACATGCGCGCGGCCACAGACCGAAAAGGTCGCCAGCGTTCGCCAATCTCATCCAACTCATCTGGACCCGGTCGCACCTTCAGTCCCCTTAATTGCTTTACTGCGATGGCGAGCGCTAAATCCCTCGCGGGCCACACATCCGGTCTGCCCAACGCCATCAACAAATAAATGTCTGCGCTCCACAAGCCAATCCCTTTCACTTCCATCAGCCGGGCCTTTGCGTCTTCATCACTGCAACGAGACAGTTCAGAAAGCTTCAGATGTTTTTCGCTCAGCAATTGAGATAAGTGCAAACAGTAAGCGGTTTTCTGTCGCGTCAAGCCCAGGGATTTCAAATGAGGTTCACCCAGCAAAAGCATCTGCGCCGGGCGAAACGGAACGATACTTTTATTCAAGCGAGCGAAGAGCGCGGCCGCCGATGCCAACGACACTTGTTGTTCGAGAATTATTTGGACCAGCGTCGCGAAGCCGGGCTTGCGTGACCAAAGCGGCGGCGGTCCGTATTGCTTGAGAATAGCGGCGAGATCTTTGTCGCCTCGAGCAAGCAGCCTGGCCGCGCGGCCTAGACTTTCTTCAGTTAGGGGAACTGACGGCGATTGTTCGCGGGTATTGGCGGGCAAGTTCTTGGTTACTTCCGACGTGCCAGCGCGAGGAAGAGAAAGTTTTCAAAGAGTATGCGGCCGTCGCGCGATTCGTTTTGATGTTCCCAGCGAGTGCGGCTCTTGTTCCAGTCTTCGAATGACTTTTCAAGATGGAATTGCACCGTGTAGATGAGCTGTTCTGCGTCGCGTTTCACCATCATCTGATTGCGGCACAGATACGACGTCGCCAGGAGCTGAAAGCCTTCAGGCACCCGATCGAGTTGCAAACCGTGATTTTGCCAGACCCGCAACACGCGCGCCTGCATGGTCTGGTTAGAGGACTCCGAAGCTTCGGCGTCCGCCATGCCGCGAAAGATCGGATCGTTCGGTTCGGTAATGCGAACGAACCGGTACTGGTATTCGATGGGCCGATTTTCACGCTGCTGGTGCTGTTCCAAACGATCCAGCGTCACCACCTGCGCGCCAAAGCTGAGCCCTACCAGTTGATGACCACCGCATATCGCGAGCACCGGAATCCCGGTCGTTCTGATAAATTCGCCGAAGGTCTCAATTACTGAAGGATTGTAGTAGTCAAAATCGCGCAACGTGCCGCTGAGCACGATGGCGTCGGGATTAAACTTTTTCGCGGCCGTGGCAATTGTCCCCAGATGCGTCACCTCGGTTATTGGATTCTTAACCAGGCGTTCGATGTTGCCGAGAATATTTGCCAGGGCCAGGCCGGCGATGTAGCGCTCGCGCTTGATTTGACTGGCGGTGGCGTTACCCCAGTCAGTGCGCGCGAGGTCGGAAAGATCGTCTTCATCTCGCAGCAGACAATCGACGACCAGCACGCGCGCCTTTTCGATCCGTTTCTCGATTGGCTCGTACCGACAAAAAGTGTGTTGGAAAGGGAACGGAAGCAGAACGTCCGGATCGGCAGGCGGTGGTTCGTTGTTTAGTAATTCTATCGGCTCTTCAATCATTAGCTGTTATTAAACTTCGATTCGTTAATGTACGCAAGCCGCCGTAAAGCAAACTGTTAGTTTGCGGGGAATGGTGCCCTCGACTTGAGTGGAATTAACCAACGCAAACTAACAGTTTGCTTTACGGCTACGATCGTTGTTTGGTGGTGTGCTTGAATTCGGGAACTGAAGCGCCCGCGCCTGCTGCTGCAACTTCCTGTCTTATCGTTGCCAGCAGCAGTTGCCTAATGCGACTGCGAAACGCTTCTGACTTTTGTGCAGCGAGATGGTCAACCAGCAAAAGCATTCGGTGCCAGGACGATTCCAGTTCGTCAGCCAATTGCGAAATTTTCGTGATGTCGTAGGGCACCGCTACTTGCTCGCAACCGGCGCGCGCGAAAACGGAAAGATAGCGCGCGGTCGCCAGGTCGGGACATAACAGCCGCCGCGATCCAATCTTCAATTCGACGCCAAGCAGAGTGTGTTGAATCTCGCTGCGCGCTCTTGGCTTGAGTTGCTCAAAGTTGTAGGCCCGCGTGCGCGTTTTGCGAACGCGTTCACGGTAGATTTCGGGCAACCATGCTGATTTGAGTTCCGCCTGTACCCGAGCCGCAAAGTCAGCCGCGCTTTTGAGCGTTGCTTTTGCAGTATTTGCTTGAGGTTTGGCCAATTGTTAAAGACTCGATGAACCGGAAGTGTAGAACCCGCAAGCGGTAGCGTTACTTGTTTCGCCCCCGAGGGGCGAGATGTTTATAGCCGGGTCCTGTTTTATTTTGGTCCGCAGCTCCTTAGGAGCGCAACCTGTTTTTACCTGCCTGGCAAAGGGCCGCGGGCGTGTTTCGCTCCTACAGAGCGAAGAGGTTTTAGGGTGGGCTATTAGCTATAAACATCTCGCTCCGCTGGAGCGAAACCGGTTCAACTGTTCCCCACCTGGTTCACCCAAATCTTTAACCCTAGCGCTGGGAAACGGAAACAGGCCGTTTTGTTTGCAAGGCGTTGATGACGCGGCCGGGAAAAAGCCCGAGGTAAAGCACGCCGAGCACGGTTAACACCAAAGCAAAACCAATACTTGCGGGAATGCGCGGCGCGTCCCACGCCGTCGTGCGCTCGCGGAAAAACATCACGATGATCAGTCTTAAGTAATAGTAAGCCGACACCGCCGAATTCAAAACGCCCACCACCACCAGCCGGTAATAACCCTGATCAAGCACGGCGCGAAAGACCAGTACCTTGCCGATGAAACCCGCCGTCAACGGCATTCCCAACAAACTTAGAAGAAACAGCGACAGCGCAAACGCCAGCCATGGTGTTTGAAAACCGATGCCGTTGTAATCCTCGACTTCCGTGCGTCGATCGCCGGTGCGCGAGATGAGCTGCACCACGGCAAACGCGCCAAGGTTCATTACCGCATAGGCGAGCAGGTAGAAAATGACTGCGGTGATGGCGGCGTTGCGGAGTTCCATGTCCGCGGCCGCGCCGGCGGCGATGAACCCAACCAGCGCATAGCCCGCGTGGGCGATCGACGAATACGCAAGCATGCGCTTAACGTTGTTCTGCGCGATCGCCACCACGTTGCCAATCGTCATCGTCAGTATGGCGAGCACAACCAACGCGCTGAGCCATGCCCCATGAAGCTGGCCACCGACCGAACCAGCGACTGCGACGAAGGGGAAGGCAAAAACAAAAACCCTGATGAAGGAAGCAAAGCCCGCGGCCTTTGGACCAGCCGCCATGAAAGCAGTAACAGGTGTGGGCGCGCCCTCGTAAACGTCCGGCGTCCAAACATGAAAAGGCGCGGTGGCAATCTTGAATCCAAAACCGACGAGCATCATCGCTGCACCCGCAAACAGCAACGCCGGATACTGCGCAGTTGGAATTCGCCGGGCAATTTCGGCGATGTTGGTTGTGCCGGCAAGTCCGGCTGCGGTTGAAGTAGCACCGTAAGTTAGCGCGATGCCATACAGAAAAAACGCAGACGAGAACGAGCCGAGAATGAAGTATTTCATCGACGACTCGTTTGAGCGCACATCAGTGCGGCGAAAACCGCACATGACATAGGTGGCGATGGAGAGTATCTCAAGTCCCAGAAAAACTATGACCAGATCGCCGGCCGACGCCATAAACATCATGCCGGCCGTCGCAAACATCAGCAGTGAATGAAACTCGCCTGCCGGTAGCCGCTCGTTCTCAACCCAGACCATCGAAATCAAAATCGTCAACGCCGACACGACCAGGAAAACGATGGTGAAGCCCAATCGCAACTCGTCTAAAACGATCATCCCGTTGAATGCCGAGCTGACACTTTGCCATGACAGCCACAACCAAACTGAGGCGCCGGCGGCGGCGATTAGACCGGCCATCGAAATTCCGCCCGTGACCCAACGCTGGGTTGGCTTGGCGAAGGCGTCGACCAGCATGACGATCACGCCGACCAGGCAGATGATTAACTCTGGCAGAATTAGTGCCAGGTTAACGTCCGGCTGCGAAAGTTGTAATGCGAAAAAATCCATTTGAATTGGTTAATGCAATGTCCCACTTGATTCAAGCAAGGGCTTGTCAGGAACCACCGAGGCAAATGATCCACCGGTTGGCGGCGCCGCTACTCGCGTGCGCACCTGATCGACGCTCGCGGCTGAGCGATCGAGAAACACACGCGGAAAGATGCCCATAAACAACATCAGGACCAGCAACGGCAACAGGAGTCCAATCTCACGCGCGTTAAGATCCTTCAATCCGGAATTCTCGGGATTTGTCACTGGTCCAAACACGACTCGCTGCAACATCCACAACATGTACACCGCAGCCCAGATGACGCCCGTCCCCGCCAACATGGTTGCAATCCACGCGTGTTGAATGGCATTGGTAGTCCAACTGCCAAGCATTATTAGAAACTCCCCAACGAAGCCATTCAAAAACGGAAGTCCGATAGATGAAAGCGAAGCAATCACAAATAGAGTTGCGAACCAGGGCATCGGCGTCGCCAGTCCGCCAAAATCTGAAATCTGCCGCGTATGGCGCCGCTCGTAAATGAATCCGACAAACAGAAACAGCGCGCCGGTTGAAACACCGTGACTCAACATTTGATAAAGCGCGCCCTGCATCCCGAATTCCGTGAATGAGAAGAGTCCCAGGATGACGAAGCCCATGTGGCTCACCGACGAATAGGCGACGAGGCGTTTCACGTCGGGCTGGACCATGGCCACCAGCGCGCCGTAAATGATGCCGATGATCGCCAGCGTAATCATCACAGGTGCGAACTTGCGCGACATATCCGGAAAGAGCCCGAGGTTAAAGCGCAGCAGGCCGTAAGTTCCCATCTTCAAAAGCACGCCGGCAAGGATTACAGAACCGGCGGTTGGCGCTTCGGTATGCGCGTCGGGCAGCCAGGTGTGCAGCGGAAAGAGCGGAACCTTGATGCTGAACGCAAACGCAAACGCGAGGAACAACCAAAACTCTGCGCGCGGCGCCAACGTAGTTGACCCTGCGCGCATCGCTGCAAGGATCGCAACATAGTCAAATGTTCCGTAGATGTAGAAAAGGGCGATGATGCCGACCAGCATCAACAAACTGCCAACAGACGTGTAGATGAAAAACTTTATTGCCGCATAGACTCTTCGCTCACCGCCCCAAATGCCGATCAAAAAGAACATTGGAACCAGCGAAGCTTCAAAGAATAAATAGAACAGGAGCAGGTCGAGCGAAACGAACACGCCAACCATCGCACCCGCTAAAAGTTGGAGAAATAAATAGTATGAAAGTTGGCGCTTCTTAATCGCAGTCCAGCTTGACAGGATCGCGATTGGCATCAGCAGCGTAGTCAATAACACCAGCCAAAGACTGATGCCATCAACGCCGACGTGATAGCGAGCGCCAATCGAGCCAATCCACAGGACATCATCAACGAACTGAAAGTCGCGCGTGCCGGCGCTGATGCCCTTGATCAGCGGCAATGAAAGAAGAAAATCAGCTACTGAGAAAGCGAGCGCGATCCATTTGTAATTCGACTCGCGCCGGTTAGGCACAAGGCTGTAGGCCACGATGGCGAGCCCGCCGATTACCGGCAAAAGAATGATCGCTGTTAAAAGATGCTGCATAAGATGCTGTGTAACTAGGGCAAAAGGCGCATCGCGTGCACGCCGTAATAAGCAAAGAATCCAATGACTGCTAAGGCCCCAAGCAGAATAATCGCGGCGTAAGCACGCACGAAACCCCCTTGCAAATGACGAATGGCGCGACCGCCTTCAATTACCACCTCGCCGATTGTGTGCAGGAACCCATCGATCACGCCTACGTCGAAAATCTTCCAGAGACCTTCTCGCGAACCGGCATTAATCGGATTGATGACTGCAGCGTCGTAAATTTCATCGACGTAATACTTGTTTTCGAGTATGCGCGGCAGGGCCAACAGCGGACGTCTTCTGAAAGTAATCCAGCCGAACACAATTCCCAGAACTGCGATCGCGACAGAAACCAGCGCCAACAAGCGTTCACCGCGGACTTCGTCCGCGGAATGCGACGCGGCGGCTTCATCCAACGAAACAAACGCAGGCGCACTATCCGTCGTTTGCGGTGGATGGGATAGCCAAATCGGCTCGGCAGGTGCGTGCTCGCCTTCAGTTTTCTCGCCCGGTACCTTTGCGATCACCGGCCCGAGTGTTTGTTCGATGTAATTCGTCGGGTGCGAGCCGACCAGCGAGCCTAGCGCGTAAGGCACGCCAATAAATCCGCCGATAGTCGAAAGAACGGCCAGCACGACCAACGGCGCCGTCATCAGCCAGGGTGATTCATGCGGCTCGTGAACCGCGTGATCGTCGTGGTGCTCGCCGTCGTGAATTCCCTGAGCGCCGTCGACATGGTCCAAATGCGTTTCGCGAAAGCGTTCCGTTCCCCAAAAAGTCATGACCATCATGCGAGTCATGTAAACAGCGGTAAGCAGCGCGGTCAGCGCACCGATAAACCAGAGCGCTTTGCTCCATACCGGACTTGGCAAACTAAATGTTCCGGCGCTCCAGGTGCGCCACAGAATTTCATCTTTCGAAAAGAATCCCGCGAAGATCGGTATGCCCGAAATCGCGAGCCAGCCGGTAAGCATCGTCGCAAATGTAATGGGCATGTATTTCTTGAGGCCACCCATGCGCCGCATGTCCTGCTCGTGATGCATGCCGTGAATCACCGAGCCGGAACCGAGGAACAGCAAGGCTTTGAAGAATGCGTGCGTGATGACGTGAAAGATCGCAGCGGTGAAAGCACCGAGACCGCAGGCAAGAAACATATACCCGAGCTGAGAGATCGTCGAGTAAGCCAAAACTTTCTTAATGTCGTTCTGCGCTAAACCGATCGTTGCAGCAAACAGCGCGGTTGCGGCGCCGATCACGGCGACCACAAACATCGCAGTCGGCGCATGCGTGTAAATCGCTGAGCAACGCACGATCATGTAAACGCCCGCAGTCACCATCGTTGCAGCGTGAATCAAAGCCGAAACGGGCGTAGGGCCGGCCATGGCATCGGGCAGCCATACATAAAGAGGTATCTGCGCACTCTTACCGGCCGCGCCGATGAAAAGAAGAATCGCGATGGAGGTAACGCCGCCGGCAAAGATCGCCTGCCAGGTAAATGGATCGACGGCGGACATGCCGGCGATTGTTTGCAGCGCGCTGGTTACTCCGTGCGCAGGTTTATCGAAGAAACTGATCGAGCCGGTGAGAAAGAAGGTGAGCATGATGCCCATCACAAAACCCCAGTCACCAACTCGATTAGTAATGAATGCCTTCTTCGCCGCGTCGCCGGCTTCCTTGCGGTCGATGTAATAACCAATTAACAGGTAAGAGCAGAGGCCGACGCCTTCCCAACCGACAAACATCAACAGGAAGTTGTCGGCCAGCACCAGCGTCAGCATCGCAAACATGAAAAGGTTCAGGAACGCAAAAAAGCGGTAGAAGCCTTCGTCTTTGTGCATGTAGCCGACGGCAAAAACATGTATCAGGAAGCCAACGAAGGTGACGAACAAAGCGTAGGTGCCGCTGAGCCGGTCCATTGCCAGGCCAAAGTCAGCGCGAAACTTGCCGACCTGTATCCAGGTCCAAAGATGATCGAAGACCGGCTCGGTCGAGCGCAGCGCGCCGCCGGATTTGAAGGCGAGATAGAAAGCAACAACAGTCGAAACAGCTACCGCGCCACAAGCGATGACGCCGATAAACTTTTCGTTTCGCAGACGCCGCCCGAGAAACCAGTTGATCGCTGCGCCGGCAAGCGGAGCAAAGATTATTAAACTTAAAAGGTTGTTATCCATCAAATTTGTCAGTCGTCCGTTGTTGGTTGTCAGTTGCAAAAGCGAGCAACGGACTACGAACAACTGACAACGGACCGTTTTACAGCTTTAAGATCGAAGCATCATCGACATCCAACGATTCGCGATTGCGAAAGATGGTAATGATTATGCCGAGCCCCACCGCCGCCTCGGCTGCCGCCACGGTCATGACTATGAACACAAAAAGCTGTCCGGTGACGTCTTGAAAGAAACTCGAGAAAGCGATGAACGTCAGGTTAACTGCATTCAGCATCAGCTCAATGCACATGAACATCGCAATGACATTGCGCTTGATGATTACGCCGGCGGCGCCAATCGTGAACAGAACTGCCGAGAGCGCCAGATACCAGGAAAGTTGTGGCTCCATCTTTTTACTCGTCCGGGTTTCGCATTCGATCGACGCCGAGGAGGGCCGCGGCTTCGTCTGTAGTTTTCGTTTCGACTGGCCGCAGGTCACCGACAGCTCGTGGATTCACGATGTCCATCGCCAGAACCTGCGTACCCGGCACTACGCGCACATTCGCCGACAGCATGCCGCTCCTGCGCGCCAGCGACATCGCGCCGACAATTGCCATCAGTAACAGGATAGAAGTGATTTCAAACGGCAGCAGGTAGCGCGTAAAAAGTCCTTCGCCAATCGAATAGGTTAAGCCGACGTCTGATAGGACGCGTGGCGTTTGCCCGGAACTCGTTTGCACCGAATAAAGGATGAACGCTGATTCCCCAATCAATATCGCCGCCATCCCGATGGCCGCCGGCACGAGAAACTTCAGCCGCTTGCGCCGCGGCTCTTCCTGCTCAACGTTCAAAAGCATGATGACAAAAATCACCAGCACCATGATGGCGCCGGCATAAACGATCACCTGGACCGCGGCAATAAAAGGCGCCGCCAGCGTTACGTAGATCGATGCCAGCGCGATGAAAACGCCAATCAGCGAGATAGCGCTGTAAAGCGGATTGCGTTGCGACACCATGGCAATGGCGCTGCCAATCGCTAAACCGGCGAAGACTATGAAAAGGATTGCGGACATTGTGTTCGTTAACCGTGAATAGTTTCGAGTTTCTAGTTCCGAGTTTCGGGTTAGAAGTTGAGCATCATCGAATTAACCCAACCACACAACTCAGAACTCGGCGGACTTTCAAAACTAGAAACTCGAAACTCGGAACTCGAAACTCGAAACTTCCGGCTCCTAGCCGGAAGTGAAAAACACAACCGTCGCTGTCAGCACAATATTCAGAATTGCTGCCGGCAGCAGAAACTTCCAACCAAAGTTCATCAACTGGTCAAAGCGAAAGCGGGGCAAAGTTCCGCGCAGCCAGATGTATAAAAACAGGAAGA
This sequence comes from Blastocatellia bacterium, assembly GCA_003488005.1. GTDB lineage: Bacteria > Acidobacteriota > Blastocatellia > Pyrinomonadales > Pyrinomonadaceae > PSRF01. Next base: position 4,021 of record DNND01000003.1, on the reverse strand, counting down.
ACAAAATCTTTGCAAAGAAATAAAGCACGCCGAGCAGAGGAAACTGTGCTACTCCGGGGCCGTTCCAGCCGCCGAGAAATAACGTCGTCGCCAGCATTGAAACAGTGATCATGTTGATGTATTCGGCGTTAAAGAACAGCAGAAACTTGATCGAGCTGTATTCAGTGTGAAAGCCGGCGACCAATTCCGTTTCTGCTTCCGGCAAATCAAAAGGCACGCGATTGGTTTCCGCGATTGCGGCAATCAAGTAAAGAATGAAGCCGAGCGGTTGATAGAAAATATTCCATTGCAGGCCGTACCAACCGGACTGCTGCTCGACGATGTGGTAAATGTCCAGCGTCCCTGAAATCATAATGACGCCGATTAATGAAAGCCCGAGCGCCAGCTCGTAAGAGATCATCTGCGCCGAAGATCGCAGCCCGCCCATCAAACTGTACTTGTTGTTCGACGACCAGCCCGCCAGCGCGATGCCGTAGACACCCACGGACGTGACGCCGAGCACGTAAAGCAAGGCCACGTCGAAACGCGCGATTACGAGTTGAAAAGTGCCGAGGAAGGGAAGCGTAACTGTGGGACCAAAGGGATAGACGATCAGAGTCATGATGGCGGTCACCACCGCTATCATCGGCGCCAGCAGAAAAACAAAACGCGTTGACTGATCGGGAACCAGATCTTCCTTCATCATGGTCTTGATGAAGTCGGCAAATGGTTGCAGCACGCCGCCAAAACCGACGCGGTTTGGCCCCACGCGTCCCTGGATAAAGGCCAGCACGCGCCGCTCAGCCAGCACGGTCGCCGCCACCAGCAGCATGATCGTCAGAAATGCAACGGTGATTGCCACGACCAGCGTAACGGCATGAATGTACGGGTTATTCCAGTCCATCTCGTTCGTAAATCGTGAATCGTAAATCGTAAATAGAAAAGCGCGCCGTCTAAACGCACCGCCCACGATTTGCTCGGATGTTCGCGAACGGTCAAGCAGTTCAGATTGTCTGCGTCGGCAGTCAGCAACCTGAAGGTTGAACTCTAAACTTCTTGAATGCCCTTCAATCTCCCGCGACGGCGGGCTCGCCTTGCAGTTTCGCGTCGACGGTAATTTGATACAGCGGCGACACGCGGACCGTGTCTGGTCGCGGATTGCCGGCCGCCAGTAAATGAAACTGCGAAACCTTGTCCGTCAGCGTGCCGATCTTAAACAGCTCGTGACCAACCTTTGGCGTAACGTTCGACTTCTCGCCGTCGTCGGGCAGCGTTGCGACAGTCTGTTGCAGTTCACTCAACGCGGATGACAAGTCGCGCGGTTCGACGATGTTGTAGCGGGCCTGCACCGGATTCGACTCGTCCTTCAGTACCGGATAGCGCAATCCTGAATAAGCAGGGACGCGTTCGGCGATTTCGCGAAACACTGCGCTTGCCGACATCTCAAACCCAAATTCTTTTCCCAGTTCAGCAGCGAGCGCCGCAGTGATCATCCAATCCGGCTTAGCCTGATTAACTGGCGGAATCGACTGGCGCACGCGCTGCACCAGACCGTCGTTGTTGGTGAATGTTCCGTCAATTTCAGCGAACGAAGCCGCCGGCAGCACCACGTCGGCAAAGGCAGTAGTGTCAGTTTCAAACAGTTCCTGCACCACCAGGAAATCAAGTTTAGCCAACGCTTCTTCGCGCCCACGCAAATGTTCCGGCAAAAAACTTCCGGCCACATACATCGCGCGAATCGAGCTGCCGGTCGCGTTGAGCATCTCGGCAACTGACATGGCGCCGTTCATCATTCCCATGTCATGCGCGCCGACGCTGTTGTTGTAAATGGGAAGTGGGTGTAACAGGACGCGGCGCGAATCGGCGCGGAAGCTGTTAGCGAGCTGAGCGACAACCATCTGCGCGGCAGCGTTAAGCTCACCGCCAAACATGATCACCAGATCGCCTCCAGTCTCGCTGATAGTCTGACGCAACGCAGACAGTTCGTTCGCCTCGACGCCCATCTTCTGCGCCGCCGTGGTTTCATTCGAACTACGGCCCAACGCCCAAACAGCGGCGTTCTCCGTTCCTGGACGAATGTGAATGAATTGCGCGGCGTGCTCGACTAACCTGATAGGCACGCTATTGATGACGATGAGTTTTGCAGCGCCGTTGCTGACGGCTTGTCGGATCTGTTTTGCGGTCAGCGGCTGCAGTTCTTCGGGCTCGCCGCCAATCAGCAGGATCGTTTTCGCGTACCGAATATCGCGATGCGTTGCTAGCGGCGCACCAAGGTTCCGGAAAAATGGTTTCAGGCTGAACGCGTCCGTAGCCGCGTAATTCTTTGTTCCAACAACTTCCGTCGCAAACTTGTAGAGCGCGTAGTTTGCTTCGTTAGTAATGCGTGGACTGCCAACCACGCCCAGCGCATCTGGTCCATACGAATCTGCGGCGGCTTTTAGCTTTTCAGCCGTATAGCGAATCGCTTCATCCCAAGTCGCGGGAATCAGTTTGCCGCCTTTTTTGTAGCGAATCAGCGGCGTGTGCAGACGGTCTTCGTGATTTACAAAAGGATGACCAAAGCGGCCCTTGATACAAAGAAACTCGCCGTTGTGACCGTTGACATAACGATCGCGCGCCACGATGCGCATCAACTCTCCGGCGCGTGAGCCCAGCGACATCTCGCAGCCGTCAGAACAATAACTGCAGGTGGAAATTGTTTGCGCCAACTCCCAGGGCCTCGCTTGGTGACGATAGGTGCCGTCGAGCAGCGTTCCAGTTGGGCAAACTTCGATGCAGTTGCCGCATTGTGAACAGTCCAGCCAACCGCCGTAAGTGCCGATGACCGTATTGGCCCCGCGGCCGCCGGCTTCGATTGCATCTTCGCCCATCCACTCGTCACAAACGCGCGTGCACCGTTTGCACAAAATGCAACGCTGCGGATCGTTTGCCACCATCGGCGACAGGTATTTCTCCGCTTGGTAATTTTTCTTTTCGATAAAACGTTCTTCCAGACCGCCCCAGTCAAAAGTCATTTCCTGGAGTTCACACTCGCCGCCGCGATCGCACACCGGACAATCCAGCGGATGGTTGGCCAGCAGAAACTCGAGCATCGACCGTTGCGCTTTTTCGATCTCTTCGCTTTGGGTCGTCACGATCATGCCATCGGTGCAGATGATGGTGCAGGACGTTTGCAGCTTCGGCATTTTCTCAATACGCACCAGGCACATGCGGCAGGACGCCTGCAGCGCGAGATCCGAGTAGTAACAAAACGAAGGAATGTCGAAACCTTTGTCGCGGCACACGTCGATCAGCCGCGCGCCCTTGGGAACTTCAAATTCCTTGGAATTAATGTTGACTTTGATTACTTCAGTGGACATTTGGTTAAGCGGCCCTAATAAATTCGTTGATTGTTAGATTTGCGGAGCGAACTAAACTTCTCAAGGTTCCTCTTGCGACTTCCTTATGATCGGGAATAGAAAGCGTAGCGACCTCACCTTCTTTCGTCATAATGATGACTGCTACTCTGACGTGCAACGCGCCACCCCAATTTTTCAAAACTCTTCACTACTTCCTTACCACTCAGAATCGGCAGTGTAGCCATCAGGCCGCCACCTCAACCTGCTTCGTTTCGATAGTTAGTGGAAGTCCCTGTTCTCCACGCACCTCAAGACAAAGTTTGATGGCGTCTTTTACATTTTCTAGAGCCTCTTCCTTGGTTTTGCCCTGACTAACGCAACCAGGAATTGAAGGGCACTCAACAATCCAAACTCCATCTTCGTCTCTGTCAACCGTGACACTGAAAACCATAAAACCCTCCTAATTCGAGCGGGCTATAATCACTCCGGCCTCTGAAACCAAATGCTTCCTGAAATCTTCCGGAAACCTCTTGATCGCTGACTGAATGGGCCAGGCTGCCGCATCTCCCAACGGACAAAACGATTTGCCCTCGATGTTGTCGCAAAGATCGAGCATCAGTTGCGCGTCTTCCGGTCGTCCATTACCGGCGGCAATACGCTTGAAAACTTTCACCAGCCAATCGGTGCCTTCGCGACACGGCGTG
>DNND01000066.1:200854-214690 GCA_003488005.1 Blastocatellia bacterium | reverse complement strand
ATTTACGATTTACGATTCACGATTCATGATTTACGATTTACTTTTTCTTCTTCTTCTGGCGCGCTTGCAAATCTTGCAGCCGGTCTGCGACATCACGATAGCCGACGTCAACGCCGTAAACTTCCGTGAAGGCACCTACGGCGCGGGTCAGGTCGCCCATCTGTTCATAAGCCGAGCCTAGCTCGTATTGCAGCGCTTTGTACTCTTCAGCGCCGCGCCCGGGAACATCCAAACCCTTCTTGAACCAGAGCACGGCCGCCTGCGGTAGGCCTTTCTGCACAAAGCAATGGCCCAGCATGTTACAGCATTGCAGGAATCGCGGCGTGTTATCACCCGCACCGGTCAAACCGGCCGCAGCCTGAAACTCTCTGATAGCCTCGTCAAGCAAGTCCATCTCTTTGTAGGCCGTCGCCATGTTGTAGTGAGTTTCAAAATCCTCGGCGACAGGGTTCTGGTCGCCTTCCGCTTCGACGCGAAACTCTTCAAATATCTCGGCCAGGCCGGAATCAATTCCGCTGCTGGTAGGCGCCGCGTTCGGAATACTTGGCGAACTCTGCTCGGCAATGCCGTGTGCCGCTTCATCGGCGACTATGATCGTTTCTACTTCAGCCGCCGAAACCGGTGCGGGTGCAGAATTACTTTCAAACTCGATCGTTGTTGTGGCGGATTTAGCGGCGTCCAGTTGGGCGCGGCGTGAAGCAAACTCAGGATCCGGGCCAAACTGCCGTTCCAATATTTCGAGAGTATCGAGAGCAATGTCTGAGTAGCCCTGCGCGATGTAAAAGTCAACGCTTTCCAATTCCTGCTTGATCAGCGCGCCCTTACGCGGTCCGGCTTCAGAGTCATCGCTCGGATTTACCGGCGCCTCAGCCGGGTTGGAATACCCCAGCGCAAAGTCCTGTGCAAAAGGATCGACAAAAGCCTGCTCGGGAACGACCTGTTCCGACTCGCCGCCTTCGTTTAGATCAGCAAAGGAAATATTAGTCGAGTTATTAGACGCTACAGAGTTCCATTCAAATTCCGCCGGCGGCTCGCTGGCGTTGTTGTCAACTATCTCGGCGCTCTCAGCGACAATCGCAAAACTTTCGAAGGTGGGAACAACATCTGCCGCAAAATCGTCGCGTTGATGGGGCTCAACCTCTTCGTCCAGCGCTCCACCTATTGTCTCCAACCTCTCGGCGTACCGCGATTCGTCGGGAGCGAGACGGATCAATTGCGTCAACGCATAACGCTCGTCTTCGACCATGCCGGCTGCTTCCGCCGATTCCGCCAGGCGCTCGAGCACCGATCGGAGCTTGTCAATATCGCGTTGCCACCAATGAATGCGGGCCAACAAGCGCAACCCACCAACATGCTCCGGAGCCCGTGCCAGGATTTCATCGACCAGCTCTAAAAGATCGCTTTCTTCCCGAGCGGCCAACATCCTTTCAAGGATTTCGCCGAGCACCCGCACCGCTTCGTCTTCCTGGCCCAGCTTTAGATAGACGCGGGCCACTTCAATGTAACGGCGATAGCCATCCGGGTCGCGCGCCAGCAGCAAAGCAGTCGCGCGTTCAGCGCCCGGCGCATCGTCAGCGGCAACATAGGCATCGGCCAGCATCGCGGCCAGGTCCGGGTCATCCGGCATGTCTGCAACTGCTTTTTCCAGGATTTCGGCCGCATCTTCGGCGGTCCCCAACGCGCTCGTAACCGAAAGCAATCCGCGCAATAGAGTCTTGTCGTTGGATTTCAGTTCCAGAGCACGAACGTATGCCGAATGGGATTTTTCCAGATCGCCATTTTCAAGTAATCGCTTGGCGGCTTCGCCGAAAGCTTTCGCAGCTTCGTTCTCCATCCGCTCTTTGAGATAGCCCTCTGCGAGCTGAATTCGGACATTGGTGTTATTCGGATCAAGGTCGGCAATGCGGTGCAACACGGCGAGGGTCTTGCGCGCTTCGCCCGCGCGCGTGTAGCCATCGGCAACAATCAGAAACTGGGCGCGCGCGTCAACGATCAGGCCCTGCGCAGCATAAAGTTCGCCGAGTATATTTGCAGTTTCGGGATCGCGAGGTTTGAGCTTCTCAATCTTCCGGTACATCGCGATGGCTTTCAGCCGAAATTCCTGTGCGCGATAATGTTCGGCGATTTGCGAGAAGCAGGAAATGGCCTCGTCTTTCTGACCGGCGCGCGCGAACAGATCGCCGAGCATGTTGACGGCGGTCAGATCCTGCGGATCATGCTTGATGATCTGCCGGTACTCTTTGATGGCGGCATTGATCTTTCCCTGGGAAAGAAATTTCTCTGCCGCTTTCAGAACCTTAGCTTTTTCGAAAGCCATTAAAGATATTATGTATCACCGAATATGGGAGCGGAGTCAAACGCAGGGCTGCGAGTGGCATGTAATGGGAAAAACGAAATCACTTTTGGGCGACTACTTTTCCGGGATGAAAAAGTCAAAAGGTACGCTAACATGCGCAAAAAGAGCCTGTCAACGCCGGTAATTTTCAGCTGCAAGCCCAACGAATACTGCTATAAACAGTTGCGAGACTTTTTTGAGCAACTCCAAATATTCGTGCTTTGCAACTAAATCCAACTGAAGGATTAGCGCCCCAAATTGAACATTCAACGAAACCAACTGCAGGGTGCCCAATTTCCAAACCGGGCGTGGTGGTCAAGGGCGGGAGCACGCGTCGCCACCGCCGGCCTGTTACTCTTTTCAGTTTTCGCGCCCCACTCAATCGCGGCCGGCGAGATTTCGCTCGCCGTCGCGGCTGCCGGCTGGCTGGTGCGCACCTTTGCGAGCCGCACTACCGGCTTTCGCCACACGCCATTCGACCTGCCGATCTGGCTGTTTTTTCTTTGGACCATTCTCTCGTCGTTTCTTTCCGTCGAGCCGCACATCAGTATTGCCAAGATTCAATCGACCTGCGTCATTTTTCTTTTCTATTTGACGCAGGCAATCGCGACGCGGCGCACAGCGGTGTTGCTGGTGTCGCTGATGATTTTGTCGGGTGCGGCCGGCACCGTCTACAGCCTTTACGATTTACTGCACGGACGCGGCATTGTCGTTGAATCAGTTGCACCCGAAAGCCCATTACGCGCTATCAACGTTCAACCGAACGATGCAATTTGGCGCCTGGATGGGCAGCGAGTCCATTCTGTCGCTGACGTCGACCAGGTAATAAGAAATTCGCAAGCCAACTCGAGCCTCACGGTCAGCATTATTTCGCAAGGCGAGCACGTTGAGCGCCCGGGAATGATTGTGACTGAAGAAGTAAAAAGACGGGCCTCGCCGTCCGGAATCAGCGGTACCAAACCAAGTCACCGCTTTCGCGCGTCAGGATGGACCAGACACTACGAAACATATTCTGAGATTCTGCAAATTCTGGCGCAGCTTGCGTTGGGTCTGGCGCTGGCCCATCTCGTCAATCACGGATTCAATCGCTGGTCCAGGTTGGCATTCGTTGCCGCCGGCTTGCTTGCATTGGGACTTGCTTTAACTGCAATGCGGACAGCATTGATTGCTTTTGCTATCGGCGTGGTAGTGGTTAGCTGGCGCGCGCTGCGTGGGCGAGCGCGGCTTGCAGTCCTGGCCGCCCTCAGTTTGCTGTTAATTGTCGGCGCTTTCGTCGTCTATCAAACTCGCGCACATCAGGCGCTGTTCCTTAAGGATCCAAGTTCTTCGCTGCGCGTCCAGGTCGCTAAGGTTGGCGTGGCGCGAATCATGCTGCATCCGCTGTTTGGCCATGGCATGGATGCGATGCACGTGCATTGGAATGAATGGGGCTTTCCCGGCAGTGACATGCTGCACTTGCATTCGACGCCGCTACAGTTGGCATTCGATCGCGGCTTGCCGGCGCTCTTCTTATGGCTTTGGATTGTCTGGCTGTTCTGGCGCACCGCCAGCCGGAGTGAAAAACGTTGGCGCGAGACTGGAGATACAAACCGTTACGGCATTCTGCTCGGCGCCACTGGGGCGCTGGCCGGTTTCCTCGCGAGTTCACTGGTTAACTACAACCTTGGTGACGGTGAAGTCGCGTTGGTGTTCTGGTGGTTGCTGGGAATTGTGGTCGTCCTGTCCGCCAATGGCGAGTCGGCCGCACATCCACGCTCGGGTTAGTTAGCAGGCGGTCTGCATGCGCGCCTTTGTCTGCGACCACGCCCAGTGGATTCCAAACCAGAAGATAAAACTCGGCGTACCCGCTGGTCCGGATCGGATCAAGATGTTTTTGTTCTAATGGTTTGCCTAGATCACGTCGGCAAAATTTCTGCGGGTCTTTGCGAACCACCAGTAACCGAAAACAAACAGAACTAGTGCGACGACGCTGAAGTAGGCGAGGCTGGGCCAGTCGGGTGCTAAGCCTTCGAGAAAGATTCGACGGTAGCTGCGGATGAGTGCGGTGAAAGGATTGGCGTTGATAAAAGGGCGGTACCGTTCCGGCACAATCGATTCCGGATAGATAATCGGCGTCAAATACATCCAGGCCATCAAAATTAGAGTGACGCCCTGCGCGATGTCCCTGAAAAAAACGCCGAGCGATGCAACCAGCCACGCGGCGCCAAAGGTGGCAACGAGTTGCGGAATAAGCACGACCGGTAGCCAAAGAACCGTGAAGTGCAACTCGCGATGAATAAGCGCGGTCGCCAACAACAACGCCACGCTGCCAAACAGTTGATTGCCCAACGCCGATAGCGCCTGCGCCACTGGTAACGTTTCCAGGGGAAAGACGACGCGCTTTACCAGGTTTGCGTGCTCCACGATGGTGGTGGATGCACGCTGGACGGTTTCCTGAAACATAGTCCAGGGCAGTAGTCCGCAAAAAAGATAGAGCGCGTAATCCCACGACGACCCGCGCGCGCCAAAGCGAGCGCCAAAAATTCCCGCGAAGATGAAGGTAAAGATCGCGATCATCACGACGGGCGTGATGATTGCCCAAACGATCCCCAGTAAGGAACCCTTGTAGCGGGCTGTTAAGTCGTGGCGCGCCAGTGACAGGATCAAATCCAGCCGACCGGGCAACTGCCAGAGCGGCCTCCATACGGCACGACGAGCTGTTTGCGCATTGATCATTGTTGACGGCATTGTATAAGTAAGAGCGGGGGCAAGCCCACCGTCCCAACCTGAGAGATTTTCCTCGTCGAATGCTTGCGTCATGGATGGCGAGCTTTCAAGCTCAGCCGGCGCTACTCAAGAAGAGCAATCTCTCAGGTTGGGAAGATGGGCTTGCCCCCGCTCTTGTGTCTTCAGATTTTGCCAAAGCCACGCCAACTGTTGCTGTTATGCCAACCGATCTGCACTTCGCTTGCGTGGACGTCGTTCCACCACTCTGCAAACTCTTCCCGGCTGATGTAATGGGAAGTCGGCGCCACCAAATGATCAAACACAATCGTATGTTGTTCGCGCCAACCAAATTTTGAGATAGCGTTAAGGTAGTCGTTATAAAACAAGTGGCTCGCCAGTTCTCTACCACCCACACCACGATTCAGTGGTCCATAAACAAGCTTGGTCGCGAGATACATCAAGGCGGCGGGAAATTTTGAAGCCTGAAGCAGCGTTCGCTGATCGATGCGCGAAGTTACTTTGCGCACCGGATTGATGTAGCGCGTGATCCAACCGTTGTTCTCGGCGCCATAGACCCAAACCGAAAGGTGGCCGCCCGGCTTAACCCGCGACGCGAGCGAGCGAAAGCCGGCGCGCGGGTCGGGCAGATGATGCAGGACGCCAACCGAAAACGCGTAGTCAAAGACGCGCGCCAGCGGCAAATGATAAAGGTCAGCTTGAACGATGTGGGCGTTCTCAAGGTTGCGAGTGGCGGCAAACGCAGTTTCAACCGCGCTGCTCAAGTCCACACCCACGACTTCTCGCGCGCCCCAACGCGCCGCCAGTTCGGTGTGCCTGCCCTTGCCGCAGCCACCCTCGAGGACAATCTTGTTGTGAAAAAAATTCGGTTCGACCGGCGCAATCCAGCCGAGGAATTGATCGCCATAAAGTTCATCAGTGTGTGTGAAGTGTTGCCATTGCCAGCCAAAACTTTCAGCAGTCGCCGCTTTGTCTGCTTGCAAAAGTTCACTGCTGACAAAGCGCGGCACGCCGCGGACGATTGGAAAAACCGACTTGCAGACAGCGCATCCCAGCCGCCCCTGCATAATCTCTTCGCCCTCAGTAACAACTACTTCAGTCAAATCTAATCGCACCGCACAGGCAGGGCAACATAGATAGTCGAGCAGCTTGCGCTTCATGTTAAGAGATTAGCACTTGAATTGTTTTCTATGGAATTACACAGTCTTGCGGCAAGGGTTTGAAATTCAGAGTCCAACCTTCAGGTTGCTCTCGCGCATGGCAGCGGCAAGAAGCTTGAACATGAACTGCTTGTTCGTCAACTGGGTCTTATTGGCTTATTGCTTTGGCCCAACAACCAGGGCCCCGACAAGGTAGGCGATCTCTCCGGAGTTTGATTGCAGTCGCAGGCTGTAGTCTCCCGGCGGTGCATCCAGCGCGATGGTCACGTCAAAACTTATCACTGGAGCAGTGCCACCAAATTGGTGCGACTTGAGACTTCCGGGATTCACAGTCAGATATGGGGAAGTTACCAACAGCCCGGTTCCCGGCACCTGGTCCACCGCGTCTCCGCTCAGATAAACCGTCAAGGTCGCGCCCCGGGTCGCAATTATGGGGACGGTCGATAGCTCGCTATTCAAACCTGCAAAGCGAGGATTCAGAGTTGCGGCCGAGTTCTGCGGCGGCACCAAAACGTAGTTGACCAGCGCAGCCTTATTCGCCGCAACTCGCAATCCACCGTTGATTTCTACAGCGCGAAAACTCTGTCCGTTGGAGCGACGCTCTGGTTCAATACTCAACGATTGGTCAGCGGCAGTAGCCGAGTCCAAATATTCTGTCATCAGCCGATAAAGCCCTGGCACAATGCCGGCAATCTCAAATGCGCCGTTGGAATTCGTAACTCCGCTGGCCATCACGCGTCCGGAAGCTGCATCTTCAAGCCAAACATGCGCGCGCGCCACCGGCAGCAGAGTGTCTTGCTGGTTGCTTAGTATCCGGCCATCAACCGATCCGGTTTCGCCGCGCGAGCCATAAATACTTTTCACTGCAGCAATATCGCTTTCGCTTAGCGTGCGCTCGCTCAGCGCCGGCAAACCAAATGTGCCGTTGAGGGCCTGCGTCGCGTTCATCGTCGCGCCCAGTACGCTGGAATGATTAAGCCCGAGCAGGTGTCCGATCTCGTGCGTCAGTGTCGACTGAAGATCGTAGGTGCCGGGAGTGCCGTCAGTTGAAAACTCAATCGGCGCGCCGGCAACTGAATACATGAAAGGATTGATGACGATATCCGCTTCGCTGATTTCTCCCGTGTTCGCATCGTAAAACACGCGCGTACGCGCCGGGCTGTTTTCGTTGCCAAAGATCGCAAGGTTTTCAGAGGTTGCGGTAATAGTGATCAGATTGACACCGTCGGGGCGGTTGGCCGGACTGATCGACTGAAGATTTGAGGGTGCCTCGACAAAGTTGATATTGGTAGCATTGGACCAGGCTTCTAATGCGCCATGGATCGCTCCGGCTACGTCGCTGCCAACTGTGAAGCTTGCATTCGGCAAACTGAGTGAAGTCGAGATCGCGATGGGTATCGTTTTTTTCGTCCAGCGGACTTGTCGCTTAGCCGACCGCGCTGGTTCAAAAGAAGCAGGTAGGCCCACGCCGGTGCATGCCAGCATAGTCAACAGCGCTAATAGAATCTTAAACCGTCGCATGCTCGAAAAAGTCGATGGGCTATAAAGACGTTGTGGTTCGATTGACGGCGTGCGGGGAAACACGCTACCGGCGATAGTACACTTTCCGTAGCGCCGCGAGCTACAAAAACGCGCGGCCAGACCAACAAAAAAGCCCGCACGGTTCACGTGCGGGCTTTGAAAACTTAACCAAAAGCAACGGTTTCTAGTTAATTCTGATTCTGGGCGCGGTGGCCGCTGCCCGGCTCTGGAACGGGCCGCCAGTCTTGGTTACAGTCACGATCACCGGCACATCACCAGCACCAGCCAGCGAGGCCGGCAGCGCTACGGTAATCAAGTCCTCGCCAAAAAACAAAGGATTATTGATGACGTCGGACGGTGTGATAGCAATCGTACCAATGGTCACGCTCACCTCACTCGCCAATTCGCCCCTCAGTCCCGTCGCATGAATCTCAAGCAACGTTGGCACCTGCGCGCCGGTACCGTCGGCAGTTGTTACGTTGAACGGCTCCGGCAGGCATCCCCCCACAGCGAGGGTCCTGTTGCAGACAACTGCGCGGCCGCCCGGGCCTCGTGGATCTGTGTAGATGTCGGGCTGGGAAACGACAATTGGCACAAAGCCGCGGAAAACTTTTCCATTATTGTTGACGACAATCGTCGCTATTCCCGGCTGAATGCCAATAGGAACGACAAATTGAATCTCGGTCGCGCTAACGTAATAAACCGTAGCCGCGGCGCCATTGATAGAAACTGAAACGCCGTTCAATTCAGTTGGATAAATTGGGTTACGCGCGGTCTCTGAACTAACGGGAGCCTGCTTCGTTCCAGGAGCTAATGCTCCGGTGGATTGAATAAGGCTGAACTCGCCTGGCGCCAGACCCACTCCCGCGGTGCCGGGTGCCGGCGTCGGTGTCGCCGTGGGCGACGGAGATGGAGCAGGACTTGCGGGCACTTCAAAAGCGCTGCCCGCCGTAAAGAATCTAAGCGCCTCAGGAGCTTCTGACGTCACCGCCGGACTGAGCAGGTAATAAACTTCTATAGACCCGTCAGCATTGCCGCCGCCGAGTTCGGCGTTGGTCAAACTGAAAGTCATTCTATTTCGCTTAGCACTCGGGATCGGCCGAAGCGGGATATCACTGGCCAACGAACCAACCGGATTATTTGTCAGTCGTTTGAAAGTGCTGCTGGACGAGACCGGAAGATCGGTAATGAAAATTTGCGGCTGACGCGTAACATTGAGGCCGGTGGCGTCCTCGGCGGCTGCCGGGAAACTTCCATCGGCTTTGAAATTTAATGCAGACGCAAATACCAACGCGCCGGGCACGTTTCCGGTGTAGTCGGTAAATGTTGGCAAGTGTCTGATATCCGATCCGGAGAGGGCGCGCAGACCAACCTGCGTAAAACTGTCGCCGGCAACGTTGTAAACGAAGATCGCGAGCGATGACACATTTGTCGCGCTGTTGTCGCCTTTTGGATCGGCCGCTCTTGACTCGAAAGCAAGCAAAGCTCCGTCACGGCTCAGCCGGCGGCCCGGGCTGAAAAGGCTGACGCTCGATCCGGTGAAAGATCCGCTGGTCTCGGACTTTGTGCGGGTAACCTGCGTCACATGATCCAAACCTGCGCCGGTAAAGTCTGCGATGTAGACTTCCGCGTTTCCATCAGCGTTAAGCTTTGGTGTAGCCAAGTCGGCGGTGGAAATGAAAGCCACTCTATTGCCGCTGGCAGACAACGACGGGTTTTGTTGGAACCGCGAAATTATCTTCACACCGTCAACAGCGTCCGCGGTGTTTGTTCCCTGAACAAATGCGCCCGGCGCCGCGCCAACGTTGCGAAAGAAAAGTTCGGGGTTGCCATCCGTATTGCCGGTGCCTACTAGATTGCGGGTTGAGGTGAAAGCGATAATGGCTCCGTCGTCACTGATCGTTGCTTCACGATTATCGTCTATCACGTCTGCCGGAATAACCGCCGGTCGCAATCCTGTTGGACGGCTGCACAGGGTGTCTGTCACCCGGGTAAAGGTGCCGATGATGCCGAGATCCAGAAGCGGCACTTCGTTGCCGCTGGATAAATCAGAAACCTCGGGGACGGTGAACCGGAAAATCCAAAGTTCCTGGTTCCCCTCAGGAGCGGGAGCGGTCGTTGTTCCGACAAAACCTGCCAGGTCGTTTCCGCCGAAGCTGGGAAGCGTCGGCGAGTTTGAACTAAAGACGATAGTGTAAGTCCGCGATCCCGGCGGGCCGCCAACCAGTGCCGGTTCGAAACTGAGAACCGGACGATTGCTGCTTATTTCATATTTAGTTAGTGCTGGATCTGCCGGCGTCGGCGAGGGCGTCGGCGTGGGGCTCGCACTCGGAGTTGGAGTTGGAGTTGGCGACGCTGAAGCAATGGGAACATTTTTAGTATTCGTTAACTGAAAGATGCGCCGCTGCGCATAATCAACCAGGAAGATTTCCCGATTGCCATCTGCATTACTCCGATTTTGCGTGGCTAAATCGCCATTGGATTCAAATACAACAAACCGCCCGTTGGCCGAAATATCGCCCGCGAAAGATGCGAACGGATTAAAAACATTGCCCCCTGGTGACGAAGTCAACTGTGTAACAAATGGATCCGGTGTCGGGCTGCCGGATTGCGCGGATACGAATGAAAAAGCGCCGGAAACCAGCAAAAGCAGGGCCAGGGCACAGCATGAACCAAAAACTTGCTTCACAAAAATCCTCCGGAATAAAGACGCAGATACGAGCAGATTAGATGCCCTCGGGGAGCGAGCAGCAGTACGCGCTGGCGGAAAGAACTGAACGCCCAGCAGCAAAAGAATCGACATTTTACGCAGAGACAGCGCCATTCGCAAGCTGGGCGTAAGCCGAACCAAATAAAGATGTAAAGAGATTCGCAAGCGATGCCCTTGCGCCGTCAGCCTGGCAGCACAAATTTCTTGACAGCAATCCTCATCGAGCTTAGAGTTTCGGCGTCTCCAAAAAATTAGCCATCAGAATCAACGAACGAGGGGGTCTCTCCCAAAAGGCCTGGTGCTCGAGAATCATATGCGAGATTTACGCCCAGTAAATCTTGTATCCCGCTTTTTCCAGATTAGACCCCCCAGAATTTAATAGACAAACCGAACTTTCACGTTTGCGAATTCGAATGCCCATAGGGCGCAGAACAATCGTTTCAAAGATCGAAGGAGAACTATATGCGTCATTACTCGACAAGAGGTTTCGCAGTAAGACTCGCCAGCCTCGTCCTCGGTTTCTTTCTCTATCTGTGCATGTTGCCAATCATTCCCAGAACTACGACCCATGCTCAAGGACCAAACATCCCGGTTATCGCGCCGGGATCGGCTTACCGCCAGACCAACTTTGTCTCGGACATTCCCGGCTTGGCTCCAGTCCTGGATCCGCTGTTGGTGAATCCATGGGGAATCTCGCTTACATCGAGCAGCCCGTTTTGGGTGGCTAACAGCAACACCAGCACGTCTCAGCTCATTCGCGACCCGAACGGCGCGGGGCCTGTCGTCCTCAACCCGAGCCCGCAGACCGTGACCATCCCCGGCGGATTGCCGACTGGAACAGTCGCCAACCCGACGGCTGCCGACTTCGTTCTTCCGGGAGCCTGTGCGGCCGCGCCGTGCGGAGCGAATTTTCTCTTTGCGTCGATCACGGGCAACATCACGGGCTGGGACCCCAACGCACCAGCCGCGGGCTCGACTACCGCCGTCATCGCAGCCAGCCATCCCGGCCACGTTTACACGGGCCTTGCTCTCGCGAACAACGGTACTAATCACCTCTACGCAGCCGACTTTGCAAATGGCAACATTGACGTCTACGACGCCAGCTTCGCCCTACAACCTTCCGTCAACTTCCCGTTTGCCGACCCGAGCATTCCACTGACATCGGGGAACACCTATCATCCGTTCAACATCCAGAACTTGGGGGGCGCCTTCCCGCTCTACGTTACCTATGCCAAGGTTGGCACGGATGGCAAGGATGAGGCCGGTGTCGGTAACGGCTTTGTCCGCCGGTTTAATACTAACGGCGTGCGCGACCTGAACTTCGGCATCAATAATGGTCCATTGAATTCGCCATGGGGCATTACGCTCGCTTCCAACGATTTCGGAATCTTCAGTAATGATTTGCTGGTCGGCAACTTCGGCGAAGGCAATCCCAGCATTCACGCTTTTAGCCCAACTACCGGTGCGTTTCTCGATACGTTACAAAACGAAGCAGGCGAGGGCATCGTGATCGATGAATTATGGGCGCTCACTTTCGGCAATGGCGGCAACGGCGGCGATGTCAACACTCTCTATTTCTCGGCTGGGCCCTCAGAAGAGGAACACGGTCTGTTCGGGTCTTTGAGAAAGACTACAGTCAGCGCCACCTCTTTAACTCAATTCTCGACGGATGAATACGCTATCGGTGAAGGCGGTGGCCACATCGACATTACCGTCACGCGGAATGGCGATGCCTCGGGTACCGCAAGTGTCAACTACAACACCTTTGATGAATCGCAACCCACCCATGCTTCGCAAAAGTCAGATTACGAGATTGCCCTTGGCTCTCTAACCTTTGCTCCTGGTGAAACGTCCAAGACCTTCCGCGTACTCATAGTTAACGATACTTTCGTTGAGGGTGATGAGACTATAAGTCTCGCGCTCTCAAACCTGACCGGCACGGGGACGGGACTAGGCAGTCCGAGCACGGCCGAGATAACCATAATAGACAACGACGCAGCGGCTCCGACGACGAACCCGGTTGACAACGCGAGTTTCTTTGTCCGGCAAAATTATCTCGACTTCCTTAATCGCGAGCCGGATGCGGCCGGATTAGCTTTCTGGAGTAATGAAATTACTTCGTGCGGCGCGGATGCCGCTTGCATCGAGCGCAAGAGAATCAATGTGAGCGCGGCCTTCTTCCTTTCAATTGAGTTTCAAAAGACGGGCTACCTGGCATACCTGACCAGTCGCGCTGCTTTCGGACCAAATGCCACGGGCGGCTCGCCAGTTCCAATCCTGTACGGCAACTTCCAGCGCGACACGCAGGCGCTCCAAAGGGGCTTTGTCTTTGGGGCACCGGGCGCGGACGCGCAACTGGAAGCGAACAAGGTGGCGTATTTCAACGAGTTTGTAACTCGCCCGGAATTTGTTTCTAAATATCCAGGCACACTAACGAACGCTCAGTATGTGGATAACCTGCTTGCCAGTGCCAATCTGACGCCGTCCGAAGTAAGACTGTTCGTCGTCAGCCTGACAAACTCGCAGGAGGTGCCGCCGACAGTGCCGACGACAACCGGCGGTGCTGCCAGGCCAGCCTCGTCCGGAACCGCAAGGTTCCAATTCAATTCGGCGCAAACAGCGCTGGCGATGAATGTCAGCGTGAGTAACATCGACTTCACCGGATCGCAAACGGCAGATGTGAACGATAACCTACTCAACGCGCACATTCACGCCGGGGCCAGTGTGGCGCCGGGCGTTAATGGCCCAGTCGTCTGGGGCTTCTTCGGAAGTCCTTTCAACAACAACAACCCGAACGATAATGTCGTAACTCCACTTAGCAGTGGCGTAGGCGGCTCGGTTAGGGGCACCTGGGACGCGCCCGAAGGCAACGGCACAACCCTGGCTGCGCAGTTGAACAACTTGCGCGAGGGTCGCGCGTATATCAATTTCCACACCACACAGTTTGGCGGTGGTGAAATACGCGGCAACTTCCCGGCGGCGGATTCTTTCCGCAATTCACTGGTGGCTGGATTGAACGCCAGCACGGAAACACGGGCGACCGTGCTTCGCAAAATCGCCGAGGCGGAGGAATTGCAAAACCGCGAATTCAACGGCGCCTTCGTGGCTATGGAGTACTTTGGTTACCTGAGACGCGATCCGGATACAGCCGGATATAACTTCTGGCTCAACAAGCTGAACGCCTTTAACGGCAACTTTGTTAACGCCGAGATGGTCAAGGCTTTCATTACTTCGAGCGAGTATCGGCAACGCTTCGGACCTAGCTAACGGCTGCAGCAGCAGACGGCAGGAGGCAGGA
This sequence comes from Blastocatellia bacterium, assembly GCA_003488005.1. Taxonomy (GTDB): domain Bacteria; phylum Acidobacteriota; class Blastocatellia; order Pyrinomonadales; family Pyrinomonadaceae; genus PSRF01. Next base: position 200,942 of record DNND01000066.1, on the reverse strand, counting down.
GCAGTCGGCAGCAACTAGAGCTGCGGTGCTCCGGCCTTCTGCCTACTGCCTTCTGCCGTCTCCCTCCTGCCTCCTGCTCCTGCCGTCT
>DNND01000066.1:161155-200434 GCA_003488005.1 Blastocatellia bacterium | reverse complement strand
GCCTCCTGCTCCTGCCGTCTGCCCCGGTTCTAGCTTCCGTTTCCTGACTTCTGCTACATTCAGCGCATGTCTGCTGCCCTGCGCGTTGAAAAAGTCTCCAAGCAATATCGCATCTACACGCGTCCCGGCGATCGCCTGAAGGAATCGCTCACGCGCGGCCGCCTGCGCCGGCATAAAGAGTTCTGGGCCCTGCGCGACATTGACTTTGAAATCGAGGCCGGCACCACCGTCGGCATTCTTGGACCGAACGGTTGTGGCAAGTCGACTTTGTTGCAAATCATCTCCGGAACACTCGCGCCCACGCACGGTGACGTTTGGCACGACGGCCGAATTGCAGCGCTGCTCGAATTGGGCGCCGGATTCGATCCCGAGTTCACGGGCGTCGAGAATGTCTACATGAACGCTTCGCTGACGGGACTGACGCGACGCGAGACAGAAAAACTTTTCCCCGCTATCGAACGGTTTGCAGAGATCGGTGAATTTCTTTATCAGCCGGTTAAGACTTATTCGAGCGGCATGTACGTTCGTCTCGCTTTTGCAATTGCCGCCAGCGCGGACCCTGACATTTTGATCATCGACGAGGCGCTGGCAGTTGGCGATGCAGTTTTCCAGCACCGCTGCCTGCGTCGTATTAAGGAACTTCATGAACGCGGGACGACGGTTCTGTTTGTCTCTCATGACGCCGCCGCCGTGCGCGCGCTTTGTTCGCGCGCCATTCTGTTAAAGGGCGGACGCATGATCCAGGACGGCACGCCAAGTGAAGTGCTTAACCATTATCAAAAGATGGTAATGGAGCGAGAAGAGACTTATCAGGCTGAAGCTAATTCATTGGCGCCTCAGGAATCCCGACCGCAAACATCGGACGAGAGCCTTCCTGCTCCGAGCTACTCCTTCCGCCACGGTGATCGCAGCGCGGAAATTATCGGCGCCGGGCTGCTCGACACGGCAGGAGCAACCGTCGAGGTAATAGACAGTGGGGCGGCGCTCACCTTAAGGATTGCCGTTCGCTTTCTGCGCCAGATAGACGAACCAGTTTTCGGCTTCCTGATTCGAAATCGCTATGGCATTCACGCTTACGGCACGAATACCAAAGAGCAGGGCCTCGAATTCGGCGCCTTTGAAAGCGGCCAGACGATCGAAATTGTTTTCAACTTCGATTGCTGGCTCGGAATCGATCAGTATTCGATATCATTGGCCGTGCACAGTCGTGAAGGATTCGCTTATGATTGGCTGGATGCCGCACTCTTCTTTCGCGTCACCAGCCTGAGGTTGATCGAAGGCGTGGCCAACTTGAATGCCACTGTAACCTCGCGCCGGACCACAAACACGAAAACACTTGACCACGAACAGCTTCAGAGTTTGAGCTATGGTTGAAACCGACGTTGAACTTATCTTAGGAGAAATACGCGATCGCGTTCGGGCTACACACGAAGCCTCGGCCATAGCATCGAACGGCGTTGACAGTTCAGCCGTCGCACGCAATGCAACACGAGCAGTTTCCACCGCGGAAACCCTGGCCCTGATTAGCTCCTACCTGACAACGACGGCGCGGGCGTGGGACCAGTTTCCGCCACTAGTCAGCAACCGAAACGGTGTTGCCGCTCGCGTCGAATTATGGCTGAAACGCTTCTTCCGCCGCGGAACGCGCTGGTATGTCTGGGAGCAGGTGAATTTCAATGCGGCCGTCCATCATGCCTTGCGCGACCTGCTGCCTGTGCTGGCAGCTTATGAACACGAGCTGGAAAACCTGCGGGCTGAGACTGCGGCCGCGCGCGGCGCATTGCAAATTGAAGTAGAACGACAAGATAGCGAGCTGACCGAGTTGCGCGCCGAGTTGCGCGCCGAGTTCGCCGCCCAGTTAGCCGCCCAGTTAGCCGCCCAGCGCGCAGAAACGCAAGCCGCGCTGCGCCGGCAAAGTGATTTGTCGAGTTCTCAAAACGCTCAGGTCGCAACGCAACTAACCGCCCTGCTTGAGGAGTTGCGCGCACGTGAAGAACATCTGCGCGAAGAACAACGCGTCTGCTTTAAACAGCTCACACTCGAGATGAGCGAGGCTGCCACCCTCGAGGACCGCAGCCGCCGTAAGACCGAAACGCTGTTAGCTGAACTACAGCGCCGGCTCGATGAGGTTGACAAGAAAATGAGTAACGAGTGATTACCTGGTTTACTCGTCACTCATTACTCGTCAATTGATTTTCATTTGTTTTTATGCCGAAAGAAACTTTATATGGTCGCGCCGGCATTGCTGACGTAGCGGAGTTCTATCGAACGAAGTTTGTTTCCGACGAAGTTCTGGATAGCCGTTACTTCAAAGCACTCGATCGTTTCGACATTCGCTTTGCGCGCACCATGTGGGTTTACGACAACGTGCGCGCCGGTTCAAGCGTGCTCGAGCTCGGCTGCGGCGCCGGCATGCTGGCGTTGCTGAAGCGGAAAGGCGTTGCGCTCACCGGTGTTGACCTCTCCAGTGAATGTGCGCTCGCCGCCCGCCGCAACGGTTATGACGCGACCTTTGCCGCGGAACTTTCACGTCTGCCGTTTCCTTCAGCCAGCTTCGATTACGTCGTCAGTCTCGACGTGTTGGGCCATGTCGAAGCAGAAACAAAAGATGCGGTGCTCACCGAAGTCAAACGCGTCCTGCGTCCGGGCGGAGTTACGTTGCACGGCGTTGAATGTACCGACCGCGCGGCTCGCAAAGGCTACGACGAAATGAGCGCGGAAGAATTGCGCCGCTTCATCGAGATCGATGGCCACGTCGGTTTGGAAGAAGAGCATGAGCACGCGGCCCGCTTTCGCAAATTTTTTTCCCACGTTGCCTGGGAACCGCGTTATGCGCTTTGCCTCAGCAGCGAAGAGTTTCTCAAACAGGCTGATCGTTACGGCCTTCCTTTCGAAGACGATTTTCTCGATTACTTGCGCGGTCTTTCATTTAAGGAGCGGCGCGCTTTCGATATCGCGATGGGCTACGTCTTTGGCAAGATCTCCGATCTCAATTTGCATCTGCCTGAGAGCGGGCTCTACGTGCTGTTGAAAGCGTCCGACGCGCCGCTTGGCCCGTTCTATAACGAACACCGCGATCGCCGGAATCTTTTTTCAGAAAGCGCTCAAGGCGCGGTTTCAGCGGCGAGCCCGATCACCGCTGCAACCCAGCTTTGCCTCGATCGCAACATCGAAGTCGAGTTCGATGACGGCTGGTTCGAGCCAAATGTGTTGCCGCCAATCGCGCGTTGGATGGGCCAACAAGCTGCGATTAGATTTAGCGCGGCTAAAGTTTCGGAAATTCGTCTGGACCTGACTACGCACTTGCCGGATCTGCACGCGCGTCCCCTTGGCGTGGAGTTATTTCTGAACGGTGAGAAACTGTGCGCTTTTTCGCTCTGGCGCTACGGATGGTTGGAGTTGCGCGTCCCGGTTTCCGGTGATTTAGGTGGAGTGGCAAACGGCGAGTTTGAATTGGAACTACGCGCCGACCGTACCTGGCAGCCACGTCCAGTCGCCGATGAAACTCGCGACGACCGCGAGCTTTCAATCGCAGTCTGCAATATTGTTGTCCGGTAGTCAGAATACAGAAGTCAGAAGACAGGAGTCAGAATTCAGTAGGACGCTTTTTTGGTTTTGGACTCTGACTGTTGAATTTCTGATTCTGTCTTCTGTTTTCTGTCTCCTGTTTTCTGACTTCTGACTTCTGACTTCTGACCTCTGACTTCTGACCTCTGGTTTATGATCCGCAACGTCCTAATCTGCACAACGCAAGTTCCCTTCACGACCGGCGGCGCTGAGTCGCACGTGGCCGGACTGCGCACTGCATTGTTAACGGCGGGTTACAATGCCGAAGTGGTGGCGCTGCCCTTCAAGTGGTACCCGCCGGCAGAGATTATGCAGAGCGCGCTGGCCTGGCGTCTGCTCGACTTGAGCGAAGCCAACGGCAAGCCCGTTGACCTGGTGATCGGCATGAAGTTTCCCGCGTATCTGGTCGCACACGAGCGCAAGGTGCTTTGGATCATGCATCAGTACCGGGCCGCTTATAACCTTTGGGGCACGCCATTTGACGATCTCTCGACTTATCCGGACGGCGCGCAGGTGCGTCAATGGATCCAACAAGCGGACACTCGCTTGATACCTCTCGCCAAAAAAGTTTTCGCCAACTCAAAAACTGTCGCGGAGCGGCTGCGGCGTTACAACCAAATTGAGAGCGAGCCGCTTTATCATCCGCCGCCGCGTGCGGAAAATTTGCGCTGCGGCGAGCAGGGCGACTACATTTTTTATCCCAGCCGTCTTGAACCGCAGAAGCGACAGGAACTGCTGATTGAAGCGGCGCATTACCTGCGCACTCCGGTGAAGATAGTTTTGGCTGGGGGCTCTGCTGATCCGAAACGTTACGAGGCATTAGTTAAGAAACACGGCGTTGCGGATCGCGTCTGCCTGCGTGGCTTCGTTTCCGAATCAGAAATAATCGATTTGTACGCAGACGCGCTCGGTGTTTGTTATCTGCCGTTTGACGAAGACTACGGTTACGTCACCCTTGAGGGAATGTTCTCGGGAAAGCCGGTGGTAGTCGCGCGGGATGGCGGCGGTGCGACGGAATTCATTACCCACGACAGCGAAGGCCTAATTGTGGAACCGGAACCACGCGCGATCGCCGCGGCCCTCGACTCACTCTATTCGGATCGAGCGCGAGCGCGCGCCATGGGCCAACGCGGACGCGACAAACTGCTGGCGATGAATCTCTCCTGGGCCAACGTGGTTCAAAATCTGATCAATGGCGCCGGATGACCGCAATGTTGCGCAACTGTGTTCTTCAGGGAAATCCGTCCGCAAAATAGCTGGTTTTAAGATCGCTTGCTTGCCGGCCCTCTTCCTAACGCCTGACGCCTTTTTTGTCGTACTCATCTGATTCAATAAACGCGCGGGTCACGCTGCGATAATCGCCGGTCCGTTCGAGATCATTCAACCAAAAATTAAACCCCTTCATATCATTATCAGGCGGATCGTCGGGATTACGATGAAAATAGCCGAAGTAATGGACCAGCACATAGGCAGAATTGTAATCTTTGTTATCGAAGCCGGACGCTTCGGTGATTTTGCGCAAGACAGCGCCGCGCGATTGCGATTGGTCATTCAGTGCCGACACTAACGCATCACGTTCCGCGGACGGCAAGCTATGAGCCCCGTTGCTGACTAGTGCGTCAACGTATTGCTCGTTTGTCTTATCCTGGAAAGTAGCTTTGAAATCACTTCGTTCCCACCATCGTTCCGTTAGCCGATTCTTGTTCTCTTCCAGGACCTGCTGCCATCCGGATGTTCCGATACGAAGGCCGCGACCAATGAGTGCCATGTCCTTCATAAACTCTTCGTACCGCGGCTTTCTGCCAAACGCCACTTTGTACAGCCGGTAGATCGCAAAACTGGTTTCTGGGAATTCGACCAGCAGTTGGTAAGGATCTTTATCGAGCCGCGAAGCAAACTCGCGCGGCGTTATGTTAGGCGGCCGCGTCGTTGGATCGCTCCCGCGGACACCTGAGCGAGCAGCGTAAATAGCAATGTTAGGGCTGCGGTAAACGACGGGAAAGGAATCGTCAAAAAATCTCTGATTGGCGCCCGCCTGTACTTCCCCTGGACCAAGATATATGTAATCCAGATCGTAGTAGTTGATCAGGTCGCGCGCTTCAGCGCGGCCGGCGTAGATAGATTTTACGTCGGCCTCGCGTTGCGCGAACTCGTAGCCATGGCTCCAGAGCCAGGCCGTATTCGCGCGCAAAACGGCCCGGCCTGCAAGACTGAGAATCGGCTGATGAAATGTCGGCCCAGTCAGAAAAAGCGCGTGCGCCGCTGTTTGTTCACGAGCAAAAACAGCCGCGGCCATTTCTTCATGCGTGAAAATCAGATTGTGGTTTACATCTTCATAGTGCAAAGCGAGCAAGCCCGACGCAATGCACAACAGAGCAAGCACGGACGCGAGCAGTCTTTGGCGCTTGATGAACGCGAGCCGAACCAGCCATGACGCAACTAAGACACTAGTCGGCACATACCACAGATACATCAGCTTGATATTGTCAAAATCGTTGGGCGAAACCATCACCAGCAAACTGAACAGCAGCAGGCCGGCAAACGCCAGATAGAACCTGCGCCAGACGGATGGAGCAGCCAGCCACGCCGGTATTATCAGCAACGAGGGAAGGCCGATGTTGCGTAGCCAAAACCACAGCCAAACGCTCTCGCTATGACCGCGCCAACCGGGAGTGAAGCGGGCGAAACTGTTCGTAGAAACATGTCCGGCGATAGTTATGAGATAAGGGAGCGCAAGCAATATAGCCGGAATCCAGAATGCGAGCCAGTGCCGGCGCCGGCGCAGGAGAAAAAGAAAAACACTTACGAGGCCTATCCCCAGGTAGGCGTGCACCTGGAAAAGCGGCAGCAGTCCAGTCAAAACTCCGCCAACGATCAGCAGCTTAATTTCTAGCCTGCTTTCAGCTTTACCAGTCTCACTCGCTTTCCAGACAACCGCGAACAAAGTGAAAACTATTAAAGCTACCGAGAACCCGAACAGGCTGCTGCGTTGCGGCAGCATGGCGTCGGCAATGAAATTGCACCATTGAATATTTCGGCTGCCGATGTTGGCATAGTTGACGTTCAGGTTTGACCAAAACGCTCCGAGACTCTTTCCGCTGCTTCGCCAATCGCCAATGAAGTAGACAAAACCGAAACCACCGTTGAGTAAGAAAATGATCGTGGCGAGCACAGCAGATATCGACGGGATTGCCAGCATTGATTGGCGTGGCTCATGGTCGGGAGTTACTAGTCGCCGTGCAAACGAATAGAGAAGTCCTGTAATCGCGAGGGCAAGCGGGATCGATGTTAATAACAAGGCTGACCGCAAACTCATCCCCAGCGCAGCCAGCGCCGATATCTGAAAATCGGGGAGAAAGGGATACAAAAGCGGCGCCGGTGGGAACGGCGTGTAGAGCGGTGGAAAATTATCGCCGTAGAGAAAAGAACTTGTAAGCGCAAGGTGAAAACCAATATCGTACCAGGTGCTGCCGGCTGAATAGATTCCCTCCGTGCCCGGCTGGATCATGTGGCTAGCAAATAGTCGCACGTAGATTGGCGCGAAAAGCACGAGCACAATTAGGAGTCCACCGTATTCAGCGCGCCAAATCGTACGACCTCGAATTCCTTTGCGCACGGCGCTGCGTAGCGGCTCGAACCAAAGCACCGCGACGGCTAGCCACATCACAATCGCGCAAATAAAAATGGGCCCAAAGGACAAGCGGCCAAGAACTCGGCTGATTAGGTAGGCAGCGAGTGTGCTGAGCATCCAGCCGGTAACCAGGCCCCACATCACCTGTTCCGCATGGTTCAGCAAGACGCGGAGTGGGCCAATCGCGCGGACCAGGGCAATTCCCACTAAGGTGGCGCCAAGCAGAAAGATAATTCCCGTTAACATTCAGGACTACGTGCTCTCTATTCCGGGAAGGCGACAGCTAGCCGCCGCTCGTCATTCGTGGACGCTGCGTTGTTGTGTAACCGCCGAAACCCCAACCTGGATATTTTTGACTTAGCGCTTTTGCGCGACTGCGATGACGTTCTTACCAAGAGGAGGTGAAATGATTGACTCCAGACGGCGGGTGGCGGGAACAATAAATCGATCATAAATTCTGACTCCCGCCGGCTCCATCGTGGCGGATTTGAGCAAACAGTATTTCACCCACCACGGCGCAATCCCGGGAAGGTCGAAATAGTTCGACAGAATTACCCGGAAACCCGCGTGATGCAGTTTCTCTTCCAGTTCCCGCTTCGTGTAGCGGCGAAAGTGGCCCACTCGCTTGTCAAAAGCTCCGTATAACCACGAAAGCGCCGGCACGAAAAGAAACACATGGCCCGCCTCAGACAGAGTGTCCCGGATTGTCTCCAGTTCCAATCGGTCATCAGCGATGTGTTCGAGGACGTTGACGTAGATGATCGAGTCGGGATTGCCTTTGCGCTTAATGGCGGGTGCCGCCTGCGCAAAGGTTCCGTTGTAAGTATCAATCCGGGTTGCTGAAACTAGCCGCCGCGCATTCGCAAGCAAAATTTCATACATGTCGGTAGACGGTTCGACGACTGAAAGCTTTTCGCAGGAGTGCTGCTTTAAGATCAGTTCTGAGAAGGAGCCGAGCCCCGCTCCCACCTCTACGAGATGCTGGCCCAGAAATGGTTTGAATACTTCCAGTATCCAGCGGTGATAGTTGGAAGCGCCGTCCATGGCTTCCAATTCCCTTCCCGGGTAATTGATTCCTTCACCCGGCGGCAAACCAGTGGGAAGTTCGCGCGCGGGTGCGTCTCGATTCGTCATTGTTCACGCTCCGGCTCACGCGTGGTATCAATGCGTTCAACTTCTAAGCTGTTGGGTTTGTATCTGAGTTCGGGCAACTGTCGAAATGAAGAGCCAAGGCTACAGAACAAGTTGAAGCGGATGACGAGCCACAGCGCAATCAGACCGTCCATGAAAACAATCTTCTTACCTTCATCGTACGTGCGGCCGTAGTAACTTATGGGAACTTCATAAATCGCGACTTTTAACTTTGCGATTTTGGCTACGACCTCAACCTCGAAACCAAATCCGCTCGAAACGATGATCATCTTGCGAATGATCTCGCCGCGAAAGGCTTTGTATCCGGTTTCAACATCGGTCATGTTCAGGTTGGTCAGCGCATTGGAAAGCAGCGTCAGAATCTTGTTGGCGACGTAATGATAGAAATAAAGAACGCGCGTTGTGCGGCGAACCAGAAAACGTGACCCGAACACTACATCCGCGTGGCCTTCAAGAATCGGCCGAATAACGCTCTCGATATCCGCCGGATCGTATTCGAGGTCAGCGTCCTGGACGATTACAATAGCTCCCTTCGTGAGAGCGAATCCGGTCTTGAGCGCTGCTGTCTTGCCGCCGTTCCGCGTGTTTCGCACGACCTGCACCTGGCTGTGTTTCCCAGCAAGTTCGCGCGCTACTTCGGCAGTGCCGTCAGTTGAGCAATCGTCAACGATTATTATTTCAAGCAGACTGGGAAGCTGTATCAACTTGCGCACCACTTCGGGAAGTGTCGTCTTCTCGTTATAAGCGGGCACGACTACGGAAAGGCACGCGGGATATGCTTCAGCGTCCTGCAACTGACGATTGTTTTCGGCGTAGTTCATTCCTGACTTTGCTTTTCAACTCCGTTCGATGTTCGCAATTGCTTTCGCGCTCCAGCGCTATCGATGGTTAACAGCCTATCATTTTTGTTCGATCCGCTCGCGCTCTATAGACGACATGAAGGCGCGGGGCAAACGGCCAATGTCTCCCGACTTTTCGAGGTCCTTGAGCCAGTAGTTGAAGCCATTGAGATTATTATCCGGCGGATCGTCGGGGTTGCGCCGAAGGTAACCAAAATAGTGAAGCAGAATCAACGAGCGGTTCTCTTCTTTCTTAACCAGTTCCTGGTTGTCCACTATCGCGATCAAGGCCTGCGCTCGTGTCAGCCCGCCACCGTCAAGTTTCTCGATCAAGTCGGCACGTTCCGCCGGCGCTAAGGTAATCCCGGCGTGCTCGCTCAGCGCGTCCACAAAACGTTCATTAGTCAGCGACTGATAGATGGCGCGGAAGTTCTCTCGCTCAAGCCAATCTAAAGTTAACTTATCCAGGTTGGCTTGAAGTCTTGTTTCGTCGTCAGCGGAATTGGGGAGCACGCCGCGGCCTAGGACTTTCAAATCTGATAGAAAGCCGGCATAGCGCGGCAGCCCACCAAAGGACACCAGATAGACTCGGTAGAGCTTTTGACTCCACTTACTATAATGTCCGATTACGTTAACTGGATCTTCGTTTAGCAGAGTCGCCCAGTCCTTGATTCCCAGGGCGAAGGGCAGCGGAGCTTCAGTCTTCGCTTGTGGCTCGTTCTTCACAACGGCATAAAGATCGTCGCGACCATCGAAGCGATTGATGAAACGCAATCGTCCGTCGAAGATTGCTTGAGCGATGAACGCTTCGTAATCCAAACGCCGTTCGGACGTTATCTCTCCGGTGTGAATAACCAGGTAAGACGTGGGTATACCCTCGAGCAGGTCAATAAAATTCGAAGGTATCGGCCCATCCTGTGTGGCCGATTGAATTTCCCAGGTCAGCGGTGAAACGAAGCTGGATGTAGCATTGACGAGAGGCTTCTCGTGATCTGCCGCGCGCAGCATGTAACGATGCGGCAGCGACCGTCCTAAATCATGAGGTAGTTCTACAATTCCGCCACGCATCGAGGTTTGCTTTAGTCGTAGTGTGATCTGATCCGGGTCTGCTTTACCACGAATCAAGCGCAGCGGCATCGCGCGCAACTCAAACAAAAGTGCAGTGGCGATTACGACAAATATAAATATCGGACGGAGCTGCCTTTGCCGGCGCTGCAAGCCTTCAGCAAGCCGCAGTGTTCCGATCCCGGCAAGCAGCGCCAGGCCGACATAAGCGATCATGGCCCAGTGTGATGGGATGCGAATTGCGCGAAACAGCGGAACATAATCATAGAGCATGCGGTTCAGAAAAAAATTCATTCCCAGTGAACCAAGAAAGCCGCAAGTCAGCCAAATAAGGCCTAGTACGAACGCATCGCTCCGAACAGAGCGTATGGATTCGATTAGATTTTTCTGCGGCAGCGGACGCAGTATCCCCGGATAAGCCACGGCGAGTCGAAAGATAACCGCAACCGCGCATACAAAAAGAGCGCGACCGGAAGTAACTATTTCATAAATCTTCACTCCAAAAACCGGTTTTCCTGCGCCTTGATAACCGGTTGCGAGGATAGCTGCCGCCAACGCCAGCCACGCAATCACGTCAAGAACGACTAGTAATTTCCTTTTGGAAGCGACCGGCGTTTGTTGCCGGTCAGGTTCGTTCTTAGTCCCGCGTGATACGCAACTGAACAGTGCCAAAAGGATGGGAAGCATTCCCGGAAAGAGTTTATGGCTCGAGTTTGGCAGGGCGCCGCCAAATCCTTTCCACAACTTATTACGCCCTTCGGCCACGAACCAGTTGAGGTACGTCGGAGAGTTCACGGCAACCTCATCGGTGCTGCGCACGAAACCGTAAAGCTTCATCACGAAGTAGTACGGCAACATGAATGGCAGAAGCACGACTGAGGAGATTCCGAGAGCTGTAGCTCCGCGCACCCAGAAGTCCCGGTCGCGTTCGAGTCGATAGTTGCCGACCAGGAAGACAATAGACAACCCGAGCGGCAGCAAACTCAGGATGAAGTATGAAGTGCACGTCAATGCGTTCATGGTGAAGGCGATTCCCAGGTAAGCGGCGCTCCGCCAGGTGCGCCGGCGCGCAAAAATCACGAGTGCCTCCAGCAGCAACGGTAGCCATCCGGCAAAGAGGTAATGCAGGTGAGACAACACATGAAATCGGTAGGGCACAAAGGCAAAGATTATTCCCGCGATCCAAGCCGCACCGGTTGAGCGAGTGAGGGTGCGAGTTAACCTGAACTGCGCGTAGCCTGAAAACGCAAAGCCACAAAAGGTGGCAACCGCATGGACCGCCAACGGTCGCATGCCGAGTGCGAATAAGGGAAAAAAAATCAGGGCAATGCCGTAATCGTGTTCGCTGAAAGCGAGCGTGTACTTGTAAGGATAAAATATGTTCGCGTGGAAAAGAGCCAGCGGGTGCGTGAAGGTTTGGTGGAAATCCCACCATAAGGTCCAGGCGATCATGTAAGGATCGCCTTCATCGGCCACTGCATTCTTTAGGTTAATGATCCACGGCCAGGTTAGCAGTGCGGTCAATAACAGGAATCCCATCAGGATCAGCAGATCCTGCACGACTGCGTACCTGTAAATTGCACGTACTACGGCTACTCCGGCTTTTTTACTCATTGGTTAAGAGCAGAAGCTTCATTTTAAAGGTGGGCCATTTCTTAAAAGCGATTAGCGTAACATCACGCTGCGACTCTGTCCTGCGTAACGCGATTGTTGCGGGTGATGCGGCTTTATCATATCTTGTCCCACCAATTCCAAATCAATAGATTCGACAGCAAGATGCCAAGTAGGAATAAAACGCGCACGAGCGGGCTGCTGGGTGCGCCTGTCGCGCGCTACTAATATTGAAATGAGTCCATCAGCCTTCGGAAACTTAGATCGAATTCAAGCGAGCGCGGCGAACTTGAGGCGACGTCTGAAATTACCCGACCACGCGCTGCTATGTATCTATTTCCTCGTTTTCGCGCGCCAATATTTTTGGTGGATCAGCGCAAACAATGGCATCGCCTGGGTTGGATCTGTTCTCGTCGCAGTCGTACTCAGTTTACTTTACATCTCATATGAAGAGGCACCCGAAGAAAACAAGCCCGGGCTTCCTTTCTGGCTGATCGTCTTTATACCGCTTTTGCTAATTTATGCGCTGCGAGTGGCGTTACCCGATGTTTCATTCGACGTTCTCAACTACCATCTTTTTCATGGGGAGAGGGCGTTGCGCGGTTTTCTTTACCTGCCCGGCGAATTCTTCCCGACACCTTCGCCGTTCAGTCCCGCCCCTGACATGGTCACGGGTCTCTTCCGTAAATTACTCGGCTATCGCTTAGGAACCTTTGCAAATTTTCTAGCGGTTGTTTGGGTGGCACGAGTCGCCGATAGACTCCTGCGTCCGTTCCTGCCAAATGTGTGGCTGCGCGCAAGCGGAGTGCTACTGGCACTTCTGGCTGAGCATCTGTTGGGTGAAATCAACAACTACATGCCCGATCTGCTGGCCGTTCCACTTCTGTTAGAGGCCACTTATTTGGTGCTCCGGCACGATGACTACAAAAACGCGCGCGCGAATTTTGTCCGCATCGCATTGCTGCTCGGAATGAGCATAGCCTTCAAACTAACCAACGCTGCTTTTGCCCTGCCGATCGTTTTGCTGTGCGCTTACCATGCCCTGGCCGGACCAGGCCCTGGAAGATTACGCCAGGCAGCCAAGCGCATAGACGTTACAGCGCTGGCCTTCACAACCTTACTCTGCGCCCTCGCTTTTTTCGCGGCGCTGTTACCTTTCAGCGTTTACCTTTACCGCGAAACCGGCAGTCCGATATTTCCTGTCTACAATGGGATTTTTAAGTCGGTCTATTGGCCGGCCAGCAACGTATGGGATCCGCGCTGGGGTCCGTTTGGTTTGCTGGAAAAACTGCTGTGGCCAATTCTCATCAGCTTTAAGCCCGCCCGATTATCAGAGCTGCCTATCTATTCCGGAAGAATATCTTCCGGTTTCGTCGCTGCATTAATCGGCGTCTTTTTTTCGAGACACGATGTTCGCTTGCGGAAGCTTTGTTTCATAGTGCTCGCCGCTTCCCTACTCTGGAGCGTCAGCACTGGCTATATCCGTTATGCGCTTTACCTGGAGGTAATGGCGCCGATTGTTCTGTTGGCGCTGGCAAGTAAACTGTTCCAGACGACCGCTCGCCGCTTTCGGCCACTCGCCTTAGGAACGGCGCTGCTGCTCTGCATCGCCCTGGTGGTCCACGCGTATCTTGGCTTTTCTTATCTGCTAAAGTGGGAATTATCCCAGCGACCTACATTTTTGTCGCAGCCTGGAGTCCATCGCGACGAAGCCCGCTATCTGCTGCGAGACCACTCATTGAGAGATTTTCTCAGCCCCGAGCTTGAATCAAGCCTGGCGCGGGTTGACGTATGGATCATAAGCAGCATCAAGACCAGCGGGTTGGCAGTACTGCTAAAACCGGACAGCCCGATGATCGGGGTAAACACGTACGAGTTTTTCGACAATCAGATATCGCGGGACAGATTCAATCGAGCGTTGGAAAATGCCGCGGGCAAGCGAATGTTTTCGCTCGCCCTCGTTGAAGATATCGAGGGAGCGAAAGTAAACCTCACGCGACGCGGCCTGGAAATAGTTAAAGTCGAGCCAATGCAAATTCCTTTTTACTCGTACCGGGGAACCATAGCGGCTTTCCTAATTGAGACAAAGAGAACTGCGCCAGACTCGTCTCGAGCAGGGACGGACCTGTCGCCGAAAAAGGAAAATCAATTGTCGTCCGCTTATCGAGCGCAGATCACCTCGACCCGCCAACCGGTTGTCATGGAGCCCGGTGCAAAGGAAGTTCTTCATTTCAAAGTCAGGAATTTGGGCGCCAATGTTTGGTCTTCTCATTCACCGCAGGGTTGGATAGGTGTAATGACTATCGGCGATCGCTGGTTGACGGCGGACGGGAGTGGCGTTGTGAATGAAATGGACAGCCGAACCGTCCTTTCGCATGATGTTAAGCCCGGCGAGGAAACCGAAATTGAGTTGACGGTTACTGCGCCCAACGTCCCGGGAGAATATCTGCTGGAGATTGATATGGTTCACGAGGGTGTCACCTGGTTTTACCAGCAAGGCTCTCGCACCTTAAGATGGCAGGTGAAAGTCGAAAAGTAATTTCACACGACCGGAACGCTTCACGCGCCAGCAGGCGGGATTTTGGAAGCGGCTCATAGTTCTAATGCAGTTTGATTTGAGGCGACTGAGTGTGATGAGGTCAGTACCGTCCGCGGTAGCGGATCGGTCCCGTCGCTGGGACATTCGCCTTGGCTGAGGTTTTGCTAATTCGAGAATCGCATTAAGCAATGAGCAGACCCATCCGCTACCGCGGACGGTACTGACCTCATTGCCACTGCGAGGCCATTAATTCAAACCGCATCACCAGGATCGCTGGCTGGATTATTCGCAAACCGAGAGGAAAGACTGATGAAGATCAAAAACTGTTTTGTGATTGTAGCGTCCCTGAGCGCGTTGTTCGCTGCCGGTTGTAGCGCGCAGAAGTCCACACCCTCGTCATCCGCGCCCGCCGCAGTAGATCGAAGAGTGACCCCGTCGGCACTTCCCGATAACGGTTTCAAGGCAACCATCACTCTGGTTGATCCGCCGGCAAAATTACGCACCGGAGAGAAAGCCACGATCCAGGTGAAGTTAAAAAACTCGAGCGATGTGCTTTGGTATGCAAGTGGCGCCGAAGTCAATCATAGTTCCGACAATAAATTTTATATTGCCGCCGGGGACCGCTGGCTTAACGCCGCAGATGAAAAACTCGTTACCGATATGGATGGCCGTTACGGCATTGGCAAAGACCTTCGTCCCGGCGAAGAGACTGAGGTGCCTCTCCTGGTAACGGCGCCTAAAGAACCGGGTGACTACGTTCTCGAGGTGGATCTGGTGCAAGAGCAGGTCGCGTGGTTCCACGATAAGGGTTCACCAACTGCGAAGACCAAAATTACAGTCGTACGTTAGCAACCAGCTCTTGCCTTTGGTAGTGTCTTAGTTTGAGATCTTTTTTGCGCGTCCTGGCTTTGCATAAAAAGTGAGATCAGTGTCAACGCGGAGCGATTTCATTAGCACCGTGGCTTTAGCCCGGTGACCAAGGCTGATCATGAACGGTCCAACCGTTTCAACGGTTTCCCGCGCCATGCAAACCGTTGAAACGGTTAAGGAGTTTCGCTGACTCCTTGATCACCGGGCTAAAGCCACGGTGCTAATGAGATCGCTTCGCGCGATAAGTCTTGCGCTGTTGCCGTCACCGGCGTCCGTGCTGTGGCGACTTTTTGTGCAAAGCCGTGCGTCCCTTCTTAAGTCAGAACTAACTAACAATGCCGACTGCCAACGAGAGAAGCAAAACGACGTCCCGGCAACTGACTGACGTTTCAGATCATTTCAAACCACCAAACACCGTGGGCGAGCAAGAGCAAACCGATCGGCAGGACGGGCGGCCCAAGCTGAGGTTGGCGTACTTCAGCCCGCTCAACCCACAGCCTTCCGGAATCGCAGACTATAGCGAAGAGCTATTGCCGTATCTCGCCCAAGGGGCAGAGATTGATCTCTTTGTTGACGGATTCAAACCAACCAATCCTGCAATCACAGGCAGCTTTCGGGTGTTGGATTATCGCAAATCGCCGGCAACACTCGAATCGCTGGGCGAATACGATGCGGTCGTCTATCACGTTGGCAATGATCATCGTTACCACTCGGGAATATTTCGCGCGCTGCTGCGGTACCCGGGCATCGCCGTCTTTCATGATTACGCTTTACAGGATTTTTTCCTGGGTCTCGCGCGTGAGGAAAATTCGTTGAGCATCTATCTTGACGAGCTGGAAGCCTGTCATGGTAAGCGCGAACGTGAGCGTGCGGCCGAATACTTGTTGCGAGGGGCCGAACCTCCGCATCCAGCTTCGGGCCTCGATTTTCCGCTTAACTGCCGGCTGGCAAATTCTGCTGAGGGTATCATTGTGCATTCTGAGTGGAGCGGTAAGCGGCTTTCAGCAATCGCGCCCGGAACGCCAATCGCGCGCATTAATCATCACATCACCAGTCGCGCCGCCGCCACTACGTTTTCGTCACCAGCTAAGGAAGCTAAGGCGACGGTTAACGTGGCTTCGTTTGGCTTGATCACCGCTGACAAAGGAATCGAACGAGCCCTGCGTGCGCTGTCCGCGCTGCGCGAGGAGTTCGATTTTCATTACACGCTGGTCGGATCTGCCGACAACTTTCCCGGAGTTTTTGAGCTGATTGACAATTTCGGTCTTACCGAACGCGTTACGGTAACCGGCTATGTAACGCTGGAAGAGTTCGAACAACGAATAGCGGAAAGTGATATCGCCATAAACCTTCGGGAGCGTCCTGTAGGCGCAACGTCCGGCAGCCTCTGCCGGATCATGGCGGCAGGCGTGGCTGCCATTGTTTCCAATGTCGGGGCCTTTGCCGAATTACCAAATGATGCGGTAGTGAAAATTGATCACGATGAATATGCCGATGCGCTACTCGAGGCGTATCTGCGCAAGCTTTTTGCAGACCAGAGTCTCCGCGAGCTTATTGGCCAAAACGCCAGACGCCATGTACTCGTGGAACATCGAATCGAAGACAGCGCTGCCGGCTATCTTGGCTTCATTCGCGAGGTAATTGCGCGACGTCCGCGCAAAGAATTTCTTAAGACGATTGCCGGCGAGCTTTCCACACTTGGCATTGGCGCGAACAACGAGCTGCTGCTTCGAAGATTGGCTGCAGAAATCAGTATCGTGGCGCCGGGGGGGAGTGCCGCCTCTTTGGATCGCGAAGGAGCTGCCTCCGGAAATGGACATCGCGCCGAGACAATTCCCGCTTTACCAATTGGGGACGATGCGCCGGGCCGGGTCCCGAAACTTGAGGGTATCGACTATAAGCGCGCGGCAATCGAGTATCTGGGCAAACTGAATCCGGAAAGAAATCATCACCTTCGTACTAAGCCGTTTTACAATCTGGCTAACAAACCTGCGAAGTACAAAGGCGAAGGCATGGACGAAGACACGCATCGCCACTTGTGCGACTTTGCCAACATGGCCGTGACCCTGGCACTGCCGGCCGGCGCAAGAATACTTGACGTGGGCTGCGGCTCTGGTTGGCTGAGCGAATATTTCGCGCGTCTTGGCTACGACGTTAAGGGCGTCGACATTAGTCCCGATCTGATCGCAATGTCCCGCGAGCGGGTCGCGCGCCTGCCTTACGGCGTGGACCACGAAACGCCTTTGCGTTGTGAGTTTGCTGTCCATGACGTTGAACTGGGCGCGCTGAGCGAAACTTTTGATCTGATCATTTGTTACGACTCGCTTCATCATTTCGAAGACGAGCGGGCGGTTATGCGCCATCTCGCGGCGATGTTGGAAATAGGCGGAGTGCTTTTCATTCTCGAAGGCCAAAAGCCGGATGATGATTCCGTTACGGCTGATGAGTTGCGCAATGTAATGCGCGAGTTTGGAACTCTCGAGTCGCCCTTTAGCCACGAATACTTACGCGCGCTTCTTTCCGAGTATGGATTTGCAATTGTTGGCGACTATGTAGCTGTCGATGGATTGTTCGAACGAGAGATGCTTGCAGGGAGTAGCGATAATCCAACGCTCCCTCTTCGCACTGTGGCCACGGATTATCACTACTTGACCTGCATGAAGGTGGTCGAGAGCGGTTCAGCAAACTCGGTACCGGACAGCCGAAACCCGGGCCTGTTGCGAGCAGATATGGCGCTGAAAGATTTCCAGGCCTTGAGCGTCCAGGCGGAACAGAACTTTGAAGTGCCTGTATTGATAACGAATACCGGCGACACCGTTTGGCTGGCAGGCCAAACAGTTCGGGCCGGCATCGTCATGCCGGGCGTAAGGATTCTCGATGAAGTTGGCGAAGTCGTCGGCGAGCGCCATGGACATCCAATGTTGCCGCGAGCAATTGCACCCGGCCAAACTTTCACTCTGAACCTCGAATGCACAGCTCCTGAGAAGCCGGGCCTCTATACAGCGAAATTTGATCTGGTGGATCAACACGTTTGCTGGTTTGAGGAGCGAGGGTCACGACCGTTGGTTTTTAGTTTCAAGGTGGAACCGAACAATCAATGACGCGTGATCAAATCCTATCAGAACTGAAACGCCTTGAGCCGTGGTTTCATTGCATCGATCTCGGCGGAGGTCTCACAACCAAAACGAAAAGCGCCATCGGCGAGCCGGTGGATCATCCCCGCCCAACCTGGGAAAAAGTAAAAGGCTGTCTGCCTGATGACCTGTCGGGCAAGACGGTGCTGGACGTTGGCTGCAACGCCGGGTTTTATTCGCTGGAAGTAAAACGACGAGGCGCTGCCCGTGTCCTCGGCATCGATTCGCAACGTAATCTGATCCGCCAGGCCGCATTTGTGCGCGACGTTCACGGCTTGGACATTGATTATCGCAGGATGTCAGTCTATGACCTCGACCCGCATTCGCTTGGCCAGTTTGATGTGACGCTCGCCCTTGGCCTGCTTTACCATTGCAAGCATCTGGTGCTAGCGCTCGAAAAACTCTTCATCGTTACACGCGAACTACTAATCCTAGAGACTGCTATTTATCCACCTGAAAAGGCGCCGGGCTCTTTTACCTACGAGGTCGGTGGCTTGCAACCACTGCTGCATCCGCTCGCGTACGTTGAGAACGCCCCTGACGCAAAAGAAGCCATCTACAACTGGTTCCTGCCGGGCATCGACGCTCTCGGCGCTCTGCTCAGAAATATTGGATTTGACGACGTCGAGGTCTTTCCCGGAACGCAGAGTGATCGCGCGGTATTTGCTTGTCGAAAGTTACAGCCTTATCCCGACAGCAACATGATCAGTTACCTCGCAACCAAGCTGACCTTGATTGATGGGCCGGCACACTGCCTGCCGAATGAAGTGCTTCGTTTTCGCATTCGCGCGGAGAATGTCGGCTACGCTCGCTGGTTGCGCGGAAGTGATGCGGGCACCGATAAAGGTTCGGTGCATCTGGTGGCCCATGTGCTCGCGCCCGATGAAGAGCCGCTGTTTTGGTACCACGCTGGTGCGTTTTTGCCCAATGACGTGGCGCCCGGCGAAGCGGTTGATATGGAAATTGTTTTAACCGCGCCAGCGAGTCCCGGACAGTATCTGCTGGCTTTTGACATGGTGTCTGAACATCTGGCGTGGTTCGAAGATTTGGGTTCCGAAGTTCTGAAACTGGAACTCATCGTTGATTAGTCGCAGCGAAGAGCGGGGGCATGCCCGCCTTCCCGACCTTGAGCTAATGAGAGTTCGTTATGTTCTCGTTAGGAAAGGCTGTCAAAGGTAAAAGCAATCACGTCGAGAATCTCAAGGTCGGGAAGGGGGCATGCCCCCGCTCTTCGCTGCGCCGAACTACTTTTACGTTTACGACAACCTAAAGCTTCTCTACGTCAATCGCGGCGCGCAACGAGTGTCGTTCGTTGTTCAAAGCGCTTCTCGTAGTCGTGGTAATAATCAGCTTGCGTGATACTCCTGATGGTAAAACCGAGCATGGCCAATACCTCACGATAAACACCAATCGAATAAGTCCACCAGGTGTAGTCGTGCTCGGGATTGTTTGCGCGAGGCTCGAACCGCGCGATCGTTTCTTCTGATTCTAACAGCGGCGTTACCAGGATTAAGGTCTCTTTGGTCAGCCTTGCAATGGAAGCCAACGCCGTAACTTGATCGCTGAGGTGCTCCAACACCGAACCCACGACCGCAATATCAAACTGGCCCAGGCTGGCAGGCAAATCATATATATTCCCGTAATAGACGGGAACGCTCGATTCAAGCAAGCGATGACATAACCAGTATGCATTCTTCCACTTTTCAATTTGTGCGCTGTAAATTTCGGCCCAGCGCGCGTGATCGCTGTAATAGGGTTTATCTTTGAAAGGAAGGAATGTCTGTTGGCTGCCTTGCTCCATGTCGAAAGAAACAACACGCGCTCCTCGTTTTTCAGCCTCGAAACTCAGAAAGCCGGTAGCCGTGCCAATGTCCAGGACTGACTTGCCACGCACTTCGACCCCGCCAATGTATTCCTCAAACCGTCCGCGCAGGTCCCAGTGGGCCCTGACCAATCCAAAGCCCGGCAGATCCATCGTGTGATAGAAGTAACAGTCCTGCAGTTCGGTGATTACTCGCGGAGTCGCGTATAGCGAGTTCGTTTCACTGGGTTCATTCATAACTGATTGCATTGCCGAACACTGGATCGGCTTTGGATCAAACAACCTTCGCCGTCTCGATTTGTTTTCTTTGTCTTCGCGGAAGCCCGCGGATCCACCAAACGATCAAGGCAATTAGTGTCATTAACGAAATAAGAAAACCGGCGAACACCGATTTCGGTCGATAGCGAAACTCGATGTCATGCTCACCCGCTGTTAGCATTACACCTCTTAAATTGTAATCGACGCGCAAGGTTTCAACTGGGCTGCCATCCACATAGGCTCGCCAACCGGGGAAATGATTTTCGCTTAACACAAGGATTGAAGAATCGGCTGACTTGCTTTTTATTCTCACTCTGTTCGGTTCATGATTCACAACTTCAACAGTGGCTGAACCATCAGCCGCGCCGGGCGTGAACTCCAGCTGCGAATCGACGAGCGCAACTTGAGTGGGATCCCACCTCTGCCCGTTCGGAAGGCGGCCGCTGCGAATGACCTCGAGAATATCCGAATCGCTCAACGCCATCGCTCCAGTTGCCAGCCAGGCGCGCGGTAAAACGCGACTGTTTTCGAACACCACAACATTTCCCAATTGCGAAACCTTGTGCCATCGCTCTTTTGCAGTCTCTTCGGTAACGCCGGCCAAACCTTGATCAGCATGTTTTTCGTTGTTCGCGTTTCCAGCGGGAGGCGAAGTTATTTCTGCGTTTGAGTTTGCCGGACTGTTTGCCAGCCGGTGAGGAGTCGCGTTCGGAACACTAATGGTCGCTGATTTTTTTGTAAACCATTCGCGACGCAGTGGAAATGTTTGTTTACCGATCTCGTCGAGCAGCGAAACACGCAGGACCGCCAGCAATAGATCCGGCGCATTGACGGATGGTGCAACAGAAATCTCTCCACCTTTAATCGCCGCCCGCTGTGGTAATGCGAACGAAGCCAAATAACTATGAGCCTGATAGCCGTTCTTCCCATCATCCACCTTGTAGCTGCTCGCCAGCGGCGGCCGTCGATGCTTAATTTGTGCTTGTATGTCCGGCCGGTCGTGTGCCCATTCAGCCGTGTGTTCACCGGCTCGCAGATCAAAACTGAAAGTGTTTCCACTCTCAGTAAATAACTTGATGCGGGCAACTGTGGTGTCGTCAGGCACGGCAACAGACCAGGAGAGGTTTGTTACCAAGGCCAGGTGGTCCACTTCAACGGGAGGGATCGCAAAAACCAATTTGGCGGTGCTATCGATCCGTGGAAGGTTCAGATCGTCCTTAGCGAATTTGATTCCGCTAAACTCCTCAGTCGCCGCAGGGAAAGTGGTGGCCGTTGGAGATACTGGTGTCGCTGCGGTAGGTGCTGACGAAGATTGCGCGCTCTTAGCAACGGCGAACAGCGGCCGAGTGAGGAGATAACGAACGTTAAGCAAATCAAGCTCACGGCTCTCGCCTCGCAAGGTGCGCTCCGGTTCAGTAAGTTCACCCCACACTTTCATGTCGCCCGCCATGCGGCTGTACCGTGCTAGTCCAAAGCCGTCATAGCCGGCAGCATTTTCGATGCCGTGCATCATGTAGATGTCTGGTTGCAGCGACAACATCCAGTCACCCGGCGTAGCGGAGGGCAGCGGCAGGGCCGGATCGAAACGTTGATCTTCAGTCAGGATCCGGTAGGAACCTTCTTTATATCCTTTCTCTGTTCGCAGGAATTCTACGGTGGCGAGCCCACGCCATAAATCTGATTCGGCGGTTGGGCTGTTAGTGCGCCAGCCACTTCCCTGACCATATAGGCAAAGGTCGAAAACAAGGACGACCAGCAACCATATGGTTGCGCGAAGGCGGCGCGATCGATGGAACCACCACAGCGCGATGGCACTTAGTGCCGCCATCACGATCGGTAGAAAAAGTTCGGGCGCGCGCAGTAGCGTCAGCGGCGCCTGTCGCCCCAGGTGAAACTCGCTCGGGCGCCACCACACGACGGTCGCGAAAGTCAGTAGCAACACTCCGAACCCGGCACTCGCCACGATGGTGGTGCGGCGAGTAAAGGCTTTAGCTTGACTGCGCCCGGAAGCAATGACCGTTATTCCCCTCCCGGCCAGCACGGCGAGTGCAAATTCCACTTCCATCAAATGTCTCGCCGGCACACGAAAGAGATTCAAGACGGGAATGTAATAGACCAACGCGTACAGGTGTAGAGGAAGGAAGCGACCGAATGCGAGTAAGAGGCAAACGCAAAACACCGCCGCCCAGAATTTTGTGCGAGCATCCGGCTTAAGAAAAATTGCAACCAAAGCCAGCATGATCGAGAGCAACCCAACATAAGCTACGTACTCGCCAAAAAATGTTGGACCAACGTAAGGGGCACGGAACAGCAATCCGTTTCCCCCGCCAAACAAATAGGGCGCGAACAGGGTCAGCGCAAAGCGCGGCGGCATGGAGAAAGAGCTAAAGAAATCATACGATGCGCTGGCGCGCAGGCTGTTGCGCAGCAACTCGATGGTCGGTAAGATTTGCACCGCTGCGAGGAATACGCCGACCGCTAATAGAACCAACGTCGATAGATATGACGACCGGGGAGCCCTCGACGCGCGCAACAGCACCAGTCCGTACGCGCCGGTAAGCAAAAGCGCATAGGCGCTTGTTTGCTGGTGGCCTGCAAAAATTTGCACTGCCACAAGTGCGACCAAAAGCACCCCGCGCCCGCGTGAGCGGGTTGCGACGTGGCCCTCGACGGCCCATAACACCCACGGCAGCATTGCAGCGGTATGCAGAACGTTGGTATGTCCGACTTGTTCGATAAAGAAGGCGCTGAATTGCCAGATCAAGCTGGTAGCCAGGGCGCCCGTAATGTCAGCTCCGGCTCTTCGCGCATACAAGTAGGCGCCGAGCGCAGCCACCATGTAGGCGCCAAGCATCATCAAGTTTGTGGCAACTGGCGGCGATGAAATTAGATAGAACCAATTGAGCGGAAACAGCAGCCCTGCCTGCGCGGCGCCGTGGAGCGGCATGCCTGAAAAGAGATATGGATTCCAAAGTGGAATCTGGCCGGCGCGGATAATATTGGCGGCGGCGACGCGCAATGGGACATTAAAAATAACTCCATCATCGGGTGAGAGAACAATTTGTCCGCGCACCGCCGGAAAGAAGTAAACCAGCGGAGCCAGCGTCACCATCAGGGCGGCCAGACGGTCCGCAGTTATTTGTGGGCGCAAAGAATATGTACGAGTCATTGAGACAGGCTGCGACAGAAAATGAGCGCTGGTCCAGCGACAGTCTGAGGAACGCTTTCAAACGCGCCCGACTCGCGCTCATCGCTTACAGAGCAGAGGCGTTGTGTGCGGGTATCCTACTCGCGATGGCGCTAAATCTGCTGCTCGTTACGGCTCGTAAGAGCGTAACGGCCGACGAGCTCGTCCTCATTCCCGCGGCCTACTATAATCTCGTCACTAACGACTTCCAACCGGTGCGCGAGCATCCGCCGCTTTGCAAGTTACTCGCCGGCGTTCCACTCCTTTTTATTCAGCCTCAGGAACCAGCGCCGGACCAGATGGATCCAGGGATAACGCGGGCAGATCTTGAGTGGAGCTATGAAATGCGTTTCTGGCAGGACAACCGCGCGCAATTTGAAGCAATTAGTTTCTGGTCGCGAGTCCCGATGATTGCTCTCACGATCGCCCTGGGATTACTGACCTTCATATTTGCTCGGGATCTTTTTGGATCGCGTGCCGCATTGTTTGCGGTCGCCTTGTTCGCGTTCGAGCCGACAATGCTCGCGCACGGCCGGGTGGTCCAAACGGACGTAGTTGCGGCGTTCGGTTTACTTCTAACCATGTTCGCGCTGTACCGCTATTGGCTGGCTACAGACTGGAAACACGCGGCAACTGTAGGCGCTGCGGCGGGCATCGCCATGCTCAGCAAGTTTTCAATGATCATCATTGGTCCCGCATTGTTGGTCATCTTTATTATTCTGCTTTGGCGTGCGCCTGGCCGACGTTTGGCGGTTGTCAAACAAGGTGTGGTCGCCGCTGTGACACTGGTATTGGTAATAAACGCAGGATATTTTTTCCGGCATCGAGCTCTGACTGACGCTGACACGCAGTGGGCCGCGAAGTCATTTCCCGATTCCAGCGCGATTGTTGTGGCCAGTATTAGGGCGCTGCGATTCGTGCTGCCGACAGATTTCTTGATGGGCGTTTACTGGCAACTTCATCACAGCCAGGAAGGGCATCCGGCTGGACTCCTGGGAATGTACAGCCAGAGAGGCTGGTGGTATTACTTTCCGGTCGCGTTCGCGCTCAAGGCAACAATTCCATTTCTACTCGTCGCGCTCAGCTCTCTGGCTTGGGCAGCTTATCGACTTTTCTATAAGCACGAACGCAAGTTTCTTTTCCTGCTGCTTCCCTTTGCTGTCTATACCGTCTTTGTGATGCTCAGTCCGATTGACATCGGCATTCGTTATTACTTACCGGCCTATACCTTCCTGTTTATTTTGGGTGGCGCTCTGCTCGACAGGCTGTTGCAACGCCAGCGGTCAAGGCGAAGACAACTCGCGCTGGCGGCGGTTGTGCTGATATTAGTTTCGTGGATAGGCTGGGAGGCGGTACGCGCTTTTCCAAACTACACGCCTTACATGAATCAATTGGCTTCGGCGCGGCCGCATTGGTGGTATCTTTCCGATTCCAATGTTGAATGGGGAGACGAAGTAAAAGAATTGGGTGAATACCTGCAGGCACGAGGCGAAACTCGCGTGCGCGCCTTACTGCTCGGAGGATACGTGACGCTTGGCTTCTATGGCGTCGAATACCTGGATGCGTTGTCGCCGGCCCCCGAGCCGCAGCCGCGATATCTGGCCCTGGGCGCAAGCTTCTTGAATGGTTCAACCATTCCGGGTTATGACGTCGATGGCAAGCGCGTTTCCGACGAACAGCGAGTCAATACCTTTGATGAGTTTCGACATCGCACTCCCGAAGCAGTCATTGGAGATTCTATTTATGTCTACCGGCTCCACGAGTGAGACCGGCTTTGGCTTTTTTGTTTAGCAGTCGTGCCTAAATGCAAGCTATCGTCATCGTCCCCACATACAACGAGCGCGCCAACCTGGCAGAGCTCCTGGAAAAGATTCAGCACTCTGCGCCTGAGCTTCACGTGCTGATCGTTGATGACAATTCACCCGACGGCACCGGTGAGTTGGCCGACCAGTTACAGCAAAAAGATCCGGAACGGATATTTGTACTCCATCGAGCAAAGAAAGAGGGGCTGGGAAAAGCTTATGTCGATGGTTTCAAACAGGTCCTGAAGAAAAACTACGAGTTCATTTTGCAGATGGACGCGGACCTGTCGCACGATCCTTCTCACCTGCCGCGTTTTCTGGAACAAATCCAAAACCACGACCTCGTTGTCGGCTCTCGTTACCTGCATGGCATTAGCGTGGTCAACTGGGATCTAAAGCGCCTGATCATGAGTAAGCTGGCAACAAACTATGTTCGCTTCGTGACGCGCGTGCCCTTTACAGATACAACCAGCGGGTTTAATTGCTGGCGGCGCACGGCGCTCGAGAGTATCGACTTCGCGACAACTTTCTCGAGCGGCTATGTTTTTTTGGTCGAGATGAAATACAAGGCGTACCGCAAGGGATTCAGAGTAACTGAAGTACCCATCATTTTCGTTGAACGAAAAAGCGGCAACTCTAAACTGGACTGGACCATAATTCGCGAAGCTATTTGGGGCGTTTTGAAGTTAAGACTGAAATATTAGCGCGCGAGACCTACATTCAAACACGCCGGCCCTTGTAAAGCAGGATGAAAAACCTTGCCGATCGGTACCGCAATTCGTCCCGCTTCTCGTTAACAGTGGCGCTGTTGATCGTCACGCTACTCGGCGCAATTATTTACTTCGCCGCGGTGCCCACAGATCCTCCCGGGTTCTACATCGACGAATCATCTATCGCCTACAACGCCTACCTGATCTCCCGGACTGGAGCCGACGAACACGGCGAGTCCTGGCCGCTTTACTTTGCTGCTTTTGGCGATTACAAAAATCCGACTTACATCTATTTGCTCGCCGGCATCTTTAGGATTGCCGGTCCAGGCATCTCTGCAGCCCGGCATCTGAGCGCGGCTTTTGGTTTGTTAACCGGAATATTTCTTGCCGTGCTGGCGTGGCAGATTACTCGTAAGGCGAGTGTCGTAATCATCGTCGGTGTTTCCGCGCTACTCACGCCGTGGCTTTACGAGAGCAGTCGTCTGGTTTTTGAGGTTGCTCTTTACCCGCTCTTAACAGTGCTCTTCCTGATTGCGCTATGGCGCGCTTCCCAAAAACAATCCTGGCAATTCGGCGACATAGTTGGTCTAGCGGTGACCCTCTCGCTGTTAACTTACTCCTATTCGATTGGCAGGCTTTTGGCGCCATTGCTCGCAGCGGGACTTGCTTTGTTCATAAGACGCCACGGCTGGCGCAGTGTAATTAAGGTATGGCTGAGTTACGTTGTAACTTTGATTCCACTCATTCTCTTCTACCGGCATCATCCGGGTGCTTTAAGTAATCGGTTCGCATTACTGACTTACATAACGCCGAACAGCAAAGTTCAAAACATTGCTATCGAGTTTGCCCGGCATTTCCTTGCCAACCTGAACCCCTGGCACTGGCTTATCACCGGAGAAGACAATGTTCGCGACCATCTCAACGGATTTGGAAGTCTTCTCGCGGTAACAGTAGTGCTCGCTATCCCTGGAGTAATTTTGATCTGGCGCAAATATCGGCGGGAACCATGGTGGCAGTTTATTCTCTATGGCCTAATGGTTTCAGTAATTCCAGCGTCGCTTACGCGCAATGAATTTCCGCAATTAAGACTAATTGCTTTTCCCGTATTCTTTCATTTGCTCGCGCTACCAACGCTTGCCTGGCTAGCTAAGAGTGGCACAAGTGAAGCTGCGGTCTCCGACCGGGATAAGCCAACAGAAGATAAACATTCGCAGCGCCGCCTCAGCAAACGCGGTGCACTGCTCGCAGCCCTAAGCTTGATCGTTATCCAGGGAACATATTTTCAGCGGCAGTTCCACAAGAAGGCGAATGACCGTTGGTACGTATTCGACGCACGGTTCCCGCGCAAGGTCATGGCGGTCGCACTAGAGACAGGCAAGAATCCAATTTACCTTTCCGATCCGCCCGGCAACTCCGGCTACATTCAGGCTTACTGGTACGCGGTATTGCGAGGGTTCGATACTTCGCGATTCGTGCACCTCCCGACGAATGTTCTCCCGCCAGCCGGGTCGTTAGTCATCAGCACTGCCGAAGACTGCGAGAATTGTAAGTTGCTCGCGAAAAGCATTAACTACACCGTATATGCCGTTCTGCCTTCTACGCTGAACACAAAAACGGAGGCGCTTTCCCCGCATGGCTTTAGAGCAAACATCCACGCCGAGAATCTGCCTGCAAAACTTAAAGCCGGAACGAAAACATTAGTGAGCGTACTCGTTAAAAATGTGAGCACCGCGGAGTGGCCATGTGTCGGCGAATACGCTGTGGGCCTGCGGAACCGTTGGCTGAGATCAGATGGGTCAGTGATAAATGATAGTGACGGTCACAGTCGTTTTCCTTACGATCTCGAACCAGGCGACACTGCTGGAGTTCACATAGAAATAACCGCGCCACAAAGCCCCGGCGAATACTTGCTGGAGTTGGACGTGGTACAAGCGCAGATTGCCTGGTTTGGCGATAAAGGTTCAGAGCGTTTGACGTGGCGTTTGGTAGTTGAACCGTAGACGCGAGGCGTTTGGTGAACAGAGAAACAAGTCATAAGTCCACCATACTGGAGAAAGCTCGTGACTGGCGGTGGCTCATTCTATTGCTGGTCACTGTAGCAGTTGTCGTCTTGTATTTTGCGAAAGTGGATAGCAATCCTCCTGGCTATTACATTGACGAGTCATCAATTTCTTATAACGCCTACACCATTGCGCAAACTGGCCGCGACGAATTTGGAAAAGCATGGCCGCTCTATTTTCGGGCTTTCGGCGATTACAAAAATCCTGTTTACATCTACCTGCTGGCCGGCATTTACAAGCTAACCGGTCCCAGTATCCTGGCCGCACGATTCTTAAGTGCTCTTTGCGGCGTGCTAGCGGGCCTGGGCCTTGGGCTGCTCGCCACACGCATTACAAAGCGGCGCGAAGTTGGAATACTGGTTGCGTTAATGGCGCTGCTAACGCCCTGGCTTTTTGAAATAAGCAGGGTGGTCTTGGAAGTCTCACTCTATCCGATATGCATCGTGCTGTTTCTGCTTTGCGCGCATCACGTGTCAACGAAAATCGCCTGGTCCTGGAAAGACACATTTAGCCTGGCTCTAACGCTCGCGCTTCTGACTTACACATATTCTATTGGCAGGATGGTTGGCCCGTTATTCGCGCTGGGATTAATTTTTTTCGCCTCACGAGAACGGCGTGGCGGCGTTCTGAAGACGTGGGCTTTGTATGCGGTCACTTTGGTACCGATACTGCAGTTTCAACGTCACAACTCCGGCGCGCTAACGGGACGCTTTACGCTAATTACTTTTCTCAAGCCTCCGTATGCAGCAGCCGGCAACGCCTGGGAATTCATCAAACATTACTTTGGAAACATGAATCCGTGGCGACTGTTCGTGACCGGAGATCCAAACGTTGAACAGATTGCCCATCTTTATGGCGCCCCGCTTCTATTGGCGGCCACCGGCTTACTGGCAATAGGCGGGCTGGTGCTAATACTGCGTCACCATTGGACCAATCCGTGGTGGCGGTTAGTGGTCTACTGTCTCGCCGTGTCGATCGTGCCGGCATCGCTTACAAAAGAGTATGTGCACATATTGCGGCTCGCGCCTCTGCCGGTTCTTATTTTGGTTCTAACCATTCCCGCGCTGGAATGGTTAACAGTGCGAACAATCCGGCGGCAGGCGGTATTGGCCCTCTTGCTCTTACTGATGTTTGTTCAAGGCGCAACTTTCTTTTGGCGGTTCGAAACAGATTCCAGCGCGAAGCGACTAAGGCAGTTTGATCATGGTTACCCCGAGCAGATTCTCGGTCCGGCGCTCAGCATGAATCAAAGGCCTGTCTACATCACCGACGCTTTGGCAATTCCCGGTTACATCCAGGCGTACTGGTATGCGACTTTGCGCGGAATTCCCGTCACTACGTTTGTGCGGCTGCGACCCGACGAGGGAGCGCCCGATGGCGGGCTGGTTATTAGCACGGAAGAGAACTGTCCGCGCTGTCGGATTATCGCTACCAACGAGTTCTATACGCTTTATGTGGCAGACGGGCCGGAACTGAAACATGACCCGCTTCCCGAGACAGCGTTTCGCGCGCAACTCAAATTAATCAGTCCCGTCTCAAGCATGCCTGCCGGGGGAAGCTCGGACTTAATAGTTTTAGTGAAAAACGAGAGTAATGTTGTTTGGACTGCGCGCGAGCGAAGTGGCGGAGTTTTCCAGGTAAGCGCCGGCAATCACTGGCTCGACCAGCAAGGCAACATGGTTATCAACGATGACGGGCGGGCTGCGCTTCTTCGCGATCTGGGATCAGGTCAGGAAACGGAATTAAAGCTAACCGTCAATGCCCCAGGGAAACCAGGCAATTACTTGTTGGAGATTGATATGGTCCAGGAAGGTGTTTCGTGGTTTGGGCTGAAAGGATCGCGAACATTGCGGTTGCCGATCAAGGTTGGGTAAATATTTTTTTTCGGGCGCCGGCTCTCCCTCGAGATGTGAATTCGTTTAGGGCGTCGGTATAGACACTCAACGTCTCGGTCGCGGAACGATTCCACGAAAACTCGCTCGCGCGTCGCCGTCCGTCATTGGAAAGTTTGTCGCGCAAGTTTTCATTCCTTAACAAAGCAAGAATATTTCGCGCAAGATCTGCTGCGTTCACCGGATCAAAAAGCAACGCTGCCGTTCCGGTTGTTTCCGCGAGGGCGGGAATGTTACTAGCGATAACAGGAGCGCCGCAGGCCATCGCCTCGAGTGGCGGCAAGCCAAATCCCTCGTAAATGGAAGGATAGATGAAGGCCCTGCACGATGCGTAGAGTGCGCGCAGTTCTTCATCATGAAGATAGTCAGTCAAAATCAGACGGTCGCGCACCGGCGATTTCTCTATCGCATCGAATAGCGGACCGCTCAGCCAACCCCGTCCTCCAGCAATGACTAATTGCAGACTGGTTTGCGGCCGCTCAACAATTACCTGTTCAAAAGCGGCAACTAGCGTTCGCAGATTCTTTCGCGGCTCGATCGTTCCTACCGCAAGGAGAAATTCATCGCCAATGGCCAGTCGACGGCGAGTGTCTTCCGTCGCTGCAAATTCCATCGGCCGAAAGGAACTGCGCGCCGCTTCTGGAATCGCAAAAACTTTTTCGGCGTCAATGCCGAGATGATCGCAAACTTCCTTTCGTATGCTTTCCGTAGGCGTGATTATCGCGTCAGCAGTGCGGGCCATTAGCGGCAACCGGCGGCGCGCGCGTCTCACGCTTCGTTTTTGGTGGGTCTGCGGATGAAGCACGAGCGATAAGTCATGAATGGTAAGAACCGTTGGGCAGCGGCGCCACAAAGGTACGTCATAGTTTGTGCCATGGAAAAGTTCAATCCTGTTTCGCCGCACATAGCGTGGCAAGCCGTTCGACCACCAGCGGCGAGCCAGCGGACCAACAGGCACGCGCTCGAGCTTGAGGTTTCCGGGAAGATCGTTTCCCGCTTGATTCTTGTCGAGGGTAACCAAGGGGTAACTCGAGGGATAGACAAGCTCGAATGTGTTTTCGGGAGCAGCCTGGGCGAGTGCCCGCGCCAGTTCGAAAGTGTAATGGCCCACGCCTGTTTTTGGCGACGTGAGCGGCAGACCATCAATTCCAATATGCATTCTTTTTGCGTCTGGCGAAACCGCCCGAGCAACCTGAGTACTGATTGTAACTTCTCAGCTCAACCAGTTTTTTTCGCGAAAGTCGCGCGTTTAAGCTTTGATTGACGCCAGTTGGCGCCACGAGTTAGACTTTACCCCTTGTCGGTGCGTCTAAACTTTTGGTGTAGACGACCCCTCGTTTCGAGGCATTTCCCTCAGAAGTTACATATTACGCCTGGAGCAATAAGATGAAATTTGCGTTAGCTTTACTAATCACAGCCTTTGCTGCCTTGACCGTTCTGGGACAAGCGCCGACATTGCACATAGTAACCGAGATTCCGAATCTGCCGTCCGATCTGTATTACGGTAACACCAAGGTTAAGCCGTTGCGTTTGCGTCCCGGCACAAACACGCCGATCACCATCGCCGACGCGGACTTTTTCGTTAACCAGCAATACGTCGATTTCCTTAGCCGCTTTCCGGACCAGAGTGGTTTCGATTTTTGGAGCGGCGAAATCACATCTTGCGGCGGCAATGCGGCCTGTGTTGATGCTCGACGAACCAATACCTCCGGGGCTTTCTTCCTCTCGATTGAATTTCAGGAGACAGGCTATTTGGTTGAGCGAATGTACAAGGTAGCGTTTGGCGATGCCCAAGCCCAGTCAACCGACGGTGGCGCTCACCCAATCCTGGTGCCCATTGTTCGGCGCGGTGAATTTTTACCGGATTCGTTGCAAATAGGAAACGGCGTGATAGTCAACAAGACTGGTTGGGAAGCCGTTCTGGAAGCCAACAAAGCGGCATACGCCAATGATTTTGTTTCCCGCACTCGGTTTACAACCGCTTATGCAGGCGTGCCTAACGCAACTTTTGTCAGCACTCTGAATAACAATGCCGGCGGCAACATCCTATCGTCAGCAGAGCAAACCAACCTGGTCAACAATCTGAACGCCGGCACCATGACGCGAGCCCAGGTCGTTAGAGCGGTTGCCGAAGATTCTGATTTGAATTTCGCCGAGAAGAACAAAGCGTTCGTCCTGATGCAGTACTTTGGTTACTTGCGACGGGATCCGAATTCAGGACCAGACACGGACTATTCCGGCTATGACTTTTGGTTAAAGAAACTAAACGCTCACGGCGGCGATTTCCATGCCGCTGAAATGGTGAGGTCGTTCCTGGTTGCGAGCGAGTATTTGAATCGCTTTTAGTGGAGCGTAACCATCGGAACAGACAACAACGTCTGTACAACAAAAGGCTGGATTCAAATTGAATCCAGCCTTTTTCCTTGCCTTACCGGCAACTGGAGATTTCCTGTTGCTTCAGCCCTCGATTTATGCCGGACCAAACCTCTGCCGGTACTCAATTGAGGTAATAAAAGCATTAACCATCTCCGCCTGGATGAAGTTGCCGTTGAACTGCAGCAGTTTAGTCAACCAGAAATCGTAGCCCGTATGATCTGTGTCTTGTCCGGAGTTCGGATCGCGCCGCAGGTAACCGAAAAACTGCATCAACACGAAGGCCTTATTCTTCTCCGCGTTAACTAAGTCTGGATCTTCGGCCACCGCTCTCAAGACCTGAGCTCTGGTTTTCGCTCCTAATGTTAGATCGCTGACCAACTGGTCGCGCTCCGCCGTGGATAGCGGGTTGCCGGCATTACTGTTCAGAGCATTAATAAACTGAAAGGGCGTCATACCCACCGGAAAAGCGGTAGTAAAGCGAGTCCGCGAGACGAAGTCATTCGCGTATGCGACCTTATTGCTCTCCAGTAATTGTTCGGCGCCTGGCGCCCCAAAGACTACACCGCGCCCAATCTGCTGACCATCAACCAGAAACTCGTTGAACTTGATGATTGGTACCTTCAGTGTGTGCGTGCCGAGATATGTCGATGTTCCATCGAATTCACCGTATGCCGCGCGGTACATTCGCTCCGCCAGGTAACCGGTCTGCTGGAACTCGATTGAGAGGAAGAACGCTGCTGAAACATTAATGCGTTTGATAGCAATGCAGGATTGATTGCTGCCACAATTGCTAATCTCATGACTCCAGAAGTCCAGGCCACTTTGGTCAGGTTCGCGATTGAGAAAATCCAGGTAGTGTTCGCGCACAAAGAACCGCGCATCTGAGTTGTCCAACGGATTGAAGGTTGGCGGCACCGTGTCGTTATCCGCAATCGCCACGGATGTAACGTTGCGGGAACCGATTGTCATGCCGATGGGATTGCTCAGCGAGAGACTGAAGCTTTCTGTCCCCTCTTGATAGACATCGTCAATGATCAGTACCGTAATCGATTTGCTTGTTTCCCCCGGCGCAAATGTCAGTCTGCCCGAAGCGAACAAGTAGTCGCCCTTCTGCGTTGCCGAGCCGTCGACAGTCACATAATCGATAGAGCCCTGGGTCGAAGTCTCGCCGGCACGCGTTACCGTTACGGTCACGTTACCGGTCGCCTCGGCTGTATTGAACGGCGACTGCGAAAACTCAACGGTGCTGACGGGCAACCGCGGCTGAAACAATACTGTCTGGGCATTAGTCAGACTTATAGGTGATTGTTCAGACGTGTGCGAAGGGATTACGTAAGCATCCGGCTCGCCACCGCCAATTCCGACCACCGGGAAAAGATTGGTGTTGCCGCTCCCGTAGCGAGTGACAATGGTCCCATCGCTCCGGAGTTCTATCTCAAAACTAACTGTAGGCTGGCTCGCGGGGTTTGAGCCATCACCGAAAATCTCACCCTGCCAACGAAAGATAATGTGCGAGGCATCAGGTATTACCACGTAAACGTCGTCGCCTATATGACCGTCAGTCCTGAGATCATCCCAAAGACCGGAAATCATTTTGAACTGAGCCAGGCCAACCGCCGAACTGGGTACGTCATCACCGTCACCACTCGAGCGCGTTGGCGGCGTCGAGAAGAAAAGATTGCCGTTAGTGGAAATGTTTACGCTCGAGAAATTTTGGCCAAAGAATGGAAAGGAAAACGGCAACACGTAATTCAGTTTTAACTTGTCATCGCCCACCAAACCCAACGCAGTTCCCCCACCCGAAAGCGTGGTCGCGCCGGCAAGTTGGGTCACATAAGGATCACCCTGGACCGGATTAATCGTTACCGGAAAGGTTGCTGGTGTCCCTTCGTTTCCGACATTATCAAACTCGCGCAGCGTAATCGTTCCACTCGTATGCCGGTAGGGAATCTTCAAGTCGATGGCTTGGGTGGTGCCGGTTGCCTTCGGGATTGTGTTCTTCAAGGGTGTGACAACGCCACTCGTCCCGTCTGTGAAGCTCACTGTGTAGAGCGAAGCCTGGCCGACCGCGCCATCGTCGCCGGAAGCATTCCAGCCAATATTAAATGAGCGCCCGTTCTGCGAGTTGATGTGAAGATTCGTGACTGTTCCCGGCGCCGTGACATCGCCTTCGGTCAGCGCCACGAAGCTGTTTCCAACATTGAGCCGCCGGCCGGTGAACGTTACTCCCGTTAGCGCCGGATCGAGATCGCCATTAAAAAGTAGCAGGCTCCGCAGTTGCGGCAGCGTTAGACTTGGGTTCGCGGCCAGCAACAGGGCCGCCGCGCCGGCAACATGAGGCGACGCCATCGAGGTTCCGCTAATACTTTGATAGGCGTTGCCAGGTGTTGTGCTGAGGATTCCCGAGCCGGGCGCGCCAAGCGGCACAGTGTTCGCGCCGTAATGCGAGAATCCGGAAAGGTTGTCGGCCGAGTCGGTCGCAGCCACGCCGATAACGTTTACTACAGCGTAATTAGAAGGAAAGTGGCCGACGAGATCGTTGTTAGGCTCAGGATCGTCCGGTGCGTTTCCTGCCGCGGCCACAAAAAGAATGCCCGATTGGTTCGCGCCGTTAATGGCATCCAGAAAAGACTGATCAAAGCCGCCCCCACCATAACTGTTGTTTAGCACGCGAACATTTGCGCCTTTTGTGTGGCCCGAGCTCTCCCACAAATCCTTCATCAACTTGGCGTAGTTGACAGCGCGAATAGCGTTGGCAGTATCGCCGCTCGATCCGTTAATGAATCTCAACGACATCAAGCGCACGTTCCAGTTGACGCCGACTACGCCAATATTGTTGTTGCCGACAGCTCCGATGGTTCCAGCCACGTGCGTCGCGTGAAATTCGCCGGGTATTGTTCCGGAGTTACTAGCGAAGTTATAGCCATTTACATCGTCGGTGAATCCGTTGCCGTCGTTGTCAATTCCATCTCCCGGAGTCTCGGCTGGATTGACCCAAATATTGGCCGCCAGATCCTGGTGGCTCTTATCAATGCCTTCGTCTATCACGCCGACTACGATGGAAGCACTGCCTTGTGATGTGTTCCACGCAGTTGGCGCTCCGATTTTGTTCAGACCATAAAGCTCGTTGCTTACAAACCGCGGGTCGTTTGGCGTGAGATCGGGATGGAGTAAATAATTCGGTTCAGCGTAAAGGACATCGGCCTGTTTGTTCAGCGCCTCAATCGCATCCAGTGTTTGTTCTGGTGCCATGTGTGCCAACCGCAAGCCGGGAACGATGTCTGCGCCTTCAAAGCGCTCAATTCGAATTGGCACCTGGTGGGCATGCACCGCCACCGTCATCTCGCTCGCCACTCTTTTGGCGGTGCTTTCGCTCCTGTATCGAACCAGCGCCTGGCCGGGAACAAAAGCAGGCCTGGTTCGTTTTTTCGAAGTATCCGGCATTCCCGCTTGTTGCGTGGCTTTTGATGGGCGTGGACCGCTCGCGAGGATAATGGCCACGGCCAGGACGAAGAGAATTGAAAAGAATACACGTGCGCGCGCTGAGATTTTGCGAGAGGGACGAGCAGACATCAGGGGAATCTCCTAAAACTTATTAATTGCTCAATATGAGTCGATTTTCGGAGTCGGAAACCAGAGCGTGGAACTCTGGGTGACTGCCAAAGACGATCGTCGCCACTCCAGGGCAGCAGTTCTAATTACGTCGTTCCAAATATACCGCAGTTCGATTCCGGTTGACAGGCCAGACGGCTTCCAATAAGCGGCTTTTGCAACTTTTCTCTAGCACTTCGCCGAACTGCAGCTACGAGAACGGTCGGGGAATCAAGCTCTTGTTAGTTGGGTTAATTAGTGGAAACGTTGCCCGATTTGTTCCGTTCCAAATGTGCCAATGCCGTTTAGGCGAAAACTGAAGACCATCCGATTTTCCTGCCGCACGCCAACATTGAACGTGTAATTCTGCGCGGTTATCGCGCAGCAATCCCAGCTATAGCCAATGGTCACTGTCGAGCTCACCAGCGAGCGATGATTTCCGGGATGCTCCTGAAAGTCGAAGAAGAAGGACGCACCGCCGAACAGCCCGCGGTCACGGTCTCCGAGAAACAGTGAAGGACTCCACTGCGAACCGCGTAACGTGCCGGCCTCTTTGCCGCGCGCATCCGCAAACTGCGCCAGACCCGGAACCAGATCGACAGCGCGCGTGTAGTAGAAGCTTTGAAATATCTGCACCAACGAACGGTTGATGCCGAACGAAGCGGAAAGGGCGCGCAGGCCGCCGCCGCGCGTATCCAGGTCAGTGCGCAAATCGACAGACAAGTCTGCGCGCGGGCGATAACGGGCCTCCACGTTCAAGGGCGAAAACCGCCGCGGCACGCCGCCATAACTGAATCCGGAAAAAGTATTGATGGGATAAAACTGATTGCGCCGGCCAGGCACCAGGGCGCCGCCAAAGTATGGGTCAAAGAAATATTTTCCGCGCACGGTAATCGTCAGCGCTTCATAAGGCTGGCTGGCGAGCGACTCTGATTTTCCTGTGCGGGTTGTCGGCGTTTTCTCCTTTCCCTTACTACTAACATTTTCTGTCGAGCGTTGCGTAAAGAAGCGATTCGAAATTCCAAACTCAATTTCGTTCGTGTCCGCTACCGCATCGATGTAATCAAAGCGAATGACGCGGTCAAAGTCATTCACTCCGGAAATTTTCCGATAAACAATGTACGGCTCGATCACATGCCGGAACCAGAATGCGCCGCCCCGTTGAAAGTCCTTCGCGAGCGCCGGCGGTCTGACATCCAACTCAAACTCGCCGTAACTTCGCGTTATGTTTTGGCTCAGGATCGCGCGATTGGTCGGGTCAATGGAATTGGAATAGAAAGTTGCGCGCGCTCCTGCTGTTGCCGTCACCGATACGCCAAAAAAGTAGAGCGGGATCTGCACTCGCGGATGAAAATCGAGTCGTTGCACGATAGACGGCGAGACTACCGGATCGCCACCCACGTCACGCCGGAAGGCAATCAAGTCATCGACCGTTTCCTTGCGGCTTACGCCTTCGGCGCCGGCTTCGTAGGAAAAATAAATTGGTAGTTTTTTGATGAAGTTAAGTGGCGATGCGCGCTTTTCAATCGTGACGCTGGGCAACTCGCGTATACGGATGCGCGCGTTCGGCAGGTTTGTTACCTGCGAGCGCGCCAGAAAATTGAAACTGTAGGCGTTGTAATCTTTGTTAACGAAAACCTGCGAGCGCTCTTCGGGCGAGATCGCCTGCTGGATGCTATCGGAAAACACCTGGCGATAGGCGAGATTTGAAGTGATGTTGACGTCAGCAGCCGCAACGAAGCCGTTCGGGAAATAATGAACCCCTTCAACGTAGAAACTCGAGCCGCCCTGATCGGGATGATCGGCATCGGCTTTTGGTCCCAGCGCACGGTCCTTAACAAAATAAAATCCGGCGTTAAAGTACGAACGCGAATTCGCTCGCGTGCGCAGGTCGGCGCCGATTCCATAGCCGCGCTTTGTGTAGATGTCACTGCGCAGCGTCACATCGGCCGACCGGCCGAGCGTTTGATAGTAAGCAGTGGAAAGGCGAAAGCCTTTTGGACCGGAACCACTGAACGTCGGCGTCAAGAATCCCGAAGCTCGATCGCGCGCCTTGAGCGACACAGAAGCGTAAGGCAGATAGAAGATCGGTATCTTTTTCACGCGCAGGTTCGGTGAATACAAGCGCACGCGATCCCCAGTCTTAATCTTTACTTTCGCCGCGTGAAAGCTCCATTTGGGAACGTCTTCATCACAAGCAGTAACCTGCACATTCGTTGCGATGATCGTATCGAGGCTTACTCGATCGACGCGGTCGGCGGTGAAATAGACGCGCGTGCCATCCTGCGTTTGATTGGTGTAGCCGGTGGAGTCGATAAACGATCCGGTCTTGCTCTTGTAATTCCATTCCGCCCGCGAGCCGGTGATGCGTTGCTGGTCGCCCTGATCGAAAACGACATTGCCTTCGGCAACCACTTTGTTAGTCGCTTCATAGACCGTCACTTTGTCGGCCTGAAGCCGAAAGGTTCCGATGCGCGCGTCGACGTTACCTTCATAAACAAAGATGCGTGCTTCCTTTGGTCCGGAAACGGTCTGAGTGCCCGCATCAACTTTCAACAGGTCCGTCGGCTCACCAATTTCGCCCTGCGCCGCGGTGCGTCGCGGTTTGACTGCCTGGTCCTGAGTTATCGGGTTGACGTTGGGCGTGTCGGTCATCGGGTTGGTCACCTTCCGATCGACCGGGTTCGTTTGCTGGGCAAGCGTAGTCTGTGAAGCAACACTCAGGAGTGCAATGAGGACTGCAAAACGGACCAGTGTGGCAATACCACCTGAGTGAATAGCGACGCGCAAAGAAAGTGAAGACCTCCGAAGACGTGGCAAGCGAACACTACACAATCGGGGAGAAGCGCGCGCCGGCGTTTTAGAACGAGTAGGATGCTACCACGAAATAGTGAGCCGCGGGCAATGAGCGGTTGGGAGAAAGGTGCGACTGTAGAAAGCAAGATTTTCCATTTGTCATTGGTAAATCGGAAATTCAACTTTGAAATGCACCAGTGGAATTGGCTTTCGCTCCAGCGGAGCGAGATGTTTATAGCTATGAACGCCCCCAAAAGGATCTTCGCTCCGGTAGGAGCGAAACCTGCCAGTAGAGCTATAGCCTGGCCGGGCAAAAGTTGCGCTCCTCCGGAGCTAAGAACCAAAGAAAACGATCACCAGGCTATAAACATCTCGCC
>DNND01000066.1:154225-160835 GCA_003488005.1 Blastocatellia bacterium | reverse complement strand
TCTCGCCCCGCTGGGGCGAAGCGACGAACGATGTTCGGTTGTACTTCCAAATTGGATTCAACGATGACAACTGGAAAATCTTTCTTCGGTGTCCAGCATTCACTGCCCACTGCACACTGCACACTGCCCACTGTTATCATGCGCGCCGATGGAAGTGCGACGATTGATGATTGTGGCCGGCGAAGCCTCGGGTGACGCCCATGCTGCTGCGCTCGTCGATGCGTTGCGAAGGGCTGAGCCCGATAGTGGGCTGGAACTTTTCGGCGGTACCGGCCCGCTGATGCGAGCGGCCGGCGTTGAGTCGGTAGTGAACACGGACGATCTTTCCATCCTGGGACTCGTCGAGATTAGCTCCGCGTTGCCGAAGTTCTGGCGCGCCTTCCAGCTCTTAAAACGAGCGGCGGTTGAACGACGGCCCGCTGCGGTAATCCTGGTTGACTGGCCTGACTTCAACTTAAAATTGGCGCGCGCGCTGCATCGCCGCGGTCTCAAAATCATTTACTACATAAGTCCGCAGCTTTGGGCCTGGCGCGGTTATCGCGCGCGCAGCATTGAACGCAACGTTGACCTGCTGCTGTCGATTCTTCCCTTTGAAAAAGATTGGTACGCCGACCGCGGCATCGCTCAGGTGGAGTACGTGGGCCATCCGTTGGCTGGTGAAGTGCGAGCGCGTTACGATCGCGCGGAGTTTTGCCGGCAAATGAAGCTC
The DNA here is from genome assembly GCA_003488005.1 of Blastocatellia bacterium. Classification (GTDB taxonomy): domain Bacteria; phylum Acidobacteriota; class Blastocatellia; order Pyrinomonadales; family Pyrinomonadaceae; genus PSRF01. The sequence goes on along the minus strand of DNND01000066.1, from coordinate 160,126 downwards.
GATCCGCGGCTGCCGATTGTTTCGCTTTTGCCCGGCAGCCGCCGAAAAGAAGTGGAGCGCATCTTGCCGCCAATGCTCGAAGCCGCCGCGCTGATTTCTGCACGCCAGCCTGAGATTCAGTTCGTCATCGTTGTCGCGCCGGGCCGCACCTCGGATGAAATACGAGACATTGTGCGAGCGCAGCGGGCAACGCCCGAGCCGCTGCCGTCATGCCTTCATATCGTCTCGGAACAATCGCGCGAAGCACTCGCCGCTTCCGATGCCGCTGCGATAGCGAGTGGCACAGCAACTTTGGAAGCCGCTTTGCTCGGCACACCGATGGTGGTTGTCTACAAAGAGTCGTTGACTAACTGGCACACGCTCGGACGTTTGATAACGGTGGACCATTACGGACTGGTGAACCTGGTTGCAGGCGAACGAGTGGCAACTGAATTAATGCAGGATGATTTTAACGGCGAGAGTTTAGCGAACGAATTATTGTTGTTACTGGATAAGAAAACTAACGGTGAAGTGCGTGCCCGTTTGAGCGAGGTAGTGCAACAACTAGGCGACGGCGGCGCTTCAGAAAGAGCGGCTGAATTAATTCTCGCCGCGCTGAGATAGCAACGACGTCAAGCTCTTCGCCGTCGCGGCTAGGCCGTCTGATGTGCGGAAGGTCTGTGACCTTCCCAAGACTCTATTATTATTTGGGCTAGGCCCAGTTTGGGGCGCAGCCGCTTAGTTTATGTAGGACATTCTTCGGTGGGGCATAGCCGCCACCGCACATCGGGCGGCATAGCCGGTTACACAGCGCCGGGCGTTAGCGAAGGATAGTGTCTACGGTTGTTTGTCGGTCAGCCTTCTTCAGCGAAACTTCCGGCCACTCGCGCCACTGCCGAAACTCAAATCCCGAGTTTGAACATCCCAAGCATTCGATCTCCTCGGGTTGTGGATCATACAGCGCGACGTGTCCTTCGCCATCCGTGATGTCAAAGCGAAAAGCTAATCGGCCAAGCGCCGCGCGGGGAAGATATCCCGGACCGATCCACGGCTCAAAAGTCCATTGCTTCACGGCGTCGGCGACTGCTTGAGCGAGAATGGGATTGGTGCGTGGCTTGACTTTGATTTTTTCGACTTTGCCTTCGGCGCTGATTGTCAGCCTTATACGAACAATTCCTGAAATATTTCGCTCAAGGGCCACGGCGGGATAAATAGGCAGACGTGCTTCAATTGCGGACTTGCGAATCACCCCCTCAGGCAACAAAGAGTAGTTTCGCATGTCATCCTGAATAGCAGTGGAGGGCGGTGGGGAAGACGCAAAAGCAAGGATGGCTCCCGCGAAAATCAGTAAAGCGCCAGTGATGAATCCTGTTTTCAAAACCATTACGCGAGGCCTCCGGGGACATTCGAGAGACGGAACGCCGAAACATTGGGTGGAGAGTTGCGAACAGTTATTGCTTGGCGTTTTATATTCCTATTAACGTGTCGTAGTCAAGTTTCTTTGGTGCTTGTTTCTTTGGTACTTGTTGGGACCGGGAAACTTCTTGGGGGGAAGAGAAGACTTGATGCGTTTGCATGAACTAGCGCTTCTTCTTTAACTCACCAATCTCCTTTCTCAAATCTTTGATTTCTTTGCGCATCTCCGGCAGAAAGCCCAGATGCGCGTTGAGTCGTTTGTATTCATCCAACGGTTGAATTGGAATGCCCCACCACACGCCGGGCCGCACAATTTTGCCGGGCAGAATTCCTGCCTTCGAACCAATCACCGCGCCGCTGAGCACGCGTATGTGATCGCCAAAACCGACCTGGCCGCCAATCACGCAATCGTCTTCGATCGTCACGCTGCCGCTGATGCCGGTTTGCGCGGCAATCACAACGCGCTCGCCGATACGGCAGTTGTGGCCCACATGGACCATGTTGTCGAGTTTTGTTCCGCGGCCAATTCTGGTTTGGCCCAGCGCCGCGCGATCGACGCAGGTGTACGCGCCCAGTTCGACGTCGTCTTCTATGACAACCGTTCCCACTTGTGGAAACTTGTGATAACCGAGGTCGCCGCGCACGTAGCCAAAACCATCCGCGCCAATACAAACACCCGCATGCAGAACGACTCGGTCGCCTATTGTCACGTTGTCGTAAAGCACAACGCCAGGATTCAGCACGCAATCCAGGCCAATGGTGACTTGATCGCCGACGACTACGCCCGCTTCGATGCGCGTGCCGGCGCCGATGCGCGTGCTCTCGCCAATCGAAACATGCGCTCCGATGAAGACGGTCAGATCGATATCAGCGGAATTCGCAATCGCGGCAGAGTCGTGGACAAACGGTTCGCGACGTTTGGGCGGGTGCAGAATCTCAGCGACCAAAGCGAAGCCAAGTTTAGGTTTCGACACCTCGATCAACGTCGAACTGATTTCGCCTTTCTGACTTGAAACGAAGTCGCGGGTCACAATCAAACAACTCGCCCCGCTCGCCCGTGCCTTATCAAAAAGTTTTTCGTCCTCAACGTAGGCAATGTCTCCATCGCCGGCAGTTTCGAGATCGGCCAGGCGCACAATATGAAGAGCGCCATCGCCGATTATTCGGCCGCCGCTGGCCTCGGCCAGCTCTGCTACCGTGAAGACCTTCGTTTCACTCATGAAATTTACTTGCGGAACGCCCCACCTGAGGAGTTGGAAATTGCGGGGCTGATAGTACACTTTTTCTTCGATCCGAGGTGAACCTTCAAACGCGAATTCGCACATTTCACTAAACAAAAACGGACATGAAAGGAGAAATAGGATCAGAAAGGCGCGTCTGTTTAGCCTTGCCATGCTTCGACAGACCATCTATCATGATGCGGTCGCAAAACGCTCGCCTGAAATGTGAGTCTGTGCGGCAGTTATTTGCAGTAATACTTAATGTTTCGATAGCAGGCAGGTGGAATTGCTCCACCGCCTTCTGAGGAGAATCTCTAATTGTTCAGTGATCAGTTTCGTAGAGGTGAGTCAGAAAAGGGCAAGCTGGCAGGAGTAAAGAGTTCCAAGCTGCTCTCAAACCTTTCTGGTGTCGCCTGGAAAGCCTTTCAATCCGTCAACAAACGTCTTCCCGAAGGCGAAGCCATTCGTCCGACCTGGGCGCCGGGACCGCTCCTCAAATCTTATGAGAGAAGCGCGCCGCCACTCGGCTTTCCGCGCGAAACCGACAGCCTTTGTCCGCGCTGCGTGAAAGAAGTCCGTGACGCTGTCATTAGTGGCGAAACCACGCTCGAATCGTTGATGAACGAGCATCCGGGCGAAATCAAAGCTCAGATTATTGAAGAGAACGGACAAGTGGTCATGCGCAAGACCTGTCCGAAGCATGGAGAGTTTGTCGATGTGATGGCAACTGATCCGGCGTTTCTCGAGCGCATTGAATCGCTCTTTTTTGGACGCGACTTTAAAGCTGCGGAAGACAAGCACGTACATCATCATGGAACCTCGAACATTAAGTTTGGCCGTGGCGCTGTGTTGACCGTCGATCTAACGAACCGCTGCAACATGATGTGCAATCCATGCTTCATGGATGCGAATCAGGTTGGCTATGTTCACGAGCCAAGCTATGAAGACACGAAAGCGATTCTCGATCGCGCCGTCTCGTTCAAGCCAAAACGCCAGATAATAATCCTCTTCTCCGGTGGCGAGCCGACCTTGTCGCCTTACTACCTCGAGGCCGTCGCCTATGCAAAGAAGGTTGGCTTCTATCGCATACTGGCAGCGACTAACGGCATTCGCTTTGCCGAGGACATTGAGTTTTGTAAAGCTGCGAAAGCTGCCGGACAACACGGCGTCTACTTACAGTTTGACGGCGTTAGCGAAGAGAAAAACAGACATCGCGGTGTCGGCAATCTGTTTGATGTGAAGCAACAGGCAATCGAGAATCTTGCCAGCGTCGGCATCAAGGTCACGCTGGTGACGACGATCGTCAACACGATTAACAACGACGGCATCGGCGCAATTGTTGATTTTGCTGCAAAGAATATCGACAAAGTACAGACCATCGCATTCCAGCCTGTTTCATTTACCGGCCGCGACGAAGACATTTCCGACGAGTTGCGCATCAAGCAGCGTTATACGCTCGCGGGCATGACGCACGATCTGAAAGATCAATTGCGCGGACAACTTGAACCGCTGCGCGATTGGTATCCGCTGTCTTCATACTCGGCATTCACCAGCGTGATGGACATGCTGCAAGGCGCCGATGCGCCCTGGGGCTGGTCTTCATGCAATTGCCATCCAAACTGCGGCATCTTTACGTTGATGGTCGTCAACCGCCACACCGGCGAGTTCAAATCGCTGTTCGAGTTTTTCAACTACGAACAGTTCATGAAAGACATCGCGACGATTACCGACACGGCGCGCGGCAAAAAACTTTCATACGCTCAGCTGGGTATGGCCATCCTGCGAAACTTCAATGCTGAACAAGCGCCGGAAGGGTTCCCGATTTCGCAAATTCTTAACCTCTTCAAACCATCGTCGACAAATTCCAGCTCGGACCGCAACGATCGCATGAAGGCTGAAAAGGCCGAGGACCCTAACGACATCTGGCGCGTGCTCTGCGTCGAAGGCATGTGGTTTCAGGATCTTTTCAACTACGACTTTCGCCGCACCGAGATGTGTGTCATTCCTTACGGCACGCAGGAAGGCGAGATTTCATTCTGCGCCTACAACACCGGCGTCGGCTGGCGGCAGATCATCGAGAACATGCACAAGACTGCAAACCTCGCTGACTGGTACCAGGAAAATGAACGACATCCGGTTTATGCCGCTGGTCACGACGTCCCGGGTATCTCGAAAAAGCATTCGCTGAGCTTGCCGATCATCCAGGCGGTGCTCGCCGAAGATTCGGATCAGCCGCAAGTCGTGGTTTCTCCTTACCTGGTCCAGGACCACGAAGAAGAATCGGTATCGGTCTAGCAATTAGCTCGAATAACAGGACTAGCATGATGCGTGGCAGGGGCCACGCATTTTTGTTGTCTTCAATCTCACGGCACCATGTTTGCACCTTGGCGACTTGATGGATGAATTTCAAGTCGGAGGCGTGCAAATGAAATCGTTGGTTTTACTATTATTGGCCCTATTTACATTCAATTCGACGCTGTTGGCGCAGTCGCCGGCTCCCCAGACCGCAGCCATAGAAACCATCCAACCGTCGCAAACCAGCGAGCCCCAAACGCCAACTCAAGCAAAATCTTCGTCAGTTAAAATACCGGACGGCACACCGGTGGAAATCGAGTCGCCTTACACCTTGAGTTCGATGGATTTCAAGCCTGAGGACAAAATCAGTTTCCGGGTGGTGGACGCTGTGAAGATTGCCGGCGTGACAGTCATCGAGCAAGGCGCGACCGCGACCGGAGTTGTCGAGAAATCAAAGCGAGGCGGTCACTGGGGTAAGGCCGGGCTTTTCGTTTGGACTATGCAGACAGTAACCGCGGCCGATGGATCTCAAGTTCCCGTCAGAGGAACTTCAGTGCGTCTGCGAGGAGACAGCAAAGGTGCCAAGGTCGCTACGGCAATGATCATTACCGGCGCGTTGATGCCTTTGATTGCTCCGGCCGCGCTCTTGCACGGATTCAAGCGCGGTGAAAACGCCTACATTCCAGCCGGCAAACGCTACACACTTTTCGTGCAAGCAACCTCGCCTGGAATTGGAAACGCCACTTCGGCTAATTCACCGAAATGATTTGCTTAGGAATGGGATTTTTTTGGCGGTCGTTGGACCTGTCGCAGTTGGGCCACGATATCGCGCAAGCGGATTGCCAGCTCCTCGATTATCTCAGCCCGCTTGCGCGCCCGTTCGTTGAGTTCTTCCCGCAGCAGCAACTGGGCCTGGCCCAATACGCCGGTAAGAGGGTTGTTGATTTCATGACGCACGCGGGTGATTAATTCAGCCACCTCGTCCATCTTC
>DNND01000066.1:70312-153927 GCA_003488005.1 Blastocatellia bacterium | reverse complement strand
CACCTCGTCCATCTTCGCTTCGTAATCCGCGATCAGCGCATTCAACTCCGCGGCGGACACACTTGCTGGGCGTTGCTCATCAGTTCCAGTCATAGTACTCCCGTTCCCAAAGAATTAGATCAAATGTGGGAGTGATGGCTGCGTTTCGCCCAAACGCAGGAGAGGTGTTATTGCGCGTCTCATTGTGCAACGGCAAGCGGTATTAGTAAATAGAAAATCGTGAATTGTAAATCGACGCGGCTTACGGTTGCCTTACCCTGTTCGCACCATCGGGTTGATTTCGAGCAGCGATCCAATCAACCATTCCCGATTTAGGATTTAGAATTCACGATTCACTGTTCGCGTGTTTGACAAAGAAAAGGGGCTGCACTTACATTGAATTTCCTCTTACTGGGAGGTCGTCCAATGGTAGGACACCAGACTCTGAATCTGGCTATCGGGGTTCGAGTCCCTGCCTCCCAGCCAACTAATTCCCTACTACAACAACAAAGTATGTAACTTGAACCAATACTTTGCCGCCTTGGCAACTTATTCCTTCCAATAGCTTCCGGCAACTAATTGCTTCCAATTGAAAATGGGTCATCACCAAGGCGCGAAGGCAGTTTTTGTCGACACCGGCAATCGCTAGTTCCTACGCTGTGCGCCATAATTGCCAGCAAGTAATTACCTGCTCTTGGTTAAACCTAGTTCGCATCTTACGTCGCGCAGGAAAAGTTGACGTCTACCAACTGGGCAAAGGTATTCCCGTTTCCGTTAGTGATCTTATTTATGCAGTTGGGTACAAATTCAGAGACTCTTCGTTTCGGTGGATCTGTTACGACCGTAGGGGCCGCTGCGATCAACTTCCCCATCTGATTCGCGATCCATAATTCATATCGCAGATCTACGCTTGTCTCCTTCTTTTTTTGACTGGCATTTCCCAACCATGAATCACAACGCGAGCAGTAGCCCGGCCGTGATCTGTCGGCCAGAGGACGGACCTGCTTTTCACAACAATGGCAACGGTCCTCAAGCCTGGTCTCATGAACCGGACAGACATGCACGGTACTCAGTGCCCAAAGGAGATGCTCGTATATTGGACCACCAGATCGAATCTGATCTTGAAGGCAACGAGGGCACCACGCTCGAACGGATCGAGAAAGGGATCTGTCTGTCAGGACATTCTGCCATCTAAGCATTGTCAGAAAGCGGAGGTCACGTTGGAGTGTAAGTCTCCCGAGGATTTCAACCCAGTCTCGAGCTGTGCTCCCCAGCCCGTTCAGTGAGGGAGTCGCTGGATAAAAGGACGTGCTCAAAACACTTTTGATGGATTTCGAGTTGGAAGGCAAGAGGTAAGACTTTTTCGATGCCGGGGCAAGCTCATGAGTAAACAGCGACCCGGCAGATACGTGATGCTCAGCAGCTAGGCGGGCAATATAACTCGTGCAACCTTCCGTGTGGGCCGTTCCGATTCCAATGGGTTCTAAGTGAAAGAGCCGACTTCGAGGCGGAATGCTGACAGGCGCGCGATCCCACGCTTCGTATAGATAAAAATTGTTAGCCTTAAGTGCCATCGTCTATAGCACGAGATTCAATCGGCAGTCACCTACGGCACGATAGGTCCACGGCATCTAATATCCCTCTGTATATTTCATTCCACCGATCTGGAGATGAGTGCGACACGGCGCCGGGACGGGTAGATTCCGTCCGCTTGAAGCGTATTGGCGACTTGTTTCATGTCCTTTTCAAGTTGTTTTCTTACTTGTTTGTAGCAAGCCTTTTTGTAATTCGCATGTCGCGCCGAAATCGCTTTACACAGGTAAGAAAAGTGTTTGTAGAGAAATCGCTTGTTTGTATTGAGCCTGCTGGCAACTGCTTTCATTGAAAGTGGCGGACTCTCTTCGAGGGCCAAACCAAGTAATCGGTCAATTTCTTCACGATCAAAAGGTCTCGGGGGCGGGCGTTTTGTTATTCCCCTTGAGATAGGAGGTATTGCGAGAATCCATTTCGCCTTCTCCGGAACAACAAAATCAGTGTGAAGAAAATCCACTAAGGAAACACCCACAAGATGGCAGATTCGTAATAGATCATTCATCGGGATCTTGGTTTCGCCGTGTTGCCAACCCCAGACTGTGTTTTTCCTCTTGTTGATTAGACAGGCAAATCTGTTCATGGTCCCTTCGGTGACCTGGTCAATGCAACGAGAGACTCCCTCAGCGATCCTTTCTCTCGAGGGCGATTGTAGATAACACGAAGACGCAATCATTTCTGCTAGATTCTTGACTACCCATGGCTGCCACCACCGGGCACTCTCAGTAAGTTCCGTGAAACGATCGTCAGAATCTATTCCCAACCAGTTCTTACACTTTGAGCAGTAACCTGGCCTGGTACATCGCGTGAGCCAAGGCAGAATACTCCCACAATGCTGACATCTGGATTTCAAATAGCGTTGGTGCTATACGCAAATCTCCACATCTCGCAAAGTCCACAGAAGCGGTTCATAAACAATTTGGTAATTCGCGCGCCACTCTTCATAGCAGCTTGGGCACCAGGCGCGTGTTTGTCGGAACAAATTTCTAAGCGAGAGCACATCGGCCCAAGGAAGCATGGTTGAGAATCTAAGGTCATTACGCATAGTAAGCGTCTCGATGACGCTCAACCAATTTCTCGCGATAACGCCGGTGCCGTTAATGGCCTTCGCATGGGTGCTAAATGAATTACTCAGGCCACTGCCTCTCGTACCAGGACGGGCACCACCTTGAAGCCAATATTTCTTTTCCATCAAGGGAGCAAGTACTCGTCCAAGCAATACGGCAGGAGATAGCTTATGTGCAGCTGCCAACCGTGTAGTGTAACTAGTCAAACTCTCCACAAAACCCGTCCCCGTGCCGCTTGCTTTCAAGTTGTAAAGTTGGCTACGAGGTGAGATGTTAAGCCTCTCGATATCCCACGACTCGTAGGTGAATAGTTGCTTACGCTTCAAGCCTCTTGCTATTTCCTATCGGATCCCGTTTCGGGTTTCGTTCTCCGGGCCGGCGACGTCGTCGCCGGGCGGGTGGTTTCTCTTCCGCTCGCTCGGACGTTCTGTCTCCGTTCCCAACAGCCTTTGTGAACTTAGCTTCGAGGCCCATTAATCTTCGAAGCTTGGCACGCGCCTCCATGGTTTCTTCTAAAGCTTCCTCTCCGTCTGAAGCGTCTTTCAGCATGTTTTCACACTGCGAGACTGATAGGGCGCTATCCTTTAATTGTCTAGGAGTTAGCGTTTTCCCTCCATCCTTAAGCGCCTTTTTGAGAGCTTTGAGAAGCCACTCCTTTAGCACTCCTATGCATCCGACGCTGCGCTCATAAAAGTAATCCCAATTGGCAATCAGATCGGGCTCCTCAGAAAGCGGAAGGTGTTTTTGAAATGACCACAAGACGTTCTTGAAGGCCTTTACTTCATCGCTGCGGTCCGCCCGATAACGGCGGAAGTGAACGTCAACACTACGGCGGCTCAATTGGGCGCTCAAGTTTCGAAAAGAAAGCAATTCGTAAGTTCCAATGAGCACGATGGGAATTTTTGTCATGTTCGCAAGTGATTTGATTGAATCCAGTTGGTCCTGGAGTTTTCTCCCCGGCCAACTCCCAACTGAGTACCTACCCTTTAAAGAACTGGCACGGGTTTATTCGCATAAACAGAAAAACGCCGAAGCAATCGACTATTATGAAAGGGCAATCAGTCTCATGAAGGGTGACCAAACATGGTTGGTCGACATCCTGCGGTGCAGGATAGTTCGGCTGCGAACTCAATATGCACAATCCATCGCCTGCATTCAAAGTGTAAAAATACCCAGTTCGGGAGATCCGGCTCAGATTCCTTATGAACTTGGCTTAACTTATGTCGCCAGTGGCAATAAACAAAATGCGCGCGCTAAATATGAACAACTCAAGCAGATGAAATCTTCGTTGGCCGAGGATCTCTTGAGACAGATCAATGACATGAAGTAATCAAGCAAGGGCGATACTATGCGTGATAGGAAGAACCGGATATGACCAGATTAAGTATTCCAAGGGTCTCACGGAACGTTAGAAGTGATTGGTAGGTTAAGTGCTCAGGTTTCAGCAAAGGTCCTGAATTGATCAAGAAACTCATGACTCAACGAAATACCTTTCGCGCATAAACTTCCGGGCTGACTTACTTCCTTTGGGAGCGCTTAGTCAACAACGTAACTTCCCAGATCAAAAGTACGAAGCAACAGCCTAGAGTGAGGAGATCCCACCATCGGGCTCCAATCAGGCCGGAAGCGTGTGAGGGCACAAACTCAGGATGTTGTGTAAAGAAATAGTCTTGAGAAGCAACTCTTAATTGTCGAGCTGAATAGAGACGCCATCCGAGATAACCCAATAATACGGCTGCAAGACCAAAAACGGAGAGGACCAATCCGAATCGCCTTTTAATCAGTAAACCGATCGCGCACAGAAGGAAGGATGCGATGAAAAAAACCCGCAACTCGGCAAAGAAAGGCGAGGTCAGAAAACCAGATTCCGTAGCTCGTCTGAGAAACCTCCATTCAATGAGTAATTGTCGGATGTGTAACGTCGCAGCAACAATAAAAAAAATTATACAGACGTTAGCCAGCTTCCGCTCCGCGTTTGCCATGGCGAATTCTCCCAAGAGAATATTCCTTTACGCCGAAACTATTTCAGCGACAAGCCTTCAGAATTTCATTAAACCCAGCGAAGCCTGCCAGGTCATGCCTCCAGGAGCCAAGGTGCCCGGGTGTGGGACGCTGACCACCTACGTGGTTTTAATTGTCTTTGAGCAGGGTCGATTGAGTTATGGGTCCTCGCTATAATCGTGTGCTTCGACGGACACCAGTAGCTAGAGCTATCAATACTCTGAGTTGCCAAATAAGAAGCGCAGTAATAAACAGCAAAAGAAAAAAATCCCACGGCGTGGCGCGGTAAAATCCAGCAAAGTGCGGCCACTCACCCGGAACCGGGAGTTTAGAAAAACTCTTCACCCCCATCTCTCGAAGCCATCGTTGTGTATCAAGATACCAAACGCCATACTGACTTATGATAAATGTGGCCGCTACTACCGATATACAAAAGCCGAGAAGCTTTTTAGACCATAAGGATAAGCAAATGACCAAGAGTGCCACTTCAATCTTAAATCGCATAACATCGTGCGAAACGTCTTGATGACTGGCTACACATGGATATCCGCACGAACCACGTCCGGCGTCGTACCCAACGCTGTATGCTTCAAACATCGCATTAAGCGCCGCAATGGTTAGGCAGAAAAGGAACACAATCCTGAACTCACGGGTAAAAATCCTATCGATGTGAGTCTGTCCTGATTTGATTAATGCTCTTATTGACATCAGTTCACTTAGTCGGGACCTTGATATTCGTGTGATGCCTTTGTTTCATTTGCAGGCGGCCATAATCGTTTCATAATTCTTGTAATGTGAAAGATCGGTCTTACCTGTCAGTTCTCCAAAGAAACCGACTTCTGCAGGGGGCCAACCCGCCACATGAAGGAATTCGTGCACAAGCACTTCGCGTAGAGAGAGTTTGCCACCCCCAAAGGCGGAAGCATTCAAGAATATGCGCGCTCGCCCATCGGTCGTATATTTTTCCCGAACCCCCGGCCAATCCTTAGTCGTAAACGCCTGAATATCAGTGCTACCCACACCCGCGAGATCTCTTCTGCGCGCATCTTCAGTAATGCCGATCATAGCGGTATTGTCTGGGTTACTCAAAAGCGTCGCTTGACCGATAACGAGACCGTTCACTACCAATCCAGCCACCGGGTTTAACCCATTTTTCCTGAATGCTTCTGCGCAGTTCTTGTTGTCCGAGATACTGCGGATTGTCTGAAGGATCCGCTGCTGGATCGTATCACTAAAACCGGGCAGCAACTTTATCAGAGGTTCGGTCAAGCCTTCTTGAACGCTAAGCAATCCCGCGCTCCAAGACTCATCATAGAGGGAAACTACCGTGGTTCTTGTGAAGCTGTACTCCTGAGTGGTTCCCACGTGAACGATATCGGTATCAGGATCATCTTCCTTGCGCGCGGAATATTGCTTTACCTTAAAATGCTCCGTGATCGTCCTTGTTCCGATCACGCGAGTAGAAGCTTGAGCAAACATCTCGAGCATCGCGAGGCTGCCTTTACTATTGACCAGAGCCATTACGTCAGAGCAACTCATCTGCACATGACTGTAGCTGCATCCAGTGGCGGGACGAGTCGGGTTGCCATACTCACGCGCATTAGGACTGTTTTCATCCGGAGCCGGGGGTGCTTCTTCAGGCGGACCAGGATCGCTCAGCTTCATATCTGCAGAGACTGCATCCAGCTCGGCTCCTGACACTCCGTAATTGCCGCCGCTGAAGGTGCGGCGAGCGCTCATGCCTGCCGGATCGACATGCTGCCATTCCACTTGGTCGCTCGCCGTCAGCGATAGGAGTTGACCGTTTTCGTCATAGACATAACCAAGCGTTTTCTGTCCGTTGGGTTGTATCTCTGCTATCACTTGTCCACCTAGAACAGTCGAGTATAGGTGATAGCTGAAGCTTGGCTGGTAGATGTAAGTCAACTGATAGCCGGTCTTCAATCTCTGCCCATCACCATCGTAACCAGAAGTCGTGATACTGGTTGAGTCTCCACTCTGAGGGGCCGGTTCACTTCGCACCACCCGGCCAGCAGCGTCGTAAGTTTTCTGCCAATTGAAATCGCTCGTCAACCGGCCATTGGCATCGTATTGCCACAGATTGCGCCGTCCGTTTGTATAGCTGGCCGTGTCGTCGTACGCACCTTCGCTCCATTGTTGCGTCGTGCGCGCTGTCGTCTGGCCCCAAACGTCATAAGCAAAACTCTCGCTATAGGGACCATCCATCACATTGCCGCCACTTGCTTCCGTTCCCGTGCGCGCTTCCGTCAACCGAGCCACCTGATCATATTTGTGCAGCCGGTCAAAGCGGGCGTCCATCAAGTCTTGCGCGTATTTGAGTTGTCCGTCAGCATAGTATTGGTAAGCCTTGTCAATCTGTCCCGGCACGGTATAGGTCGCCGGTTGAAGCCGCGCGTTGTAATTAACAGCGAGCGTTTTCCCATTCCCATAATTCATCGCTTTCGTCCCACCTGAGGCGCGATAATAAATGTTTGAAGTAAACTGCGTTACGCTGCCAAAGCCTGAGCCGGTGATGCCGCTGGTTCGCCCCACCGAATCATGCGTATAACCAACACTCTGTCCGAATGGATCGGTGACGCCGGTCAATTCACCGGCCAGGTTATAGGCATAATTGAGGGGAAAAGAACCAACGCTGTTGATGTAGCGCGTCTCAGAAGTCATGCGCGATAGTTGATCATAGCCATAAATCGTGCTACCCAAACCATCAGTCATCGAGATCCGGTTGCCGACAGCATCGTACGTAAAGCTTGTTCCTACCGCTGCGGATACGTTCGCGCTAGCCGGCACATTAGATGAATCATAGACAACGCTAGTTACCAGCCGCCGGTTGTTGTTGTACTCAAAGTTTGTGATTACGCCACGGGCGTCCGTCATCTTTTGCACCGTGTCATCCGAATTGTAATCCCAGGTAGTGTGATTGGTTGAGGCAGAGTTGTTCGCATCAACCTGCTGTTGGGGGACGTGTTTCGTCTTAACCCGTCCATAACCGTCATAGCTCATGGTCGTGTCCTGATCCTCCAGCGGCGAACTATCGATGCCCCAGAGCAAGCGGGCCATCCCATGAGTCAGGAGACTAGTGCGTTTAAGTCTGAGGGGATGCGCACAGTCGAACCACGGCTCACCATCCCGCACCAGGGCGCTCCGTAAAGGACCTCTCCTGGTGTCCAATTGCGATTGCAACTCCATACTCGAGAATCCGACGATGCGCATCAGATCGTGTAGCCGGCAGGCGTGGACCCAGGTCAACACCAATCTGACTTCAGGCGACCATGACTCGCTGCCCTCGACCGCCACCAATTCCTGGTTGACGAAGTTCAGCACGGCTTTGAAAGAAGCAAAGTCTTGCGCGCCCTTCTCTCCATCATAAAGGCGCGCCAAAACATCTCGGGCGATATCCTTCGGAAAAACAGCGGAGCGCCAAGTTGACCACATGCATGAGGCGAATTGGAGATCTCCAGGACGAAGCTATTCGCCGCAGTAGATTCTGCCTCTCTGCAAGGGGTAAATCCGAGACTGCGGTTATGACCACTTCCGGCATCGCCACCGGCAAACTGCTAAAGCGTGCTACCACAGCCAACAACTCATCTTCCACTAATAAGACCTGCGCAGATTTCTCCCACCTGGCCGTAAAGCCGAGCCCCGTGAAGTCGAGCGGCAGTTGCAGCCGCTCAGCCAAACCTTCGAACGAGGGTGGCAAGAGGTCGGCGAGGGTTACCACTTCCTTATTGCGCAGCCGGTCTTCGAGCTGCCAGTAGTAGAGTTCGGTTGAGCGAGCGCGCCATTCATATAGACGTGTCATTCTCATCGACGGATCAGCGAGTGCGACGAGGGTAGCGGCCTCAGCGGTAAACTCTTCCTGTCCGCAATCAAACCAACCCCGGAGTCGCTGCATCGTGGCCCGCCGAGCTTCCTCCTGCGGCAATAACAGGCCCAGCGAGGGGTCGTTCATCTCTGCCACTTGATTCCCCTCCGCATCCACTTTCAGAACCTTCTCAAAATCCTGTTACATTTATCAATTCGCCGGTTGGTGGGAGGTTTGAAGCATCGTTCGGTGGCGCAAGAAAAGGTTTGGCCGCAGTGAACGATCAAGCGGTTTGAGATTCGACACCCTTCAGTAATAGCAGTCATCTCTGCAATTTTAGAAGAATAAGATTTGATGTTAAGCAAACTCCGACTAAGATCAAATTAAGTGAGGTAATTCCTAGCAAAGGGCTTAGTAGGAATGTCGAGGTTCCCCTCTATCTGCTGATACGGATATCCCAGGGAATCCATTAAGACAACCTTCGCTTCGAGACTCTCCGTCTTTCCTAGAGTCGACCAAGGGAATTGTGTTTACTGGAAATGCAATCGTTATTACCCTGGACGCGGCCGCTGAAAGGAAGGCGAAGCAATGCCTTCAGAAGTCGGAATTTGGCGCTTAGGGATCCTTATGACAGAACGGTGTACTCTATTGCTGCTAGCGTCGAACGACGTAGAGTCTTTGGATTCGCGTGCGGCTGACGAAATTAGAGAGATCGATGGGGTCATTCGGTCGGCTGCTCACCGGGACTCGTTTGAGCCTCTACAACGTTCCGCCCTGCGCGATTCTGACATAACGGCGGTGTTGAATAGATACCAACCGCACATTCTGCACATCAGCGGTCATGCCAAACCAACTGAGGGATTGGTTCTCGAGGACGACAACCGTAAAGTTGCGAAGATCGGATGTCCTGAACTTGTTAGTCTCATACTGAGTTCCACAGATGACGATCGGCTCCGTCTGGTCTTTTTTTCCTTTTGTTATTCAGAAGCATGCACCAAGGCAATTTCGACGAAGGTCCCCTATGCAATAGGCGTGAAGGATGAGATCAGCGCTGAGTCGTTGCTCCTCTTTACGCACGTATTTTATGAGGCACTGGCGTCTGGAAGATCAGTTCGCGGGGCTTTTACCAATGCGCGTGCGTGGTTGAAGACAAAAGCGCCCGAAGAATTTGATTCGATGGTTCTGCATGTGCAACCCGGAACGAGCGCAGAAGTCCCTTTCCTGAGCTCAATGGGGTTCCTCAAGAAAAGCGCCGACGAGGCATTCAAAACCGATTCTGTTTTAGCTGAACTATCAGCCAGATTCGGATCTCAATTGCGGATTGCCGGGTATGTCACAGACGACCATGACGTGCGCCGGGCAATCTATTTGGATGAAGGCCTCTACGTACATCGGGTTCGAGCGGAAGCTGCGGTGAGCGAATTTATCACTAAGGCCACGGCCGATACGTCGCGAGGAGGCAAATGGCTCAGCATTGTGGGCGACGCCGGGCATGGAAAGAGCTCGTTACTTTGGTATCTGTTTTCTGCCCTGAGTGCCATTCCGGCGTTTACTGTAATTCCAATAATGGCTCAAATGGAAAGTGATCTTGCCGCAGTTGTTAGGACCGCAGCGGGAGCCAGAGAGGTCCGCAGGCAAGGCCGACTCGTTGTCCTCATTGACACATTGGACCTGGTAGTCGGAGTGGACGACCAACAACTGGCGAAGACGATTAGTGAGATCATGGCACTGGGAGCGTTAGTGGTCACGGCCTCGCGGAAGCAGGAGGCCGATCAACTAGGCCGATTACTGAGTAGTAACATTCGCGTCGAGTTGCGACGTTATAACGATCAGGAAGCACAACAGGCGATTCGGAATCAGGTAAGGATTTATTATCCAGATAAGTCTGAGATTGAACTGGACGAACAATTCGATAAGGTTTGGGGCTTGTTAGAACAACAGCGCGATGTCAGAGAATTGGATTTCGAGCCCTTGATTCTAAGGATGCTGTTTGAGGCCTATGCTCGTCAGGAAATACCGCGCGACGTGAACACTCAGCAGGTCTACCGGCATTACTGGCGGCAGGTAGTGCTGTCTGATCGCGTGGTCAAAAACGCCGACGAACGAAGGAAGCGAGATCAGCTATGCCGCTACGTCGCGCGCGGTGTTGCGTTTGGCGACACTCACTCCGACAAATTCCTGATTGGCTCGTTGATGAAAAATCCGGACAGCGGACTCCAGTCTCCTTTTCAAACAATCGAAGGATTGGTGTCGTCTGGGGTCCTTCAATGGGCTGAAGGCCGAAGCAGCGTTCGGTTTTTTCACCAGACCTTTCTGGAGTTTACTGCGGCCTATGATTTGCTCTGTTTGGATCCAGACTCGCTGCAGGAATACGTTAAGCGGCTGCTTGACGATGTTGCCGGTTTCAATTTTTTCCGGGCACCGATCTTAAAACAATTGACGATCCAATCATTCGATAACCAGGAACTTCACCTTCAATTGATGAGAGAATTGAGACGCCTCAACAACGAACTGGCAGCTCAATTGGCACTCGAAATTATTGGCAAGACCCCGCATTCAGAAAGATCTCACCAAATTGTTCGTCAATGGATTGAGGAAGAGCCGGAAATATTAAGAGGTGTCATCTGCGAAACCGTCAGACATTATCCAAAGAGCAAGACTAAATTGGCGCTGGATCTCTTGCAACCATACATTTCCTCAAATAAGGAAACATCCATCTATTCGATTTGTACTGAGACATTTTCCCGAAGTGAACCAGAAATTGTGCACCGGTTCCTTCATAGCCAGTTGGCGCGCGTCATCGAATCCAACGATGACACAAAGACTTACTTCAAGAATGCGCTTTGCGCGGTTGCCAGGTACGGCGCAGCGAACGCGATTAACGACTTGTTGGAACTCTTGCCGACCGTGAAGGCGGGCCAGCAGTCGGCAATCCTGGATGGGATAGCCGAGGGGTTAGGCGCGGAAACTGCGCCGTCGGTAGATCGCGTGGTCAGGAAAGTCATTGACCTGCTACCGAAAATTCCAGGTAAGCACCGGAACGAAGTATGGGATTCTCTCTGCCGGCTCACCGGTGCGTTGAACAGAGTCTCCCCCACGACGGCACAGCCCATTGCAAACTGGTTAGTCCAAAGCAAGATTTGGCGGCGCGATATTGGCACCGCTCTGTTTATAGGAAGAATCGTGGGTCAAATAATCACAGACGCGCCGATGGCGGAGCGTGCGATCGATGAATTACGGTCCACCGATCATTTCGCCAGAATGTTCAATACCGGATTACTCTCAAGTGCCCCGCCGGAACTATCCCAACATATTATGAGACTCATCCTGGAGCTTGATCAAAAATCGTTTTCGGGAACCGATAGTATTCGCGCGCTCTTCCAGGTGGTTAGCAGTCTCTCTGATATCAGCGCAAGTCAGATGCTTGAGTTCCTCTCCCGCTGGAGGTGGCCAACGAGTGGGATTGGTAACCCGTTGGTACCGATCCTCAAGCGGTTGGCGGCTACGGATCCGCAGGCCACAAAAGCCTGGCTTCTAAAACAGCTCAAACAGCCCGAAGAGCTTAATGTCAGAATCATTCGCGCACTAACCTTATTGATTCAGGAGAGGCCCGACATATTTGATTCATCCGAACTTAACGAAGTCTATGAAGCGTCGTTCGCCGTGCAAAGCGGGCCGGAAGTGGTCGCTGCAGCGGTCGGCGCGATTGCCACGGTCGACCGTAAACTAGCTCAGAGAATGTTCACCCAGCTATTTGAGGAAGGTAAAGATCGTCAGATAACGCTAATCAATTCGCTGATGTATTCGCTGCCATCGGATCCTGACTTTGCGTTTCAGTTTGGTCCTCGGATTATCGAGGTCTCGTTACAGCAACACATTCCGGGTCTGCTCGACAATTATCTCGTGACACTCAAGTCTGTGCCGCGTCGACATTCAGTCCTGCTCTTGTCACAGCTTAACTCGTGGTTCACTGAGGACATCACGCAGCGACAAGACGCGAAGATACTCGGTGAGCTTCTGGCCCTTTTGAAAATCACCGCCGAGGCCGATCCGGCTTTATCGTTTCGAATTTCACAACGAATACCGATCGTTAGTAAGGGGATCGCTGGTGGACTAGCGGCGCTTTACGATAACGTCTCAGAACACAGTGACGATCAGGAACTGCTCGGCAGCGTTTTGCGGGCGGTGGCAAAAGTCTCCGCCTATGATCAAGTGCGAATTGGAAATGCTTTAAGTCGTACCTTACCGAGGTTGGGGCAGAAGCTTGGCAGCGCACCTGTGATCGAAATGGTTATGTCTGTTTATAAGACCATTGAAAGCGAACAGTCCTTGAGGGCTATTTTAAAGGCAGCGTTGGAGATTCCGGGCTGGGGTCCAAAGGAAAATGCTGCGCTGCTCGCGGACACAGAACTCTCCAGCGCCGTTCGCAGTGTACTGTCTACTCGGACCCGACGTTGAAAGCGCATGTGCTCTTGCGCACACATGGTCTAAGTCACAGTTTAGCGCATAGGCTCTGCCGAAGAGACCGAGACTAGCAATGCCAACTAAAACCGAAATCGATCGGCGCCATGCTATTTATTACGAAACGATGCTTGGGGCGGTTTTCGAGATGTACAAGTTCAGCGGCATCATGGGCGTTGGGTTATTTGATCTATACCGCGACAATGTTTTTAGGGCGTGGGCCTGGGCGATCAGTCACGCCAGCCGAGACATGGACGCCGCCAGGCTCTGCATTTTGTTTCCTCGCGATCGGACTGAGCTGCTTACCCTTCGGCTGGAACCTGCCCAGCTCGTGAGTAGACTACGAAGTTCGGTGGCCTGCGCCCGGCGACAGGGCGATCAACGGAGCTTGGGAACGTTGCTGCGAGAGTTGGGCGCGGTTCATGCATTGAATCGCCAGATGGAGCAGGCGCTGATTTGCTACCTGCGAAGCGAGGCAGTCTGTCGCAAGGCGGCTGATACGAAGGGCGAAGCCATGGCCCTGAGCAATCAGGGAAAAGCCCATACGCATTTGCACGACAACCGTTCCGCGACCGATTGCCTTAAACGTTCCTTGAGTATCTTTCGTGAAATCGAGTTCGCCGATGGAGAGGCTGATGCGCTAAATGGTTTGGGAGCAGCACAGCTGGGTTTCGGCCTCGCTCAACAAGCAGTAGAGTCCCATGAAAAGTCGCTCGCGATTTATCGTAAGATTGACAACTACAAAGGCGAAGCGATCGCGCTATGCGGTCTGGGAGATGCGCGGATGGCGCTCGATCAATTGAAAGAAGCAAAGGATCACTACACTGCGGCGTTGGTTCTTTTCCGACAGTTAACCGATCCGCAAGGCGAGACTCAAGTGTTGAGCAGGATCTCATCGGCATGAAACGAAGCAACCGCGGTTACTAAGAATCAGGCACAGGGACAATGAACAGACGGGAGAATCAGAGACCTCATTTTCGTTATTATCTTGGCGTCCTCAATCAAGCCGACATTCTCTATTGCGAAGGCGGAGAGGCATTGGCGCAAGGGCTTGACCTGTTCGATCACGCATGGTCAAACATAAGTCTTGGACAGGAACAGGCCGCCCGTTACGCAGACGAAGATAAAGAAGCGGCTTGGTGTTGCGAACGATACGCCGGTTACGGAGCCTCTATCCTCCATGTCCGCCAACATCCATCAGAGCAGATTCGTTGGTTGGAGAGTGCCATCACGGCTGCCCGTGTCCTTAAAGACCGAGTAACCGAGGCGATTCACCTGGGGAACTTGGGAATAGCACATTATCTCCTGGGAAATTCTCGCCGGGCGATTGAATACCACGAGCTTAACTTGACGATTGCCAGGGAAATCGGCGATCGAAGAATAGAGGGCGCAGCGCTCGCCAACCTGGGAGTTGCCTATGATTCCCTGGGAGAGTACGGTAAGGCGATAAGCCTCTATGAAAAGCATCTTGAGACCTCCAGAGAATTAGGCGACCGGGCAGAAACAGGCAAGGCGTTATGCAACCTGGGTACAGCCTACCAGCAGCTCGGCGACTTTAGACACTCGCTTGAACTTTGCGAAGAAGCGTTGGCCATTGCTCGAGAGCTCGCAGATCTTTCCTCCGAATGTGCGGCAATGGGGAATATTGGGGTGTGCCAATCCGCGTTAGGCGAATATCGACTCGCAATCGAGTCCTTGAAGGATTTCTTGGAGCTGGCTCGAAAGATTGGCAACCGAAGTTTCGAGGCACAGGCTATCGGAAATTTGGGCAACGTGTTTCTGGCTCTAAATGAACCGCAACGCGCCCTGAACCTCTACAAGCAAAACCTCGATCTGGCTGGAGAGATCAACGATCGGAAAAGTGAAGTGGCGGCATTGGGCAACATGGGTCAGGCCTACTCAGCGCTCGGCAAACACGATGAGGCGCTCGCGCTTTACTCAAAACAATTAGCTCTCGCTTTGGAACTTGACGACCAACGCAGTCAGGCCCAGGCGCTCGGTAATCTTGGGAGTACCTACCTGCGCCTGGGAGATTATCGACGGGCGTTCGAGTATCACGAGCAGGACCTCCATATAGTGCAACGCATTGGCGACCGCGGCGGGGAGGCTCAAGCTCTCGGTAACCTGGCCACGGTCCACTATAATGCCGGCGAGTACGTGCAAGCGGTTGAGTCTTACCAAAAGAGCCTGACGATAGCACTGGAGATCGGTGACCTTCACTCCGCCGGTAAGTCACGTTATGGTCTCTGCCTGTCCTATGTTTGTTTGGGTGATCTCGATCGGGCATTTTCACCGCACGAGAGTCCGTAGAAGCGTTTGAGGGACCGACCGGACCCATTGCGAACTAGCGTCCCTCGCCAACCCAAAATAACTCAAGAGTCAGCCTTGCACGCACCGAGCGGGCCTGTTTTTCACAACTCGTTTTTTCTCTCCTTGTCACGCGATGAACGAAAACATCCTTTCCAAAATAGGATGGCTGTGGGAGGCACGATGTCAGACAAACTCAAGTTACTACTATTAGCCGCGAACTCGGTGGACACACTTGACTCACGAGCTACTGATGAAATTCAAGCGATCGACCGAGCAATTCAAGCGGCGCCGTTCCGCGAGCGGTTCGATATACAAAAGGAACCTGCTCTCAGGGTGGCTGACATCGGCCCTTTGGTGTTAAAGCACAATCCCGACCTCCTCCATATCAGCGGTCACAGCAGGGAAACGGAAGGACTGGTCCTGGATAGCGAGCTCCGGCATGTTGCCAAGGTCCAGTGCTCTAAACTAAAGGACGTTTTGCTTAGCGCAGGCTCGAAGTTGCAACTGGTCTTCTTTGGGTTTTGTCATTCTGCCGAGTGCGCCAAGGAAACCTCGGCGCGAATTGATTTCGTGCTCGGAATCGAGGGCGAAATTCCGGTTAAATCTTCCCTGGCCTTTAACCCGGCATTCTATGCAGCCTTAGCGTCGGGCCATTCTATTCAGGAGGCGGTTGACTACGGAAGGAGTATCGTGGGTCTGAAAAAACTTCATCGCGCGCGCGCGATAGTACTGCACGTAGGTGAAGGCGCTGACCCTACGAAGCGGTTAATAAAATCAACTACGCGTGCTGATGAGCTGAAGTCGGACTTGGAACAACTCGTTCATGCCGCTGGAAGCGAGAGGGATTGGTCCAATCTGCGGAAGGCTATCGACTGTGGGGCTCTGGTGATAAGCCAGCAGGAAACTGAAGTCGATAATCAGAAGGAATACACCTTCACCGAAAACTCAGGCATATTTCACACAGACCTGCGTGGGGACGTCTATCGAAGAGTGCGAGAGGTCCTTCAGCCTACTCCTCCTGGAATAGCACCGCCTTTTCGTCCGTCAGTTTTTGTGGGCCGGGAAGATGCGCTCAAGAAAATAAGACAATTGCTCACAGTCCAGCGTAGCGCGAATCAGGAGAACATTACCGTTATCCACGGCTTGCCGGGAGTTGGCAAAACAAGTCTGGTGAGTGCCATTGGCCACGACCCTGAGATCGCCAGATCGTTCAAAGAGGGCATCTTATGGGTCTCGCTGGAGCAGAAGCCGAATCTCATTACGGAGATAGCCAGGTGGGGAAGAGCGCTTGGCTCAGAAGAGATACTCAAGGCGCCAACGGTCAACGACGCAACGGCACAACTGGCGGCGCTGCTCAAAACACGCCAGATGCTGTTGATAGTAGACGATGTTTGGGAAACGGAACATGCTGCGCCCTTTGCCGGCGCTGCCGGGGACCAATGCTCATTAATGATCACAACTCGTTTACCGATGGTCGTCGATGGCATCACGACCGATCAAACGCGGACCTACAACCTACCGGTTTTGACTGAGGAATTCGCCCTGATGGTGCTCCGGATCCTGGTCCCTGACGTCGTCGCAGAAAACGAGCGCGACTGCCTAAAGCTTGTGCAAGACCTTGAGCGTTTGCCTTTGGCTTTACACGTGGCTGCAGGATTGCTGAGAAGAGAAGCCCGTCTCGGGTGGGGCGTGTCCGAGTTGATCGAAAAGATTCGCAAAGGAACTGAGCTAATCGACAAGGCGGCGCCCAAGGACCGAATCGGCAAGGACGGCGTCATCCCCTCCGTCGCATCGTTGTTGAACCGCAGCACAGACGTGTTGGACGAACAGACTCGCGAGTGCTTTATCTACCTGGGCGCCTTTGCGCCAAAGCCGGCGGCTTTTGACCTCGAGGCCTTGAAAATGGTTTGGCAGGTTGATGACCCAAAGCCTATCGTACGTCGGCTTGTCGGACACGGGCTGCTGGAGCCCGTCGGCCGTCGCTTTCAGATGCATCGAATTCTGGTAGACCATGCCAAGAGTCTTTGTACAGACGACTAGCGAGAAAGTGACAAGGTTTCAATCTGCTGAATTGCGCTAAGCTGAGATGACCTCTATGGAAATATCAGCCATCTTTTTCGTCCGCTCCGCGCGGGGTATTTTGACCCTTGCAGCCACTCTCGAATCTCCCTCACCTTGCAGCGTAACCTCTTTCTTGAAACGGCCCAGCCGGAATCGTAATCGAGAGCCTTCCCAAGCGAGCTCAGGTGACGAGAAATGAACGGTCAAACTTACATCCTTCTCCAATATTGCCCACGCCGTAAGTAATCCGTCTTCGCTCTGGTATCTCCACACCTCGTCACCGTCGCCGGTTCCGCGCATCGCTTGTTTGCTAAACGGGATGATCCATGCAGTCAGCAGGTCTTTAATGTAAGAGTTCAGCCGCTCTAGCTCAGTCGAAACGGTAGCTAATTTGGTCCGAGGCTTTCTGATTAGTTGCTGGATTGAGGCTCTATCCTCCTCGGTTACCACATAGCTTTCGAGCGCCTCCGCCTCCTCCTTCAGAAAAGTAAGCCGTCGATCGCAGATAAGACAAAGCTTCAAATGAGCATCAGCCAACGCCAGCCGTATTTTGTCTAGCTGACTATCATTGTAGGAGATCAGCGTCGCTTCGGAAAGATGCTCAAATTTGGTATTTTCCAGTAGCTGTTCAAAATCCTCAAGTTCCATCTTTTTGACCTCCTCGACCGAGGATTATATCTCTAAGTTTCTCCACCCCACGCTTCCTCGCCATCTTAATGGCGTCCTCGGACTTGCCCAGAGCTTCCCCGATCTCGCGATCTGTCTGTCCGCGGAAGTAATGTCGAAGTATTATGTCAGCGTCATCGGAAGAAAGCTTTGTGATCGCGTCTCTGATTAACTGCGACTCGTAGGGATCCTCAATCGTCACATTTCCATCCGCCTCTTCTAATGGAAACGTGAACGCAGCGATCACATTCAAGGCATTGTCTATTTGCTTTACCGAGAGCTTCGTTTTCTGACTTAGCTCATCAAGGGTCGGCCTCCGACCTAACCCCGTCATCAGTTCATCCTGAGCATGCATCACTTTGGTGTAGTGATTGTAAAGAGTTCGGTTAACGGGGCAGACCTCGGGACTTTCATAGACGGCGCTCGTAACACGAAGTCTTGCCAGCTCGTGGAAGCTACCATTTCGTGAGAAGTCGAAATTCTTTATCGCCTCCAGGAATCCAATACGCCCCTCCTGTATACGAACATCCAGCTCCGCCCATTTGCACAAGTTAAGAACCCAAAAGTTAATCAGGCCGTAGTGGGCTTCGACCAAAGCACCGATTGCTTCGTCATCGCCATTCTGGGAACGTCTCAATAACTCCAGATCGGCTTCAACGGTACATTTTGATTTCTTTTGGTTCTCTACTTCCATGCCGCCTCGAGAGATGGAAAGTTGAAGGGCCCCTGCGTTCCGTCCGCGCGCTCCTCAAGTTCCGGGTTGCGGGAGCACGCCAGAGCTAGCCACCTATGAATAAAGTGGCGGCAGCTACGCAAAAATCCCACTAAAAACTCGGAGGCTGGGGATTGAACTCCGGAACCATCGTCGCGACAGCACAAGTCTCTAAAAACAATCTCGGTCCGTTACCTTTCGCCGTTTTGCGCTGAGTCCTTCAGTGAGGGCGTCAAGGCGCCCATAGCAAATTCAAAAACGAAGGAGTACGCAAATGCAAAATTCGAGAGTTGGTCGCCAGACCGTTTCACAACGCGCAGTTAGACATCAAGTACCCATTCTGATGTCTATCGTCTTGTTTATTGCACTGTCAGTGGTACCGAGTTCGGTGGTGCAAGGTCAGGTCGAATGCCTTGGTGCGTGCGAAGCGCGATACGCAGCGTGCATAGGGCATTCAGGTCACGATTCGATGCTCTGTCAGGACACCTATGAAATTTGTGTCAACAGTTGCTTGGGTAGCTTTGCCGCACTGTTGGGATGACCGGCAACTCACTGCGAAACCACGAGCCTCTGGCGGAGATTGGTGGTCCAAAGTGAGCAGCCGGCCGACTGACAGACACACTGTAACACCGTCGGGGCGAATGGCTCCAAGCTACTCGCCTCGACCTTTGAAGTAGTAAGGAGAATCAACAATGAAAAAGACTTTCTCACAACTTGTAATAATCATTGGAGTGCTCATCGCGGTGGCCGGCCTGGCTGCCGTAGTGAGGCTTGTAAATCGGAGCAATTCCACCACGAACCGGAAAGCGCGCACGAACTCCCTCCAAGTTTCGGTCATCACCTTGTTACAAGCTCATGGTGGTCGTGGCGACAGAGACTGGGCGAGGTTCAGGCAGCAGGGCACACTAAGTTACCCCATCGAGGCCTCGGCCGGTTCGCAACGTCGGTTTGAAAGGAAACTTGATCTTTCTACTGATGGTCCGGTGATGAGGTACGACCGAGCCACTCTATACACAAATCAGAGTTATTTGTTTGATGGGAATACTCTGGTTCGGACCACGTTTCAGGCGGGAACCCAATTGGACGTGAAAGCAGTAGATGGCACGGAGGCCGCTAGCATCAAATTTCAAATAGCGACCTTCGGTCTTCTGCCCATTCTAAAACGCCTTGCGGATCCTACTACGCAAGTGATCGATGTTGGCGCCACGGAAAAAGGGAATCGATTTCAGGTAAAGACTCGCGGCGGTTCCTGGTATTTCTACTCCAACTCAAACCATTTGATCGATCGATTGGAAATCGGTCAGATCAATATCACGTACGGTGATTATCGTACCGTCGCTGGGCTGACTCTGCCTTTCTATCAGAATGTAAGAAAAGGTGAGACACTTCTCTATGAACTCAAGTTCGACACTTTCGAACTCAGTCCGGTGTTTGCCTCAGGCTTCTTCAAGACTTAGTGCCTTGAGGTGCGGGCCTTCAATAAAGACTCCCAGTCTTCAAAAATCCACTGGGAGTCTTCCCACGTCGCTGCAAAAAATAGATCGAAACAAACCGTAAATGTGCGTACTATGTCGTTCAATCAGGTTGAAACAACGGGTGTTTTTCGTGTTTGCTACGTTTAAGAAAACCGAGTGAGTTCGCGGGGCAATAGAATCACAAACGTTTTGCCGTCTACTCAGGTCTTCACTCGCTCTCACAAACAGAATATGAGGAAGATGTGAACTACCCAGCTTCTATAGGACTGTTAGTCCTGCTTGGACTTTCGGCGCCGGTATTCATTAACCCAATCCTGCAGACTAATCCTCACGCGAATAATGATCGGTCGGCGGTTCTTCTGGATGATCCCGAGCGTTTGTTTGTGGAAGCCATGGAACTGGCTGAAACGGGCGATCAGGGAGATGTTAGCAAACGAGTCGATGAAGCTTGTCTCTTGTGGATCAGGCGCGGAGATCCGGAGCGAGCGGGGCGAGCCAGATTACAGATCGGGGGCTTGTATCGAAACGACAAGCGCTTCGATGAGTCCCTACGTCAATATCGTCAGACGCTCGCGATCGAAAGGCTTTCACCCTCCCTGAAAGCTTTGACCTACGATTCGATCGGCCAGATCTATGCTGAGCTATACCAGACTGAATTGGCGCAACGCAATTACTCCAAGGCTCTGTCTCTCGCCCGAGCAGACAAAGACTATCTGGTCGAAGCACATGTTCAGCTGAACCTTGCAACCTTGAGTTTTAAGAACGGCGATTTTAGACGGGCTATGGAAATTGCTCAAAGCGCCGTGAGCTCGAGTGTTAAGGGAAATGACGAGAAAGTGCTGGGTTTGTCCTTGGGCTTTCTGGCGCAGATGGAGCTAAAGAACGGTCAGATCGAGAAGGGCCGCAGCGATCTCGATCGAGCGTTTTCCCTCTATCGTCAGAACAACGATCTACCGGCTCAGATCAAGATTCTTTGTTTCTTGTCCGGTGTGAGTTTATCAGCCGGACAAGTCTCACAAGCCAGAGAACAGGCGGAGTCGGCGCTCAGGATGGCGGAAGATCTCGCGCGTCGCGCGTCCGCGAATTCTCAGAAGTTACAGGCGAATGCACTGCGGTGGCCCTGCTGGCTTGCGTTAGCCCGGGCCCAGAGAGCTTTGCAACTGCGCGATGAAGCGCTGAAGTCGTATTTCCGTGCTGTTAGCGGGACGGTTGTCGATTGGTGGTCGGTTTATGCATCGACTGAAGCAAGTGCGCTTGGCTTTGCGGAAGAGCGTCAGGCGCCATATCGAGAGCTGGTAGATCTGCTTGTTGAGTTGGGACGAGCAAATGAAGCCTACGACGCATATCAGTATGCCCGGGTAAGAACGCTGTCCGGGATGATCAGCGCTCGGCGCCTGGTTGGTTTCCGCAGTGAGGGTGATACGGACAACAAGATGAGGGAGTTGTCAGCGTCAGTTGCTTCACTGCGCACAAGACTCTTGTCGCCCACCTTGAATAGGAGTCAGCGCGAAAATTTGCAGCGAGAGTTGGTTGACGTTGAAGATGATTTAGCGGAAAGACGACTCCAGGCCGAGTTGAATCATCCCAAACGCCGCCTGGTTTTTTCCAAACCTGCGACACTAAAACAATTGCAGAATCAAGTGCTCGGTGATGGCGAATCGGTGCTCGAGTTTTGTTTAGGAGAGGAGCGGTCCTTCGCCTGGCTGATCTCACGCCAGACTGTCAGCTTCGAGATACTCCCCGGCCGCAGGGAGATTGAGGGAACAGTCCGACAGTACGTGAATGATCTGTCAGTCGCACCGACGAATCTCCACCTGCAATCAAGCGTGACGAAACAGCGAGCGATGGCCGAGGATCTTTTCACAATGCTTTTTGGCAAACTGGCGGACCAACTGCACGCCGACTCCAAGCTGATTGTGGTCCCGGATGGTCTGCTGAACCAAGTGCCATATGAATCGTTGGTCCATAATGGCCGCTACCTGATTGAAGACCACCAGATCAGTTATCTGCCGTCCGCGAGTCTGATCGAACTGCTGCGGCAGCCGCCCAAGTCAGCTTCGGATCTTAAGGGTCAACTGGATTTGCTCGCCTTTGGCGATCCCGTCTTCCAGCAGCGATCGAAAACCTCTCTTAGCCGGAAGCTTCCGGCAGCCCTTTCGGAAATCAACCGCACATCGTGGGACTGGGACATGACTAATCTGTCACGTTTACCAAGAACACGAGACGAAGTCGAATATATCGCAAGTCTGATTCCCACGGAGCGAGAGCGTCTGTATTTAGGGAAGGACAGTACTGAAAAAGCGTTTAAGCAGGAAGCGCTCAGCAAATACAAATGGATCCACCTTGCCACTCACAGCTTAGTTGATGAGCGAAATCCAGGTCGTTCCTCAGTCGTTCTGGGACCTGACGGAAATAACGATGAGGACGGATTTTTGCGAGCCACCGAAATTGCGGACTTGGATTTGAACTGCGATCTGGTGGTCCTGAGCGCCTGTGAAACAGGCCGGGGTCAGCTATTGTCTGGTGAAGGCATCATCGGACTAAGCAGATCTTTTTTCATTGCCGGCGCCCGCTCGGTGGTCGTCAGTCAATGGGCGGTAAGCGACATATCAACCGCGCAATTGATGAAGGACTTTTATCAGCAGTTGATCAACAACGTCGCAAAGGCGGCGGCGCTTCGGGAAGCCAAACTGCGCATGCTCAACGGCGGTTCCGAAACTCGTCATCCCTACTACTGGGCCCCTTTTGTTATTATTGGTGCACCATAATCGATGTTTAAGTCTTTACTTAAGCGAAGGTTGCCGCCAGCCGCCGAGAACGAACGTCCGATCACCAACGCGAGCGTCCACCCGGACTACGGCAGCATGGTAAGCCGCATCGTCGCCGGCGATGCCGATGCGGAAGCGGAATTGGTAACTCTCTTTAAAGGTCGGATCGTACACATCATTCTTCGTATCACGAATAATCCTTCACTGGTCGAGGATTTTTCGCAAGACACTTTCTTGATAATCATAAGAAAGATCAGGGACGGTGATGTGAAAAAACCCGAAAGCCTTGGCTCCTTCGTCGCGAGTGTGGCCAGGAACCACGCCATTGAACAGATTAGGGGAATCAAGCGAGCGGTAATTGAAGATCTGGAACTCGCCGAACAATTGCCGGACCCATCGCCAAGCGCATTGGAACAGCTACAGACCTCTGAGAAATACGACGAAATTCGGGAAGTGATTGGACAACTCAGACCTCGGGACAAAGTACTGACCGGCCGCTTTTACATAAACGAAGAACCAAAGGACGTGATCTGCGCCGATCTTGGCCTGACCAGCGCGCAGTTCGACAGGGTTTTGCATCGAGCGAGAAAACGCTTTGGGGCACTATACCTTAAACGTAAGGCTCGCGAAGAAGGGCGGATTTAGATGAGCAGGGGCACGTCATTGCGATGTTTTGCTTTCTGTCACCACTCTATGGCTGAGGGTAGTTTCTCCGAATGAACCACGACTATATTAAAAAGTTCAACTTGATCGACCAGTATGTGTTGGGAAAGCTGACTGCAGACGAGGCTGAAGCATTCGAAGACCACTTCATCGACTGCCGGAAGTGCGTCGAGCAGTTGAACATAACCAGAAGCTTTATACAGGATCTGAAAGGCCTGGCCGTGCAGCAGACGTTGTTCTCGGAAAATAGGCGGGCTCCCATGCCCCGGTGGTGGCATCTTCAATTGGTGCCTCTTCGCTCGTGGGCAGTGATTGCGTGTTGCTGCGTATTGGCGGCCGGAGTGTTTGCGTTTTTCGTTATTCGCCGATTTACGCAAATGGAAGCCGAACTTCTTCAAGCCAAACAGGATGCGTCAACCATCCGTCAACAATATCAGCGAGGGTTGGAAACTGCTGCTGATTCAGAAAAACAACACCAGCAAGCCAAACAGCAACTTACTCAGCGGCTTGACGAACTCGAGCAGAAGCTCAAGAGCGAAGCAGCGACTAATCAGTCTTCAGTTCGCGGGTCAGAAGTTCCGGAAGTTAACTTTCCGATTTATGCCTTAGTCTCCGTCGCGAGGGGACAGGCTCCAGCTCCGGTGGAGATTTCTCCGCCCGCATCGAGTTCCAGATTCGCGCTTTCAGTACCGGTGGAGGACAGAAAGGATTTTAGCTCCTATCGAGTGAAGATTTTGGACCATCGAGGAGTTACAGTCTTCAACCGGAGCGGTTTCAAACCTGACGCCTATCACACTCTGTCACTTAGTTTGAACTGGAATCTCCTCATTCCTGGAACATACGATCTAAGAGTGGAGGGGCTAACTCCACCGAACAATTGGGATACTGTCGGCATCTACCCGTTCCGTATCGCAAGGCGACGCTGACGGGGACGAGCGGGGAGTCTCCCTGAGGAGAGTCGCCGTGCGTCATGCTCTCGAGATCAAGAGTCTGACTTCGCAGTTCCCGATTTTGCAAGAGTGCGGAGACTCGTCAACAAAATCAGTCTCGATTAATTCGACTGCGAGCGTTTCGTTCGCAAGATATTCCATGTAATCGACAATCGCGACGGCTAGTTCACCGGTCGCCGAATATCGAACTCGGATTCTATCGGCCACCTCCAATGCAGCCGTTTTGCGTAGATTTTGAACCTCACGAATCAGATCGCGCACTAAACGTTCCCTAATGAGTTGTGAATCGAGTTTCGTATCTATCGCTACGAAAAAACCGTTGCCTTCAGAAATCTCCCAATCAGCGCGCGCTGATCTTTGAATTAAAATCTCGTCCGGGCTAACTGATAACGTCTGGCCATTGACCGTTAGCGGAACCGGTTCGCCACGTTCAACGGCTCCGACGATAATCTCGACGGGTGTTCGTGAGAGCTCACCCTGGACAGAGTCAAACAGTTGTCGGTACTTCGGTTTCCCGAGTTTCGCGTCGACCCGCGCCGAGACCGTGTAGAGGTCTGTTGCCGATCCGATAAAGGTTAATTTCTTGGCGTTAAGCTCGTCTAAGATGAGCGGTATAAATGGTTGCAGCTCGCCTTCCAGGCCCTTCTGGTTGCTCAGAACGCGAACCTCACGAATCGGTTGTCTGACCCTCAATGCAGCTTTGCTGCGAGCCGCGTGTCCGTGTTCGACCAACGCAGTGGTCGCATCCATCATTCGAATCAGGCGCTCATCAACCGGAAAAGAATTTAGCTTTGGAAAATCGCAAAGATGGACGCTTACAGGCGCGTCACTACCTTGCGGCCGCCCAATCTCCTGATACATCGCTTCGGTCATAAAAGGGATGATTGGCGCCAACAATTTGATTACCGTCACCAAACATTCCCACAGCGTTAGGTATGCGGCTGTCTTGTCGGCATCATCTTCGCTCTTCCAGAATCTCCGCCGGCTACGACGCAGATACCAGCGCGACAAGGCGTCGATGAACCCTTGAACTTCTCTCATAAAAAGATGGACGCTGTAAGTTGAGTAGTATCGATGCGCGTGCTGAATGAGCGTCTCGAGCCTGCTCAATATCCATCGATCCAATTGCGCCCGCTCCGCAACAGGAACGGCGCATGCGATTGGATTGAACACGTCGATACGCGCGTAGGTAAGAAAGAAGTCATAAACATTCCACAGCACCAGAAACTCACGCCGCGCCTGATGAACGTTGTGGTAACCGAAACGCAAGTCATGCTCAGGATTGTGCGAGGCAAACAACCAACGCATGGCGTCGGCGCCTTCGCGTTCAGCCGCTTCGTTGAACTCGACCGCGTTGCCTTTTGACTTGTGCATTTCCTCGCCGCGTTCGTCCTTCATCAGCCGGTATCCAAACATCTGCTTGAAGGGCGGCCGATCTTCCATCGCCGTGCTCATTGCCAGGATCGAGTAGAACCAATTTCGAAACTGTCCCGGAAAGCTCTCCGAAATCCAATCTGCCGGAAACCATTTTTCCCAGTACGAATGATCGGTGTTGTAGTGCATCGTTGAGTAAGGAACGATGCCCGCATCAAGCCATGGGTTACCGACGTCAAGGATGCGTTTGGTTGGCGCGTTACACTTTGCGCACGCGATCTGAACTGCATCTATCCATGGCCGATGTGGACTATGGCCGTCGAATTCGTCCCAGCCGTGAACGGCGCGCGCGCGCAATTCGTCACGGCTGCCGATGACCTCGAATGTGCCGCATGACAGGCAAGGATAAATGGGCAAAGCCAACCCCCAATATCGCTTTTTGGAAATCATCCAGTCATGCATGTTCGTAAGCCATTCGATCTCGAGCTGCTGGCCAACTGCCGGGATCCATTCAGTTTGTTTGGTGACTTCGATGATTTGGTGCCGCAGCTCATCCATTCTGATGTACCACTCATCAACCAACCGAAATAGCAACTGCGTCTTACAGCGCCAACAAATCGGGTAAGCGTGCCGGTATTCTTCTGTCCGGTAAAGAATTCCCTTCTCCCTCAACGACCTAATAATCTGTTTAGAAACCTCGCCGGCGAATTCCCCTGTAAACGGACCGAACCCTTCAAGGAACACTCCGCTCTCGTCAATCGGAGCTATCGTTGCGAGCTGGAACTGCAAACCAAGCTCGTAATCTTCTTTACCGCATCCCGGCGCGATGTGAACGATGCCAGTTCCCTCCTCGGTGCTGACTTCTTTCCAGGGAATAATGCGATGCTGACCGTCCAACTGAACCGGAAGCTCATCAAACGGCCCCTCGTACTGCCAGCCAACCATTTCCGCACCGGTCACGGACCCGAGAATTTCAATTGGGCCCCGGCCGCTCATCACGCTCTCGACTCTCTCTTTGATGATGTAATAGATGGAATTCTCCTGGCGCACTTTGAGGTAGGTCATCTCGGGGTGAACTGCGCAAGCTACGTTTGCAGTGAGCGTCCACGGCGTTGTCGTCCAGGCGAGAATGTATTCATCCTGTCGATTTCGGAGCCGAAACCGCACCGTCGGAGAAGTGTGTGTAACTTGCGGTCTCTCCTCGCCGGAGATTTCATGCTGTGAAATTCCCGTTCCGCAGCGCGGGCACCAGGGCATCGAATCCCACCCATGATAAATGTAGCCGCGATCGTGACATTTCCTGAGAAACTGCCAGATGGTGTAGTTGTTCTCGTCTGACATCGTGTAATACGAATTACTCCAGTCCATCCAGTAGCCCAACCGAATCGACTGATCGGTCTGCATCTGGGCAAACTTTCGGACGCGCTCCTTGCACTTTTCGACAAACCGCGCAATCCCGTATTGCTCGATATCCTTTTTGGACTTGAACCCGAGTTCCTTCTCAACTTCAACTTCAACCCAAAGCCCCTGGCAATCAAACCCATTTTGATACCGGAGTTCATGACCGGTCATTGCCTGGTACCGTTGAAAGAGATCTTTGTAGGCGCGACCCCAAGCGTGGTGTACCCCCATCGGGTTGTTAGCCGTAATCGGACCGTCAAGGAAAGACCACTTTGGTTGGTTTCGATTTTTTTCGACAAGTTTCTGAAAACAATTCTCCCGTTCCCAGAAACTGAGAATCTCGCGTTCAAGTTGTGGGAAGTTGATATTAGCCAAGGCGCCTCCGCTGAATCGGCCCGACATCGGCTTCGTCGCTCAACTGACGGAAACGACTGGGTGCAATTGTTTCGATTGAGGGGTAACGGGATCTCATCGCTCGCCGCCATCGCCCACTATGCCAGACTAAAGCGCCACTGTTCCTTGATGTAAGCGGCCTGTTTGTCGATCTCGGGGAAGACAGAGCCGGAATGAATTCCAAGCGTCATCAACTCGTCACGGATCTTCGTCTTACATTTGCCACCTGGTATGACATATGTCTGAAGAAACCGTTCGTCTGCCGGCAACTCGGCATCAATGGATTCAAGGCTTAGCGGTCTGGGAAGTTCTTTGTCAGATTGTGGAAGCCCTCTGTGCCATTTTCCGCCGTGAATTGTAAACATGCTCGACTGCAAGATCATGCGGCCGTTTAATCTACTTGGAAAAACTGCTATAGGAGATGCAAGCCACTTCTGCGTCGCCAACCCCATCGCTTTGTCGGCTTCAACAATCGCGTCATCAGAGTTTCGATCGGAGGCAACAAGAAGCTTCGGAAGCGCTCCTTGAAATCTCTCGACGTTTCTTGATGCCGCTAGTTGTGCACGCACAAGCGAATCAAAGGAGGTAGGAGTACAGATGTTCGCTGGATGTTGGCGGCTTGAATGCGTGGTCCGTTTGTTCAGGCGGCGAGCGTTGAGCACACAAAGTTTTCCGTCAACATCGCGCTGGCGCGAATCGTCAACGGCAAAAAACAGACCGATTAGTACGCTCTCGCTCCAGTCCAGGAGTCGCGTCGGCACATCGTAGTGCTGCATCAGGCACAACCAGTCGAAGGTGCTTTGATACGTGTGGCGTTGTTCCGAGACTCGCAACTGGAAGTGATGAAACATGCTGGTCTCTTCGATGTACTCATGCTCCGATTGCCGAAAAATACCGGGCACGAGCGTCCACTCTGCATCAGGCAGGCCGCGAAACCAGATTCCAAATGGGTACTTGTATTCTGTTCCAATTCGATAATCAGGAACTTCAGAAGTTCGGAACTCTCGAAACTCATCCGAGTCGAGTTTGTTGATGGCGTCGGCCACGCTGGTGATGTGCTTGGACTCGTTCATCTCAATAACCCTTGCGTTCACAAGTTCAATGGGATTGAGTCGTTCGCCATGTCGAGTCACTCGGAACCAGATCATGGTCATTCGAGACAATAATCTCCCCATCGGTCCAAGATATCCCTGAGCAGCGTCAACTCTGAGCCATCGGCCGGAATTTCAGTAGCCCAATTCCACGCATCGTCGAAGATCGAGCGCTTAGCATTGATGAGTTCGGGATCTATGGTCAGGGCCATGTCTGAGAGATCCGGCTTGGACACTTTGAAAATGACAGAAATTGAGCCATGCGAGAAAATGCCAAAATGCCAATCCTTGTTATCGCTGTATTTCCCCTTTAGCTTCTCAAACCCGTCGCGTTCGAGAACCTTAATGTCATAGCGTCCGCTTCCGTTTCGCCCCTTCCATCCACGTGAATCCATTAAATGGCTGTTAAGCACACAACTGATGTAGTTCTTTGCATCCTTCACTTCCTTCGAGGTTCTCAACGGCTTCGGCATGTCATAAGGGTTAAAAACACGGCGAACACAAACATCCCTCTTGTTGACTGCATCTGAAGTTGCGCCGTGCAGTTTCGTTAATTGCTTGTTATCCCATGAGCCGAGATCGGAGATCACGT
Source organism: Blastocatellia bacterium (assembly GCA_003488005.1). GTDB lineage: Bacteria > Acidobacteriota > Blastocatellia > Pyrinomonadales > Pyrinomonadaceae > PSRF01. The sequence goes on along the minus strand of DNND01000066.1, from coordinate 124,550 downwards.
CATAACTGTCACTCTCTTCGATGGCTTCTATTTGTGTCGCTAGAATTGCATCCGCCATTTGGGCCGCGTTGGGTGGCACGATAAAGTGCTGCTCGCCTTTCTTCGTTTTGTATAATGCACTGAACTTTTCGGCATTCTCGCCAACCGTTACTTTTAGCAAATCAGAGAGAAACTTGATGTAAGAGTAATTGGGCCAAGTCCCCATCACACGCAATGATTCGATTGCGAAAATGAGTTGCCCACAGTTTGCGATGGCTTCACCTAACACTTTCGATTCGACCGGATCTACGCGTGGCGGCAGACCTCCAATTACTGTGCTGAGACCTTTCTCCAACGCCTTTCTGCCCGTTGCTGCCGCGGCTTCGTTGGCGCGGTTTTGTGTATTAAGAATTGTTAGCATCCTGTCGACGTCATTTATCGCCCTTGTGAGTTCATCGGTCCGCTGTTCGTTTGACTTCATCTGGTTGAATAGATTGATTGCATTGGCCAACCTATCACCTCGCTCGATTGTCTTTTTTATGTGGGCCCCCCACTCGTAAAAGAAAACTGCTATTGCGGCTACTATGAGACCGATGCCGAGATGTTCGGAGAGAATTGCTAAGACACCGAAAAGCCAAGCCCAGTAGGAATGGCTGTTCGCCTCTAGGATTCCCTTTATTAGGTTGAAAAAGTAGTGGGCGGCGACAAAGAAAAAACCAAAGACGAGGCCGACAAGAACGTATGGTCCAGAAGAAACAAATGCAGGGCCTAACTCGTCTTTAGCCTGACGAGCATTTTCGCTAAAATCCTTAGGAAACGTCGCCGCTTCAGCGTTGGTTTGATGCGTATCCACTAGACAACTCCTACTACTGCGGAAGCATTCAAGCTAAGCCTGAATTCCTTTGGTGCAAGGTACCATCACAAGTTTTGGCCGAGTAACGTTATCCGCTTTCCCCACCACATACTCCGCAAACTGATCAAGTTCGACATCCACGATGTTGCGCAGCCAGCGCTCCTTGATCCATTCGTTGAAGCCGCGGTTGATGTCGCCGATGAATTTGTAACCACGCGCGGCGGCGACCACGGGATGGCTCTCGTCAAAGATGCGGTGCGAGGCCATTTCTAAGAGCACGAACCACGGTGGACGGTTTTCCTGTTTTGCGCGTTCGAGAAGCGCGAGCGTCTTGCCGTAAGCTTCAATGCACGCCGCTGCTACGTTATCTTCGTCATAGCCGTAGAGTTCGCTGGCGGCCGCGAGCGCACCGCCCCAGTTGACGTTGTTCTCAACCACGTCGACAATGCCGCGCTTCCACATCGCGGTCGCAACTGCGTCGTTGTCGCTGTAGACGTTGTTGGCAATTGGGACGATCAGTCGGCAGTTGAGCAACGGCACGTTCGTGGGATTAATGACGTTGCCAACCGCAACCGGAATTAGAATGTCGCACGGCGCGTAGAGGACGTATGGCTTTCCCTTTTCGTCTTCGCGCTCAACATATGACCCGCTGGCGTCGGTCGAATCTTTTGAACTCACCACTTCAAGCAGGCCTTCCCTGCCTCGTTTCAGAAGAATGTTTCGGATTGCGGTAATGTGCTCTGGATCACGATCGGCGACAACCAACTTTTCAATATCCGGATCGGCTTCGATGAGAATTGGCACGATGTTGCGCGCGACATTTCCCGCACCCTGTAACGCGATAGTCAGACCTTTGAAAGAAGTAGTTCCGGAAAGAGACTTCCAACCTGCCTTCGCCGCCGCCCAGGCAGCCAGGGCAGTGAAACGGCTGGGATTGCCACTGCCACCCACTCCCTGAGACAAACACATTACGTGCCGACACGCGGATAGCATCTCGCGCGTGTCAGCGTTGGTATTGTTCATGTCTTCCGCACAGATGTACCGCCCGAACAAAGTCGCGGTAAATTGACCGAAGTCCCGGTAGATCTCTCGTCGAAACTCACGATGGATGCTCAAATCCCAGCCACACTGATCGATGATCGATTTGCCTCCACCGTGCGGCAGTTCAGCGACGGCGTTTTTCACGGACATGCCCCATGAGAGACGCAGCAAATTGTCCAGCAGGTCGCCCACTCGATCGTAGGGCCACTCCCGAGTGCCACCCAGAGGTGTGCCGTACTTGAGATGATGGATGCCAATTCCAAAAAGGACATCTGTATGCTCGCCCAGCCCGAGCAGCAGTCCCGCGTGCTGTCGAAAATCAGGCGAGGCGTTGACATATTCGGCAAGCGCCTTTAACTCTTCCATCGGCCGAACCTCTTGTGACGGTCCGTGTAATGAGTAGGCACTACATCTACCTTCCTCATTCAGGATCGCGACTTTCCGTATGCCACGCGCTCGAAGAAATTTCGCCAGTTCTGCCGGCCGAGTATTTGGAGTGATAGGCGATGAAATAATTGCCGAACCGCGGACGGCCGTCCGGTTCAATTCCAACACCTCGGCACATCGCGAACACAAGTCAGGATGTTTTGGATCTCTACCAAATGCCGGATCGTGTCTTCGGCATCGGGCACATGCCGAGTGAGGAGACACGGCGACGTTCAGGTAAACACCATCCAGCCCTACAACCGGTTCAAGACCTTCAGCAGTGTGTTCGATAACGATGTCGGACACGATCAAAAACTCCCGCAGATCAGAACGGGTGGCGCCGCTCAGCAACGATCTGATTCCGCCTTCGACGTGCAGGCGGACAAGTGCTTGAGCACTCGAACCAATCGCTTTTCTCTCACGAAGTCTCTCGAGCGCCATTGTTACTGATCTGCGAAGCTGAACCCAACGCGAAAAAGTTTCCTCTGTTTCCGTGCTGCGCCTGCGGTGAAGAAGCTGCTCATCGGCTTTAGGCCACCGGCTCAAGTGAACACTGGAACAATCAGCGTGAGCGGGCGTTAACGACCACACCTCATCGCAGGTGTAAGGAATTACCGGGCTCAACAACTTGACCAATCCCAGCAGGATTGAATTGAGCACTGTTTGAGAAGAACGTCGTAAACCGGATTCCAGTGCCTCGCAATACAGACGATCTTTGAGCGAATCGAAATACCACTTGCTTAAGTCTTCTGAGCAAAAATCATGGATTTTTCGGACGGCGTTGTGAAAGCGATAGGCAGAGAAATCATCCGTTACAGCGGCGATCAGTTTGTGAAACCGACAGAGAGCCCAGAGGTCGAAACTGTGCAGATCTTCGAGATGAACGGCATGTTCTCTTGGCACGAAGTCATAGAGATTCCCCATCAGGAAACGAAAGGTATTGCGAAACGTGCGATAAAGTGGTTCTGCTTTTTTGAACGTCTTCAGCGAGAGCGGGATATCGGAGGAGGCGTCAACAGAAGCGAAGTAAAGACGGATGGAGTCAGCCGGAACGCTGTTCAGCGCATCGGCCAGCGATACAAAATCGCCGCGATTCCGATTCATCCTTTCACCATTCTCGTTCAGAACAAAGCCGTGAGTGACTACCGATTTGTAGGGAGCTTTGCCTCGATTGACCAGGGCAGGAAAGAGTGAGAGCTGGAACCAGCCACGATGCTGATCGCTGCCTTCGACACAAAGGTCTGCCGGAAAACTGAGCCGATGGTCCGCGACGAGCGCCGACTGCCAGCTGGTTCCCGCTTCGAACCATACGTCGAGAATGCTGTTATCCTTTTCGAAGTCCTGACCGTCGCATGAAGGGCATCTGAAACCGGCGGGCAAAAGACCTGTAACATCCCTGGTAAACCACGCTGCGCTGCCCTCAATCCCGACGATATCGCGAACCTTTCGGATGGCCTCTGCGTCAAGAATAGCTTTGCCGCAGGCCCGACAAACGAAGGCTGGAACGGGCACGCCCCAAAAGCGCTGTCGCGAAATGCACCAATCGGGACGGTTTTCGATCATTCCGCGAATGCGGGCGCGCGCCGCGGGAGGGACCCAATTAACGATCTCGGTTTCCAGCAGAGCTTTGTCGCGTAGGGTCATGGCGCCGGGGTTTTCGGCATGATCGATTTTCACAAACCACTGCTCAGTGGCTCGCGTAATGAGTGGATTCGCGCAGCGCCAACAATGCGGATACTCGTGTTGTGCTTCGTCGAGCAACGCGAGCGAGCCACGCTGCTTCATTGATTTGAGGATCGCTTCCTCTCCGTCGCTGAGGCTCAATCCGGCAAACCTGCCGGCTTGCGAGTTAAACCGACCCTCAGCATCGACCGGACTCGGAACTTCAAGCTTGTACTTGCGAGCGACTGCAAAATCGTCAGCTCCATGACCTGGCGCTATGTGGACAAACCCGGTTCCCGATTTGTCACTAATGTAATCAGCGGAAATAATCGGAATGCGAGAGTCAAACAGGGGGTGCTTTACGAACCCTCCTTCTAAATCCTTACCCTCAACGCTACCCAGCTTCTCGTATTCAGTAATTCCGAGCTGCTGAAACACAGCGGAAGCCAACGATTCCAGCAAAACAAGCGTACGGCCGTCACCGCAAGCAAACGCAGTGTAAGTAAGCGTCGGATGCGCAGCGATTGCTACGTTGCCGGGAAGACTCCATGCAGTTGTGGTCCACACCAGTAGTGACGCTGATTTCGCCGAAGCGCCAAAGAGCGCGGCGACCGCTTCCTCGCCCTCAAAGTTTATGAAGATTGAGCGACCGATTCTGCTTCTAAACTCAATTTCCGCTTCAGCCAGCGCAGTGCGGCAGGAGTAACACCAACTGATTGGGCGAAGGTCACGATAAACATAACCCTTCTCCACCATGTCGAGAAAAATCGTCAGAACTCCAGCTTCATAAGAAGGGTTCATCGTAAGGTAGGGTCGATCCCAGTCCGCAAATATTCCCAGTAACTGGAACTGACGTTTTTGTTCGCGCACGTAGCGAAACGCCTGCTGCTCGCAGGCTAAGCGTATTTCGGCCGCCGAAGGCCGCATCTCGGTCGCTTCGAATTCTCGAAGGGCTTCAAGTTCTATCGGCAGTCCATGACAATCCCAACCAGGAACGAAAGGCACGCGGCGGTCTTTCATTGTCTGGTACTTAGCAATGAAATCTTTCAGGATTTTGTTCATTCCGATGCCGACGTGAACATCTCCGGACGCGTAAGGCGGACCATCGTGAATAATGAAAGGCTGCGCGTCGCGGCGATCTTCCAGAATAGAATGGTAGATGTCCTGCGCCTGCCAGCGGCGCAGAATCTCTTCCTGCTTCTCAAGCAAGTTCGCCTTCATCGGAAACGGCGTTCGTGGAAGATTGATAGTCGACTTATAGTTCATGCGTTCACCCAACGCAGCGATACCCGCTTGGCTCCAAATGATTCCGCCGGTCCTAAACAGATCATGTGGGCGGAGAGAGATTCGAACTCTCGGCCTCGGCCTTATCAGGACCGCGCTCTAACCAGCTGAGCTATCCGCCCAAAAACATTTGCATCCGAATCAACGGAATCATCAACGAGGTCGGTTTGTGTACCAACTTTCGGCGATCTCAAATAAGACCTACAGCTAGAGCCGCAAACCAGGTGGGGCCCAGATATTTTGGAGGGAGAGTGATAACGGAATCCCAAGAGTTTCATGGCCTTGGGAGTCGTACCTAAGCGCTCATCTTTAGGGATTAATCTAAAGCTAAATCCCTCGCTTAGTGCACAGGGCACTACCAAGTGCCTTCTGGAAATAAGGAACACTAATATCTACGTCCAATCATTTCGTTTATCTCAATCGATCTTATGACCTTAGAACTATTGGCACGCTGCCACCAAAACGTGCTTTCAAATTCAGGGTCTCATGCACAATAGTGGTTTCCAGGTGAAAATCCTCGCACGTGAATTAGCGTATTAATTATGGGCGGCGAGATATTCGGTCGATCAACCTTGCTTCAACCTGACGCCAGAAAGAACCGGCCCTCTCCCACGAAGAGAGAGGGCCGTGGGGTGAGGAATGAAGCCTGAACTCTACTACCTCTTTGATTGTGCCCGTCCTGAGGATGCATCCGCGTCCGTGGCCCGCACATGATTTGGGAAGGCGAAGTGTCCCTCTTCTTGTAAGTATGGCTCCTTCATCCCAGACCCCACGGTCACTGCAGCGCGCACTTAGTAGCTTGCTGCGAGACAGCAGTGAAATTTATTTTAGAGGTTTCTAATCGTTGCTTCACGCTACATTAGTGATCTCAGATCGAGGATCCTCGCACTTTAAGACAGCATGCAGGCGACCGTTGCAACGGATTTCAAAGGGACGCTGAACAACTGCTCGATCCCGCAAGGCTTTCCCTTGCTCCCAGCGCAAGAACTCCGGAATAAACATCAATTCACAAGTAAGGAATGGCAACCGATGGTAAGGGGTGGTAAAGAACGGGAATTACTCATCGATTTCGATGCTTTGCCAACTAGCCAAAACAAAGGGCTTAAACCTTTGTCCGACCAGGGATCAAAACGCCCACGCTCCGGGTCGCAAGGAGACGGGAACTGTCACTTGCCTTTGATTAGACAGGGTGGACATTGACAAAGGGGCTGACGCGCCATGTGGATATTCTTTTGAGTTCGGCAAGGTAGTATTTCAAGAGCAAACCCGGCAGACTTATGTTGACTGATAACTCCTTGAGAGTGTAGGCTTCAGCTTGTCTAATCGTCTTCAACTGTTTTTTGGTCTTCAACGAGAGGCTTTCCGGCTCGTTTCTTGAAAATGAAAGTATTCCTTTCACTGCGTTCACACTCACGCGAATGGAAACAACTCGAAAAACACGAACCAGAAATTCTCTGCTCGTAGGACACCGTTAAATATTCCAGAAAAGAGGCCCTCAACCTCAGCCCTGGATCGTCTGCGTCCTTGTCGAGAAAACGGCAATGCCTCAAGACCGCGACGCTTCGTCCTCGCAAGCCCCTCAGCCTAAGAATCAAGAGGCAGGCGCGGCTGCGCCCAGTGCCAGCACTCGGTTGCCGTCAGTTTCGCTGCCGAAAGGTGGCGGTGCCATCCGCGGCCTAGGCGAAAAGTTCGGCGTAAATCCTGCTACCGGAACTGGATCGTTATCCGTTCCTCTGGCATCAAGCCCCGGCCGCTCCAGTTTCGGTCCACAGCTTTCCCTCTCATACGATTCAGGCTCCGGCAATGGTCCATTCGGTCTTGGGTGGGGCCTTTCACTGCCAGCTATCACGCGCAAGACCGACAAAGGAATGCCGCGCTATCTCGACGGCGACGAATCGGACGTCTTTCTCATTTCCGGCGCTGAGGACCTGGTGCCGATTCTCGACAGTGGGGGAAACCGCATCGCGTTTTCGCGTACGCTTCACCACGTTGCTTACCGGGTTTACCTTTACCGCCCCCGCATAGAAGGATTGTTTGCGCGCATCGAGCGTTGGACGCGTACCGAAAACGGAGTCAGCCATTGGCGCACGATAACGCGCGACAACGTCACAACGCTTTTCGGCATCGATGACAACAGCCGCATAAGAGATCCAAGCGATGAGCGCCGAATTTTTTCCTACCTAATCGCCTTAACCTTTGATGATAAGGGCAACGCGACGCAGTATCGATACGCGATAGATGATCTGGCTGAAATTAATCGGGCGGCGGCGCACGAAGCAAATCGAACTGACGACGACCGGCGGACGCAGCGTTATTTGAAGTCGGTCCATTATGGAAACTCGACGCCGTATTTTCCGGATTGGTCAGAAAATGGCGCTGCGGCGCCGCTTCCGACAACCTGGCATTTTCAAATCGTTTTCGACTACGGCGACCATCGGACCGAAGCGCCAACACCCGTGCGCAATCCGGCCGTAGATCCCTCGTGGCCTGTTCGCCCGGATCCCTGGTCGGTCTTTCGGGCCGGGTTTGAAGTGCGCACCTACCGGCGCTGTGAGCGCGTTTTGCTGTTTCACCAGTTCCCGGGTCAGGCTGAATTCGAAGAGCCTTATCTGGTTCGCTCAACTGATTTCCGCTACTCGGACGAAACCGCACCCACCGATCCTCGCAACCCTGTTTATACATTCATTGAGTCAATAAAGCAGACGGGTTATCGACGAAAGGCCATTGGTTACGATCAACGTTCAACTCCGGAGCTGGAATTTTTTTACAGCCAGCCGGAGCTACAGCCGGAGATCCTTGCACTTGACAACGCCGACAGTCGCGAAAACTTGCCGGAAGGATTGGCTGGATCTCGTTTCCAGTGGGTTGATCTGGACGGCGAAGGTCTCAGCGGCATACTGACGGACCAGGACGGTGGTTGGAGCTACAAGCGCAATCTTAGCCCGCTTAACAGAGTACAACTTCCGAGCGGCAAACGAGTGACGCGCGCCAGCTTTGGACCGTCGGAACAAGTCTTGTCCGTGACCGTACCTTTCCGTCCCGGCAGCGGACAACAACTCTTGGACTTGACTGGTGAGGGACGACCCGAACTGGTGGCCCTTGATGCGCTAGTCCCGGGTTACTTTGCGCGAACAATTGATGAGAGTTGGGAGCCACTCAAGACATTCAAGTTTCTGCCGCGCCTGAATTGGTCGGAGCCAAATCTCAAGTTCGTCGATCTTACTGGCGACGGACGTGCTGATGTATTAATCACGGAAGACGATGTTTACACCTTTTACCCTTCGCTCGGAGTCGAAGGATTTGGCGAAGCCGAGCGGGTCGCTACACCCTGGGACGAGGAGCGAGGGCCGCGAGTAGTTTTTGCGGACGGCACTCAGACTGTGTCGTTGGCGGATCTCTCAGGCGATGGGCTTAGCGATATTGTTCGTGTTCGCAATGGCGAAGTCTGCTATTGGCCCAACCTCGGCTATGGTCGTTTCGGCGCAAAGGTCTCAATGGATAACGCTCCTCGCTTCGCCGCTGAGGAGCAGTTCGACCCGCGCCGGGTTCATTTTGCCGACATCGACGGATCTGGCACGACCGACGTTTTGTATGTTGGCTTCGACGGAGTGCAGGTTTGTTTCAATCGCTCTGGAAATTCGTGGGCCGATCCTCATGTGCTCGCGGTGTTTCCGGGCGCGGACAACCTCAGCTCGGTACAGGTCACTGACCTTCTGGGTAACGGGACGGCCTGTCTGGTTTGGTCGTCTCCACTGCCGGGCGAAGCCTACTCCTCTTTGCGGTATTTGGACTTAATGGGTTCGCAGAAGCCGCACTTGATGGTCCAAACGAAAAATAACTTGGGCGCTGAGACGCGCGTCGCTTATGCATCTTCAACCCGTTTCTACCTTGAAGATAAACGCGCCGGAAGACCCTGGCTTACACGACTGCCGTTTCCGGTTCATGTAGTTGAGCGACTTGAAATCTACGACTGGATCGGCCGCAGTCGGTTTGTGACCCGCTATGCCTACCATCACGGCTACTTCGACGGCGAAGAGAGAGAGTTTCGCGGCTTCGGCATGGTAGAGCAATGGGACACCGAATCGCATCGCGACGACACTTTGTTTCCTGAGGTTGCGGCAGCGAACGAAGATTCCGAGTCGTTTGTCCCGCCAATGCTAACTCGGACCTGGTTTCATACCGGCGCGTTCGTCGAGGCCGGCACTATCTCGCAACAATACGCTCATGAATATTGGATTGAACCCGATCTGCGTGGCGCTAGCCCCGCTGACGTCGCTGCCCGCGAAGCGATGTTGCTAGCCGACACTGTCTTAGAGGGCGCCCTGGATCCGCGCGAGATGCAGGAAGCTTACCGGGCCCTGAAAGGCACCACGCTGCGCACTGAAATCTATGCCGAGGATGGAACTTCAAAAGCGGAGCATCCCTACACAGTCACGGAACAGAACCTGACGGTCAGGAAGCTACAAGATCGGGGGGTTAATCGAAACGCAGTGTTCTTAACCCATCCCCGCGAATCGATAAGTTATCACTACGAGCGCGAGCCCAGCGATCCGCGCGTCACACATAACCTGACTTTGGAAGTAAATGAATTCGGGAACGTCTTGCGATCAGTTTCGGTTGCCTATGGTCGAAGGTCAACCTCTGACCCAGAGCCAAACCTCTCACTCCCGCTGCGCACGATGCTTGCCCATGATCAGCACCGCGTGCATGTCGATGCCACAGAGCGATCCTACACGGATCCGGTAAACCGTCCGGCTGACAGTTTAACCTTCGACGCGTACCGCGCGCCGCTGACTTGCGAGTCGATAAGCGCCGAACTGACCGGCATTCTTCCTACCGACGGCAGATTCAGCTTCGAGGAAATGGATACCCACTGGTCCACGCTTTGGAGCAATCTTCACGATATTCCCTATGAGGACGTTTCAACGCCCGACATCGAAGGAGTCGGCACGGCGCCACTAGCGGGGCGCCGAATCATGGAACACTCTCGCATTCTTTACCGAAGCGATGACATGACCACCCTACTGCCGCATGGAGTCGCGCATTCGCAGGCCTTGCCGGGGGAGTCGTATCAACTTGCGCTTACGCCTGGTCTGATAAATCGGATCTTCGGCAGCCGGCTAACAGAGACGATGCTCACCGAAGGTGGATATGTCCGACCAAGCGGCCAGAATAATTGGTGGATACCCTCCGGACGCGTCTTCTACTCGGCTGGCGACACGGACTCAGCAGCTACAGAACTAGGTGAGGCGCGCAGCCACTTTTACCAGGTCCGACGCGTCGTGAATCCATTCGGGGCGGTTAGTCGCATTGCATATGACACTTTCGATCTTCAGGCGAGAGTCTCCACAGACGCGTTGCTGAACGTCGTGACGGCCCATCTTGACTATCGCGTTTTAGAACCGTTTCGCGTTGTGGATGCCAATGGCAACAGCAATGAGGTTATTTTTGATTGCCTGGGTCGAGTGACAGGAGTGGCCGTCAGCGGCAAAGCGGGAGAAGGCGACTCGTTGTCGGGCTTTCATGCGGATCTTGACGAGGTCACAATCCAGGCGGCCCTGGCCGATCCGCTGAACGATCCTGTCGGAATCTTAGGTAATGCAACTTCACGGATCCTTTACGACGACCTCGCGTATTTTCGCACGCGGGGCTTGGCCGCGCCGTCTGCTATTGCGGTCTACACTCTGACTCGTGAGACGCATGTCTCAGATTTAGTGAGTGGATCCAAATTCCATCACGTTATTGCCTATGGAGACGGATTCGGGCGCAAGGTACAACACAAGGCCCAGGCTGAGCGGGGTCCAGTAACCGGTGTAAGCGACAACGTTTCACCGCGGTGGGTGGGCAGCGGCTGGACGATATACAACAACAAGGGAAACCCGGTCCGTAAATATGAGCCCTTCTTTTCCGTAACTCCTCGATTTGAGTTTGACCGCCGCGTAGGTGTAAGTTCGGTACTGTTCTACGATCCGATGGACCGCATCGTCGCCTCGGTCCATCCGGACAACACCTTCGACAAAACTTCCTTCGACGCATGGCGACAGGAAGTGTGGGATGCCAACGACAACACGGTCCCAGTGGTGGATCTACATAGTGGGCAAGTCGTAGGAGAGCCCTTCACCGATCCGATCGTCGGACCTTTTTTCCATCGGCTCTTCGCTGGCGGTCCCGGCGCCTTCGTTTCCTGGCATGAGCAACGAATTGGTGGTTTATTGGGCGACACGCCCGAGGAGCGCAATGCGAACCAGGCAGCGGCGCAGAAGGCCGCGACCCATGCTGGTACACCCACCGTAGAGTATTTCGACGCGCGCGGCCGCAAGTGCCTGAGCGTTGCGGACAATGGCATAGAGGGCGGCGCCGCTCAGCGTTTCGCGACGCGCACTGCAACTGACACGGAAGGGAAACCTCTGACGGTAATAAACGCGCTGGACCGGCACGCCGTAGAGTTTTGCCTCCGGGAGCCGCTCGGTACCGGAGGGGGCTTCCGTTACGTTGCCGGCTACGACCTGACCGGCCAAGCGCTCTATCACAATGGCATGGACGGAGGCGAACGGCGCATGCTCAATAACGTCCATGGCCAGGCGTTGCGGGCCTGGGACGGGCGCGGTTTCAGCTTTCGCATGCGCTACGATGCTTTGAAACGCCTGACCCACCGCTTCGTAGCGCGGCCCAGCTTCGGTGAGATTCTCGTTGAACGCGTGGTCTATGGTGAAAAGCACCCTGACGCGGCACGCAACCTGAAAGGCAAACAGTTTCGCCATTACGATGGCGCCGGGCTGGCTACCAACGAGCGCTATGACTTCAAGGGTAACCTGCTTGAGAGCACTCTACAGCTGGCGCAATTTGTTCCCGCTGCCGAACCCGGGTCCTTCTATGACACAACGCCAGATTGGTCGGTCATTACCGACATCGCTGACTCACCTGCAATCAACGTTGGCGCCCTTGACGCCGCTACCGCGTCGTTGCTGACCATCGAGAGTTTTTCTTCCTCCAGTCGTTTTGACGCGATGAGCCGCCCAATTCAGGTAACTACGCCACACACGGCAGCTGGCCGTCCGTCAGTCATCCAAACTTCCTACAATGAAGCGAACCTGCTGGAGCGAATCGACCTCTGGATTCGACGAGCGACTGCTCCGGGCGCCCTGTTGGATCCAACCACCGCTGACATTCATCCGGTCACCGGGATCGATTACAACGAGCGCGGGCAACGCCTCGGGATCGCCTTTGGCAACGGAGTTGTTGTGACTTCTTCTTACGACCCGGCCACTCTTCGCCTAAAGACATTAACCACGCTGCGCCCGAACACTTTTGCCGCCGCCGAACGAACTGTGCAGGCCCTCGCTTACACCTATGATCCCGTCGGCAACATCACCGGGCTACGAGACTCGGCAGATATTCAAAACGCAGTCTTTTTTCGTAACCAGCGTGTCGAGCCTTCGGCCGACTATACTTACGACCCTATTTATCGCCTGAAATCCGCCAGCGGCCGCGAACACTTAGGCCAGACAGGAATCAACCTAAATCCCGCAAGGCAGGTGACGAACGACGACGCGTTCCGCTCATTCTCCGACGCCCGAGGCGATGGTAGAGCGATGGGCAATTATACCGAGGAGTATACCTACGACTGGGTCGGTAACCTGCTTACCATGGTTCATCAGGTCGCCAGCGGTGGGTGGACGCGCCGCTATGCGTACGCTGAACCAAGTCAGATTACTCCGGGTGAGATTAGTAATCGGCTTTCTGCCACCAGCCTCCCGGGCGATGCCGCGCTGGGCCCCTACTCCGCTCACTACAGTTACGACGAACACGGCAACATGATCAGCATGCCGCATCTGCAGCGACTGACCTGGAACGTGGACGATCACCTGCAATCCACCACCCGGCAGGCCGTAACCTCCGGGATGCCGGAAACAACTTACTATTCGTACGACGCCGGCGGTCAGCGTTTGCGCAAGATCACCTATGCGTCCTCTCTGCCGGGCGAAACGCCAGTCCGTAAATCGGAGCGTCTATATCTGGGCGCGTTCGAGGTTTATCGCGAGTACGACGCGGCCGGAAGTTTGACGAGGGAGCGCGAGACGCTACACGTCTTGATTGACCAGAAGCGGACCATGATGGTCGAAAGCCTCTCCCTGGGGACTGACGCCGGACCACCACAACTCATTCGGTACCAGCACAGCAACCATCTGGGATCCGCCATCCTGGAGCTGGATCACCAGGCCGCAGTGATCGCGTACGAAGAGTATTTTCCCTATGGCTCGTCGTCTTACCGGGCCGTCCGTAATCTGACTGGGTCCTCAAAGCGCTATCGATACACCGGCAGAGAGCGCGATGAGGAGAACGATCTTTTTTACCACGGCGCACGGTACTACTGCTCATGGTTGGGTCGTTGGACAAGTTGCGATCCAATTGGAACCGCGGACCACATCAACCTCTACGTTTATGTTCGTAACAACCCGATCGTCGCCAACGATCCGACCGGTTTCTGGACATGGAGACAAGTGGGAATTGTGGCAGCGGTCGTCGTAGTTGCCGTCGCCGTGACGGTAGTGACAGCGGGCGCGGGAGCTGTGGCTGTGGGAGCGCTGGCGGGAGCTATTGGGGGAACTGCTGCCGGGGCCACTGGTGCGGCGGCCGTCACCTTTGCGGGTACGGTGGCGGTCGGCGCCGCCAGCGGTTATGTCAGCGCCAGGGCCGCCGATGCCACGGGGCAAAGACTCACCAATCCTGATGGTCGAATAAATTGGGAGCAGAATCGCCAGGCAGGCACGGCAGGACTGGTAGCCGGTGCGGTAACCGGCATCATTCCAGGAGTGGCCGCGGCGCGCAGTGCCGCAACGGCGGCTCGAGCCGCAGCCGCGGCAACGTCGGCTGCCCGAGCGACATCAGCGGCTGGAACCGCTCTGCAGACCACGTCTACCGCCGCACGCGCGACTGTGGCCGGCGGCACGGCAGTTCGGGCTGCAACAAACGCAACGCGAGCTACGCGGATCGCCACTTCGGCCGCACGCGGCGTGGGTTCCGGAGCCCTGGGCGGCGCTACGTTTGAAACCACTCGCCAAGTGGTCAGTGGCGAGGCTGCCCAACGCGGCCTGGATGGGGGCGCCATCCTGGCTTCTACGATAACCGGAGGAGTTGCGGGTGGAGTAGTCGCTCCCGTAGGCCAGGCAATAGGCGGGCGAATACGCGTCCGATTGTCAGCTAGAGCGACAGCGAACGCAGCCCGTCAACAGACGCCGCGTCCTAACATGTCAGCGGCCCTGACGGTTGGGGATGAAACATACACCGGTACGAGCGTCAGGGGAGGTGGCCCAACGAGTTTGCACCCTGACGTGGAGGCGGCCCTTGAGAATGTCCCGGCGGCCAGTCGGTCAGGTGGACACGGACGATGCGCCGAACCCCAGGCGCTTTCGCGCGCCCTGGAAGCCGGAGTTGATCCGAGAGGGGGCGCCAGCGCGGCCCAACAAGTACGCGGGCCGGGCAGCACTACTCATGGCACTCCGCGGGCTGCCTGTTCGAGTTGTGCTCAAGTATTGCAAAGTTTCGGCGTTTCCGATGTGTACAGGGGGCAACCATGATGGATCAAACCAGCGAACGATTCTCGGCGGCAACGAAGGAAATGTTGGGTGAAGCGGGATGGATCCCGGACCGGGACGTTTCGCGCGAAATCCAGCTGCCGCCCGGATTCGATCCTTTTCCGGCGGCGCTCAAGGCGTTGGCAGAGTTTGGCAACTTACACGTTGGACGAAGGGGCTCGGGCGTTGAATTCGCGAGAACGCCTATAGTGCTCGATCCCATGTTGGCGATGGGTGAAGACGATCGCTTTCGCGAATTCTCTGGAATCCTCAAGAGTAACCTGTATCCACTCGGCGAAACCGACGACGGTCACGGGTTCGTGGCGATTGACGAGCAGGGACGAGTTTTTTTGATCTACGACGACCTGAATTTTGTTGGAGAAACTTTCGACAGCGCGCTGGAAAATCTGCTCGCCGGAGCGAAGCGGCCGCGCCTGGTTGATGAAGGGGGCCGTTGGTAACCGCAGGTTTTGTCGCGATGAGATGGGAGAGTCAACATGAGCAAAAAAGATAAGTCCACTTATGTGATCAACGGTCGCGTAATCGAGAGTACATCCCGCCAGGGAATTCCCGGACTTCGGGTCGAAGCCTGGGACAAGGATCTACTCTTCGACGATTTGGTTGGCAGCGCTGTCACTGATGTGGGAGGACATTTTCGCATTGAGTTCAGCGGCGCTTATTACCGCGAGCTCTTTTTCGATCGCGAGCCGGATCTTTTCTTCCGTGTCTTCTCAGGAAAGAGACTTATCAAGAGCACAGAAGACTCGGTCATGTGGAACGTCGCCGCAGGCTCGGTACCAGTCGAGATTCCTGTCGCAGCTCCGGGACACGGCGATCCGGGATTTACTACAGGCGGTGACGATCAGATGTATCAGGTTTCGGGCTCGGTAATCAGCCAGGCCAGCCCCGGAGTTGGTGGCCTGCGCGTTGAAGTCATCGACAAAAATATTGGCCACGATGTCACGCTTAATCAAACCAGTACGGATGAGAATGGCAAGTACCAGACAAGCTTTCCGGCCAGCGCATTTCGCAGCGCCGGAAAGGTCAGGCCAGATCTTCAGGCGCGAGTCTATGCGGATCAGGTTTTTCTGGCAGCGTCGGATGTTCGTTACAACGCCTCGAATAACGAGACGCAACTGAACGTAACGTTACCTGCAGATTCTAAGGATCTGGCAAGTGAGTATGAGACGTTGAGCGCAGCAGTTGCTCTTTATTACAAGGGTCCTCTCGCCGATCTAAAAGAGGATGACAATCGTCAAGACATCACTTATCTCGCAAACAAAAGCGGATGGGATGCCCGCGCAGTCGCCTTGCTTGCCCTCTCCGATCAGTTCAGCCAGCGTAGCGCAGCGGCCGGCACGCCCCTTATCAAGCCGGCTTTTTATTACGCTCTCTTTCGCGCCGGCCTGCCTGCCAATGAAGACACGCTTTATCAGGCCGACATACAAGCAGTCGAACGAATCTGGCGCCAGGCCATTAAGCAACGCGTCATCCCGAACATGTCTAACGCGGAGATCATAGTCGCGCGCGAGTCCTTTCACCAGTTGAGCTCCCAAAAATTATTAAGCGGGCCGACGCTCGCGGGAGCTTCTTCACTAAAGGAAATACTGGCGATCTCACAAATTGCGGAGCCACAGCAGCAGGAGTTCGCTCAACTATACACGGCACACCGCACCGACCTGCCCCGCTTTTGGAGTGCGGTCAACGAAAAGTTTGGCGAGGCGACGGCCAACCGGCTTCAAGTGAATGGCAAGCTAGCCTTCCTAACGGTTAACAATGCGCCGCTAATCAATCAACTGCATCGCACGGCAGGTCAGGATGGCTTGAATGATCCAGCCGAACTGGCAGCGCAGGGCTATCACCGTGCTGAGAAATGGAATGCAGTGTTGAGTCCAGATATTTCCGTTCCAAAAGAAATTCCCGGCGACACAGTCGAGGCGAAGCGAACGAATTATGCAAACTATCTGGCCGCTCAAGTGCGAATAAGTTATCCGACTGCAGCCGTGGCTCAGATGGTCCAAAGTGGTGACCTTCCTACAAGCTCCTCCGAACAGGTGCACCGCTTTCTTTCCGACAATCAGGGGAAGTTCGAGATTGGCATAACGCCTGTGCAGAAATACATCGTGAGTAACAACCTCGAAGTTCCTGAGCAAACGGTCAATGAGGTGAAGCGATTGCAGCGCGTCTATCAGATCACTTCAGATGACGTCGCCATGACAGGATTGCTGAAACGTGGCATGGACGCCGCGTATCATGTCGTCAGCCATGATCGGGAAACATTCGTACGGTCGTTTTCAGAAGATTTAGGTGGCGCTACTAACGCCGCGCAAACTTACGACCAATCGGTTCACGTGCATAACGCCGTGCTGAATCTCGCGGTCAGTTATCTGACCGCGCGAAATAGCATCGCTCTGGGAGCGCCGGCGCTAACTCAGGGTGAAGAAGGTTCTGTTGGTAACGGGATTGTAATTCAACCACTTCTGGGAAACCCGGATGCTGTTGCAGCAGGCGATGTGATTGCATATCCGACTCTGGAAAAGTTGTTCGGTGAAATGGATTTCTGTGCCTGTGAACACTGTCGCTCGATTCTAAGTCCCGCGGCCTATCTGGTTGATCTCTTACTCTTTATCGATCAACCTCACCCCGCCAGCGGCGCAAATCCGCAGACGGTTCTGTTGGAGCGTCGTCCGGACATTCAACACCTGCCGCTCACCTGCGAGAACACCAATACCGCTTTACCTTATATAGATGTGGTCAACGAAACGCTCGAATATTTCATCGCCAACGGGGTGCGGCCGCTCTCGCTCGATGCTTACGTCGGTCACGACACCGACGGCCTGACTTCAGAAGACTTGCTTGCCACGCCGCAGTTTGTGATGGACTCGGCTTACAACACTTTGCGCAATACAAGTTTTCCAAGCCCACTGCCCTTCCATCAGCCACTGGAGAGCGTGCGCCGGTATTTCGACAGCTTTGAAGTTTCACTGCCCCTCGCAATGGAACGGCTGCGCAAGAATAATGCCCTCGACCGTGGCACAAATGCCTACGGTTGGCGCGATATTCTGATGGAAGCGATCGGAATTTCTCGCGCAGAACACGAGATTCTGATCGACTCGACCATCGTCCCACTTTGGCGAATGTATGGGTTTCCTGACGGCACCGCAGACGCCCCCGTGATTGCCGGCGTGCCAAATTTCACAGGCCTCTCAAAGGCAAAAGCGTTCACACGCCACGTCGGCATTACCTACCAGGAGTTAACTTCGATTCTGCGAACACGATTTGTAAATCCAAACAGCGACTTAGTTCCGAAACTCGAACGACTCGGTGTCAGCTTCGCTGCCCTGAAGAACCTGAAGGACACAAACACCCCGGCAGCCGATGCCGAGTTCGACGCAATGCTGCAAGTGGGAGCCGGCGCTCCAGACCCGGCTGAATATGACGGCAACATTAAAGCCTGGGTGCGGAATCAACAGAACTTCGATCGGATCATGGCAATCATCACGCTAAGCGATCCGACTGGCAATAATGATCCGTGCAGTTTCGAGAACCTCGAATTTCGCTACGCCAGGCCGGTCGCAGTGGGGGACACGTCAAACCGTCTCGGTGCGGTTGAGTTCGTTCGGATATTGCGCCTTATTCGGCTTTGGAAAAAATTGGGGTGGACGATTGAGCAAACAGATACGGCTTTGTGCGCGCTCTTCCCGGTGCCGCCTTTCCCGGCTGGAGGCAACGCGATCGATACGGTGCCAAAATTGGACACCGGATTTTTCGCGCTCCTTCCGCGCCTCGGCATAGTTATCCGCGTCATGAAAGCGTTGAAGCTGACAGTAAAACGCGATCTGCTGTCGCTACTAACGTGCTGGTCACCGATCGGCACGCACGGCGACGCCGCCCTGTTCCGACAGATGTTTCTTAATCCCACACTTCTAAATCAGGATCCGGCCTTCGCCGATTCTGGGTACGGTGAGTTTTTTAAAGACGCGACGCAGAAGATTCTCGGTCATGCCGAGACGTTGCGTGCAGCGTTTGGGCTGACCAGTGATGAGTTTCTGCAAATAGTCGCCGCTGTTGGTTTGGGGGCCGACAAAGTACAGGTGCTCTACACGCATACGCAACCAACTTTGAGCCAGGAGATTCTCAATGTCGGACCGGGCATCGGCTACGATAATGTCAACCATCAACTTTCCTACACTGGCGCCTTGAGCGTTTCGATCCGCGAAAATCTTAAAGTGATTGCTGGTGTCAGCCAGCAATTCAAGGATGCAGTGGATGCGCTCTACACGGCGAATCAGGCCACACTCGCGCCGTTAACACTCGACCACATCAGCAATATCTATCGTCGTGGCTGGCTGGCGCGCAAACTGAAAATCAGCGTCCGCGAATTCTTATTGTTTACGCAGCTGACTGGTCTCGATCCGTTCGCCACGCCCAATCCAACAGATCCGGCGATTCTCAAGATCATCGAACTGATCCAAAGTCTGAAAGAGGGCTCGTTCAAGACGGCCGCCGCCCTCTACCTAATCTGGAATCAGGATCTAACCGGCAAGTCGGCCCCTGAGTTGGCGCAAATCACCGCCTTCGCTCGTGCCTTACGTGGCGATCTTGCGGCAGTGGATGCTGACTTTGTCGTTAAGGACGACCCTGACGGCGCAATTTCTCAAAATCGTATGACGCTCGTTTACGGACCAGACACTGCGGCGTTCTTTTTTGGTCTATTGAGTGGAACCTTTACAGTCGATATTGCCTTCAATGATCCGGACGGCACATTGGCTCCTGAGGCAACGCTTACGGCTATTCAGAACGCAAGCGGCAAGACTGATGCCGGTGCGCCCAGGCTTGCCTACGACGACTTTCGCAAGCTGCTTTCTTATGCCGGCGCGCTCACGCCAACGAAACGAGACGCGATCAAGTTGGCAGCGGGATTAGGAGCAGCCGCTTTCAAAACGGCGATGGACGATCTGTTCTTAAAAAACGAAGCGGCCGTTAACCGTTTCTTTGCTCGCTATCCGGAACTGCAAGCGGTTCACGATACTTATGTTGCTTCCACAGATCCGCTGGATAAGAAACGCACCGCAGTCTTGACGCAGATTTTGCCTGACTTGATCAAGCGTCGGAAAAGGCAGCAGGCGTTACAGTCGGTCAGCGTCGCGGCAGAGACTGATTTCAATTTCGCCGAAACGTTACTGGATACATCAAGGTATGGCAACGCCATCCACGCTATTGGTCACGATGATCAGCCAGCGGTGAACGACATTCTGGCACTCGAGATCCAGGGCTTATCAACGCAGTTCTTCGCCAGTGATACCGCTATAGGCACAATCATTTCCGCGCCGGCTGTAACCGCTAATCTTGATTATGCGCCCGCTGTAAGCGGTGGCAATCCGTTGCCTTCCAACCCAACGCCGGGAAGTGCGATCTCTGGAATCTGGCGCGGTTACCTTGAAGCACCTGAGAGCGGGTTTTTCAATCTGCTAATCGACGCCGACGCGGGAGCAACCGTGAAGCTGAAACTCGATAACCAGCAAGCGGCGCTAACGCAGAACGGCACGGTTTGGCACAACACTGAAGCGAAGGAATTGCGTGCCGGAACACTATATGCGATCGAGCTAACCGTCGAAAAAGTTCGCCAGGTTGTGAAGGTTCAATGGGAGTGGTCGCCAAAGGGTCAGGGTCGCGCGGTCATCCCGCGGCGTTATCTCTATCCCGCCAATTTGTTTGATGCGTTCCGGCAGAACTATCTTCGCTTTCTCAAGGCGAGTGACCTGGCGACAACTCTCAGGCTAAGGGCGAATGAGATGGCCCACTTCGCCACGCATGAGGATTACCGAATCAATGCGCTGGGCCAACTGAATACAACCGGCCAGGGCTGGCTCAACCATCTGCCAACGGAAGACAACCTGCATCTCTCCGATCCGGCGGCAGCCGCCGTTGCGGCGACATTGAATGCGACGCTGCTCACTCCGCTACGTGATCTACTCAAATACGCCCGGATGAAATCAGCGATTTCACCGGACGACGAGTCGCTTTTGTATGTAATCGAAGATCCAACTTCAGCAGCGCGCGAGCCGGATATTCTGATGTTCACTCTGACACGTTGGGACCGGCCTTCCCTGGATAGTTTGTTGCTCTTGTTCGGAGGCGATCTCTCCGGTCTCAAACATCTCGAGCTGTTTAATCGTGTCTATGAAGCTTTCGAGCTTGCGCAGAAAATGGGAATTTCGGTAAAGGCGTTGATTCGAGCCACCACGAATGAGCCAAACGGCGAGACCGTGCGGGATCTTCAAGCGGCTTTGCGGGCGCGCTACGACGCTGCTGACTGGCGAACTGTCGTGCAACCAATAAACGACAAAATGCGCAGCCTGCAGCGTGACGCGCTGGTCGCATACATTCTGAATCAAATGAGCTCGAACCCGGCTACCGCGCAGATTGATACGCCCAACAAGTTGTTTGAATACTTCTTGATGGATGTTGAGATGGAGCCGTGTATGCAGACCTCGCGCATCCGTCATGCGCTTTCGTCGGTACAACTCTTCATCGAGCGTTGCCTGCTGAACCTGGAGCCCAGAGTTTCGTCTGGCTCGATTATCGCCAAGCAATGGGATTGGATGAAGCGCTATCGAGTTTGGGAGGCGAACCGGAAGGTTTTCCTTTATCCGGAAAACTGGCTCGAACCGGAGCTTCGTGATGACAAATCACCGTTCTTTAAGGAAATTGAGAGTGAGTTGCTGCAAAGCGATATCACTGACGAAACTGCGTCAGTCGCGCTGCTCAACTACCTGGCAAAGCTCGAAGAGGTGGCGAAGTTAGAGCCCTGTGGAATTCATCATATTCCCGCCGGCGATCGAACGAGCGAGGTCGATCACGTGGTGGCTCGCACGTCCGGAGCACATCGCAAGTACTACTATCGCCGGAGAGACGACGGCTCATGGACGCCTTGGGAACAGATCAAACTCGACATCGAAGACAATCCGGTACTCCCGGTTGTCTGGAGAGGCCGTCTATTTTTGTTCTGGCTGCGGTTAATCAAGAAGGGTCCAGCTACCGGAGCGCTTCCGGGCGGAACTGATCTGTCGGACCTGACGCTGCCATCAAGTCCAAAGATTAACGTCCTGGCGATCCTGAACTGGAGCGAGTACTTCAACGGGAAGTGGCAACCAGTCCGAACTTCAGATACGGATCACCCGCTGACGATTGCCGCGGATATCGATGAGAAAGATTTCGATCGTGCCGCGTTGCAACTTTCGGCCATGTTCTGGACGAGAGGCGAATTGCGACTGATCATTTCCACCAGTATCGGCACGGGAAATTCTTACTTTCTGCATAACGTCTACAGCTCTCCTGAGTTGAGAGTCGAAAAGAAGAACAAGCATTTCGCGCCGAAACGGATTCTGGAAACTTCCAGCAGTAGTTTGAAAGCTAACTATACGGAGGCGTCACTGGCCCACTCCATTCTCGATACCAGCATCGACGATCGCGCCATTGAGCCCCACCATCCGCTGGAAGGAAACCCCTGGGATGCGCCGTTCTTTTACGAAGACCGCCGCCACGTCTTCTTCGTTACCACTGAGGAACACCTCCAGAACGTCAGAATCTGGAACGATCTCGGCATAGTGTCCGGGCCGTTGTACACGTCAACCACGGTAACCGAGTTACCTCCGTTGGTGTGGCAGACTGGCACGATTATTCCGGACTTTGGCGGACCAATCACGCGGCAACCGGGCTTTGGCGTAGTAGATCCGGCGCCGGCGCAATTTCTGGTTACTGAAGACGCGTACATCACTCGGGGAATTGGCAGCCCGGGAACGGTTCGCTACGGCGACAAAGAAATTGGCCCCATGGGCAGCAACTCAAAAGCCTTACGGCGCGGATGAGGAGGAAACGACAATGACTACTGCAAGCCGATCGCAGATCGGACATCACGACTACGAGATCGCCAACTTCACTCAGGGTTTTGTCGACGTTGGATCCATTCAGCGTGCGGTCTTCAACTATACGTTCGAAAACTTTTTTCACCCCTTTGTAGGGGAGCTAATCGAGAAACTCAATAAAGAGTCGTTGCCGAAAATGCTGGATCCAGTCTTTCACGAGAGTTTGGCGACTCCATTTTTCACTCAGTTCTACACGCCGTCCGGCGCAGTGAACCTGAGCAGCTTCCCGAAGGAGATCGATGTCAGCACGCGCGGGCCTTACGCCAACTATAATTGGGAGCTACTCTTTCACATCCCCTTCACGGTGGCAGTGCACTTGAGCAAGACACAGCGATTCGCTGAGGCGCAACGTTGGTTCCATTACATATTCAATCCCACCTCGAATGACCAGACTATTGCTGCCCCAATGCGGTTTTGGATGTTTCTCGCTTTTCGCCACCCGCAAGCCAGTCGAAACCTCGATGAAGTTATTCGTTTGCTGAGCACGCCCCGAACGCAACTTTCGGCAGCAGATCAACTAGAGCAGGATGACGTTCTTAACGGCTATCGTGCGATTCTCAACTCGCCCTTTCAGCCGCACAAAGTAGCTCGGACGCGACAGGTCGCCTATCAATACGCGGTGGTGATGAAGTACCTCGACAATTTGATCGCCTGGGGCGATAGCTTGTTTCAGCAGGACACTATCGAATCGATCAACGAAGCAGCCCAGCGTTACGTTTTGGCCGCCAATCTCCTGGGGCCACGGCCGCAACAAATTCCAGCACGCGGTGTCGTTAAGCCCAAAACGTTCGCGCAACTAAAGCAGGAAGGCCTGGGCCCAATCGGGAATGCGTTGGTCGATTTAGAAGGTGACTTCCCGTTCAATCTCACCTCCACCACCGCCACCGACACCGATGGCGCGGCGCCTTTGTTTGGCATTGGACGCGCATTCTATTTTTGCATTCCCCGCAACGACAAGCTTCTTGGTTATTGGGACACAGTCGCGGATCGCCTCTTCAAGATTCGCCACTGTATGAACATCGCGGGCATTGTCCGCCCGCTCGCGCTCTTCGACCCGCCGCTCGATCCGGGGATGCTCGTTAAAGCAGCGGCAGCCGGAATCGATATCGGCAGCATCGTGAACGGGTTGAACCAACCTGCAAGTCCGGTGCGTTGTATGACCCTGATTCAGAAGGCACTCGAGCTCTGCAGCGAAGTGCGCAGTCTCGGTGGCGCGCTCCTTTCTGCGTTGGAAAAGGGCGACGGCGAGCATCTCGCGCTGCTTCGCCAGGGACACGAAATCACAATTCAGCAAATGACCCAGGAAGTGCGGTACTTGCAGTGGCAGTCTGCGCGAGAAGCTACCAAGTCGCTGCTGACGAGCAGAAAGACCGCGCTCGAGCGCCTGCACTATTATCAACGTGTGCTCGGACTCCCGGCGGATCAGAACGCGCCGAACGATTTGGCCGTCGACCATCGAGAACTGACCGAGGAAAACTTCGACGAAGCTTACAACGCGCTGGTTGGCCAGTATGACAAGGCGCTTACGCTTCAGCGATTTCCTAATTTGAAGATCGCCGGCGCTTCGTCACCGGCGCAACAGTCTGGCGCTTCGGGCGGAGGACGGTTGTACCTCAATGTGAACGAGGATGCAGAACTCAATTCTCATTTACCGAGAGCGCGAGACACTCGTCTGGCAGCATCAGTAAGCGACGCAGTGGCAGCCGTGCTTACTTTCATTCCTGATTTCGATATCAAATTAGCGTTTTGGGGGATGGGCGGAGCTTCGAGAATCTTTGGCGGAGCAAAACTGCATGACGCAGTAAAAGGAGCCGCTGACATTCTGCGCATGATCTCAGCCTGGGAACAGGATCAGGCAGGCATGGCCAGCCGAACGGCAGGGCACGAGCGCCGGGCCGACGATTGGATGCTGCAATACAACCTTGCTGCTCATGAACTGATGCAGTTGGGACGGCAAATACTCACGTCACTGATCGCTGAGCAGATCGCCCACCATGAGTATCTAAATATTCGACAGCAGATCAGGAACGCCGAGCAAGTTAACCAATTCTTGCACGACAAGTTCACTAACGAAGATCTCTACCTTTGGATGCGAGGCGAAATCTCACGTCTCTACTATGAGTACTACCGTTTTGCGTTCGACACCGCGCGGAAGGCGGAACGAACGATGAAGCAGGAGTTAATGCGGCCTGAGGTCGACGCTCAGGATTTCGTAAAGTTCAATTATTGGGATGGCGGGCGTAAAGGCCTGCTCGCGGGCGAGGCGCTGCATCTCGATGTGAAGCGCATGGAAATGGCCTATCATGAGAATAACAAGCGCGAGCTCGAGTTAACTCGACACGTCTCTCTGCGCCAACTCAATCCACTTGCTTTGTTAACCCTCAAAACTACCGGCACTTGCCAGGTCACTATTCCCGAATGGCTTTACGACCGGGATTGCCCGGGCCATTTTATGCGTCGCATCAAGAGAGTTGGACTTTCAATCCCGTCTGTCGTTGGTCCATATGCAACTGTCAACTGCACGCTTTCCTTACTCCGTAGTACTATGCGCAAGTCCGCAATTGCCGGCGACAGCTACGCTCGCCTGGGAACAGAGGACGACCGCTTCGTGGACTACACCGGCGCAGTGCAATCCATCGTGACCAGCGCGGCCAGCGACGATGGCGGCCTATTCGAAACTAATCTGCGTGACGAACGCTTCCTGCCGTTCGAAGGCGCCGGCGCGGAGAGCACCTGGAAGCTCGATCTTCCGACGCCGGACAAGTATCCCGCTTTTGATTATGCAACGATCTCTGATGTGATTTTGCACATTCGCTACACCGCAAGGCAGGGGGTGGATCCCACCAAGGTAATCGCCTCGCTCGACACGATCTTCTCGGATCCACCGCCGCAATTGGCTTTGCTCTTCAGCTTGCGGCACGATTTCCCGACTGAATGGTCAGCATTCGTGAACGGGACGGGCGCTTTTACCGCTACTATTAGCACAGACTACTTTCCTTATTTCACGCAGGCGAAGACGATTACCATCGCGGGACTTGACCTGTATGGAAAGGCGATAACCATGCACCGCGCGGCTTCCACGCCGGCCACCCCGTTCGACGTTGCGCCCCACGACAAATTTGTTATCACTGCAACTCCTGATGCCACGGTATTGCCGCGCAGCCCGGACACTCAGGCGTTCCTGATAATTCGCTATTCGCTTTGATGTGCTGATTGCGTTTGGAACTGAGATCACGACCTGCATTCGATGCGTCGCTCTTTTTTTCCAAGTGCGGGGCTACTAGCGGTGAAAAAGAAAGGTAAATCCCCTTGGTGGCTGCAACCATGTCAAAGGTAGAAACCTAAGTTTTTGCCGGGACGGAGATTCATGACCCCAAGGTCAATCTGAGGTCGTTTGAACGCTGATTGGCAGACCTATGAACTTTCGGCAAGACCTAACTTCCTATTTGCACTTCCGGCAATGTGAGCGTCCAAACCTCGAGAATAGCGAAGAGACAAGGCGTCAAACTCTTAGCCTTTTCGAAGACTAGCGGCGAGGAATTGCTTCGAATCGCGGCAAAGAATCCCTTCAAGTCACAACTACAACAACAAAGTACTCCGTTGTTCCGGCGCAACTAATGCATTCGCGTAAGACTCAGGCGGAGCGTTCGATCGTAATCGGACTCTCCCTCTCGCACAAGACTACGGGCAGCCAACTGTCAATTGGCTGCCCGTCGTTTTGAATTCCCTTCGGAACGAGTTTTAGAAATCGAACCTGGCGCCGAGCTGAAATTCGCGGTTATAGCTTGAGTTAAATGTGAATGAAGGTGAGCCCGACACGAATATGCGCGGCGTACCAAAGTTTGTTGTCCTGGTTAGACGTCCGCCGCCCGTCGTCGCAAATGTGTAAAGCGTGTTGTTGACGGCCTGAACGTTCGAGCTGTTAAAGAGGTTAAAGCCCTCTGCAAACAAAGACAGGCGAGACCGTTCGCCCAAGCGAATGATTCGGCCCACCCGCAGATCAATCTGATAAAACCCGGGAGTCGTAAATTGATTCCGCAGGGTTCCCGGTGCGCGGTCATTGGCGGTGTTGCCGTCGTTGTTCGGGTCGTTGGAAACCGCCGCCGAGTAAGTGAAACCCGACTGTGCTGACAAGATTCCGGTGATCAAGTAGTCGCTCAAAAGCGCGCGCACGAACTTATTGTCGCTGTGTCTGAAAGTTCCGGTTTCATAAACCGGGCTAAAGATAAAGCGGTGGCGAACGTCCAAATCTGAAATCCCATATTCTCCCGAGAGATCAAACTGATTCTGCGCGATCTTCGAGTCGTCAGCTCCCGGAACTACCGATGTCTGATCGGGCTTGCTGTCTTTGGCTTTCGACAAAGTATAGCTCGTGTTGAACTGGAAACGATTGGAAAAGCGGCGGTTCAATTGCAGGCTCAAGCTCTGGTAAAAAGACTTAGCCGTGCTTTCAAACAAGCTGATGCGCTGGAATTGCGGGATCGGACGCGTAGCTGGAAATCTTTGGACCGTCAGAGTCTCACCAGTCGCCGTCCCTGCGGCGCTAAAAACCGGATACGTGGTGGCAACCGGCGCGCTCAGGTTTGCGTTTCTGGTGCGAGTTATTTTGCTGCCGCGAAACATTTGATACTCCGCGGAAAAAACCGTATTGGCAAACACTTCTTTCTCAAACTGAAAATGGAATTGCTGCGTGAAGGGCTGCTGATAATTCTTATCGAACAGATAAAGATTCGGCGTCACAGCCGCGACATTTGTGGGAATGCTCGCGAATACATTCGGGAACGTCGGGCAAAGCGCCGGTGTCACCGTACAATTGATGTCAAGGGCGATGACTTGTAGTCCGTTCTGAGAGTGGGCCGTTCCGGTAATGATCGATGGAGTACGTCCATAGAAAATTCCGTACGCAGCGCGAACTACCGTTTTCGGATCGAAGGAATACGCCATACCGAGTCGCGGCGCAAAATTGTTTTTATCCTTCGGTTGAAATCCGGTGTTGAATCCCGCAGCCACTAAAGCCGGATCAGGATTACTGATTGGCGGTTTGGCAATTGCTTGATAATCGTAGCGCAGGCCGAGATTTAAAGTTAATTTGGGAGTGGCGCGCCAGTCATCCTGTACGAAAAATCCGTACTCCGAACTGTTCGGGAATGTAGTTCCTCCCGAGGTCCCTGCTCCAGCAAAGCTCTGACGGTATCTCGACGGCGTCGGCGGTGTAGCCGCCAATGCCGCATAGCTCGTGAAGGTGTAAGCACCACTGAAGAGGCCGGGAAAGAAATTGAAGATGCGATCAAACAGCAAATCTGCGCCATATTTGACGCTGTGATTACCGGTAATCCAGGTCTGGTTATCAATGAATTGGTAACGCCTGATAGTCGTTTCCCTGGGACTGAAATTGTTGCGCCCAAAGGTGAATGTTCCGTCGCTTATGCCCCCGGCCGTGGCGGTGACCGCTGTTTCCGGAGCGGTTGAGTTTGACAATCCCGGCTCCCGGTCGCGCGAATACTGGAAACGAAATTCATTGATCAGATTGTTGAGAATGGTAGACGTCCAACCAGTGGAAAGGGTCGAAGTCTTTACGTTGCTGTTTCCCGTGTGCTCGAGGGAGCTTGTAGTACCTGAGGCTTCCAGGTTCGTTCCCGTAAAATTCTGCTGATTGAAACGAATCCAGAGTTGGTTGCGGTTGTTGATATTGAAATCTGTCTTAACTAGAAAGGTGTCCTGCACGCGATCGATATTGTAGGACGCGGCTTTCGGCCCCAACAAAGTTTGCACGCTTGCCGGAGCAAATGGCAGCGAACGCAAGACGACCGGATTCGGAAGCTTGGAGCGCTGTCCTTCATAAGCGCCGAAGAAGAAGGCTTTATCTTTTCTGATCGGGCCGCCGATAGTTCCACCGAATTGATTGATCTGGCCGGGCGGGCGCGGACGATTTACCGCAACCAGAACCGGACTGCGGGCGTTCAATGATTCGTCGCGGAAATACTCAAATGCGCTCCCCGAAAATCTGTTGGTTCCCGATTTGGTTACAACGTTGATAACGGCGCCGGCGGCGCGTCCGAATTCTGCGGAAAAGCCATTCTGGTTGACTTGAAATTCTCTGACCGTGTCAATCGAGAATTGTGACGGCGCGCGTCCCGATCCGGTTCTTCCGGAAGATTGGCCGAAAAAGGTGTTGTCGCTACTCGTTCCGTCAATCTGCAGACTGTTCAAAGTTCCCTTCTGTCCGCCGACTGCCAAGTCACCTGAGCGCGTAGGATCGCGAACGATTCCGGGCGTCAACGTAACAAAGTCAAGAAAATTGCGCCCATTAGTCGGGAGATTTATCACGCGGCGTTCATCCACGGTTGAGGACACCGATGTTCGCGTCGTTTCCACACTTTCGCCCTGTGCCTGAACGTTGACGAGATTGACCACTCCTCCGGCCGTCAGAATAACTTGAAGCGTATTCTTCGAGCCGACTGTAACCTTCACGTTTTCGTAGGTTGCTGGAGCAAAACCGCTGACCGCAGCAGTCGTCACCTTATAGTTACCAGGCTGTAAAAATGACAGGACAAAGGTGCCGTCGTCGTTCGTTTGCGTGGTCTTTTCGAAACCGGTATCCACATTGACTGCGGTGACTGTGACGTTCGGCACCACAGCGCCGGCTGGATCGACAATGGTGCCTTCGATATTACCGGTCGTCGCTTGCGATTGGGCAAAGGCGCAAACTGCTGTCGCCAGGACGAACATGGCAAGCAGACAAAATCGGACGATAGGGGTCTTAGGGGTACTCATATTTCTCCTCAGTGAATAAGAAATTTGGATTGAACGAAAGTCGCTTCCGGTACTGCGACCAAGTGGCAGCAAAACTCTAGTTGATGGCGGCGCGATATTAGTAGATTGTGAGGATATAGATCAAGGAACAACCGGATAAATTTTTAGTGAAATAATTATGACGTATAACGCGAGGATAGTGCGCCGGCTACTGCCCGGCAGGTGTTCTGGCCGCGGGCCGCAAAAACGAAGCGAAACCTCGCCCGCCCAGTGCCTGCACCAGACTCATCACGCCCATGTAACCGTAGCCAAAGAAGAACAGAAACAGGAACGGAACGGTGCCCCACATGCGCATGCGAATGGCGTAGAGAATGGCAAGCAGGAAGTAAATCGAGAAACCCAACTCCAGGAGCGGCAGCAGCCCGCGCTTCCGTTTGTACTTCTTGCGCTTCCAGGTCTCGTCGGAAGTTTTCTCCACCTGATACTTGGGCGTGCGCACAAATTCGCTCTTGATGCCCAATAGCGCTTCTAACACGGCACGCGCATTAGAAAAGGCGAGACCAATGCCCAGCGCCATCACCAACGGCAGATGCAACAGACGCGGCGCGCGCTTCTCATCGAGGTACCAAACGGCGGTGCCGTAAAACAGAAACACCGAAATTGAAGAAAAGAAGAGCAGCGGCAAATCCACCACCATCAAGTGATAGAACGGTTGGTTGTAACGAACCAGCAGCAGCGGAAACTGCAGAAAACTCGCGACAATCATCAGCGGATAACTAATGTTGCCGGTCAGCCGGAAAAACATTTCCAGCCGCACGCGCATCGGCA
This sequence comes from Blastocatellia bacterium, assembly GCA_003488005.1. Classification (GTDB taxonomy): domain Bacteria; phylum Acidobacteriota; class Blastocatellia; order Pyrinomonadales; family Pyrinomonadaceae; genus PSRF01. Next base: position 94,221 of record DNND01000066.1, on the reverse strand, counting down.
GCTTTGAACGCCAGATGCGTGGATAGAGTTTGATGCCCACCTGCATCACGCCTTTTGCCCAACGACGCTGTTGCGCCTTGAACGCATTTATCTCAACTGGAATTTCGGCAGGCGCTTCTTCATCAAGCAGGTAAACAAATTTCCAGCCCATCAACTGCGCGCGAAAGCTGAGATCGGTGTCTTCGGTTAGCGTATCGTGCTGCCAACCGCCGCTTCTCGCGATTGCATCGCGACGCCAAATGCCGGCGGTGCCGTTGAAGTTAAAAAATCCGCCAGTGCGATTGCGCGTGGTCTGTTCGACGACAAAGTGCCCGTCAAGCATGATCGTCTGCAGCCGCGTCAACAAATTGTATTTCGCGTTGATGTGCGACCAGCGCATTTGGGCGCAGCCAACCATCGGGTCGGTAAAGAAATCGACCAGCTTGCGCAGACAGTCGGGATTGGGAACAAAGTCCGCGTCAAAAATGGCGAGCAGCTCGCCCTTTGCGGTCTTCATTCCGTTCTCAAGCGCGCCCGCTTTGAAACCGGTGCGATCCTGACGATGAACGTATTCGATGTCGAAACCAAGCGCCTGATATTTTCCGACAGTCTCCTCGGCCAGTTTCACCGTCTCGTCGGTTGAGTCGTCGAGCACTTGAATCTGAAGTTTTTCGCGCGGGTAGTCGATCTCGGTGATCGCTTTCACCAGACGCTGGATGACGTACATCTCGTTAAAAAGCGGCAACTGCACTGTGATGACCGGCAACTCGGCTTCGCTGAATGTGCGCAGCGGCTGTGGCACGAACTTGCGATAGCGCCAAAAGTCGATCACCTGCTTGATACGATAGCCGCCATAGACGGCCAGCACGAAGAGGATCGAGAAGTACAGAATCAGGATGATCCAATCGAAACCGTCGAGTTGATAAAGCGGACTGATGTTGCCCCAGGTCTTGTTAACCAGGTCCTGAAAATAACGCTCGAAAAGTTGATTGGGAGTGGGTCCGAAGGGTGGAACCGTATCTTGGAAAATCAAAGCCATAAGTAACTACGCAATTCTTAAATCCAAAAGCGCCGCCTGACAATGCCGGGACGGCGCGCGCGACAGATTCTATACTGAAGCAGGCCTAACTGGGAAACAGGAACTAGACAAGTTAACAAGACGAACAAGATGAAGCAGGAAACGGCAGTTGCTGGGGCTGCTGGCCCGGTGAATTCAAGTTGGAAGTGGAACAGAACATCGTTTGTGACTTCGCCCCAGCGGGGCGAGATCTTTATAGCCCAGTGGTCCTTATTCTTTGCTTCTTAGCTCCGAAGGAGCGCAACACACTTTGCCGGCGCAGCTATCGCTCTGCTGCCGGGTTTCGCTCCTACCGGAGCGAGATCCTTTGCGCGGTGCGTTCGTAGCTATAAACATCTCGCTCCGCTGGAGCGAAAGCCAATTCCACAGTCGCGCTCGGAAATTGAGTCCGCCGCTAGCAAATCTTGTTAATTCGGTTCCTAAATTCCGCGGTACGAAGGCTGGGCCCAGTCAGATGCGACGATGCGGGGCGCTGTAATCACTGGGCGCGACCCGCGAACCGGCAGGGAGAACATCAGGAAAAACTGCGACTGGCTCGATTGCCTGCGGCTTTCGACCCGTTAGGCGCAGCCCTAAATCGAGCAGGCCGGGCATGGTGTAGAAAACAGCAACCGCACCCAGCAAGGCACCAGTGATGAAGCGGGACGAATGCGTGTTATTCCAAATCCCAAAAGCGCCGAGCGCGTAATCAATCACCAGCGGAGCCGCCGCAATGAATAACCATTTTCGCGGTGGCGCGTCAGTTTTCTTCAACGAACATACGAGCGGATAGGCGATGGTGGCGAGCGTAAAGCCGGCATAGAGACCAAAGCAGCGCGCGCAAACTGCAAACGGATGGCCGGCAATGAAGAATGAGCGTTCAGGAATCTGATGGCAAACCAAACTAAATGCATGATAAATCGGAAGCGCCCAGACCAGGTGTCCCGAGCTTAAAGCCAAAGGCGCGGCAATAATCGCCGTGCTGACCAATACTGAGCCAAGCACAATGATCGACCAGACCGCGAGCTGACGGCGAACAGAAGCGCTCTGCGGAATGTAGTTGTTTGGCGCGGCGTACATCTTCAAAAAACAGCTTTTGGTCTTTGGTCTTTGGTCTTGGTCTTTGGTTCTAACCTTGAACGGCGTTTGCTCCCTTGCGTTTTTACAAAGACCAAAAACCCAAGACCAAAGACCAATTATCAAAATCGAATGACTGTATCCGGCCCGCCCTCAATATGCAGCGTGTCAACAAAACGAATGTGGCGCGACTCGGTAGTCATGACGACCGAGTGCGTGCGTTTGCCCGCGCCAAAGAATCGCACTCCTTTCAACAGCGCGCCATCAGTAACTCCGGTCGCGGCAAAAATAATTTTGCGGCCGGGCGCCAGATCGTTAGTGTCATAAATTTTATTCGGGTCCGTGATCCCCATTGACTGCAAACGCTCAATCACCTGCTCTTTTGGTGGCACCTTGTCTTTGTCAACGCCGAGACTTTCCGGATCGAAAACCAGTCGTGCCTGAATCTCACCATTCAAACACTTCATCGCCGCCGCCGTAATTACGCCTTCCGGCGCGCCGCCGATGCCCACCAGCGCATGAATGTTTGTGCCCGCAACTGCGGCGGAGATTCCCGCCGAAAGATCGCCGTCACCAATCAAACGTATGCGCGCGCCTGCTTCGCGCACATCAGTAATTAGTTTTTGATGGCGTGAACGATCGAGAACGATCACTGTCAAATCTTCAACATCGCGACCCAGACGACGCGCAATGTTCTTGAGGTTGTCTTTGACCGGCGCGTCTAAATCCACGACGCCGCGCGATGATGGCCCCACTACGATCTTGTCCATGTAAAGATCCGGCGCGTTCAAGAGTCCCCCGCGTTCAGCTGCCGCCAAAACTGCAATCGCATTGTTGGCGCCCAGCGCGCAAAGATTTGTACCCTCAAGTGGATCGACTGCAATATCCACCTCCGGGCAGGATTCAGCCAGGTCCTCGCTTACTCCATAACCGCCGCCGACTTCTTCACCGATGTAGAGCATTGGCGCTTCGTCGCGTTCGCCTTCGCCGATCACAATGCGGCCACGCATCGGCACCGTATCCATCACTTCGCGCATCGCCTCGACGGCAACGTGATCGGAATACTTACGGTCGCCCTGGCCCATGGTGCGCGCCGCGGCGATTGCTGCCGCTTCACAAACGCGCAAGAAATCCAGAGACAGCTCGCGCTCTGTCTTTAATTCGTGGCCCATTACTCAGTTCTCCTGAATTCGGAATTTGGCTGCTAACCGCCTCGATTACCAACGCCAGCGGATGAAGAAGTGCGCGCTCATACTACCAGAGCACACCAGGATTTTGTAGCGAAACGCAGGCCTTCGCACATTCCGGAACGCCGCCAAAATCATCGACGGAGTTGCATGCATTCGGCTACACTCCTTCAGTCGGGGCGCAACGAAGTTCAAACCGTTTTGGGAGCGACGAAACGCGATGGAAAAACCGAAGGCACTGGTGCTCGACTTGAGTGAAGTGGGCGCGGCCGATGTGCAGCTCGTAGGTGGAAAGTGTGCCAGCCTCGGCGAACTTTTCCGGGCTCTCTTACCGCGCGGCGTGCGTGCCGTTGATGGTTTTGCCACTACCAGCGAATCCTACCGGTTACTCTTGCAAACAAACGGTCTCGGCAAACGATTGCGCGAACTGATGGGCGGTTTGGATCACAACGACATCCGCGCGTTGAACGACGCCGGCCGCGAAGCACGCGCGTTAATGCTCGACACGCCATTGCCTGTCGAAGTTAATGAAGCGATTCTCGACGGCTATCGACGGCTCTGCCGGCGGCTGGATCGCAAACCTGAAGTAGCGGTTCGTTCATCGGCCACCGCCGAAGATCTTCCCGACGCTTCGTTTGCCGGACAACAAGACACAATTCTAAATGTGCGCGGCGAAACTCACCTTATCGAAGCCTGCCACCGCTGTTTTGCTTCGCTCTGGACCGACCGCGCAATCTCTTATCGCGCCGCGCGTGGTTACGATCATTTTGAAGTTGCGCTCTCCATTGGCGTGCAACCGATGGTGCGTTCCGATCAAGCCTGCTCGGGCGTCATGTTCACGCTTGATACTGAATCCGGTTTTCGCGACGTGGTTGTAATCAACGGCGCCTGGGGACTGGGCGAAGCAATCGTGCAGGGCATGGCCACGCCCGACGAGTGGGTGGTGTTCAAGCCAACTTTGAAAACAGGCGCGCGCCCGATTGTTAGTCGCCGGCTCGGCGGCAAAGAAGTGAAAATGGTTTACGGTCTTGATGGCAAAGGCACGCGCACGCGCGACGTTGTCGAAGCACAACGCGGCAGGTTTGTGTTGGGCGATTATGAAGTGCTGGAGCTGGCACGCTGGGCTTGCTTGATTGAGGACCACTATTCGACGCTGGCCGGGCACTCGACACCGATGGACATCGAATGGGCCAAGGATGGGCAAACCGGTGAGCTGTTCATTCTTCAGGCCAGACCGGAAACGGTCCATGCCAGCAATCGCGAAAACTATATTGAGACTTACCGGCTCACCGGCGAGCATGCAGCGCCGCTGGTGACCGGCATCGCCGTCGGCGAAAAAGTCAGCCACGGTCGCGTGCATGTGCTCGCTGATCCGGATCATTTGACTGAATTCAAAGCCGGCGATGTGTTAGTCACCTCGATGACCGATCCGGCATGGGAACCAATTATGAAGCGCGCTGCGGCGATTGTTACCGATCGCGGCGGCCGGACTTGTCACAGCGCGATCATCAGCCGCGAGTTGGGACTGCCCTGCATTGTCGGCACCGGCAACGCCACGCAGGTTTTGCAAAGCGGTATGGATGTAACCGTGTCATGCTCGGAAGGAGCGCACGGCAACATTTACGAAGGCTTAGTTGAATTTGCAGTTGACCGCCGCGTTGTCGGCGATGAGCAAAGGCCGCGCACGCAGGTGATGATGAATGTCGGTGACCCGGACCATGCGTTTGCCGTCGCTTCATTGCCAAATGACGGAGTCGGCCTGGCTCGTCTCGAATTCATTATCAACAACCACATCGGCATTCATCCCATGGCGCTGGTGCGCTATCCGAATCTGGACAATGCGAAGGTCGTTAAGGAAATCGAACGCCGCATCGGCGAAGAAGATCCGCGCGAGTTCTTCGTCCGCCGCCTGTCTGAAGGCATCGCTCGCATTGCGGCCGCGTTTTTTCCCAAGCCGGTGATTGTCAGAATGTCTGACTTCAAATCAAACGAATATGCAATGCTGATCGGCGGCCAGGAGTTTGAACCGACCGAAGAAAACCCGATGCTAGGGTTTAGAGGCGCATCGCGTTACTACGACGATCGTTACCGGGAAGGATTTGAACTGGAGTGCCAGGCAATGCAGCGCGTGCGCGATGACATGGGTTTGGTGAACGTGCTCGCCATGATTCCCTTCTGTCGCACGGTAGTTGAAGCTGAACGAGTGGTGGCCCTGATGGCTGAATTTGGCTTGCAACAAGGCGAGCACGGGCTCGAGATTTATGCCATGTGCGAGTTGCCGGCGAATGTTATTTATGCCGACGAATTCCTGCGAGTGTTTGATGGCTACTCGATCGGCTCAAACGATCTGACTCAACTCACGCTTGGTCTGGATCGCGACTCCGAAATGGTCGCTCATCTTTTTGATGAACGCGATGGCGCCGTCGAACGCATGGTTACGCTCGCCATTGAAGCCGCGCACCGGGCCGGAAAGAAGATTGGAATTTGCGGGCAGGCGCCTTCGGATTACCCTGAATTTGCGCGTTTTCTTGTGGAAAAAGGGATCACCTCGATATCGCTGAACCCGGACACGGTTCTGCAAACTACGCATATGATTCTGGAAGTCGAAACAGAACTGGCAGCACAGGAGAAACCCGTCAAGCCAACCCGTTTGCGGGTACCTGCAGAGCGCAACACACTTGATATTGCTCCGGCATTCAGCGGGACAATTCTTGAATAATCCTAAGCCGCACCCAGGAGAAGTTGAATGGCCACCTTACTCATCGTCGACGACGACGCCCTCATTCGCGACACGCTTCACGAACTCTTTTCCGAGGCTCACGAATGCCACACCGCTGATCGCGCCGAACAAGCGCTCGCTTATCTCGAGGTCGAAACTTACGATGTTGTCTTGACTGACATTGCGATGCCGGAACTGAGCGGTCGCGAATTGCTGAAACAGATTCAGGCGAAACATTCCACGACTCCGGTCATCGTTATTTCCGGTCTATCTAACGAAGCCGATGCGAGGGCACTCATGGACCTGGGGGCGTTTGCTTATTTCGCCAAGCCATTCAAACTTGAAGACATTGAGGAAGCGGTCGATCGCGCCATCGCGCGCCATCAGGCACTCTTAACAAGCGGAAGCGAAAAGGTTAACGCAGCGTCATCAAAAGTTCAGAACACGGAGTGACACCTCATGAAATCATTAGCTCTGGTTGTATTGTTGTTCGCATTCTCGCCGAATGTTTCTCGTGCTCTTGACTCCCCGCAAACGCCTCAGGACTACGTGATCAGCGGCCAGGTGATGGATGAGTCTGGCGTACCCGTCGTGGATGTGCGCATGTGCGCCTACCCCGACGACTATGAAGCCGTGCGGCAACAGCCTTGCTCGCGCTCCAGAGCGAATGGGCAATTTGCAATTCCCACCGGACGGCCGGCTGCTTATACCATCTACGCAGAAAACATCGACGCTGGCTACGCCGCCGAGAGACCGTTTTATCAGCATCCGGGTTCTTTAGTGCCGCGCATCGTTTTGAGCAAAGCCAAGAGCACCGCATCCCTAATTTTCAGGCTGCCCCCTAAAAACGGACAATTGATCGGTAAGGCTGTCGATGCAATCACGGGAAGGCCAATAGATAACCTGCGTTTTCTCATGTGCCAGGTGTCAAACCGCCGAGCGTGCTGGTCAACCAGCGCCAAAAATGCGCAAGGTGAATTCAAACTGCTCGCAGCCCATGTGCCGTTCACTCTGCAATTGTTCGCGGAAGGTTATGAGACCTGGTTCGGGACTAATGGCGGCGACATCAACGAGTCGATCTACGTACCTTCAGATGCGAGAATACAGGTTTTCTTTCGCTTACAACGGCTAACTGGCTTGGCAGACAGCGCCCTTAGTGAACCTGAGAAGCAGGGTGGCGTTAACCTGCCGGCGCCGGTTCAGACCGCTCCGGACGATGGCGTGGAATTGAACTACTTTCCGCGGAAGACAAAACTTGAGTGGCAGCCCGTGGCAGGTGCAATTCTCTATCGTGTTGAAATCGATTATTGCGACGGCCGGGTGCACGGACGAAAGAAGTGCCTCGATCCACAGCCTCATCACCGCGAGCTGAACGACAGAGACATTCGCGACACCAGCTTTGATTTCAATTTCGTCGGCGCGCAACCGGGCAGATGGCGCGTTTGGGCTATAGACGAAAAAGGTCAGGAAGGTTTTAAGAGTCCCTGGAGAATATTCTTTTATCTGCAATAGGCGCGTGAAATTCCAGAGCGTGCGTACAGTTCTCGTAGGACAGGCATTCTTGCCTGTCCTCAGTTAGGTTGAAACGGACAGATAGGAATGTCTGTCCTACGATTTCCAGGACGGCAATATCTTGCGCGCCGGCTTTTCTTTCTTCAAACCTAACGCCCAATCCGCTTGCATCAGCGTGTGAATGTCACGCGTTCCTTCGTAGATGATCGCCGCTTTGCAGTTGCGCAGGTAGCGCTCAACTGGATAGTCGTTTGAATAACCATTCGCGCCATGCACCTCAATCGCCATCGACGCGGCTTTTTCGCTGCGCGTCGTTGCCTGCCACTTAGCCAAACTCGTCGCCCGCCCGTTTGGTTGACCGGTGTTCTTCAAATAACCCGCACGCAACCAAAGCAGATGCGACATTTGATAGTCCGCTTCCATCTCGGCAATTTTTTGTTTGACGAGTTGATGATTAGCGATCTTGGTTCCGAACGTTTCGCGATCCAACGCATACGCGACCGATGCATCACGCGAAGCGCGAATCACTCCCGTCGCGCCGGCGGCAACAGTGTACCTGCCCTGCTCGAGCGCAAACATTGCGATCTTGAAACCTTCGCCTTCTTCACCGACGCGATTCGCTGCCGGGACGCGTGTGTCCTGAAGCGAAAAGTATCCTGTGTTACCCGCGCGAATACCCAACTTGCCATGAATTGTTCCTGAGGTGAAACCTTTCATCCCGCGCTCGACAATGAAGCACGACATGCCCGAGTGATCGCGGTTGCGGCGCTTCTCTTCATCCGTCCAGCAGAAGAAGAGAAAGTTGTCCGCCGTGTCAGCCAAACTGATCCACATCTTCTCACCGTTCAGCACATACTCGTCGCCTTCACGTCGCGCGGTTGATCTTGAGCCGACAACGTCAGAACCGGCGCCGGGTTCGGTCAAGCCATAGGTCGCAAGCTTCTCGCCCTTTGCCTGCGGCACCAGGTATTTTTGTTTCTGCTCTTCACTGCCCCAGGCGTAGAGCGTTAGTGAATTCAGCCCCGTATGCACCGACATCGCCACGCGCAGAAACGTGTCAACCGCTTCAAGCTCTTCGCAAACCAGACCGAGCGAAATGTAATCAAAGCCGGCGCCACCGTATTCTTCAGGAATACAAACGCCCAGCAGATTCAGCGCCGCCATTTTTTCAAATATGCCGCGCTCGAAATGTTGTTTCTCGTCCCATTCTTTGATGTAGGGCGCAACTTCCTTCTGCGCAAACTCGCGCACGGTTTGAATCAGCGCTTTATGATCTTCGGTCAGCTCAAAGTCGATCATTTTCCATGTCTCTCAAAATAGAAGATTCAAAACGACCGCACATCTTAACTGATCCAACTGGAAGGGTCACTTGCGGCTCCGCCGCCTTCTGTGCGGAAAGGCTCTGCCTTTCCGGCTGGATCACTAGGTCTTGAGGCTACGCCTCAGTAGATTCGAGGCGCAGCCTCGGAATCAGCAAGTACTTGCCGGAAAGGCACAGCCTTTCCGCACGGAAGGCGGCGAAGCCGTAAAGCCTTTGTTATAATTCTTCCATGGCGAAAAAGAGTAAGTCGAACATTGTTAAAGTTGGTCTGATCCAAATGAGCTGTGATCAGAAGCCGGAAGCCAACTTAAAAAAAGCGATTGCGCGCATCGGCGACGCGGCAAAACAAGGCGCGCAGATTATCTGCCTTCAGGAGCTTTTTCGTTCGCAGTATTTTTGCCAGACTGAAGACATCGAGCTTTTCAAGTTAGCCGAAACAATTCCCGGGCCCACCACCGACGCGCTGAGTAAAGTGGCAAAAGCAAAGAAGGTTGTCATCGTCGCTTCGCTGTTTGAGAAACGCGCGGCCGGCGTTTATCACAACACCGCCGTAATGATCGACGCTGATGGAAAAATTGCCGGCAAGTATCGCAAGATGCACATTCCTGACGACCCGCTTTACTACGAAAAGTTTTATTTCACGCCGGGCGATCTGGGCTTTCAAAGTCACGATACGAAATACGGAAAAGTGGGTACGCTCGTTTGCTGGGACCAGTGGTTTCCCGAAGCCGCCCGATTGACTGCTTTGTCCGGCGCCGAATTTTTGTTCTATCCCACCGCAATCGGCTGGCTTCCCGACGAGGAACCGGAGATGAACGAGGCGCAGCATTCAGCCTGGGAAACAATTCAACGCGCGCACGCGATCGCAAACGGAATATATGTCATCGTGGTTAACCGCGTCGGGCGCGAAGGTAAATTAAATTTCTGGGGCCAGTCGTTCGTCGCCGATCCGTTCGGCCGCATCATCGCCAAGGCGTCGGCTGACAAAGAAGAAGTCCTGGTTGTCGAGTGCGATTTGAACAAGCTGGAGGAGACGCGCCAAAACTGGCCCTTCCTGCGCGATCGCCGCATCGATGCTTATCAGGGACTGCAACTCCGTTATGGTGAATAGAACATGAAATACGGCTTGACCGATTTTCTCGGCAACATCGGCGTCGTGCTCATCATCATCGACTACCTATTGCTCCAGCTCAATCGTATCAGCAGTAACTCGCTCAGCTATTCGCTTTTGAATGCCGTCGGCGCGGGTCTGATCATCTTCTCACTAATCTTCAACTTCAATCTTTCGGCTTTTATCATGGAAGCCATCTGGGTCGTCATCAGCCTGTTCGGCCTCTGCCGATATTTTCGATCCCCGGCCATTGAATCATGACTGACCTACCGGCTGACTTCGCAAACAAAACGCCTGCCGAACTCGGATTCTACATGCCGGCCGAGTGGCGCGCGCATCAAGCCACCTGGCTTTCCTGGCCCAAGGATCCTGAGACCTGGCCCGGCCGCGTGCCGCAGGTTGAAAATATTTTCCTGCAGATGATGGCGGCGCTCGCGCCCAACGAGACTGTAAGTCTGCTGGTTGATGATGAAGAGACTGAACGGTCGGTTCGCGCGCGTTGCACGTTTGCCGGCGCCGAGAATATTCGCTTTCATCGCATCCCTACCGTCGATTCCTGGATACGCGACTATGGTCCAAACTTTTTAGTGTCCGAAGTGTCCCATAAACTTCAGTTTGTCGCTGACGCATCATCGAAGCCTCCTGGGCAAGCAAACGACAAACTAGAGTTTATCGGACAAGAGGACGGACAGCGGCTCGCCTTCAACGATTGGATCTTCAACGCCTGGGGAAATAAGTATGAAGAGCTGAAGCAGGATGATGCGATTCCCCAACGTCTTGAGAGCTTATTGAAAGTGCCGCGCTTCGAACCCGGCATCGTGATGGAAGGCGGCTCAATTGAAGTGAACGGCGCTGGCTGCGTTTTGACGACCGAGCAATGTTTGCTGAATCCGAATCGCAATCCTCAGCTAAACAGATCTGAAATTGAGCAGTATCTGAAAGATTACCTGGGCATCGAAAAAGTTTTGTGGTTGGGCGAAGGAATTGTTGGCGACGACACTGACGGACACATTGACGACATCGCGCGGTTTGTTGCTGAGGACACAATCATCTGCGCCGTCGAAGACGATCCGGTGGATGCAAATTACGAGTTGCTGCAAGACAACCTTAAGCGCCTGCAAAAGATGACTGACGCGCGCGGCCGCAGATTTGAAATCCTAACGCTGCCAATGCCCGGCGTGGTTGGCGGCGCTGGCACTGGCAAGCGCAACCTAGAACGTCTGCCCGCGTCATACGCAAATTTCTATGTCGCCAACAACGTCGTACTCGCGCCGGTGTTTGGCCATGCCAACGATCAGCGGGCGCTGGAAACTTTAGAACAAGTCTTTCCGGATCGAAGAGTGGTGGGCATAAATTGTGAGCCATTGGTGTGGGGCATGGGAACGATTCATTGCGTCACCCAACAACAGCCAAAGTTAGAAGGACTTTTTGCCGCGGATGAACGCAGATAAACGCGGATCTGAAAAAGCAAGGCAATAAAAATGGGTCAGCAGCTGGTTCATGACTTTCTGAATCCGCGTTTATCCGCGTTCATCTGCGGCTAATAACTCTTTCGCAGCCAATACTCCCTGATCGAGGGTGCGGACGCGGCCATCGAGTTGCATTTCGTAAACCGCTTTTGTGATCTCGCCCACTCTTGGACCAGGCGACAGCCCCATGTCAAGTAAGTGTCGCCCAAGTAATATTGGTGCAGGCGGTTGTTGCTCTACAGCCAATTCGCGAGCTCGCTGAATAAACCATTCCTGCGCTTCTGAGCCGTACCACTTTTCGCGCGGCACCCAATCAGCATTGCGCCCCAGCGAATCGGCTTTCGCGACCCGATACAACAAATCCAGTTCACACTTCCGCGCCAGCCGGCGAAACGCGCCATCGCCAACCTCATCGCGCTTTTTGAAGAATTCACCCGGCTTCAAATGCTCGCGCACCAGCGCAATTACCTGCGCGCGCACGTCGTAACCGTCGAGCGTATGGATGTTCAGTCGATTCAGAAATTTTTCCGTCGGCGCTACACCCGCTTCTTCATGACCGCGGGAACGAAGTCGTCCCTCAACGAACTCAGTCGTCGCCGGCTTGCCAAAGTCGTGGGCCAACGCGGCCAGCATGACTGTGATCTGTTTCGCATAAGGCAGGTCGTCAATCAACTTGCGTGCGCCATCGATGACCAAACCAGTGTGAACAAACACGTCGCCTTCCGGATGCCACTCCGGATCCTGCGGCACGTCGATCAGCGCTCTGATTTCCGGAAACAATTGATCGAGGGCACCCAAGTCGCGCAGCCATTTCAGTCCCAGCGATGGACGGCGCGAACGCATCAGCAGTTTTTCAACTTCGCCCCATACTCGTTCAGCGGGCAGATCAGACAAATCAATCCCGCGACAAAGCTCGATTGTGGTGGCCTCAATTTCGAATTCAAAACGCGCGGCAAGCTGTGCGGCTCGCAAGACGCGCAAACTGTCTTCAGCAAAGGTCTCGTTCGAAACAACGCGCAGAAGTCCAGCCGCGATATCCGCACGACCATTAAAAGGATCGATGAGTTCTTCAGTTAACGGATCCTGCAAAATTGCATTGATAGTGAAATCGCGGCGGCGGGTCGCGTCTTCGATGGACATCGCCGGGTCGCCTTCAATCGCAAAAGCGCGGTGGCCGCGGCCTAATTTTCGCTCGCGCCGCGGCAGCGAAACGTCCAGATTGGATCCGAGTTTGTAAACAGTGAAAGCTTCGCCAACGACATTGACCGGGCCAAACTCATCGAGCAGCGCGCGCAGCTTAAGCGGTTCGACACCGTAAACTTCCAAGTCCCAATCGCTCGGCTCGATCTGCATCAGCAGATCGCGCACACAGCCGCCGACCAACAGCGCCCGACCACCGGCGTCGCAAACTGCCTTAGCCAAAGCGACAACCTTGTTGGGAATGAGATTTTCTGAAATCAAACGTGACATCGTAACAAAGAGCGGGGGCATGCCCGCCTTCCCGACCTGAGAGATTTTCGATCAGTTTGGTAGATTAGACCTTGAAGGCCTCTCCACCAAATCTCAGGAACTCAGCTTCGATTAGCTCGTGGTCAGGAAGGTGGGCATGCCCCCGCTGTTTTGGCCAGGCGGCAAGTTTGGCGCAAGCTAATCTTCTTTTAGTTGCTCATCACTGTAATCTTCAACAATTACTTGCAGACCCTGCGTTGACGGGATGCAGCTAATGACTTGCGCGCGATCGATTTTCGTGAGGTCGGTACCCGCGGCGTGCCAGAGCTTTACCCAAAAAGTTCGCGTATCGCCGTGGATAGCGAATGTCGAGCCGTCGTTCATTACAGCCACCGGCTCCGCCAGCACACCGTCGCGCAATTCTTCCAGCAACTCAGGAATGAATTGTTTGAACTTCTCAAACTGGACCAGGACGTCGCGGTCGTTGATTTCTGCGGGCGGCAACTCGACCGGCTCGTCTGACTCGAGCAGCAGACGCGTTTCCGTTTGTTCGTTTCGCTTCTTAACTATAGGCATGACTAAGAATCAGTTTCGAGTTTCGAGTTTCGAGTTTCGAGTCCCAGAGTCGCAATTTTTGTCAAATGCTTAGCGCAAGAACTCGAAACTCGGAACTCGAAACTCGAAACTACTTATTAAGTCTCTTCAACAAATACTCTTCCAGTTCCGTGACCTTGACGCGCTCCTGTTCCCACGTGTCACGGTCGCGCACGGTTACTTCGTTGTCCTCGAGCGACTGATGGTCCACCGTCACGCAAAACGGCGTGCCGATCTCATCCTGACGCGCGTAAAGTTTGCCAATGCCACCCGTGTCGTCATAAACCGCGCGCAACGCCGGTTGCAACGAACGCTTAATCGATTTTGCCAGCGCCACAATCTCCGGCTTGTTCTTGGCGAGTGGCAGAACTGCAGCTTTGATTGGCGCGAGCGACGGGTGCAGTTTCAAAATCACACGAGTCTCGCCTTTGTCGTTCGTCTTTTCAGTGTACGCGTCCATCAACACTGCCAGCACAGTGCGATTTACGCCGGCCGCCGGTTCGATCACGTATGGATAGAAGCGTTCCTTTGTCGGCTCATCAAAGTAAGACAAATCATCAGTCGAATCAGGATTGAGGCGCTTCCCTTCCGCGTCCTCCGGCTTCTTCGAATGCGTGCGCAAATCGAAATCGGTGCGATTGGCGATGCCCATTAACTCATCCCATTGTTTCTCAGCGTCTTCGCGCTCAGGGAAAAAGCGGTACTGAACGTCGACGGTGCGTTTGGCGTAATGTGCCAACTCTTCTTTTGGCTGTTCGTACAGTCGCAGATTGTCGCCGGCAATTCCGAGTTCGAGGAACCAGTCGCGGCAGGCGTCGATCCATTCCTGATGAACCTTTTCATCTTCACCGGGTCGCACAAAGTATTCCATCTCCATCTGTTCAAACTCGCGCGTGCGAAAGATGAAATTCCCCGGCGTCACTTCGTTGCGAAACGATTTACCAATTTGGGCCACGCCGAAAGGTAGTTTGCGCCGGCTGGTCGTCAAGACGTTGTTGAAGTTGATGAAGATTCCCTGTGCGGTTTCGGGGCGCAAGTAAACCAAGGTGGAATCGTCGTCCTCAGACGCAGCGCCAACGTGCGTGCGAAACATCAGATTGAACGGACGCGGCTCGGTGAGATCCATTGACCCACAATTCGGACACTTACCGTCGTTCAACTTGTCCGCACGCAGGCGCGTTTTGCATTCGCGGCAGTCGACCAGCGGATCGCTAAACGTGTCTTCGTGGCCCGAATACTTCCAGACCAATCGATTCAGAATTATCGACGAATCCAGTCCTTCAATGTCGTCGCGCTCGTAGACCATCCAGCGCCACCACGCCTGCTTTACGTTGGTGCAAAGTTCGACGCCGAGCGGCCCGTAGTCCCAGGCGCTGCCCAGCCCGCCGTAGATCTCGGAAGAGGGATAGACAAACCCGCGCCGCTTGGCGAGGGAAACGATAGTTTCGATGTTAGGAGCTGTCATAAGAGCGTGAATCGTAAATCGTAAATCGTGAATAGTAAAACAGCGACCATCCTGGTGTAGTGTCCTAGTTTGGATCGTAGAGCTCAACTAAGCGCCAAGGGCGCTAAATGCAATAGCCTGGGGCATCGCCCCAGGACAAGCCTCTTCAGATAGAAAGCGCTGAAAGCGCGGATATAACGAAGAGCGCGACGAACTATTTTGAATTTCCAGGAGTCTATCTGTCACACGGAAATTCCGCGCCTTCAGCGCTGTTATCCACTGCCTGCACTTCCCTGGGGCGATGCCCCAGGCTTTTGCATTTCGCGCCTTTGGCGCTGAGAGTAAAAGGAAAAAGGGACTAGGAAATACTGCGAACAGGATTCTTAACTATTTACGATTTACGATTCAGGATTTACGAAAAAAGGAGCGCTCACGAGCGCTCCCTTCTCCAAACGAAACTCAAACGAAGTGAACGAACTTATCGGCTCGGCGCCGGCGCTGCGGGCGCGGGCGCCGCAGGCGCTTGTACGTTGACGTTAATCTTCGTGCCGCCGCCTCCGAACAACCGGCCTCGGAAAGCAAACAAAACAACCACCACGATGATAATAAAGATCACCAGAATTGCGACGACGCCTGTGCTGCCGCCACCATCACCATTGTCACCCATGAGCAGCCTCCTGTTGTGGGAGTTAAGAAAACCAGCAAGGGGGATGCGGCAATGATTAACACAGGGCTTTGGGCCAGGTCAATGATCGTCACAGAAAAAGAAAGGGAGACAAGTCGCTTGACTTGTCTCCCAATTTGTCATTGGTGGACCAGGTGGGCCTGGTTGTTGTTTCAGTTAGTTAACGACGGCCTCGACGACGCGGCGCCCGGCGCCGTGGCGATGCAGCGGCCCCGGCGGCTGGTCTGGCGTCGCCCGCCTGAACCGTTGGTGTAGGTTGCGGTGGTGTCGCCCCCCGCGGAACGATCCACAACTCGACGCAGTCTTCTTCGCGGAACCCGCCGTTGAGAACTACAATTCGAGATTGATCGATTCCTCGCTGCGCCACCAGGTAATCGCGAGCGCGTGCGCCAAGCAAATCTGCCTGACCTATGCGACTCGATCTACCACCGTACGCTATGACGTAGGTCGTGGTTGACGGATCGTTTTGCAAGTCGACCGCCAGATTGTCGAGACGAGCCTTTTGATCGTCAAACGAGCAACTGCAGCACACGTCAAATTGCCGTGAAGGATTCTCGCGTGGCGGCGTCGGCGGCACGTATGTCGTCGCCTGCGTCGTTTGGCGGCAGGCAGAATCGCCCGAGCCGTCGTCCACAACCAGGATCGCGGTAATCTTTTGTCCCGCGAGGCCGGTGGAATCCACTGTGATCGTCGGCGTGCCCAGGCCCGAAAGTATCTTGGCATTGGCAGGACTGACGGTCCAGGTGTAGTTGAGTGGCGAACTGCCCGTGTAGGCAACGTCGGCGGTGTAAGTAATTATTTCGCCTTCGTTGACCTGCGCCGGAGCTGAGACGTTTACAGGATATGGGCAAGGAGACTTCATTGGCGGCGCCGGCTTGTAGTTGAGCGCAACGCATTTGATGCGGCCGGCGTCGAGTTCGATCTCGCGAGTCCAATGCTGACCGCCGGGTAGAGTGATCACGATCGTGTGCACGCCGGGGTCGCGATCGAAAGCGCGATAGTCCGTCGATGTCTCGCCTTCGGGACGGCCATCAATTTCGATCGGCAGTCCGGCAGGTGAGCTCTGAATTTTGATGGTTCCATACTTCGCCGGCCGTCGCTTCTTGGCGTAGGTGGTTGCAGCGGGATGGACCATGCAGAAACTGGCAGCCAGTAACGCTGCGAAAGCGAACTTACCGTAGTTGCGTTTGTTTCGAAGGATTTGTCTAAACATTGTGATTAGGCCTCCTCCGCATTCTGGATTTGCGCGGCCAATTTGCCGCGAGCATAACGCCGGCGCAGTCCCGCTCCGAAAGCCGCCAGGCCTGAGCCAAACAACAAGAGTGATGCGGGCTCGGGAACTTCAGGCGTTCCGGGGGGTGTCGGTGTAGTTGGCGGCGTAGGCGTCTCGCAGTGATCGCAACCGTGAATAAAGAAGAACGGAATCGCCGCCAGGAACAGTAACGGCCATTTCGGGAAGCCGCCGCCTGGGACAGTGATCTCGCCGCAGTCACATATCGTTCCTTCGACGTCGCCTTGATCGACGACTTCAACACCGGCTTGTGGCTCGGCGCTGACGGCAACTCCCGCGAGCAATGTGTCCGCAGTACTTGCTGTGGCAACGTCGCCAGTGGTGTTGTCGGGAATGACATCTACGCCAGCGGCAGATGACTGCTGCGCGGTCGATGTAACCGGTGAAGCGCCGTCGCCGTCAGCCACGAGCGAACTCGTGTTTTGGGAGACTGCGCGGAGCCGAAGCTCTGGAGGATTTTGGTAGCCGCCAATCACTTGAATCACCTGGCTAATTGCAATGGGCGCCGCATGGGTGGGCGCGCCGCACAAAAGCAGGAGACTCAGTGTTAGGGCAATTGGACGAAAGGCTCGACTCATCATCGGTTGAAAGTCCCTCCTCGGAATCTTCCCTTGCTTTGAAGGGAAACGATATACAACGTTTAACAGTGAACTTCTGGAGCGAAAGCGTATGTTTTATCGCGTTCTTTTTTAAATAGCGCAAAGCGCTTTCGCTGGTTGATAGGAAAAGATGGCTAATGCAAAAGGGTTTCCAATTTCGGTAGGGCTTTTGCGGAGGTCTAACTCGAATAAAAAAGGAGGTTTGCATGATGCAGACCTCCTTTGGAAAACGAACAACTGTTTTGAAATTTCAGATTTGAGATTTCAGATCTCAAATCCAAGCTAATGGCAGCTCCAAACTCTTGAAGAGCTGCGGATTCGGTCTAAGAGAGGGCGCAACTAACAGCACTCTCTGGACTAGTCGGCTTCGCCTGCGCTGGCGGCCTCTGCCTTCTTACCTTCATCGCGCAACACGGCTTTGCGGGAAAGCTTGATCTTGTTGCCTTCCTTGCCGATGCATTTGACGAGTATCTGCTGGCCTTCCTTTAACTCGTCGCGCACATCTTTTACCCGGCGGTCTGCGATTTCCGAAATGTGCAACAGTCCATCGGTGCCGGGAAAGATTTCCACGAACGCGCCGAAATCGACGATCCGGGAAACAGTTCCCATATAGGTTTGTCCAATCTCAGCTTCCGCCGTGATGCCGCGAATGCGGGCAACTGCGGCCTCAGCCGCCGAACTGCTTGCAGTAGCAATTGAAATTGTGCCGTCATCGGAGACGTCGATCTTCGCGCCCGTTTCTTCAACCAGCGATCGGATCATCTTGCCGCCTGGTCCAATGACGTCGCGGATCTTATCAGGATTGATTTTGATTTGGATGATTCGCGGTGCATGCGCCGAGATGTCTTCGCGCGATGTCGCCAGCGCCTGTTCCATTACGCTGAGAATGTGCAAACGTCCCTTCTTTGCCTGCTCCAGCGCTTCGGCCATGATCTGCGAGTTAATGCCGCCGATCTTGATGTCCATCTGCAAGGCAGTGATGCCTTCCTTAGTCCCGGTGACTTTGAAGTCCATGTCGCCGTAGTGATCCTCGGCGCCGGCGATGTCAGACAAAATCGCGTACTTGTTTCCTTCCATCACCAGGCCCATGGCGACTCCGGCCACCGGCGCCTTCAACGGCACGCCCGCATCCATCAGCGAAAGTATGCCACCGCAGACGCTGGCCATCGAGGACGAACCGTTTGATTCGGTAATGTCTGAAACGATGCGAATCGTATACGGAAAAACTGATTCATCCGGCAGCACTGCTTCAATCGCCCGACGAGCAAGTGCGCCGTGGCCAATCTCACGCCGGCTCGACGAACCAAAGCGGCCAACTTCACCAACCGAATAATGCGGGAAGTTGTAATGCAGCAGGAAGCGGCGTTTAACTTCGCCCTTTTCCAGGTCATCCATGAACTGCTCGTCTTCCTTGGTTCCCAGCGTCGTGGTTACCAGCGCCTGGGTTTCACCGCGGGTGAACAAAGCAGAACCATGAACGCGGGGCAGCCAACCGACTTCGCAGCTGATCGGACGGATCTCCGAGAAACGGCGGCCGTCGGGACGGCGGCGCTTGTCGAGGATGTCGTCGCGAAAGATTTTCTCCTTCAACCGATCGAAAATCTTCTTCGCCATCTGTCTCTGTTCGGGCTGGTCCTCAGGATAGGATTCGACGACTTCCTTCTTCAGGGCATCGACTGCGGCGTAACTATCGCGTTTTTCCTGGTTCGTTGTATCCAAAGCGACGCGCAGGCGATCGGCATAGTTTCGTTCAATCTCGCCGGCCATCTCTTCGTTGAGTTGAGGTGCGACCACTTCGCGCTTTTGCACATCAAGCGCCTTGTACAATTCCCTCTGCCAGCGGCAGAGGCGATTGATTTCCTTGTGCGCCAGCATCAGGGCCTCGACCATGATCTCTTCGGAGACTTCGGTTGCCCCGGCCTCAACCATGACGATAGCTTCTTCGGTTCCAGCAACAATCAAGTTCAAACGCGATTCGCGTACTTCATCGTAGGTCGGATTAATAATGTAACGGCCTTCGATCAGGCCAATGCGCACGCCGGCAATCGGATTGAGGAAGGGAATGTCGGAAAGGTAAAGCGCGCATGACGCGCCGGTGATTGCAATCACGTCCGGATTGTTGTCCGGGTCGGCAGAAATAACGCTGGCGATAACCTGCGTTTCGTTCCGATAACCTTCTGCAAACAGCGGCCGGCAGGGACGATCGATCAAACGGCTGGTGATTGTTTCTTTTTCGGTTGGCCGTCCTTCGCGACGAAAATAGTTTCCGGGAATGCGTCCGGCTGCATAGTTTGCTTCACGGTATTCGACCGTCAGCGGGAAAAAATCAATTCCCTCGCGCGTGGTTTGCGCGCCGACAGCGGCAACCAGCAGCATCGTGTCACCGTACTGGACAATAACCGAGCCATCCGCTTGCTTTGCGACTCGGCCGGTTTCGACCGTCAAATCCTTGTCGCCCAATTTGATCGATTCTTTGAGGTATTTCTTAACTGGCATTTTCTTGTCTCCTTCGACAATGGCCTGAAACCTGTTCAGGCACGCGAGCGTTGCGATTCGTAATTTGGCGAATTGCGCGTCTCGCGATTTGCAATTTAGTTTTTCAATTTGACCCACGCGACGTGACGCGTTGGGAAATCGTGAACGCAAAAATAAAGGCGGCAAGAGCCCGGGAAACCGTGACTCATGCCGCCTTTTGTGCGTTACGCTAAGGCCGAACGCGTCCGCTTGCCTGGGAGTTTCGCCGTCACGTTCGGCACCTTGGCAAGCTCTTCGATAGACGCGGGCTTTCGAAAATACGAGATCCGAAGTGACCTCGTTACTCTAATTGAATTCCTTATTAACGACGCAGTCCCAGACGATTCACTACCTCATGATAGCGTTCAATATCTGTGCGCTTCAAATAATCCAGCAAACTCCTGCGCTGCGAGACCATCTTAAGCAGGCCGCGCCGCGAGTGGTTGTCCTTTTTATGAATCTTGAAATGCTCGGTAAGCTCGTTGATTCGTTTGCTGAGTAAAGCCACCTGAACCTGAGGCGAGCCAGTATCCGCATCGTGGCTGCGGAAATCGGTAACAATCTGTTCTTTTGTTTCTTTTGCTAAAGGCACTACTTAAAATGATCCTCCCTGACAGCAGTACAATCAGTGTTTAGACAGTAACCGCTAAGATTATGAGTCGGAGTAAGTTAGCACGCACGCCGCGCGAGTGTCCAGCGAGGGTCACTTGCGAGACGGCACCCAGCGCCAACGGCGCGAAATGCGACAGCCTGGGGCAACGCCCCAGGATAAGTCAGTTCAGAAAGGAAGCGCTGAAGGCGCGACATAAAGATGAGCGGCTGCGATTTGCCAGAAGATGTTCGTCCGGCGCCCAGAAATTCCGCGCCCCTCAGCGCTCTTAAGAATGCCTGCATTAACCTGGGGCGATGCCCCAGGCTTTTGCATTTCGCGCCTTTGGCGCTGAGACCAGTAGGACAGATCGTTGAACCTAAGCAATCGCTGGAACGCTATTAACCAGCAACGACCTGCGTTGTAGCACGACCTGTCGAAGTTCAGCGCCAACAAATCATTAGTTGCCAAATCGTCCGCGATATTCGCTTGAGGTAATGAACGCTCTTACCATCTCCGCCTTGATGAAGTTGCCATCGAACTGGTTCAACTTATTCAGCCAGAAATTGTAGCCGCCGAAGTTATTATCCGGCGCTGCATCAGGATTGCGGCGCATGTAACCGAAGTATTCCATTAACACAAACGCTCGATTCAAGTGTTGTTGAATCAATACGGCGTTATCGGCTACGCGACGCAGCGCGCGCGCACGCGCGTTAACGTCAGTCGAAGTCGCAGCCGAACCAAACTCGTTAATGGCCGCTATCCGTTCCGCCGTCGTCGGCGTGACGCCCGCGTTCAAGAACAGACCATCAACAAAGGCAGCCGGTGTCAATGAGGATGGGTAGGCTGAAACGAAACCGGGTCGTTGCACAAAGCCGAGGATAAAAGACTGTTTGTGATTTTCCAGCAGCGCCTCCCATCCCGATTGACCAACCACCACACCGCGACCAATCTGCTGAGTGTCGGCCATAAACTCGTCAAACCTGACCGGCACCGGTGTGCCCGGAATATTGCCAAACGAAGCGCCGTTTAGCCGGTAGACCAGATAACCAGTCTCTTGGAATTCAATCGAAAGGAAGAAGGCAGCCGACAAGCTGACCCGTTGGAAAGCAATGCATTCAGCCACCGTCTGGCCCGCAGGACGACGCGCCGGATCGTTACACTTGTTGATGTTGTCGATCCAGAAAGCGAGACCTTCCGAATCGGCTTCACGATTCAGGAAGTCGTGATAGTGGGTGCGAACGAAGACTTCGGAGTCGTCGATCACATTCGTTGACGGCTCAGTGAAATCGTCGTTAATGGTAACCGTCGCAGTCGACGGCGTCGCAAAGACGGCGCCTCCGGTCGGATCGAGCAGCGTAATCGGGAACGTCTCGCCGCCTTCCACAATTGAATCCTGCGAAATAAGAATGGTAAACGTCTTGGAGCTTTCAGTCGCCGCGAAAGTCAGCTGGCCCGAAGCCGCAGTAAAGTCGCAACGAGATGAAGCAATTCCATCTACGGTTGAGCATGGAACCACAGCGAAGCTCGCGCTGTTGTCCGGTGTTGCATAGCCAATATCCGCTGACCCGGTCAAATCACCCGAGCGATTTACTGTGATTGTGATCGAGCCGTCGCTTTCGCCGACGCTGTAACTAGCCTGGCTAAAGCTGAAGATTCCGCCTTGCGCGTCGTCATTAACGATGGTGCCCAAGCCCTGGTTATCGGCGATGGTGGCGTTATCTGCGCTCGAGAGATTTACGAAGTAGGTATCATCTGCCTCAAACGTCGTGTCGCCGTTCAAAGTCACGCCAATCGTTTGCGTGGTCTCGGTCGGGTTAAACGTGACGGTGCCGGAAGTCGACTGATAATCGCTCGAGTTTGCCGTTCCGTTTGCCGTTGCAAAATTAACCGTAACGGTTAGATCGCTCGCGGCCGAGAGCGTCACCGTAAAGCTAGCCAGCTTCGTACCGCTATCGCCTTCAGCAATCGAAACATCGCTGATGGAAATTGAAGGTTGACTTCGAACTACTTGCCCGCCCACCAGCGTCCCACTGCTCGCGACGAAATTGCTGTCGCCGTTATAGTCGGCGGCGATTGCATGCGTCGTAGCAGTCAAAGCGGAAGTTGAGAAGGTGGCAATGCCGCTGCTGTTCAAAGTTTGCGGACTTCCGATATCAGAGCCATCAGCCTTGAACTGCACGGTGCCCGTGGGAACGCCGCCGCCGGATGACACGGTCGCGGTAAAGGTCACTGTCTGGCCAAGATCGGAAGGGGTCACGGATGAAGAAACGCTCGTGGCGGTTGTTGCTTTCAAATCATTGATCGAGACGTTTTCAGATTTGTTGGAATAGTTAGTCGTATCGGTGGGAACAAACAGCACGCCAAGATTTTGGCCGTTGCCTGCACTGAGCACGACTCCCATCGCCGGCGTGTAACTGAACGTGCCGGGGACATTCGCGGTTGCATTGAGTTGTGTAGCGCTCAATGGTGTGCCGTAGTTGATGTCCGCAGGGTTGCTCCAGGTAACGACAGGCGTCGCCTTGACAACATTAATGCTCGCGTTCTTTGAAGCGTTGTTGTAATTGGTCGTATCAGTCGGCACGAAATCGACCGTCAAAGTTTGACCGTTACCGGCATTGAGCACGGTGGCCGATGGCGGCGTATAAGTGAATGAGCCGGGCACGTTTGCCGAAGCATCAAGTTGAGTTGCACTCAAAGCTGTCGGGTAAGTGATGACAGCCGGATTGCTCCACGTGATCGTCGGCGTCGCTTTCAGAACGCTAATGGTCACGTCCTTTGAAGCGTTGCTGTAGTTGGTGGTATCGGTCGGCACAAAGTTGACCGACAGAGTCTGAGCGTTGCCGGCATTAAGCACAGTGGTCGCAGGCAGCGTGTAAGTTAGGATTCCGGGAACGCTGGTAGTCGCATTCAGTTGAGTGCCACTCAAAGCTGTCGGGTAAGTGATGTCGACTGGATTGCTCCACGTGATCGTCGGCGTCGCTTTCAGAACGTTAATTGTCACGTCCTTTAAAGCGTTGTTGTAGTTGCTCGTATCAGTCGGCACGAAATCGGCAGTCAAAGTTTGACCGTTACCGGCGTCAAGCACAGTGCTCGAAATCGGGGTGTAAGTAAACGAGCCCGGCACGCTTGCTGAAGCATTCAGCTGCGTCGCACTCAAAGCTGTCGGGTAAGTGATGTCGGCCGGATTGTTCCAGGTGATCGTTGGCGTCGCTTTCAGAACGTTAATTGTCACGTCCTTTGAAGCGTTGTTGTAGTTGCTCGTATCAGTCGGCACGAAATCGGCAGTCAAAGTTTGACCGTTACCGGCAT
>DNND01000066.1:64021-70032 GCA_003488005.1 Blastocatellia bacterium | reverse complement strand
CAAAGTTTGACCGTTACCGGCATCGAGCACAGTGCTCGAGGTCGGTGTGTAAGTAAACGAGCCCGGCACGCTTGCTGAAGCATTGAGCTGCGTCGCACTCAAAGCTGTTGGGTACGTGATGTCGGTCGGATTGTTCCAGGTGATCGTTGGCGTCGCTTTCAGAACATGAATGATGACGTCCTTCGAAGTGTTGTTGTAGTTGGCTGTGTCAGTCGGCGCAAAACTTACCGACAGAGTTTGACAGTCGCCGGCATTGAGCACCGCCGTCGCAGGCGGTGTGTAAGTTAAGACACCCGGCACGCTCGCGGTCGCGTTGAGTTGTGTACTGCTCAAAGCTGTCGGGAAAGTGATATCAACAGGATTGTTCCAGGTGATAACCGGCGTTGCCTTCAGGACATTGATTAAAACGTCCTTTGAAGTGCTGTTGTAGTTGGTAGTGTCAGTCGGCGCAAAACTCACCGATAGCGTCTGCGCGTTCCCGGCATTGAGAACCGTGGTCGCGGGCGGCGTGTAAGTTAAGACTCCTGGCACGCTCGCGGTGGCATTGAGTTGCGTCCCGCTCAAAGCCGTCGGATAGGTGATATCAACCGGATTGGTCCAGGTGATGACGGGCGTTCCCTTGTTTATCGTAATCGAGAAGTTGACGCTGTTCGTGTGTGCCGCGCTGTCGCTGACGTTGACTGTAAACAGCAACACCCCCGCATGGGTAGGCGTGCCGCTGATCTGCAAGTTGCCGCCGACGACGCTGCTGGCGAATCCCTGTGGCAGCACGACCGGAGTCGTTGTATATGAATAAGGCCCCGTGCCTGCCGAAGGCGTTAGCAACACTGAATATGGAGTTCCGACGCTGCCCGCGGGCAAGGTGCTGGGTGATAAAGCGATTATGACCGGGGTCGGACTCGGGATGGGATGACACGTATCGACTTCAGCGACAAGAACGGCGAACGGAGTTTCGACAGTTCCGGTGAAAGCGATGTTGTCGACTCGCCAACCAGTCGATCCGAGCGAGCTGTCGCTTCCGACTCGGAATCGAATCTGAACAGTTGAGCCGGGAGCAATCGCCTGGGTTAGAGATGTGTGAATCGTGCCGGCGCTGTTCGCCACAAATCCGACCCTTCCCTTGAGTGGGTTTACGCTGCCGGAGTAATTCAAGATTGTGCCGTTGTAGGCCGCCGCGCCGATGTCAGTATAAGCGCCACCGTTGACGCTCATTTCTACGACGCCGCCGTCATAGTTGCCGCCGCCGTCGAATTCAAAGCCCCAACTATGATCGAACTGAACGTTCATTGAACCGCTGCCGTCAACGGTCATCACCGGACCGGTAAGATACTGATCAGAGCCCACGTAGGGATCGGGACCAAACCAGACGTGATTGGAAGTGCCGGCATCCTGAGCCCGTTTCCACTGCTGCGCGGCACCAATCGCTAATGCCGGATTACTGGTCACGGTCCAGAAGGCGGACTTGGCTTCAACACTGTCTGTGGCGGAAGCCGCTGGGATTTCATCAACATTCAGGCGCTCGATCCAATTGGCCGTGACGGGCGCAACTGCGGGTGAACCAGAATCCTCAAACGTGATGCTGAAGTTGGATTCTTCGATTCCTGCGACTCCGTTTGCTGTGACAACGAGTGAAGCGGTGACATTCTGGCCCGGTTGCGTGGGCCCGAAATTGATCGTTGCGCCGTTCGGGAAACTAACGTGTGGGTTGTCACTCGAGACGGTGGCCGTCGTGTTAAAGAGATTCTGAAACCCGTTGTTTTTGAGCGTTACATTCAACCGGCCCTTTTCGGTAGTGTCGAGATAGCCGTCGGCGTCGCAGTTGTCGACAGTGTCGTCGAGGGTTGAACCTATGTATGAAAGCGCATTGCCGGCGTCGAAACTCTCGGTGACGACCGAGTTGGTAGCTGAAAAGCGGTCTGGCGAGATGGCGTTGATACCCGCGCCGCGTTTGGCGAATGCCTGCCCAAAGAGACGGCCGTCCTCGTAATCGTAAGCGAAGGCGGCTGCCAGTACGGCGTCACGCGCTTCCAGAAAAGTCGGAGAAACCGGGGTCATCTTGTATGAGGCGACGAGATAGTTCCGCATCCGGCCCTGAGCTTCGGTAAAGGTCAAGCGCGGTGTCGCACCTTGCGTGTCGCGCAAGAGCGCCGCATAACATTCCCAAAGCATGCTGGTCCAAACTTCGCCAGTATTGTGAACTTCAGAGTTAGCCGACCCGGTTTGGCCAAACGCCACCGGCGGGCCAACGGGAAGCGCTATGCCGTTTTGGACATGCTTGAACGTGAGCGGATCTATCGTCATGTCCGTCGAGTATGGATAACGACGGATGCCAAAGTAGTAAGAGTTGTTCACGCCACTCGGCGCGCCGGTAGCATACGTCGCCAGAGCATAAGCGCCATTCCAGGTTGCGTTGCTGGGGGTGGCGGTATCGTCCTCTCGCACAGTTAGCGCCAGCATCGCGGTAAAGTCGCTCCAACCTTCGCCCATTCCGCCGGCCATGTTGGTATTCAGACCGTTGCCATTACCGATCAGTCGATTACTGAGGTAGTGGCCCCATTCATGAAAAACTATTTGGTTATCGACTGTGCCGTCACGGTCAGGGACGCGGTGGAGTCGCGCGGTCACGGTGTTTGAGGCGGTCAGTTCCGTTTTGATCGGCGTTGATGAGTTCCACGAGATCGTCGCAACCGGCTTGGTGTTCGCAGTGACGAAGCCGGTGATATTTGCGATCGCACTCGCATTCCCGGACGTGTAGGCCATGATCATCGCCGTCGCGCCCGTCGCCGTGATGCGGCTGATTCGGGTCGAGAACGAGCAGCCCGTGCCATCCGTGTTATCAAAGTCAAACAATGCCAGCTTGCCATTCAAAGCGGCCGCGTTGGTGATCGTGCAAGCGGACGGACTATTTGAAAAGGTCGCCTTTACAATATCTGCGGTGATGTCGAATGTCTGCGGCCCGGACATTGAAATACCTATCCTCGGGCTGGCGACGATCGATGCCGGCGCTTGAATATCGAGCGTGCTGGTCGGTGAAGGAAACACGTACATCCGCATCCGCGGCTGAGCGCCGTCCGCCGGCGTCAACATGTTTGCGTTACTGAACGATTGAAAGTCCTGGGCCTGTGCCTTGATGGAATCGTTTTGCAAGCCGCCCCGTCCGTAGTTGTTGGTCTGAGCATTTCCCGCTGCTTCATTGAAGCCTGCGTCATAAAACAAATCATGCAGAAAATTGACGTTGTAAAAGAGTTGCTGAATTGCGCCCTGGCGAGCCGAGGCCGAAGCCGTGTTCCCGTCAGCGACATGTGTATTGAGGAACTCGCCCGCGGCAGTTATTTGTGCGCGAAAGTCACCCGTCGGCGGCTCGGTTGGTGTTGTCGTAGACGGATTACCGAGCCCGTCGGGACTGAACAGGTTTAGATATGCGTCGGCGTTATTGCCGTGCGTCTCAGTCGCGCCCGGCGCCAGCCAGGGATCGTTCTGGCTGAAAGGATAATTCGGCAATGTCACGTCGCTCAACGAAACAAAGGGAGCCTGCGCCCCATCCGGAAAAGCGATCAGTTTGGGATGTGGGCCGTTGCCGGCGGGTGTGTCGTAGGGAACGCCTGTGACCGGATCGGCCCAGACGCGATAGGTGAATCCGCCCGGTCCAAGGAGATTCGTTTCCGACGTTGTTTTTTGGCCGGGCTTTACTTCAGCCATCAGGTTGTTGCGAAAGAGTACCTGGCCGTCACTTGCCGAAATCACATATGAGTAAGCCAACTCGAGCGGCGCTGTTTCACCTGAAGCCGACAAAATATTCCCACCGGTAGAGGGCACCAGAATATCTACCTCGACATAGTAGGCCGCGACGTATTCACCGATGAGATGATAAAAGACTTTTTTGACGCGCGCTGGTTCTCCAGTGAAAGAAAAGTTTGGTGTACTGCTGTCGGCAGTGAATAGAAGATATGGACTCGAGCTTGTCGACGCGACGCCTTTAAGCGCCGCGGGATTCACAGCACTGCCCGTAAGATCGTCAAGCGCCTTGGCCACAGCATCCGCAGACTCCAGTCTGAAATCCGGGCCCGCGGCACTGATGCCATCGTTGGCGCCGGTCAGATAACCCGACAACGCAATCAACTGGAGATTCCTGTTCATGATGACGTTGATCTCATCGCGGAACACTTCGACGCCTCCTATTTCCTGTTTGAACTTCACAACGATAGCGCCCTTACCTGTGTCGTGGATGGCGGCGAGCTTCGCTTCGGCTACGTCAGTTTGCGATAGACGATAACGCGATGCGTTTTCGCCCAAGTGTGCTCTTGCGGCTGATTCAATATCCGTCCGGGCCTGCGGTGCAAAAGAGGAAAGCTGTCTTACTTGTCCGCGAGCGCTTTCAGTGGCCCACAAAAAAGTCGGCACACCGAGACGCGGTTCAGTTTGCGTTAGGTGACCGCCTTCCATTTGCGACTGAGCCTCATTTGACGCGCGCGCCACGGTGGCAGCGGGTGGGATCTTCTTCAGATCGACACCGAACGCATCATAATTCGGCGGAACTTCGCGGCGCGAAGTTGATGCTTGATCGTTCTTCTGTGCTGAACCACTTCGGAAAGGAAACGCGAGAACCATTGCGCCAATGGCGAGCAGAGATATAACTAAAGCTAGACGGATCGATTGCGGGATCATAATTCTCCTGGGAGTTCGGTGGTTGTTTAGTCAGACGCGAATGAGGCTTCGCACTACTAGGTGCAAGCCTGTGCCTGGTAGGGACGAGTGCAACTGGTATACCGAAGATTGAACTAAGTTGTATGTGTGACAACACACAAAGAACGATGAATCGTAAAAGAATATCTTCGCTCAATTCAAAGTGCGGCGTTATAGCCCGTGGCGAAAAAGAACTGTGGGGCTTTGTGACGCGATCCAAAAACAACAGCGCTGGTGAGGCGCGATTCCAGTAACCGGAATTCCGTCATTGAGCAGCGGCGTGTTCGAGTTCCGCCGCCTCTCTGCTAACATCGACGAACTCATGGCAAATGAAAAGAAACGGATCGTCATCGTTGGCGGCGGCTTTGGTGGGTTGTTTACAGCGCTTGACCTGACCGGCGCAGGCGATGTCACGCTCATCAGCGACGAGGATCATTTTCTGTTCGCGCCGATGCTTTATGAATACCTGAGCGGCGAAGTTGAGGCTTGGCACATCGCGCCGCGCTACAAAGAGCTGCTCGACGAAGATGTAAATCTGGTTCAGGACAAAGTGGCGAGCATCGACCTGGAAAGAAAGTCAGTAGTTTTCGAGAATGGTCGCGAACCATCGAGCTACGATGTGCTCGTGCTCGCCGTTGGCGGCGTGACAAACTTCGCCGGCGTTGCAGGTGCTGCGGAGTTTTCCATTCCCTTCCGCAAGATTGCACACGCCGATGCGTTGCGGCAACGGATGGTCGACGCGCTTGACGCCGTGCCGCCCGACTTACCGCCGCAGGATGTTCGCAGCGCACTCACGTTTGCAGTCGTGGGTGCCGGCGCCAGCGGCGCAGAGCTTTCGACCAAGATGGCCGACCTGCTGCGTGATGCTTTTGAGCGCCGCGCTTTGCAGGGCCAACCCCGCATTCTTTTGCTAGAGATGGGCGACAAAGTTGTCCCCGGCATGGGTGAAGAAATTCGCGCGTTCGTCGAAAGCGCCTTGCAGGAATCGCGCGTTGAGTTGCACACGTTAACGCGCGTCTTACAAGTCAGCGAAAACAGCGTGACGGTCGAGCACAACGGCGCGCAGACGGAAATCGAAACGGCCGGAGTGGTTTGGACTGGCGGCGTATTGATGAATCCGCTAATACAAGGCTTGAAGGCGGATAAAACTGAGCGCGGTTTGTTGCGCGTCAACCCGATGCTTCAACTCATGGGCCACGAGAACGTTTTCGCGCTGGGAGACATTGCGTTTTTTCCCGACGCAACGCCGACGCTCGCCGGTACTGCGCAACTTGCTTTGCAGGAGGCTCGTCTCGCGGCGCGCAATGTAAAATCATTCATCGCCGGCG
>DNND01000066.1:62957-63725 GCA_003488005.1 Blastocatellia bacterium | reverse complement strand
GTCATCGCCGGCGAG
Organism: Blastocatellia bacterium; assembly: GCA_003488005.1. GTDB lineage: Bacteria > Acidobacteriota > Blastocatellia > Pyrinomonadales > Pyrinomonadaceae > PSRF01. Next base: position 63,710 of record DNND01000066.1, on the reverse strand, counting down.
CCACTTCATACAAAACATTTTGAGGAACTGGGCGAGGCGGTCAGCCTCGGAACTGAACGGGCGGCAGTGCTGGCAGGCGGCAAGGTTTTCGGTGGACCACTGGCGCGGCAAGCGCGCTTTGCCATGTATACGGCCCGTCTGCCAACCTGGCACCATCGTCTGCGGGTCGGCGCCAGTTGGTTCCTCGGTCGTACTACGCCGCGGCCCCTTTTGCCGTTGGGTATTCAGAGGTAGGTTGTGACTGAAAGAGCCAGCGCCTTCAAGCGAACTTTTTTTTCAACCGGCTGCGCCGCGGCAACTATTTTTTGTCTCGCGTGCGCGAGTCCTTCCAGCAATAACCAACCTCTAAATCTCAACCGGCATGACACTACGACGCCAACCCCCGCGCCGTACGCGTCTGGAACTCAAGGTCCAATTGCAGGTCAGTCCCCTTCCGTTCAACCTGCTGAAACTCCGCCGCCGGAAAATACCGAACCTGTTAACGATACAACACTGGCCGGCAGCTATGTTGGTAGATTGAAATTGATCATTCCGGTTCAAGGTGTGCGCGCTGATCAGTTGCAGGATACGTTCATGGACGCGCGCACCGAAGGCCGGGTTCATGACGCCATTGATATTGCGGCGCCGGCAGGAACACCGGTGCTCGCTGCCGCCGATGGCGAGATAGCCAAACTTTTTCAGAGCGAGCGCGGCGGCACTACCATCTATCAATACAGCGCTGACAAAAAACTGGTTTACTACTACGCTCATCTG
>DNND01000066.1:62432-62666 GCA_003488005.1 Blastocatellia bacterium | reverse complement strand
TGGTTTACTACTACGCTCATCTGCAACGTTACGCCGACGGCCTGGCGCCGGGCAAATTTGTGCATCAGGGCGAAGTGATCGCGTACGTCGGCGACACCGGAAACGCCGGCGCCGGAAACTATCATCTGCATTTCTCCATCTCGGTCATTCCAAACCCCACGCGTTACTGGGAAGGCACCAACATCAATCCCTATCCGCTGTTGAGACATTAGTCCGATAAACTTCAGTTTGTCG
>DNND01000066.1:34961-62141 GCA_003488005.1 Blastocatellia bacterium | reverse complement strand
CGATAAACTTCAGTTTGTCGTTGTTACCTGACGAACTTCATTCCGAGATCCTCGACAAGCTGAAGGAGAGTCTGAAACAAGTCCGCTGGTTGGGCGTCCGTCTTCGACGCGTAGCGTCCGCGCGAATTTAGCCCGGCCTTTCAAGGCCGGGACCGGTCAGAAAAGTATTCGCGTCGCGTAGTGACGCTTGAAACTAAGGGCGACTCAATGGTCGCTACGCGACGAGAGCAACGTGAGCCCTGATCCCGGCCTTGAAACGCCGGGCTAAACTCCACCGACGCTACGCGTCGAAGAGTTTGATCAGAGCTTCGTTTAGTTTGTCGCGGCGTTACGACAAGCTAAAGCTTATCGGACACGCTCGTCGGACGCGCCCACCGTTCGCTAATCGTGCAAGCACAGTTGTCAGAGTGTGGATTTCAATGCGAACAAAGCGTTGATGCCCCTCAGAACTGCGTGGGAACGCCCGTTGCTAGAGTTCAACGCACGCGTGAGTATGGCCATGCTTTACCAACGCCAGCCACTGGCCAAACTCTGAATACAAAGGAATGAAAAATATGAAGACCATTCGTCACTTATCGCTCGGCCTTACGTTTACGCTGCTGCTTGTCACCGCGGCTGCTTGCGTCACTGAAACGCCTACCAATTCCAACAGCAGCAGTCCTTCGCCGTCGGTCTCGCCGTCGCCCACAGGCACCGAGCGTAGCGCTGTCGATGTGCCGGTGACCTTGCCCGTGCTCGATGCGCTGCTGTCCGACGAAGCTTTTCGCGCGCAAGTAAAATCACAGGTTGCGCTCAGCGACTCAGAAATATCGCAAGTGCAGAAGATCGCGGCGGACGAAGTTACTAAACTTCGCCAGGCAAATGCTGAAGATCAAACAGGAAGCGCGGAAGAGTCGCGCCAGCACGCAGCCGAAGCCATACGCGGCGCCGTTGGTGAAGAAAAAGCGAAACAACTATTCGCGCTGGCCCAGGAATACTGGGTGAAAGGGAATGAAGCACCAACCGCCGACAACTCAGCGGACGCTACAAAAACGGCCGGACTAAACGCAATTCCGAAAGACACGCGCGTGGTAGTCAACATTCCCGCCTATCGCATGGACGTGTTTCGTGAAGGCGAACTGGTCAAGTCCTACAAGATCGGCATTGGTTACCCTGAATTTCCCTTGCCGACTGGAATGCGAAAAGCGCAAAGCATCATCTTCAACCCAACCTGGACGCCGCCTGACGAACCGTGGGTGGCGAAGATGAAGAATATCAGCGTCGGTGAGAAGGTCGAGGCCGGCAGCAAACTAAATCCGCTTGGTCCAATCAAGATTCCGATTGGCTTGCCCTCGTTGATTCACGGCGGCAAATCAGTGGCGAAGTTAGGAACGTTTGCTTCGCACGGCTGCGTTGGCCTGACGACGCCGCAAGTTCAGGACTTTGCAAAATTGCTGGCGCAAACTTCCGGCACGGAATTGTCGGACACGCTCATTCAGTCGCACTTAAAAGACAAGACCCAAACGAAGGTGGTGAAGTTGGGCCACGCGGTCCCGGTCGAGCTGCGTTATGAAACGATTGTGGCGGAAGACGGCAAGCTGCACATCTACAAGGATGTTTACGATCAGAATTCAAATACTGAAGAGAACCTGCGCGCGGTGTTGCAGGCGAATGGAGTAAGAATGGAAGACTTGAGCGAAGCTGAGCGGACGCAAGTTCTGAGCGCGCTCAATGCAATGTCAGGTCATCCGCAAACTGAACCGGCTGCGAAATCTCCAGCCATGGTTCCATCTTCCGCATCTGCCGCGAGTCCATCTATTGGCAAACCCGAGAAAAAGGTTGCGGTCGCAAAGGCCAAACCGATCGCTAAAAATCAAAAAGAAGTTGTGATTGAAATAGCGGCGCTGAAAGGCAAGGGTTATCCAGTCACAGTTAACTTCGACACCGGCGCCGGCAAACCGCCGGCGCTGGTGGCGAAATCAACGCGCTAGGAATTTTCAGGGCGAGCTGACAAGAAAAACATCCCACGCCCAGCGGCCCGCGTGCGAATGTTTTGTATCATCAATTTTGGCTCGGTAACGGAATTCATTACCATAACGGTCCCTACGCCTCGACGCTTTGTAGTTCAAAAAGATCGACTCGATATCTATCGAAGGCAAACTATGAAGTTCATTAGATTCTGAAACACCGTTATGATTCGAGTCCTGCCAGAGGCGCAAGTTTGAGAACACGGCATCTCGATGATCAATCATTCCATCGAGGTTGCCACCGTTACCTTGCTTATCAAACTCGATGAGGGCCCGAAAGCCGTTCTTTACTTCCGCGCCAGTGGGTGGGGGTTGGGGAGTAAAGTTGCCGAATAACTCTTGTCCATTATCGATGATGCCATTGCCATTGCGATCCAGTGCAAGCCAGGCATCATCTGACTCCGATGTGGTCCATGCGAGACGCTCTGCGACGCCGGTGCCGTCCAAGTCAAAATTGACGCCATTGCTAGCGTTTGTGAGATCGAATCCGTTTCCTAAAACATCAACTAGAATTGGCGAGTCGCCGGTACACACCCCTTCAAAGCATACCCATCTACCGGTACAAAGTGGATTACAGCCGCCCTCAGAATCACGAACACAACACACTCCATCACGATGATAAAAGGGGGCGCACCCCTTCTCGATTCCCGGCGGGTTGTCCCAGGTACAATCGTCTGCTGGTACGCCGTTCGGACAGAATTGCGGAAGTGTCTCAGGACATGGATCAGGTGTCGGTGTAGGAGTCGGCGACGAAGGTGGGGAACATTGATCAGCGGAACAACTGCAGAAGTTTCCATTGCAAGGTTCGCCCACGTGACATGTGAGCGGCGTATTTGCGTCGCTATCGCAAAAAGAATGAGAGTCCGGCGAGTTGTAACTGCAAAGTGTATGAGCGCATGTTGTTTGAGGTGAGAACGTCGAATGATTTTGCTCCGTGACTTGAGGTCCTTTCCAAGCCTCGCCTTTTTCGCCAGGCTTTGGACCACCCCAATCATCGTTCCAAGTGGTTCCATCCGCAAATTCAACCTGAAAAACCCTTATCTGCAGAAGAAAACTACCTTCTAGTGTGCCATCACGAATCAAAAACTTCGTTGCCTGTGAAAACTTTACCAGCGGACATTCAAACTTCTGTGTTTCACCCGGTTGTAAATCAGCCTCAAAGAGACCGGTGTAACCGGGCGGCGGAAGCATCTTATCTTTCTCCGCACGCGTAGTAATAAACCATTTGAGCTGTACCCCCAACACTCTCTTTGCTGAGTAATTCTTCATTGTTACGTGAGTAAGCTGCAAATTCCTCCATTGCGAATTCCCCATCAGGGCGGTAGTTCCTACTACAACAACCGGAGAAGTCGAGGCGTTCTTACTGAGGTCCGGAATGATTGACCCGGACCAATTACCTGTAGGTCCATTCTCGGTAAATGATCCGCGTTCTGCAGACGCTTCTTTATCCGCCAAGAGTTTGCCGTTTATTTTGCCCGCATTGGCCCGGCTCGATTGCGCCATTCCATCAGGTCTGATTCTTACGAGAATAGTTATGACGGAAATAACTACAAGAATGAGGAACAAAAGCCATTTCTTAACAGGTGAGTGGGGTTCGAACGTTGAGAGTTTCATTGTATTTCTCCAAGTTGAGGATCTTGCATCGTTGCCGTGATGATTCACGGGGAGTTGCAGGGGCATTAAGAGCAAAGCTACGATCTGCCTTATATTCCCTGGCTAACGCCAAGTCAACATCGAATCAAGTAGGTGGATACGGGCGGTCGAGGGCTTAGGTCCAACTTTTTCGGCAGGGCTTCCCCCTTATTGACGGACGACTGTTCACGGCGCGCCAGGGGATATGGCGTTCCCGAGTTGCCGAACAACCCTGTGCCGTCGCCAAAACTCAGAGTTTCGAGTTTTATCTGTAGACTACCTGCATCGGCATGCTTGCCACCTCGAACATCCTTCTCCCAAGCCGATATCTGACCGGGATGTATCTTGAAGACAAGTGTCTCACCGGGCTTAATCGGAATATCCTCAGAAGTTGCTTTGCTAATAATATTTCCCAGGGCATCTCTGCCATACGCTAGCGGAAAAACAAAATGACTACCTCCAATTGTTACGTCACTAACGAGAAGTAAGTCCAGATAATATATTGGTCTGTCTCCAGTATTTGTAACCTCGAGTTCAAGCTCTCGTACCCACTTCTCGCTTTTCATATCCTTGAAGATCAGTTCTTTTTCTTTCTTGATCTTGATTTTAATAGGAACGTCCTCGGGCATCCTGCTTTCCAAGATTCTTTCTTGAATTCCAGCATTAGCTGGGGACAAAGAGCCCTTCAGCAACAAGAACGCACCCGCGCTGAAAAGCACTAACAGGACGAGGCTTCTTAAAATGAAGGTGTAGGTTTTGGAGTGCCTGTTCATTGCCGTTTGTGGTCTGGAGGATACGGCGCTCCGCCGGTACCCCACAATCCAGTTCCGTCGCCGAAAGTAATTATTTGCATTATCAATTTTACTTTAGTCGCTTGTGGGTGAATGCCGTCGTGAATAAACATCTCCCACGCCTGAGCTTCGCGACTGTCGACCGTAAGGATATGAGTTTCACCGGGTTTGATTGGTATGTCATCGGCACGGGCTTTCGTAACTATGTCTCCAAAGTCATCGCTGCCATATCGTACGTCGAGTCCCACGCGGCCATTGCGGACAGAATCTGGGACCAGCACAGGGCCACCATCAACGTTGGTTTCCAAAACTAACGCTAAATAATAGATGGGCTTTTCACCGGTATTGGTAACTTCCATCTCCAGCTCCTGCACCCATTTTTCATTTGTTAAAGCTTTGAAACTCTGTTCCTTTTCCTTCTTGAGGCTGACTTTGAGCGGCACTTCCTTCGGAATAGCGTTCTCGAAGACTCGCTCTTCCGTTTGGGCATTCGTCAAGGACAGCGACGCGGACATAGTCACAACTATCGCGATGAGAAGTAGAGCTCTAAACATGAGAGTAATTGTTTTTGAGTTAAGGTCCATGAAGGTTTCCTAACCTGAATGAGGTGCAGCTTGGTTCCAGCAAACACATGCTCCGCTGCTGATCTTAGGAAGTCAAGGATTTCGCCAGCGCATTACATTCAGCAACTTACAGCGGCTCTTGCATCGGATTTATCAGTGGTCGGTCACGCAGCGCTGGCGGCTTCGCAGGAATCGAGTTCGGGGGCTTCTTCGATTGGCGCGCCGGCTTCACCAAAATACGGACGGTCGTTCTCGATTGCTTCGAAATATTCTTCGATGCGGTTGAGAATTTCATCGACTGAGTGTGAGTGATAAAGAGATGTGCGGAACAGCGCGCCGCCTTTCAGTCCACGCGTAAACTGTCCGGCGAGTTGTTTCATGCGATTGATCGCGGGTGTCTCAGGCATGTCTTCGCGCAGCATGTCGAAATACTCATGCAGGATCGCGCGCTTGTCGGCGAGCGTCGGCTGAAACACTTCGCGCCCATTCATCGCATCTTCAATCTGGCGGAAGATCCAGGGATTGGCCATCGCGCCGCGTCCAATCAAAACACCATCGCAACCTGTCTCGCGAAAACGCGCAAACGCCTGTTCAATCGTGGTCACGTCGCCGCTGCCTGACACCGGCACGCTGACGGTTTCTTTGATCTGTTTCACCAGGTCCCAATTGGCGAGCCCGCGATAACCCTGCTCTTTGGTGCGACCATGAAGCGCGATGTGCTCGACGCCACACGCTTCAGCGAGTTTGGCAGTATCGACCGCGTTGATCGTGTGATCGTAAAAGCCCGCGCGAATCTTAATCGTCAGCGGAATCTTGATCGCCTTCTTGATCTCTTTGAGAATTGTTTCCAGTCGCGAATGATCTTTCAACAAGCCCGAACCGCCGCCATGCTTCACGACTTTCGGCGCCGGGCAGCCGCAGTTGATATCGAGAATGTCGGCGCCGATTTCTTCAGCCATCTCCGCTGCGATGCGCATGCGCTCAGGCTGGCCGCCAAAAATCTGGACGGCAAACGGCCGCTCCTCTGGGTAAAAGCGCATCTGCCTTTTTGATTTGGGATTGCTGCGAGTTAGACCTTCAACCGAAATGAATTCCGAGACGCTCAAGCCCACGCCGCCGCGCCGCTTCAGCAAACGCCGAAACGAAACGTCCGTGACGCCCGCCATCGGCGACAGGATCAGGGGCGGACTAATCGCGATATCGCGAATCTTGAATGGTTTGATTTCCGGCGTCATCTTCTTAATGTCTGATCGTCACCGGTGTTCCCACCGGCACAGCGTCAAATAGTTCGCGTATGTCTTCATTTTCCAACGCCACACAGCCCCATGTCCAATCGCTGCGCGCGCCGTTTCCATGAATGTAGATATCGCCGCCCAGCGCCGTGTTTTGCGGCGGTCTAGCTTTTCGCCTGATGGCTTTCACGATTGCATCATGCTCCGCACCGGAAATCAGACCGTCGCGGAGACCACGGTCCGCGTCTTCAATATTCGGATAACTGATGCCCAGCGATAAGTAATATGCACTCTTGTCATTCCTGGTGAAGATATAGAAGTCGCCTTCCGGAGTGGAACGATCCCCTTGTTGTTTCTTGTCGTCTACCGGATTCAGACCCAACCCTATGTGATAAGTGCGAACCACGACGCCATCAGAAATCAGTTCCAACCTGCGTGTGCTCTTGGTGACGATAATCCGCGCGTCCTTTAAAGGAAGTTTCAGAGCTTGTGTTTGCAAAGCCGGTTGTGCGCCTTCGTTTTTCGTTTCGGTGGTCGGCATAGTTTGCCGGGCCCCGATTTCGGATCGGCAACCGGAACTAGTCATGCCGCCAACAAGTGCGATAACTAACAGGCAATATTTCATGGCAGGAACCATGGGTGGATATTAGATCAACGCGTCAGTCTTCCTCCAGCAATTCTTCACTTCGTAGTCCATAAAGCGTTATCGCTTCTTTGCGCGATGTCTGACGGGTGGTTGGAATTGAGAGAACACGAACCCGGGTGATTGTGTCGCGACGAGTGACAGTTATTTCATCGCCCTCTTTCACGGCGTGCGACGACTTGGCAACGCTGCCGTTAAGCGAAACTCGGCCTGCTGCGCAAATTGTTTGGGCGATTGTGCGGCGGGAGCAAAGGCGACTTGCTTTGAGGAAGAGGTCGAGGCGCACGGTGTAAAGCCAGGAGCAGGCGGCAGGAGCAGGAGGCAGTAGCCGAAACAAATAAATTCTCTTCTCCCTGCCGTCTGCTCCTGTCGCCTGCCCCTGTCTTTTACGGTTTCGGAAAGATTCCCAGCAGCTTGCCCTTCTTCTTCTCAGGGGGCTTTGCGCTGCTGCCTGTTTGCACGTCAGCGTTGTCGGCCATTTTTGCCGGATCCAGCTTTAGCAGTGGCGCAACCGACTGGCGGTAGTTTTCCGAGATCTTGATGTAGGCCTCATTGCGCAGGTTCTGCAGGTAATCCTCGCGCGTTTTGGCCGTTCGCTCGATGGTGATCGCTTCGCGCACCTGGTTCTCGTTAAAGGTTACGGTTGTGCTCGCTGCCGTGCGTGCGTCCACGCGGAAAATTTGATAACCATCATTACTGCGTAACGGCTCGCTGATGCCGCCGGCCTTTACGTCTTTGACCGTGCCGGCGATGTCGTCGCGCAAACTTGGCATTTCAAATGTGCCCACGCTTCCTTTTGTTTGCGGAGCAATCCGAACGCCATCATGTTCCCGCTCGGAATTAGCGACGGCGACCGTAACGAAATCCGCGCCTGCGCGTAACTCGGCGACGAGCTTCAGGGCTCTGGCTTTCACTTCCGCTTCATTTTTTCCCGCGGAACTCAGAAAAATTTCGGAAAGGGTAACGCTTTCAGGTTTACGAAACTTCTCGGGGTGCGCCTGAAAATATTTCTTCAGCTCATCCATTGTCAGGCCGAAGAAAACTTTGCGATCGACTTCCTGCTGAATTACAGCCTGCTTCATCATTTCAACGCGCATCGTTTGCCGCGTGACCACTGGATCAATGCCGCTTTCCCGCATCGCGGCGTCCAACTTTTCGATGGAGGTAATGCCCTGCTCTTTTGCTACTTCCAACATGCGCCGATTGACCTCACCTTCTACTTCGGTGGAAAGGTCCAGTTCCTTGCCGCGCTGCATCAGCAGTTGCTCGTTGATCAAAGTCGCGATCAGCTCTGCCTGCCGCTTGTTCACTTCTTCGATGGCCTGCTGCTCAGTCATTCCGCCCTGCTTTAGCGCGTCAATGCGTTCCTTTGATTCGCGTCGCAAGCTTGAGAGTGTGATGACATCGTCGTTGACCTGCGCAATGACTTCGTCCACAACCTTTAGCTCGCCTTCCTGCGCAAACGTCGAGGCGGGGCTGAAAATTAGGACGGCGAAGATAAAGAGGCTCGCAACAGTGAGCGGCATTAACTTGGATTTCACAGTAGTACTCCTAAATAAATCAGTAGTCGGGGTAATCAGTATCAGTAGTCTTTTGTCAGCAGTTAGTAGTCAATTGTCCGTTGCCGGTTGCTTTATAGGTCCCGGCTGAGCCGTAGATTTGAGCATAAAGCCGCGAGATACCACAAACGCATGTGAAACAGTAACGCAAACGGTTAGTTTCCGCCGCAGTTCACTCCTTAATCTGATCGATCACGCCGCGCAGCAAGTCTAATACTTGATCCTCTTCTTCGTCAGTCAGACCCAGGCGCAGCACGCCGGTTGGGGTGAAAGTTCGGCCCTCGCGAGCTGCCACGAAAGCCATGAGTTTTTCCGCCGACACGCGCGCCTTTTCGCTGAACTTTATCGCCACACCGTCACTCGTCTTATCTATTGAGAGCAGGCCGACTGTTTCGGCAAGCAATCGCAAGCGGGCGTAACCAAACAACTGCTCAACCGATTCAGGCAAACGTCCGTAACGATCCCGAATCTCTTCGCGAATACTTCCCAGCGCGTCGTCATCGCGCGCGGAAGAGACGCGTTTGTAAGTGCGCAGCCGCTGGCCCATGTCGCTGATATATTCGTCGGGAATAGCAACGTCAACGCCCAGATTGATCGTGACGCTCGTTTCGTCCTCCACCGCTTCGCCGCGCAATTCCGCGACCGTGCGTTCCAGCATCTGCGTGTAAAGATCAAAGCCGAGCGAATCCATGTGGCCTGACTGCTGACCGCCCAGCAGATTACCGGCGCCGCGCAGTTCCAAATCCAATGCCGCAATGCGAAAGCCGGCGCCGAGATCTGAAAACTCACGAATCGCTGCCAGCCGGCGTTTGGCAATCGGCGTCAATTCCAATTCACCGGGAATCAAGAGATAAGCGTAAGCGCGCCGGCTTGAGCGGCCCACGCGACCGCGCAACTGATAGAGCTGAGAAAGACCATACTGATCGGCGCGGTTAATTATGATCGTGTTCGCGCGCGGGATGTCTATGCCGTTCTCAATGATGGTCGTGGCTACCAGCACGTCGTATTTGAACTCGATGAAATCGAGCATGACGCGCTCCATCTCTTTTTCGTTCATCTGGCCGTGCCCGACGGCCAGTCGCGCCTGCGGCACCAGCCGCTGCACCAGCGCTGCGATAGTTTCAATTGTCTCGACCCGATTGTGAATGAAGAACACCTGTCCGCCGCGGCCCAGCTCGAGTTCTATGGCCGACTTGATTACATTTTCAGAAAACTGGACCACCTGAGTTTGAATCGCGAGCCGATCACGCGGCGGGGTTTCAATCAAAGACATGTCGCGCAAGCCGCTCAGCGACATGTTGAGCGTGCGCGGAATCGGCGTAGCGGAAAGCGTCAGGACATCAACGCGCTTTTTCAGTTGCTTCAATCTTTCCTTGTGGGCGACGCCGAATCGCTGTTCTTCGTCGACTACCACGATGCCCAACTCTTTGAAACGCACGTCTTTCGACAACAGGCGATGTGTGCCGATTACTACATCGACCTCGCCGGCCTCAACGCGCCGCGCGATTTCCTTCTGTTCTTTTGGCGAACGGAAGCGCGAGAGCAATTCAATCTTTACCGGAAAAGGCGCGAAACGGCCGCGAAAGGTGTCGAAATGCTGGTAGGCGAGCACCGTCGTGGGCGTCAAAATCGCAGCCTGCTTTCCTTCCATCACCGCTTTGAAAGCAGCGCGCATCGCCACTTCGGTTTTGCCATAGCCGACATCGCCGCACAACAGACGGTCCATTGGCGTCGGTTGTTCCATGTCCTGCTTGACGTCTTCAATCGCCGTTTCCTGATCGGGCGTCAGCACAAACTCAAAACCATCTTCAAACTCGCGCTGCCACGGCGTGTCCGCAGCGAACGCATAACCGCCAACCAGTTTTCGCTCGGCGTAAAGTCGCAACAGTTCGTCGGCCATATCGCGCATCGCGCGCTTGGCTTTGGCTTTTGTTTTTTGCCAGCCGAGTCCGCCCAGACGGTCCAGCGTCGGCTGGTGACCTTCAGCGCTGGAGTAGCGCTGCACCAGATCCAATCTTTCAACCGGCACGTAGAGCTTTGCTTCTTCCAGGTAATACAGCAGCATAAACTCGCCGCTACGCGTGCCCAGGTCGAGCGTTTGCAAACCACCGAAACGTCCTATGCCGTGATCGACATGGACCACGAAATCGCCTGGCTTTAGATCTCTAAAGTCAGAAAGGAACGCTGCAGTCCTGAATTTTTTCTTCTTCCTGCCGTCTGCCGTCTGCGGCCTGCCGTCTGGGGCCACGCCGCGCCGCTCTACCGTCTGCGCGCCTGCTTCGTCAAACAGATCGGCCTCAACGTGGACCATCAATTTCGCCGCGGGCATTTCAAATCCACTGCTGGGCTTGCCTACGGTGACTATCGTTTGCGCAGTCGTTGCTATCTCGCTCGCTTCTTCGACTAGAGCAAGGCGCGCCTCGATTTCGTATTCCGCAAGAATCTCAGTCACGCGTTCGGCAACTCCCAAACTCGGCATGACAAACAGCGTCGTCGTTCCGCTTTCGCGTGCCCGGTTCACATCCGTCGCCAGGTTCGCAAGGCGTCCGTGATACTTCAACGCTGACTGCGTCTTCCATTCGACTTCGCGAGCCTGCTCTGCAACCGGGAAAAGGAACAAAGGCGCGCGCGGATTTCTGGCGCGACCGAGATGGACCTGCGGCGCCTCTGCATCGAGCGCAATTGCCTGATCAAGTTCGGCTGCAGCCCGACCCAGCATGCGCAGTTCGACTCGCTGCAGCGCGTCCAGCTTTGTTCGCAACTCTTCCGCAGAGAGATAGAGTTCTTCCGGCCGCAGCGCGATGTCATCAGCCGCGTCAGTCTCGGCAAAACGATCGGCGAGCGTTTGATAGACTTCACCCAAATAGGAATCGACTGCTGATGGTTCATCGATAACCAACACCGCGTTGTTCAGATAGTCAAAAACAGTCGCATTTCTTTCGCGCACGATCGGCATCAACCATTCCCAACCGGAAAAACTTTCCGCTTCGTCAGCAAAAACCGTGCGATCGCGAAGCGCGCGCGCGTAACGCTCGTCCGCCCAACGTTCGCGAGCGACATAGGCCCAGTCCCTGAAATCTCGCGGCCGCACAACCAGTTCACGCATGGGAACAATTTCTATTTCGCTTAACTGAGTTGTCGAGAGTTGCGTATCCGGATCGAAGGCGCGGATGGAATCGATTTCGTCGCCAAAGAATTCGAGGCGCACCGGCTGCTGCTGGCCCGGCGACCAAACGTCGAGAATGCCGCCGCGCATGGAAAACTCACCAACCGCACCAAGCGGATCCTCGCGCACATACCCGGCGGCCACCAATTGCTCGACCAGTTCCTCGGGGGATTGAGTTTCACCACGCTTTAAGAAAGCGCCGGCGGCCGCGATCTCTTCCGGCATTACCGTGCGACGCGCCAAAGCCCGAGCCGTCAGCAACACGAAATCCTGACGCGCATGGGCCAGTCGCCATAGCGTCAGCGCGCGCCTTTCAAGTGTGTCGGGATGTGGTGAAGAACCTGCATAAGGATCGCTTTCGGAAGAAGGCAGCGTGAGTACTTCCTTGTCACAACTCTTTTTTCCAGAGAGTGCGCAATACCAGAAGCGCAGGTCTTCTTCCCACGGTTCGAGGTCGCGGTTTGCCTGCGTGACGACAGCGAAAAGTTTGCGCGTCTCATGCTGGAGCGCGGCCAGCGCCAACGCGCGGGCGGACCCGGCAACGAGACCGCTAATCGATACTACCCGCGCGCCACGATTAATCTCGTCAACGACACGCTTGAAATCGGACGTGTCGCGGATCGCCTGCAGCGTGTTTTGTAGAACACTAGTTGTTTGAGTCGTGCTGCTCATTTGTTTTTAGTATTCAGTTCTTCCGAACTGCCGAAGACGTTAGAATCGGCTCCGCCGCTCGGCTGAATTCTTCTGCCATCTGCCGTCTGCCTACTGCCTACTGCCTACTGCCTTCTCCTTACTGCCTTTTCATTCGTTCGATGATCGCGCTGGTCGATGCGCCTTCAATAAAAGGCAAACTAACCACACGTCCGCCGGCTGCTTCCACTTCCTCGCGTCCATGAATCTCATCAAGCTGGTAGTCGCCACCTTTGACAAGCACGTCGGGAAGTAACTGTGTGATAAGAGACCGCGGCGAGATGTCGTCAAAGATTGTTACGTAATCAACCTGTCGCAAAGCTGCGAGAATCTCGGCTCGCTCACTGTCGTTTGTAATCGGACGGTCGACGCCTTTCAACTCGCGCACCGTGCGGTCGCTATTAATCGCGACCAGCAGCACATCGCCGAACGCCCGCGCCGCGCCCAAATACCGTACGTGCCCAACATGCAACAGGTCGAATACGCCGTTAGTAAAAACGAGGCTTTTGCCCGCCGCGCGCAGACCTTGGCGCACTCCGAGCAATTCACCTGGGCTCAGAATCTTTTGTTTCATCCTATTAATAACAATTTAGCACGACGCGTCCGAAACCAAAGAGCGGGGGCAAGGCGGGGTCCCCAATAGATGTGTTCTATCTGTTAGGATGGTAATCCCACCTTCCTGACCTGAGAAGTTTCCGCTGTTGAGCAGTTCCCTGGTAGAGAAGCATCGCCTGAAGCTATCAGTCACAACTTTAGTAAGCTCGAATCTCTCTATTACGGGGGCTTGACCGTGATGTCCCATATCTGAGACATTGTTCACTGTGAAAGCGGCTCTCTTTCATCCCAAAGCGCGAGCTGTTCTGAAGAGCTTTCCCGAAAACGTGCGCCGCGAACTCGGCAAAGCGATTTTTGATTTGCAAAAGGGCGCAAAGCTTTCGCTGCCAATATCGCGGCCGATGCCTGCCGTTGCACCCGGTGTTGAAGAACTGCGCGTAAAGGATCGTACCGGAGCGTATCGGGCCTTTTACTTCAAGAAGCTGGCTGGCGCGGTGCTCATCCTGCATGCTTTTGAGAAGAAGACAACCAAGACGCCGCGGCGTGAAATTGACTTAGCGCGAACGCGGCTAAAGGAGATGATATGAAAAAAGTGAAACCAGTTGCCGCCCGGAATGCTAGAGAGCTTGCCAAAGCACTGGGCCTAACGCCAGCTGATGGATTGGAGATCGAAATCCGAAGTGATTTGAACGATAAGATAATTGAGGTGGTGAATAAGCGAGAATTGACACATTCGCAAGTCGCTAAGTTGGCGCATACATCGCGAACTCGCATCACTGCGATCCTTAATCGAAATACTCAAGAGATCTCTACCGATCTTATGCTGCGGGTAATTGCGTCTCTAGGAGTGCAAGCGAAGCTTCAATTTAAGCGAGCGGCATGATGGTGAACGCTACGCGGAATTAGCCGCAGATTAACGCGGGTGACGCGGGTCTGAAAAAGCAAGGTGAAATACTAAGACAATTAACCCACCAATGTTTACGAGTTTCTTGTTCTGATTCGCGCTCATCCGCGTTCATCCGCGGCTAATGAATTCTTACCTTCGATTTACAATTCACGATTTACGATTTACGAATTAGCATTTACCCTTTACGATGCATCGCATGTCAGTTCCGTTCATCGAAGAGAATGATCAAACCCGCGCGCGCGAAGAGCACCTCGAAGCCTTGCGCGCGCTGGTCGGCAATGTCTATCCCAACAAATTCGGACGCAGTGAAGTGGTTGAGCCCGGCAAGGAAGACACGATTACAGCGGTAGTGGAAAAGTATCGTGGCTTTCAACCCGAAGCACCTGAAGGCGAACGTCCTGCCGCGGAAGCAATCGAGCTTGCCAATCAACAACTGAACACCATTACGGTTCGCCTGGCTGGTCGCATTGCGTCGCCGCCGCGCGTGATGGGCAAGGCTGCGTTTGTGCATTTGTCGGACGGTGTGAGCCGCTTGCAAATTTATGCGAAGCGCGCGGACTTTGTCGGCGTGCGCAACGATGCCAGTGGCGGCGAAGTCGATGGTTGGGAACTTTTCAATCTGCTTGATCACGGCGACTTCATTGGCGTTGAGGGCTATTTGTTCATTACGAAAACCGGCGAGCTGTCCGTACATGTTCAGAAGTTGCAATTCCTTTCAAAGGCGTTGTTGCCGCTGCCTGACAAGATGCACGGCCTCAACGATCCGGAAATCAGACAGCGGCAGCGTTACGCGGATTTGATTGCCGGAAGTTTGAAACTGGAACGCGAAGAAGGTGAACTAACCCCGCGCGAAGTTTTCGAGCGGCGCGCAAAAGTCGTCGCCGAAATGCGCCGCATTCTTGAAGACCACGGCTACATTGAAGTTGAAACACCAATGCTGACGCCGCTGGCCACCGGCGCGGCGGCGCGGCCGTTCAAGACGCACCATAATGCGCTCGACATCGATCTCTACGCGCGCATCGCGCCGGAACTTTATCTAAAGAGATTGCTGGTGGGTGGTTTCGAAAAAGTTTACGAGCTCAATCGCAACTTCCGCAACGAAGGCATTTCAACGCGACACAATCCCGAGTTCACGATGCTCGAGTTCTACTGGGCGTATGCAGATGTGAACCAGATGATGGACTTCTGCGAAAGCATGCTTCGCGCAGTGGTATTTAAGGCGCTGGGCCATACGCACGTGAAGTTTGGCGAGTATGACCTCGACTTTGCGCAACCGTTCGAACGTATCTCGATGAGGAACAGCGTTGCCAAGGTTGTGGGCGAAGCGAGTGTGACGCCGGAGAATCTTTTGGAGTTGTTTGAGAAGCACGTCGAGCCAAAGCTCATTCAGCCGACATTGATTTCCGACTTTCCCAAACCGATCTCGCCGTTGTCCAAAGCCTCCCCGGTGGATCCCACGGTTGCCGAACGCTTCGAGCTATACATCGCCGGCATGGAATGCGCGAACGGCTTTTCCGAGTTGAACGATCCGGTTGAGCAGTACGAAAGATTCAAGGACCAGATGACGCAACGCGAGCGTGGCGATGAAGAAGCTATGGTGATGGACGAAGACTACATTCGCGCGTTGTCGTACGGCATGCCACCGGCCGCGGGTATTGGTATCGGCATCGACCGCTTTGTGATGCTGGTCACCAACCGCCAGTCAATCCGCGACGTGATTTTATTTCCGCATTTGCGCCCAGAACGGAAGCAAAGCGAAACCGCTGAGGCCGCAAATCAAGATGCTGAAGACGTGCCGCCTTCAGGCGGCTAGGCCAAGAGTTTTTTCCGAAGCGCAAAAGGCGCGAAATGTAAAAGCCTGGGCCAACGGCCCAGGATCACGCCAATATGATCGAAGCGCTGAAAGCGCGAAATAAGATCAATCCCAAACATAACGTTCGTCATAGGCAATACCGTAACTCTTGAGAAACTTGCGGTACTCATCCTGAAAAGTCACGCGCTGATGATGAACCCTCTGCCTGGCAATGTAACGCTTTAACGCCGGAACTTGCGACTGTCCAATCGAAAAAGCTCCGTAGCCCCGCTGCCACTGAAACATTCTGAAAGCGATCCCTTTCGTCTTAATCCATTTTGACGAATCCGTCTTCACTTCTTCGACCAACTCCGCAATGTTGATCGTTCGTGCCAGGCAGAACAGGATGTGAACATGATCGTCAAAGCCGCCAATCGTAAGTGATGGTGACTTTAGTGCTTTGAAAATCGAAGCCATATAAGGATGCAATTCTTTTTCTATCTCAGGAGTGATGAAAGGGTGGCGGTTCTTGGTGCTGAAAATAAGATGAACGAGGACCGACGACAATGATTGAGGCATTTTGGTTACCTTTCTGGTTATTTCGCGCCTTCAGCGCTAGTAACGGAGGTTAACCTTTCCTGGGCCGTTGGCCCAGGCTTTTACATTTCGCGCCCTTGGCGCTTTGATGCAAGATTTCTTGTGAGATGCGAGGAGGAAGGCGAAAGAGATTATCGGAAGCTCTGATCAATTCTGAACGTGATTAATACCGCGAAGCGTTACAAAACCTCCAAGTTTAGAGTTTGCTATTGTCTGAGACGAGGAGCAAGAAACCGGTTGTCACCAGTACCAAACGCAATGATCGTCCCGCCGAAGCCGACGGCCCAGCCATGAGTATTGTCGACAAAGAAGATTCGTTCCAGGTTGTGTTCCGTCACACCGCGTTCCATTGACCAGTGCGTGCCGCCGTCCAACGTGTGTAGCACAACGCCGGCAGCGCCGACGGCCCAACCATCGGCGGCATCAAGGAATTTCACATCAAACAAATCAGTTTCGATGGTCGAGTTTTGTGACAGCCAGGAACGACCGCCATTGAGAGTGCGATAGATCGCGCCGCCGCTGCCGACGGCCCAGCCCAACCGCTGCTCTACAAACGAGGTGGAATTGAAACGAACGCCGGTCGTGGCCAAGCGCGAATGTTGCCAACTCTCGCCGCCGTCGGACGTTTGCAGAATGGTACCTCCCGCGCCAACCAGCCAACCGTTGTCTTCGTTAATGAAATCTCCGCCCAACAGCAAGTACTTCGTGGCTGGCTGCAACCTGGTCCAGGTCGCGCCTAAATCGTGGGTTGTAAAGACCGCGCCTCCTTCGCCGAAGGCCCAGCCGCGTCCGGCGCCGGTGAAAATAGCTCGCATGATTCGCGCCTCGGGGTCGACGCCGCGCATGCTCGCACGCTTCCAATGCTCGCCTCCGTCAACGGTCTTCATCAAATAAGCGCGCGCGTCAGTATTTGATTTCAGATCATAGATATTTCGTTCACAAACGATGATGCCGTTTTGATCGTCCGCAAAATAAATGTCGCGGATTGTGTCTTCCGTAGGATGAACCAGACTGGTCCAATGCGTTCCGCCATCGGTCGTAGCCAGCAAGGTGCCGCGACTGCCCACCACCCAGCCGCGATTTTGATCGAGGAAGAAAACTGAATGCAGCCAAGCCAGCGAGCTAGTTCGCTGTCGTTGCCAGGTGCCCGAGGCAAGCGCAGTAGGCAGTAGGCAGTGGGCAGTAAGCAGAAAGATAAAGAAAGTGAGCAGTGTGCGGTGTGCAGTGTGCAGTGTGCGGTGTGCAGTGTGCAGTGTGCGGTGTGCAGTGTGCAGTGAAAACTGATTACTGCGGTTTTGCCGGAGGCGCATGAACCCTTCGATTCTTCCACGGCTGTGCCTTCTGATGAACCCATCATCGAACCGGCTAGGCCGCCCGAGGAATCCATCATCGAACCGGCTAGGCCGACTGATGTGCGGAAGGGCTATGCCCTTCCGAGCCGCTACAATATTTCCCGGGGCTGCGCCCCTAAAGTTAGTAATACTTAAGTTCATATCGACCGAACCGGGGGCGTAGCCCCAATTTCATTTTCCAGCTTACCGGAAGGGAAAGCCCTTCCGCACATCAGACGGCATAGCCGTTTCCCCGAACGCGCCAGAGCAAACAGCAAACAGCCGGAAGAGCAATATCGTCATATCTTGTGTCTGACGAGACATTTTGCATTTCAAAGCCGATCCTCGCGGCTCCTCGCTTGCTGTTTGCTGTCTGCTGTTTGCTGTCTACTTACTTACGGAAAGATTCCCCCAGTAAAAATCCGCGCAAAGCTCAAGATTGGGAATAGGGTCATGACCTTTTGGAAGCTCTTGAACTTGTTCCCCGGTACGATCACTTGATCTCCCGGAACGAGATAAGTCACATCCGGCGCCTTGCCTTTATAGATAGCGCTGACGTTGACAGGTATTGGTGTCAGGTTGCCGTCAGCCTGCCTACGCAACACAACAACCTTGCTGCGGTCGCCAGTTTGCAATACGCCGCCTGCCTCCCCCAATGCTTCTGTCACAGTCAGCCGATGGCTCATCAAACGAATGCCCGGCTGGGCCACATCGCCGATAACGCTGTAACGATATGACGATGCTTTATCGAGCGAAACCGAAACTTGCGGATCAATAATGTACTCGTCGTAACTCTTCTTGATGCTTTGGGCTACCTCGTCAACAGTCTTGCCGTTAACGAAAACACCGCCCGGGATGAGCGCCAGCGAAATGCGTCCACTTGGCGGAATAATAATTCCCGCGCGCGAATAGCGATCCTGTCCAAAGACGCTGACTGAAACAACGTCTTCCGGCCCGAGCCGGTAGGTGTTGAAGAAGTTGTTGTAGTAAGGAACCACGGCTGCCTCTTCGGAAGGCTGTTCGTGCCGATTCGCCTGGTTGTCGGCGGGAGCATTCGATGATTTATTCGTAGACTTGTTTGAGCTGGCGGCCGGCGTGTCGGAAACAAGAACGTCATCGAGCGGTTCAGCAGAATTTGTGGCCGCAGTTTGCGGCTTCGTCATCAGGTCGGCTGACGGTTTCACTTCGTCGGGCTCGGTGCCACGTTTTCCCTGGCGTTTAACTGGGTCAGACGTCTTCACTTCGGTAGTCTTGTCGTCCGTAGTTTTCGCCGCAAACCGCTGCCGCGTCTTGCTGGTGACCGTGTCAGGCGCATTTCTTGATACTGCCGGCGTTTGTGCAAAACCAGAAACCGTTGCCGACAGAAGCAGCAGCACGGCAACCATTAATACCTGTAAACTTTTGTGTATGTTCTTCATCTCAGCCTCCCAAAACCCGCAAACTAACAGTTTGCTTTACAACCACCTCAGCGACCGCGACCAAACAGAATTATTTTTACGGTCTCGAAAAGGATTATTGCGTCGAGCACCAGGCTCTGGTTCTTAATGTAGTAAAGATCGTATTGCAGCTTTTGACGCGCATCTTCAACTGACGCGCCATAGGGATATTTGATCTGCGCCCAACCGGTCAGGCCCGGCGCAATCAAGTGCCGTTGTTCGTAATAAGGAATTTCTTCCGCAAGTTGCGAAACAAAATGCGGCCGCTCCGGACGTGGTCCAACGAAATCCATTTCGCCGCGCAGGATGTTCCAAAACTGCGGGATCTCATCGATACGCAACTTGCGAATAATTTTTCCAACCCCCGTGGTGCGGTCGTCGTCCTTGCTGGCCCACACCGGTCCTGCTTTTTCTGCGTCCGCCCGCATGGAACGAAACTTCATTACGTTGAAAGGCCGGCCGTTCTTACCAACCCTTTCCTGCCGATAGAAAATTGGGCCGGACGATTCCAGCTTGATAACCACCGCTGTGAACAACGCAATAGGCAGCGACAATAAGCCGCCAAAAATCGCCACAAGCCGGTGAACTACCGTGCGCGCGATGCCTGAAATGCGGGCTTGCCGGCCCCGGCTGGAAAAAATCAGCCACGACGGGCGAATCATGCTCAGCGAAACGCGCCCCGTTACACGTTCGTAAAACGACGCGCCTTCTTCAATGTTTACAGTTCCCGCCAGACTCAACCGCAACAACTCCGCCGTCGGCAGTTGCCCGCGCCGTTCACCCATCGCCACGACTATGCGATCGATGTTTTCGCGACGCACTACTTCGTTAAGGTCTGAAGTTAAACCGATTACGCACGGGTTAATGAGACTCTTGCCCAGCAATTCCGGATCGGTCCCAACAAAACCTGCGATGCGATACCCGGCGTCCGGACGTTCCAGCATTTCCCGCGCGACTTCGACGGCCAGTTGTCCCGAACCAACAATCAAAATCTTTTCGCCAAAGTCGGGATGGCCCAGCAGCCAATGAATCGAGATGCGCCAGCCGACCATCAGGCCAAGCGCCAGCGGCAACGCAATAACGGAAATGCCGCGCCCGAGCATCAATTGTGGAAACGCATAGAACGCAAGCGCCAACGCAATCCAGGCAAGGCCCAACGCCTGCACTAGTCGCAACACCAGTTCGCGACGATCATGCATGACTACAAAATCGTAAAGGTCGAAAAGATAAAACGTCGCCAAACAAAAGAGCGTTGCCAGTCCAGCCTTTAGAAAACCCTGCCGTAGCATTAGCTCGTAATATGAGTCTTCAACCCCTAAACGCAAATAGACTGCACCAATTATCGCGCCAAAGACGACGGCCGCCTCGGCTAGCAATAATAGAATGGTACGAGTATTTGCGCGTGATGCTCTCAACTTGCGATTGCCACCTCTTCGTCTTCTTCCAACTCTGAAACCAAACGCAGCCTGTCTTCTCCGGCCGGCACTCTTGGCTGCCGGTAATGCCGTTGCTGGTAGTAATAAGCGCCAGATTCGAGTTCTTCATCGGCGCGATTCAAAACAACGCCGAGCATCCGTTCGCGCGGCAGTTGCTCCAATAACTCATTAACCTGCGCATAGCGCGTTTTGCCCGCACGCACCACTAACAGCGCGCCATCGGCGCGGCTGATCAGCACGTTGGCGTCGGTAAAGATTCCCAGCGGCGGCGCGTCGATGATGATGAAGTCAAACAGGCGACGTGCTTCAGCAATCACGCCCGCGAAGGTTGGTCCCGACAGCAACTCGGCAACGTCTTCGCGCGCCTGCCCACCCGGCAACAGATAAAGTCCGGCTGGATCGAGTCGCACGATGGCATCACGCAAGCTGAGCTCACCGCCCAGTATTTCCGAAAGCCCACGCGGTGCGTCTATCGCCAAATAGTTAGTCGCGCAGGGTTGACGCAGGTCGCTGTCAATAACCAATGCCTTGACGCCTTCTGATTGGGCCAACAACCAGGCGAGATTCAAGGCCGTCAGAGTTTTGCCTTCGCCCATACCGGCGCTGGTGACAACAAAGGTCCGCATTTGTTCGCGCTCGCCTGCTTGCAGCACTCGAGTGCGTAAGGAACGGAATTGTTCGCAATAGGCAGAGCGCGGTTGAGTGATAGCCACGAGATGAGGCTCGACGCGCGTTGCATCCACGTCATAAGAGACGAGGCCGCTCACGCGCGCCGGCCTTGCAGCGTCCAAGGTTGCCCCAACAGCACCGGATGACTGGCCGGCAGGGAGTGCCGTCCCGCCGGTTGCATACGCAGTGTGCGCAGTGAACGCTGAACTGGTCACCGTGTCTTCCGTCCGGTTCAGGATGGAAGAAGCGCTGAATAGCTCTTCTTCAATCTGCTGCGCCGAGGGGACGAGGCGGTGAGTGCGGATTTCGCCGCGATAATCTGAACTCGATGGCTGTGGCTCGAAGACGATGGCGGACCCATCGGTGCCGGAACGCCTTAGTGCATCGTAAACTCTGCCCATGTGGTTCTCCTTGTTTACAAGTGCGACAAACTTCAGAAATTTCTGTTCAAGCTCTTAGACGCGTAGCGTCGGTAGAATTTAGCCCGGCGTTTCAACGCCGGGTTCAATTCGAAATTTGTCCACGTCGCGTAGCGACAGTTGAAAATAGCGCTGGTTCAGGCGTCGCTACGCGACGCGAACGACTGGTTGATTGTTCCCGGCCTTGAAAGGCCGGGTTAAATTCTGCCGATGCTACGCGTCGAAGAACTTAATCAGAGCTTCCTTCAGTTTGTCGAACTATCGTTTCCTTCACCCGCGGCCCAAAGTTCCGCGCGCCCGGCGGCTGAAAAAATTCGCGCCGGCAATTCGTTTTCCTCACCCGTTTGCAGTCCGCGATCCAGGCGCGGCAACATATCGAAAGTTTCAGCCACCTCTTCGACAATCGCTCGACCAACAGTCAGTTCACCCGCGGCGTAGCCCGCGAGCAACGCGTTGTCGCACAGGTTATTTATGTTTCGCGGGATTCCTTCGGTGCAGCGGTAGATGTAATCAACTGCCTCGCTGGTGAAGATCTCGGTGCGTTGCGCGCCGCTGGCGAGCAGTCTCGAAGTTATGTAGCGATCGGTCTCTTCAACACTTGGCAATGCTTTGATCATACAACGCAGTGCCACGCGCTGTTTTAGTTGCCGCAGATCCGGATAGTTCAAAACATTCCGCAACTCCGGCTGCCCGGTCAAGACAATTTGTAGATGTTTAGCCGTGTCTGATTCAAAGTTGGAAAGCAGGCGAATTTCTTCGAGCACCGCGGGCGATAGCCCCTGCGCTTCGTCGATGATCAGGACTGTGCGCAGGCCTCGCGAATGTCGCGAGTCGAGTGCCTGGCCCAACGACACCAGCAACTCCGGCTTCGTTTCCCATTTCTGCACGTCGAGCAGACTGGCCAGGTGTTGATAAAACTCAGTCACCGACAGGCGCGGGTTAAAGATATAGGCGACCAGCACGGTGCGATCCAGCCGCTGCATCATCCAGCGCAAGATCGTCGTTTTGCCGGTGCCAACTTCGCCCGTTACCACGATCAAACCCTTGCCGCTCTCGATGCCGTAATGCAGGTTGGCCATTACTTCGGTGTGCGAGGGCGTGAAATAGATGAAGCGCGGATCGGGAGTCAACGCGAATGGCAATTCTTTTAGTCCGTAAAATTCTGCGTACACCTTTTGAACCTCCAAGCCGGCCAGCGCCGGATCGTTAATAAACTTTTTTAGACGGCGAACCGTTCGAATACCTGCGTCAGTTTTAGAACCAAAGCCAACGCCGGAATCGCAAGGACCATCGCCACGATTGCTGCCGCCAGGATTAACCGGCGCCGGCGCGGAATGACTTGCGCCTCCTGCGCGGTCAACAATTCAGGCACCGCCACGAGAACAGGAAGTCCCGTGTAATGCGCAGCGTCTTCGCTGGTTTGAACTGTTAAGAGCCGAGGAACTTCAAACATGCCTACCAGAAACAGACCAAAAGCGAGTCCAGCACCGAGCCCTGCGCCCATCAACATCAGACGCTTTGGCGCTACCGGTCGCGCCGGCAAGTTTGCCGGGTCAACCACTTGAATGCCTTCACCCTGTTGTTGGCTGGCTGCATCCGCGCCTAAACCAATCTTCTGTTGTTGCATCAGGAGCGCATCGTATTGCGCCTTTTTGGTTTGATAGTCGCGATCGAGCGCGCCAAGAGTTACCTCAGCCCCCGGAACGTTATTGATCCGGTCCATCACTTGATTAATCTGCTGATCGATTTGTCCCAGCAGGATCTGCTCGCGTTTTATCTCGCCATCAACCAAGCCGCTTTCTGATTCGAGATTCGCCACCGTCAAGTCGGGGCGGTCGCGCAGCTTGTCTTGTTTTTCCTTGATACGCTGTTTCCATTCCACGATCATCTGGTCCATCGCTTCTTTGACGGAATCAACTTCCGCCTGCTTGGCCAGTACGTCCGGATGTTTTGGCCGCAGCTCGGTAAGCATGCGCGTCAACTGCGATTCAAGATCCGCTTTGCGGGAAACGAGTTGCGACCAGGCCAGGGTCGTTTTCGGATCGGTTGTATTCTCAGCGATGTCATCTTTCGCTTGATCGGACGTTTTCTTGACTACGGCCAACTGGCTAGCCAGCGCCGAGCGTCGATCCTGCAGCCGTCCAACTTCGGAGATGTAGGCTTTCTGTTGTTCCCGCAAACCGGTAAGTTGGCCCACCAGCGATGCGGCTTCCGACGGCAGGTTGCCGACGTTCTTCTGCATAAAGTCGAGTCGCTCTTTATCAACCAGGTCGAGCTCTTCCTTGGTTTGGTTTACCTGTTGGTCGATGAACTGTTTCGCCGAACTCGTCGAGTTAATCGTGTTCTTGGTTTGCTCGTCGATGTACTTGCTTGCCAGTTCGGCGGTTACGGCCTGGGTTGTCTTGGCGTTGCGGCCGCGATAGGTGATGTTGAAACCGTTGGTGATGTCGTTGCGGCTGGTGTTGACCTCGACCTTGATACTGGCGCGCATGTAGTCAACCAGGACTTCCATTGGCTCGCCGCGTTGTCTTTCCGCTTTGTAGAGTTCGTATTTCTCGATTAGCGGCTCGAGCGAGCTGCGACTGGTGACGACCTGCGCGATGCTGTTGATTTGCCGCGTCAGGCTGTCTTCAGTAATCGTCGGCACAACGGAATTGGGCAGCGTCGAAGGTTTGACAACGATCAGCGTGGACGATTCGTAAAGATCGGGAAGTTGCCAAACGACCCACCCGACGGACACCGCAATTGCGATCGCCGGCAGGATGATCATCCACTTGCGCTTCCAGGCAATTTTTGCGTACTCACCGGGCGTACGTTGCCGAAATTCAACACTCATGACTTCTCTCCCTCGGAAGTTTTGGTTTAGAGATCGCCTAAAGCGCTACGCGCCTCGGCTGCTTCTGCAAAAGGCGCTCGTTCGCCGAGACGCATGGCCAGCTCGAGCTCGCGTCGCGCGGCGGCCTTATCGCCTTTGGCTTTCAACGCCATTCCGAGGTGGAAGTGATAATTAGCAGCCGGTGTGGCAGTACCACCCTTCGCGGCCCGCTCATCCAACGCAACTGCTTTCTGCAACTGTTCAATCGCCGCGCCGTACAAACCTTTTTTGTAGTAGACCCAGCCAAGCGTGTCGACAAAACCAGGAATGTTCGGATTTTTTTGCACGACGCCTTGAGATAAGCGCACTGCTTCGTCGAGATTGCCCTTGCCATTTACCGCGTACAGCCAGGCCAGATTGTTTGCCGCAATGACGGCGTTCTGATCTTTGCCAAGCGCTTTGCGATAACTGTCAGCGGCTGCGTCAAAGTTCTGACGCGAATCGTCGAGCATGCCAATCAGCGTGTATGCCGTAGCGTTGTCCGGCCGGTGCTCGAGAATCTTTTGATACTCAGCAATCGCGCGGTCCTGTTGATTGGTGTTAATGAAGAGCGCGCCCAGCGCCGAATAAGCAGCAATATAGTTCGGATCGATTTCCAGTGTCTTGCGCAATTCAACTTCAGCCTGGCCCGAGTTGTGTTCGAAGCCATAAGCCTGCGCTTTTAAGTAATGCAGTGAAGCGTTACCGGGATAGGAGTTTAGAACCTGATCGATCCGCGCGTGAGCTTTGTTTAGCTCGCCTTTGCCGGCATACAAACGTACCAGTCCGCTGAGGGCGTTAAAGTTTGTTCCGTCGATCGCCAGCGCGTTCTCATAGAAACCAACGGCTTCGTCCGGTTTGTTCTGAGCCAGTGCGACTGCGGCGAGACTGATGAGCGGATAGGTATCACCCGAAGCAACGTCGCGCGCCGCCATGAAATCCTTTTTTGCAGCGTCAGCGTTGCCTAGTTGCAGCGCCGCCGTGCCACGCGAGATGTAGGCCTTAACTTTGATCTCCGCCAGCATCTGCGGCGAGCTGTTGCGATCCGGAGCAGTCTGGTTAACGCGATCGATTAGTTCAGTCGAAAGTCGCGCGGCCGATTTGGTGTCGCCGGAAGCCAGGCTTATCTGCACCTGCATTAACTTCGCCGGCAGGTAGTCGGGATAGTTACGCTCGAGGTCGCCGGCAAAAGCGCGGGCCTGATCGACGTTTCCCAAATTGAAGTTTGTCTGCGCCATAAAGTAGAGACCGGCGCGCGAGTTAGGTTCCTGAATCAGCACCTCTTTCAAATCTTCAACGGCGGCCAGCAAATCATTAGACTCACCAGTTTGGGCGCGAACCCGGGCGCGCAGCAGCAGCGCCTGCCGATCGTGCTGGTCCTTTTTGAGAATTTCCTCGATTTGCGCAATCGCGCCGGCGGTGTCACCACGCGTCAGCATGATTTCGCCTAAGCGATACCGGCCCTGGGTGAAGTCGGGCGACTCGGCAATGATGTCTTTGTAGATATTGATAGCTTCGTCGAGACGGTTAACAGACGAATAGAAGTCGGCAAGCACCGCGCGGCCCTCAGGCTTGTCTTTGTTCATCTCCGCCAGCGCTTTGTACGCGACTTCCGCCTTATCAAGTTGTTTGTTGACGAGATAAAAACTCGCCAGCACAAAACGTGAAGAGCGGTTACTGGGTTCCACTTCGACAGCCTTGCTCATCTCTGCTTCCGCTTCCGTCCCACGGTTCAGTTGCACCAGAAACTTGCCATACTCAGTGTGGGCCAGTCCGGAGTTGTAGCTGACTGCAATCGCCCGTTTGAAAGTCTCCTCCGCTTTCCCGTTGTCGTTGGTGACAATGTAGAAGCGCGCCAAACTGAGATACGACTCAACGCGTTTTGGATCCAACTCGATGGCGTGGTTCATCTCGGCGAAGGCTTTTGCGGGTTCGTTCTGCGCGAAGAAGATGCTGCCCATCAGGATGTGGCCTTCGACGTGGTTCGCGTTCTTTTGCAGAATTTCTTTCGCCAGTCGCTCGGCTTCGGCAATCATCTCCGGACGGCCTTTGGCGCCGGCAATGTAGTAGTTGCCGAGCTTTACGCGCGCATCGAAATTGTCGGCGTCGAGTTCCGTGGTCTTGCGCAACTCATCAAACGCTTCCGGAAAACGCTGCAATCCCTCGAAGGCTCGCGCCAGTCCCCAATGGGCCGGGGCAAAACGCTCGTCGATTTGAATCGCATTGCGAAACTCAAGCGAGGCTTCCTGAAACTTTTCGTCTTTCAGGTAAACTTCGCCTTTTTCGACGTGGGCGACTTTGGTTTTTTCGGGATTGGCGCAGCCGCTGATAGCGAAGATAGCTGCGAAAAGAACTGCTAAGAGGGTTGCGTAATAGACGCTGGTTCGGCACTCGATATTCATTTTGTTCTCCTGTCGTGAACCCGATCTTTGCGGGCCCGCGTTTTTGTCTTCACTTTCGTTTTTCCCAACCGGCGGCGGGCAATGCCACCGGTGGGTACGAGAGCGCGACACTAATACGAAAGGCTTAATTCTTCAGTGCTTCCGCAAATTACTGTTGAAGTTAGTTACAAGTGCAGGGTCGCGAGCGGAGGCTGAAAGTACGACAAGTCAGGCATCACTTAGCAATTGCCGAACCACCGCGCGATGAAGCTGATGGCGCAAATCAAGTTTGGCGAGCGCGCCGAACTTAAATGCATATTGAGTTCTGTAGCGCTCGTGGTTTTGCGTTCAAAGGCTGTCAAATGAATTCCCGATTGAGGTCAATCTGGAATAAATTCAGGCAGGATGGTCGATGTCTCGGCAGCCAGATCGACCGACGCTTTGAGCGCGTCCGCTTGTGAACTTTCGATGGGAGTGGTGATGCGCACCATCGCGCCATCGGAACGACGCCGGCGCACACT
>DNND01000066.1:33819-34657 GCA_003488005.1 Blastocatellia bacterium | reverse complement strand
GCGCACACTATCGACGACGGTGTAGATCTTTCCCCAGTACTCGCTGGCTACCGCGCGCCCGCGCCCCTGGTACCAATAAATGAGCAACTCTTTATGGTCGCCGTTTTGAATGATGTACTTGTTAGCGACGAATGCCGGTCTTCCTTTTGGCGAGATAGTGATTCTGTCCGGATCGCTCATTATCCAGCCTGAGCCCGGCAAACAATTCAAGGGGCTGTGATAGGTAGCGCCCTCTCGTTGGCTGGCGTAGTAACCAACATAGAAATTCAATATGCGGCCGTCGTTCGCTCGATAGTTGCGCAGCAGATAGTCGCTGGCTCGCAACACGGCCATCGTTTTCTCATCAAACTGTTCATCGCCGCCTAACTGTTTCCAACTTTCGATCTGTTTGGGAAAGCCGTTCAACTGCTTGCGGTCAACATGCGCCTCGCCCAGATAGGCCCAGGCATTAACCAACAACCCGCCGGCGACGAGCAGGAGAAGAAAAATTGTGAAGCGCCAACTCTTCATTGCGACTCAATCCCTTCGGCCGCGGTTTGAAATGCGTTTTGCAGAGTGGCGGCTTGCGGCCGCGTTGCCTCTGGCTTCCTATTGGTCTTCACTCGATCCAAAACCCATCCGACTCCGAACAACATCAGGAAAGCGACGATATAAATCACCCAACCTGAAAACGTGTGAAAGAAGCCGTCTGCGACTTTCGTCCCATAATAGCGGGCCAAAATGCCGGTGCCGCTGACTCGAAGCGCATTGGTAAAAATTGCAATCGGTACGGCCGAGAGAAGGATTAAGCCCGACCGCCAGAACCGAAATGTCTTTAAGCTTGAGAGCACCCCACCCA